>CP125213.1:0-600000 GCA_030020825.1 Candidatus Blochmannia vicinus
TAATGGGTTTAAATATGAATTAAGTCATCGTATTTTATCGGTTGTTCCGCATGTAGAGATTAAGCCAGTAGGTGCATCAATTATTGATTGGTTGACGGTTTTGAAGCGTGTTCGCCAAATGCCAGAGATTATTTATGCAAATCCTTGTATTAATTTTTCCGGAGTTATTGAATTTAATAATAAATGGCATGTGGTTTATGTTAGAAGTGTAGATTTAATGAAGAAAGTAGATGAAGAAACACTATCGTGTTTTATAGAGAAAGATTTTTCTTGGAAATATTTTTATGAAAACACGAAACAGATTATTTTAGGGAAAGGAATATCAGATGTTCTAGGAATTAAGGTAGGTGATTGGATTACTATTTTAATTGCTCATAATTTTCGTATGGATAACAAATTATTATCATCTAAAAAGATTCGTTTACAAGTATCTGGTATATTAAATTTGAATAGCCAATTAGATTGCAATATTGCCGTAATGTCTTTATTAGATATACAACAGCATTTATGTCCTCATAACACATCGGACATTTCAGGAATAGCTATTAAAATTAATGATATTTTTGTTGCTGATAGAATAGCACATAAAATTGAAAAAATATTTAATCATCAGGTTTATGTGAAAAGCTGGATGGATACTTATGGGTATATTTATAGAGATATTCAAATAGTTCGTGTAATTGTATATTTATCAATGATATTAATGATAAGTATCTCTTGTTTTAATGTAATCGCTATGCTTATTTTATCAATAAAAGATAAAAATTACGATATTGCTTTAATTTATGCATTAGGAGGTAAAAATGTTTTAATTAGAGGTATATTTTTTTGGTATGGATTAATTATTTATATTATTTCTGGTGTTATAGGAACTGGATTAGGTGTTTTTACTTCTTTTAAGTTAACAAATTTAATTACAATTTGTAATGATTTATTAGGAAATAAGATTTTATCAAAAGGAATCTATTTTATTAATTTTTTACCTATTAAACTAAATGGGTGGGATGTATTATTAGTTTTAGGTATAACATTATTACTTGGGGTAGTTACTAGTTGGTATACGGTTTTAAAAACAAAAAAAATAGATTTATCTAAAATATTAAAATGAGAAATTACAATTGCGATTTTTTAGAGCATAATATTCGTATGGTGTATGTAATGATATAGTTGAGTTATAAATAGAATATGAACATTAATTATAGACAATAGACAATAGACAATAGACAATAGACAATAGCGTATATATTTTAATATTTATAAATATTGAATTTAATGTTATTCAATGTTTATAAAATATGATTGTATGAACAAATTTTTATAAAATAATATATTTTTATACGGAAAATTATAATATTAGTGTAATACATGACAGGTTGTATCTTTTTGGAAGGTAATTTAATTAAATGAGTAAGTTATAGTATTAATATTTAATTTTTGTTTTATTTCGTTTTATTCTATCGCTATGGAATAGATGCATTAAATTAAATAATACAATAACTAATGCCTTAGCTTTAGGGTATACGTTAATATAAATTTATATAATGAAATGTTGATTTATGAAATTGATGATATAACATAATTATGTTATATCATCAATTTCATTTGCCATCTCTGCCGCTAAACCTATATAATCAGTTGGGGTTATTTTTTGTAAGCGTATTTTTTCCGTTGTTGGTAATGGTAGTGATTCAATAAAATTTTTTATTTTTTCAGGATTAATATCTGTACTGTCGATAAATTTTTTTGTATCTTCATAAGATTTGTGAATATTATATCGTCTCATAACTGTTTGAATAGCTTCGCTTAATACTGGCCAATGCTTGTTTAATTCATTTAATACGTATTTTTTATTAACTATCAATTTTTTTATTCCTTTTAATACGCTATGGTAGGCGATTAAGGCGTATCCTATAGCCATTCCTAAGCTTCTTAGAACGGTAGAATCGCTTAAATCGCGTTGCCAACGTGATATTGGTAACTTTTCAGAAAAATGATTAAATATGGCATTTGCTAATCCTAAGTTTCCTTCAGAATTTTCAAAGTCTATAGGATTTACTTTGTGTGGCATAGTAGAAGATCCAATTGAAACTTTATTATGGTGTTGTTTGAAATAGTTGAGTGAAATATAACCCCATATATCTCTATTAAAATCTATTAAGATTGTATTGAATCGTGTAATACAGTCAGATAATTCAGCAATATAATCATGCGGTTCTATTTGTGTTGTATATGGGTTATATTCAATTCCTAAAGATGTAACAAATTCTTTGCTAAATTTACGCCAATTTATTTCTGGGTATGCTATTGTATGAGCGTTGTAATTCCCTACGGCACCGTTCATTTTACCTAAAATTTTTATTGATTTTAATTGATTATATTGGCGTATTAGTCGATAGGCAATATTAGCCATTTCTTTTCCAATAGTAGAAGGAGTAGCAGGTTGTCCATGAGTTCTGGATAATAAAGGAATGTCTTTATAATTAATACTCATTTTTTTTATTTCATTAATAATTTGTTTCCAAATAGGCAGTAAAATAGTTTTTTTAGCATTAGTAAGCATTAATCCATATGCAAGGTTGTTAATATCATCCGAAGTACAAGCAAAGTGAATAAATTCCCTGATTTTTTTTAAGTTAGGCAGTATACTTATTTTTTCTTTTAAAAAATACTCTATTGCTTTGATATCATGCTGAATAATTTGTTCTATTTCTTTAATACGTTCTGCATCTTTGATATTAAAATTAACTACTAATTTATTTAAAAAGTTATATTCGATTTGTGTAAAAGGAGGTATTTCTTTAATAGCTGTTGTGTGAGCTAGTTTTTGTAACCAATGAATTTCAATTTTCACTCGAAATTTTAATAGACTAAATTCACTAAAAATACTACGTAAGGCATCAGTTTGCGTATAGTAACGACCATCGATAGGTGATACTACGGTTAAAGGTGATAACTTTATCACTTTTTCTCCTTGTATAATTAAACTAATGAAAGGCTTATACTTATATGGTTATTTTTAAGTTTAATTTTTTATAAAAAGAACATGTGTATTTTATAGGTCTTTTGTATATATTTATAATGAAAAACTTTATTTTTTTATAATCATGAGTGATTATATGCATAATATCATTAATATTAAAAATGTATAAAATAATTATAATAAATTGTAATTGATTATAGTTATAAGGATTAATTTTCAATAAATTTATACTAGTGATCTATTAATATTCTTATTTAAATAATTTTATTTTCAGATAAATATTGGAAGTGTTTGAAAGATTTATGCATGTATAATGAAATTAAATATCAAATATAATGGTTATTGAGTTGTGTTTACTTGTAGTAGTGTTTAATATGTTTAATAGTATTAAATTAATATTTAAATTGATATTTTTCATATTTATTGGGAAAGAACAATTTTTAGAACTTAAGTAATAAAAGGGGTAGTTTTTTCAATGATTCCGCCACCTAAACAATTTTCATGTGAGTAAAACACTGCTGATTGTCCTGGTGTAATTGCTGATACTGGTTTTTTTAAAATAACTTTGAGGTTATTATTAAAAAGAGGATATATATGGCATTGGATATCTGGGTGTCTGTATCTAGTTTTTACTGTACAATATAACGGTGATGTAAGTAGGTTTCTTTTTATCCATTTTACTTTTTTAGTGATAAATTCAATAGACATAAGAAGAGGATGACAGTGCTCTTGTGCTGCAATTAACGTATTATTTTTTATGTCCTTATCTATTACGTACCATGGTTTACCATTTCCTCGTTTGATCCCACCTATATTTAATCCTTTTCTTTGTCCTAAGGTATAAAATGGTACTCCTTGATGTGTGCCAATTTTATCGCCATTTACATTAATTATGAATCCTGGTTGTATTGGTATGTAATTACTAATAAAATTTCTAAATTTGCGTTTACCGATGAAACAAATACCAGTAGAATCTTTTTTGTTTGCTGTAATTAAGTTTAATTCCTTAGCGATACTCCTAACTTGTGATTTATTTAATGTTCCGATAGGAAATAAACATTGTTTAAGTTGTGTATGGCTGAGTGTATATAGAAAATAGCTTTGATCTTTATTTTTATCTAAACCACGCATTAGATAAGTTTCTTGATTCGTATCAATACGGCGTACGTAATGTCCAGTTGCAATAAAATCCGCTTCTAAATCTTCACGTGCGAATTCTAAAAAACATTTGAATTTAATTTCTTTGTTACAGAGTATATCAGGATTAGGAGTTCGACCCATTTTGTATTCTTTTAGAAAGACTTGAAATACACTTTCCCAATATTCTTTAGAAAAATTTATGGTATGTAAATATATACCCAAATGATTACAGACAGAGTAAGCATCTGCTAAATCAGATGCTGATGAGCAGTTTTCATTGCTGTCATCATCCTCCCAGTTTTTCATAAATAATCCTTCTACTTTATATCCTTTTTGTTGTAATATCCATGCGGATACAGAAGAATCTACCCCTCCAGATATGCCAACAATCACCTTTTTTTTACGATGTGTATGTAACATAATATTTACGATCAGATAAAATCTAAATTATTTGTGTAATTAACGATTCAACATTAAAATAAATGCACTATTTTTAGTCATTTTCATTATAAAAGCTAGATGGATAGTATTATAAATTTTTTTATATGGCAAATTTTATATTCATAAAGATGTGATGATATAAATGTATATATTGGTAATAATGTATTAAATAATTTATACTATTTTGTTACATGAAATATAAATATCATAATATTTATATTATACAGATAATAACAGTATTATTTAAGTATATGTTATAGTTCATTTATTTATTTTATTAGTACAATCTGGTTATTAGTCTTTTGTTAACTATATAGATAAAATATGATAGAGCTATGTAACTTTTAAAATGTAATTGGGCATTAGTTAAGATATATGTAATGATTATGGATGAGTGTAAATAATTTTCTTTTTTTATTTAATAGTATAGTAGAACATTTGATTTTGTTTTTATCTAGGCAACATTATTATGTTAGTTAATTTTGTTTATATGTTGATTATATCTTTATATTTTTGTATATAGATCATTTAATATATTTATTGCATAAATATAGAGTATTATAATATATATGCATATTTTTATATGCATATAAAAATAAAATAATGGTAAAAATGTTATGTTTTGAAGAGATATTATAATCTATATATGTTGATAAGGTTTATTATTTAGAATGTAGCATGATATATTTGTTACAACTAAAATAATATGGAGATATTGCTTAATCATTCAAAATTTTTATGAAAACAGTAGATAATTCACAGGGATTCATCCAGGTTAGAGCAGCACATCGTCGTGAGCTTATTGATGATTATATTGAGTTGATTTCAGACTTAATCCAAGAATGTGGAGAAGCTCGTCAAGTAGATTTAGCTTTACGATTAGGAGTAACACAACCAACAGTAGCAAAAATGTTAAAGAAATTAACTGCTTATTCATTAATTGAACATAAACGTTACTGTAGGGTATTATTAACAGAACAAGGAAGACGATTAGCTGATGAAAATCATATACGACATAAAATTGTAAGAACATTTCTCATGGATTTGGGTATTAATAAAAAAACTGCTCAGAGAGATTCAGAAGGTATTGAGCATCATGTCAGCAATGAAACATTATTAGCATTTAGGCAGTTTTCTAAACGATTTAATAAATAATTAATATAACACATATTTATTTGATTAAGTTATTTATCGGTAATATGTGCGCGGTTAAAATTTATCAAGATATATGATTATTATGTAATATTTGCATTTGTTTCTGATATATATATAACTTACAGATGTATTATTTCTTTAATAAATGAGATATTTTCTGCTGTATATAGTAAATTTGTACTTTATATATTTTGTGATAGATAATACATATGATATATACACATATATATCATATGTATGTTGTATATAACTGTTTATATGTATTTTGCATTATAGGAAAACAGATTTTTAAAACATAAAATATTGTTTTGTTTCATAATATTATATATATATTAAATATATATTTTGATTGTAAAAATCATAAAATTATGAAGATATATATAATATATATAGTTATTATTTTTTTACTAACAACTTGCATACAACATAATAATAATAATAATTGTAAAGATAATGTTATGCGTACATTATCTAATAATTTAAGATGTAAAGTAATTAATTCTTCTAAACAAATTACATCGTCAATATATAATGATTGCATTCATCGTTGTGCTGTGAATTATGGAGTAGATGCATCTTTAGTGAAAGCTATTATTCAAGTAGAATCTAACTATGATCCTACTGTGATTAGCAAATCTAATGCTGTTGGATTAATGCAGCTTAAAGCAGATACAGCAGGAAGAGATGCTTATCGTTTAAAAGGATGGAAGGGAGAGCCTAGTATTCATGAATTAAAAAATGCTGTTGTTAATATTGATCTTGGTACTGCTTATTTATCTATATTACAAAAACAATTAGAAGGTATTATTGATTTAAAAACTAGACGTTATGCTGTTATTGTTGCTTATGTAAATGGTTTAAGTGCGTTGTTAAAAATATTTGCTATTGATCGTAGTTATGCTATTGAAAAAATAAATAAGCTTAGTCCAGATCAGTTTTACCAATACATACAATCTCATCATCCATCTGCACAGGCACAACGTTATTTATCTAAAGTTAACTCTATTTATGTTGATCAGGATTAATTATTAATATAATTTATATTATAGTGCTTTATTTCAATTAAAAATTTTTATTAATATACTAATAATGATACCATTATTAGTATATTTATTTGCTACAAATTTATATATACTACATATATATATTTTCCCCGCAATTACTTATCAAAGTAAATAATAAAAAGAATTTAAATGATGCTTGATTGTGAGGAATATATTAGTTTCTAAAGTGTATAGAATAAAATGGTATTATAAATATAGTAATAGGTTTATTTTATATTATTTAATTAAAAATTGTTATGAATATAAATGAACTGTATGTGATTTAAATAAATAAGATAAAATGTGCGCTTTTTATTTTGATAAAGATCTTAAAATTGTATATATGAAAGACACGCGTTGAGTTTATTTATGGCTTAATTATGTTTATATAGGGAGGAATTATGTTTTGTTAATGGTCAGAATTATTATAATAAATAATCGTGTTTATATTAAATATAAAGATTGTAATTTTATAATATATCTTTCATGATTAGATTAGCACATTTTTATTAAATGTTTGAAACATAGTCTTTTAT
Source organism: Candidatus Blochmannia vicinus (assembly GCA_030020825.1). NCBI lineage: Bacteria > Pseudomonadati > Pseudomonadota > Gammaproteobacteria > Enterobacterales > Enterobacteriaceae > Candidatus Blochmanniella > Candidatus Blochmannia vicinus (nom. nud.). The sequence goes on from CP125213.1 coordinate 7,296, forward strand.
AAAAAATATTGTTGTGATAATGATTATTAATTATATGTTGATATTTTTAAATTTTAATAAAAAGGGAGAACTAGCTTTAATTTGATTGATTTTTATGATGCGTATAAATGGAAATTTTTTATTAAATAGTTGTTTTTATTAGAATAAAATGTATTGGATACAAGACATTGGTTCTACAATTGAAAGTAGTTGTTAAAATATATTATGGGTTCTGGATATTTATTAGTTTACTGATTAGTAACTTAGGACTGGAGATCATGCGTGATAGAATAAAGCTTTTATAAGTTAGTTTATTATATCATATCTCTGATTATTTCATGTAATTTCTGTACATTGAATAGTACAGCCACTGCAATCCAATCCCGGTTCTGAATGAAAAGTACAAATACTACATGAGTTTATTTCTTTGCAACAATATAATTTAATGTGATCTTTTTTGGTATATAAATAAACAAAACCGATACTGAATAATATTGCTACCGTTGTTGTGAGAGTCATCATATACTTTATATGAGTTTTTATATTTAGTAAAGCAGAAGATGGTATGTTATTATTTTTATCTATGGTTTTATGTAGAGTAGAAGATATACATGATGGAATTTCTTCATTTATTTTTTCTATAGTTAATTGGCTGTTTAGTTTCAAACCTCGTTTAGGCATAGTTATAATAGATGAAGGATCTAATCCAAAATAGGTTAAAGTTTTTCGTATTAAACTAATTTGTTGGTTTAAGTTTCCGTTAGATGGCTCGAGTCCATAAGCTCTCCATACAATTGAAAATAAATGGTCTCGAGTAACTGGGGTATCGGGATCAATATTTTGTTGTCTAATAAGTTCTTCTAACACTCGTCCCGCAGAATTAGATAATTTCACTGATGCGTTAGAGTCAGTTAACGATGTCAAAATGTATTCTGCGGTATTAAATATTATAGTTGATTGAATGACATATTTCATTTAGTTACTCTATATGAACTGTATACGGATTAAGCAACGTTTATGCCAGCTATTTATATATAATCTAAAATAATAGTATTTTATTATTAAAATTTGTGGTTAACATAATGTTAATAATAAGATCATATCTTTTGGCATTTTCATAATCTATTGTTAGATAGTATAATAATATGCTATAAAAATCTAGCACATTAGTAAATGTGTATTGCTTAATAATAATAGATATATGATATGGTTATATATCTATCTATCTATCTATATCGACGATATAGAAGTTGTTTAGTTAATTCTGATATTACATAAATAATATAATATATATGCATTAAAATTTTAGTTGGTTGTAACATAGAAAGTATTTAGGTTTAATTTATATAAAAATAGTATTTTTATATAAATAATTATATGTATGTATAATTTTTTAAGTATTATGATAGTTAAAATGATTTAAAATAATGTATTTGTATAATTAGAAATATGTGTTTAAGTTTAGGTCATTTGTATTATTAAATCACCTGATATTTTATTGAATAATGTTAATTTTTAACATGTATGTTGTAGTTGTTATATTAGTATTTGTAAAATCATTTAATAACTATGAGTATGGATATGAAATGTAGCACATTTTTCTATAGTTTTAAAACATTAGTTTATAAAATATTGTTTTTGATATATTTTGATTTGATTGTGATTATTTTTAATAACTCTCAAGCTAATTTAAATGATATCTCTATTGGGAACAGATCTAAAAATACTTTAATGTCAGTATCTGATGATATACAAAGAACACCTACATTATGTCATCAAATAAAGATGCATGATGATATAATGACTATTATTTCATTAAAAAATTCTCCATTGATTTTTACTGCTTCTCCTGCAAGGTCCTTGCAATCATTGTATGTAACTGATGCAGCTGATTATTTAAAAAATATCACAGGGTTTACTGCTATTCGTAACGGAGGAGTTAATAGCGAACCAGTTTTTCGTGGGATGTTTGGGTCTCGAATACGTATTTTAATGGATAATGGTGAGATACTTGGCGCTTGTTTTTCTCATATGGATCCTATTAGTGCTTATATTGCTCCAGAAACTTTTGATATTTTAAATATTATTAAAGGGCCTCAGACAGTGCTATGGGGGCCTGTAACATCTGGAGCTACATTGCAATTCGAACGATACAATCCTAGTTTTGATAAATCAAAAATTCAATTACGCAGTAATGTAATGATTGGAGCAAATAATAAAGTAGATAAAAATGTAGATAGTATTATAGGAAGTAAATATGGTTATCTTAGATTAATAGGTAATCTTTCTCAGTCAGACGATTATTATGATGGTAATAAACATAGAGTACATTCCGCGTGGTATAAATGGAATGCTGATGCAATTTTGTCGTTAAATTTAAATGAAGATACACATTTAGAGATTAGTTTAGGGCAAGGCAATGGTAATGCAAATTATGCTGTTCGATCTATGGATGGGTTATGTTTTGCTAGAGAAAGTTATGGAATGAAAGTAGAAATTACAGATATGATGAAAAAATTAGATAAAATTGAGTTGCAAACTTGGCATAATTATGTAAGCCATATTATGGCTGATACTGTATCTCGTGTTACAGGTTTATCTGTTAAAAAGTGTTGTGGTTTTAATAATGATATTGAAAATAATGTTGATCGATTAATATGGGGTGCGCGAGGTATTGCAACAACCCAATGGGATAATATTAAATGTTATAGTGGAGCAGATGTGCAAGTTAATAAACATAGAGAACACGTAAAATCTAGTTCTAACTGGGAAAAAGATATTGTGTCTCAAGATATTGGTATATTTACTGAGTTAATTGTGAATTCATTGTCAAGTAAAAGATTTATTGGAGGTACGCGACTGGAATACAGTGTAGTTAATTTCAATAATTGTTCTAAATACAACAAACGGTATAGTATTACATATCCTGCGGGATTTATACGCTATGAGGATAGTGTGAATCCATTGTTATCGTATTATGTTGGTGTAGGAACAAGTTTTCGTTTTCCTGATTATTGGGAGTTATTTTCTAATAGATTTAATCAAAATATTGATAGTAATGTAGAAAATGTTTTAGAACTAAAACCTGAGAAGGTCGTGCAGATGGATATAGGAGCGAATTTTCAACATCTGCAAATGGGTGGATGGATATCATCTTATGCTGGATATGTTAGAGATTTTATTTTATGTAGTTATTATAATGATATTATACCATATGATGGTGGGATTAATTATACAAAAAATATTAATGCTAAGATATTCGGAACTGAAGTAGGATTAAATTATCAATTTAATGATCATTGGCGCACTGAAAGTAATGTATCATGGTTTTGGGGTGTAAATGTAGATGATAATCGTTCTTTACCTAAAATTCCTCCATTGGAAGGCAAAGTAACATGTCAATGGGTAAAGGGATGTTACAGCATTACTGCTTTGTGGAGATTTTCATTTCCACAATCTAATAATTTATTTATTTCTTCAGTTCCTATTACTTCTGAGAATATGTTATTGAATCCTCGAGCAAATTATAATACTTCAGGATTTGGAGTATTATCTACACATGTAGCATGGACTAACTCTCAATTTTATAAATTTAGCATTGGTGTAGATAATTTGTTAAATCATAATTATAGGGAATATTCTAATTTATATGTGCATAAACGGTTTGGATATCCTACTGGAACATTAATGTATGAACCAGGCCGTGTTTGGTGGATGAAATTGGGGATAGTACTATAAGTTAAAACAGATAAATACAAGAAATTTACAATTTATGTAAACACAGTTCAGTTAGTATATATTTAAAATTGTCTAATTTTTTAAAATATGTATGAAAAGTGTTAATTCTTAATGTTATTATCTGCTACGAAAGATAATTCTTCCTTTACTCAAATCATATGGTGTAAGTTCAACAGTTACTTTATCTCCTGTTAGTATTCGAATATAATTTTTTCTTATTTTTCCAGAAATATGCGCTACAATGATATGTCCATTCTCTAATTTTACACGAAACATTGTATTAGGTAAAGTGTCCAATACGACACCATGCATTTCAAAATTATCTTCTTTTGTCATTAGGCCCTCTGCAAAATTAAATTATAATCTAAAATTTTATCATCAGATATTGGATGATTAAGTAGTATCTAGTGACTAATATTTTAGTTCTAAAAAATTTAAAAAATAGTTACTTGTGCATCTTCTTTGATTATTCTATTATTACTGTGATTGTATTATTACAATGACAGTATTGTCAGTGATAAATAAATATACAGTAAGATTTAGTTTAGTATGAACTTTATTTTATTTACGTATTGCTGTGTATGAAATTTAATGTAAATGAACTTACATATGTAAGTGATGCTATTTATTTTATTTTATCATGAATATGTAGTTGTATAATGATTCTTATTTATTATGATTTATTAAGTCATAAGTTAGTATTATTAATAGTGGATAAGTAGCGCTCAGCATCAATTGCGGCCATACAACCAGAGCCAGCAGCAGTAATTGCTTGACGATAGTTGTGATCCATTACGTCTCCTGCTGCAAATATTCCCGGGATAGAAGTGGCTGTTATGTTTCCATTAGTACCAGACTGTACATAAATGTATCCATTATTGTTTAATACGAGTTGATTGCTGAATATAGCAGTGTTTGGATTATATCCAATAGCAATGAATACACCTTGAAGAATTACAGTGTGTTTTTTATTTAGCTGAGTTACGTCTTTTAAACATAATCCAGTAACATTTATACCATCTCCTAATATTTCTTCAACAATATGATTGAGATGTAAAAAAATATTACCATTTTTCACTTTGTTCATAAGTCTGTTAATTAATATTTTTTCTGCTTTAAACTGATTACGACGGTGAATAAGATGAACTTCAGCGGCAATATTAGATAAGTATAAACTTTCTTCTACTGCTGTATTGCCACCTCCAACTACTGCAACAATTTGTTTTTTGAAGAAAAATCCGTCACATGTAGCACATGAGGATACACCTTTGCCTTTATATTTTTCTTCAGAGGGAAGACCAAGGTTGCGAGCAAATCCTCCTGTACTTATGATTAATGCATCGCATGTATATTCATACATATTTCCATATAAATAAAAAGGGTATTGTTTAAAATCTACTTTAATGATATGATCAGGGATGATTTCGGTGTGTAAATGCACAGCATGTGCGTTCATACGATTCATTAATATAGGTCCGGTAAGATTTTTAGGGTCTCCAGGCCAATTTTCTATATCTGTAGTGGTGTTTAGTTGTCCTCCTATCTCTAATCCAGTAATTAGTACAGGACTTAAATTAGCTCGTGCCGCATAGATGGCTGCGGTATATCCAGCGGGACCTGCTCCCAATATAAGTAACTTGCAATGTTTTTTAATTGTTGTCATGTGATGTACCTCATATAGCAATCGAATAAAATTCGATTGCTTCTTTACTTATATTGTATGTAGTATATTTTAATGTCTTAAATATTAATCTTTAAATTTTATTGTATATATAGTTATATAACAGTAATGATACTAATATGTAGTTAGATAATTTAAATTTTTAAATAAGCTTCAAACAAAAATCATGAAAACACTATTTTCTTCGTCATGTAATAAACTTTCGTGACTACTTTTAATTTATATACCCAGTAACATATTATAAGATTATGCATATAATATATGCAAGTCTTTGTAAAAAATTAAAAATGTTTTTAGTTTTTATTTAATAAATTAATGCTTGTTAAATATGTGTACATAGCGTTTAAATAATGTAGTAAACTAATTATCCTTCATAATCTGTATAAATTGGCATGTTAACATAATTATATATAGATATATATAACATTAAACGTTAAATTTTAATATTAATTTAAAAGTATTATTTTTAAATTTAATAAGAATGTTAGATATATACAGATCACTATTAATATATATTATTGGATATTTAAGTAAAGGAAGAGATATTTTAGTGATTAATTTTATATTCATTAGTATAAGTATAATTTTATTATATTTAATTGTCATATTAATTAGTTTTGATCCGGCAGATCCTGGATGGTTACAGATTAAATGGCATGGATCAATACATAATCTCGGAGGAATTTTAGGAGCAAAACTTTCTGATTTTTTGTTTTTTGTTTTTGGCATTCCAGCTTATATGATTCCGTTTTTTATATTATTTTATATTTTCAGGATTTATGCACGAGGGAGTTGTATTACTATTTTTGAATTTTTTTTTAAATTAATAGGAATATTAATATTATTATTTGTGTGTTGTGGATTAACTAATTTAATTGTTGATGATCTTTTTTATTTTTCTTCTGGAGGCATAGTAGGAAGTATATTATGTGATTTTATTTTATTTCATGAAAAAATAACTTATTATACCAGTTTTATTTTGTTTTTTTTGATCGTAATTATTGATCTTATAGTTTTTTTTAATCGATTTTTTAAGATGATTGTAAAAATTATTAAAAATCAATTATATCTTTTTGTATCTTATTTAAGAGTATTATTTTTGTATGATAAAAAATTTAGATTTAAATTTAATTATCGACAATCATGGCGTAACAAGCGTGCATATCCGTCAATTTTTTCCATGCAAGAATCTAATTTCTTTAAAAAAAAATTGGTAAATAATTTATTAAATATACACATTATCCCTAATGTATCTGAAAATATTAATAGATCTATTAAACAGTTTAATCCTGTTTTAAAAAAAAATTTTTTTAAAAAACAATATATTGTACTAATGAAAATATTTATTAAAAATTTCAGTTTTATTAAAAATCTATTGTCTAACTTTAGATTATGTATAAATAAAGCAAGATTCAAGTATTATATAAAAAAATATATTAATAGCATCTTTTTCGTGCGAAAAAGTCGTTCTATAAGAATTAATAAATATAATAAGAAGGTTTTGAACAATTTTAAAATGTGTTGTATTGAAGAAAAAGAACAAAAAAATAATGTTGTATTGGTGCAAGATTCGGATATGGATCGTGTTGATATAAAAGATAGTCAGAATATAAAACCGATTATGTTTATTAATAAAGATAAAATGCAACATGTATCTTTATTTAAGCATATAGGAGCTTCAATGGTACATAGAAAGTTAGGTTATGATAAGAAAGTTTTTATACTGCCGGATATAAATTTATTAACTACATCTAAATCAGAAAAAAATACGAACTTATTGGAATTAAAAAAAATTTCTCGGTTATTGGAATCCAAATTAGCAGAATATCATATTACAGCAAATGTAGCTAATATTATTTCTGGTCCAGTAATTACTCGATTTGAATTAAATTTATCACCAGGTATAAAATCTTCAAAAATTTCCAGTTTATCACGTGATTTGGCACGTGTTTTATATACAGATTCTGTTAGGGTAGTAGAGGTAATTCCTGGTACTCCATATGTAGGATTAGAAATCCCTAATAAAAAGCGTAGTATAGTATATTTGGGCGATATAATAAGTTCAGAGCAATTTAGGAATATTAATACTCTATTACCGTTAGTTTTAGGTAAAGATGTATCTGGACATCCTTTGATAATAGATTTGAAATCTATGCCTCATTTATTAGTTGCTGGAACTACTGGATCAGGTAAGTCTGTAGGAATTAATGCTATGATTGTTAGTATTTTATATAAGGCAACGCCAGAAGAAGTATGTTTTATTATGATTGATCCTAAAATTTTAGAATTATCAATATATTCAGGTATTCCTCATTTGTTAAAGCAGGTTATTACTGATATGGAAGAAGTTTATGAAGCATTACAATGGTGTATAAAAGAAATGGAGCGTCGTTATAAGCTGATGGCTATACTTGGTGTACGGAATTTGGAAAATTATAATAGACGTATAGAGCAATTTTATTCTAAAAAATATATGCAACACGATACTGCAAGTAAATTTATTAATGATAAAACAGTAACTTTTCCTAATGCTTTGGAAAAATTACCTTATATTGTAATTATTGTAGATGAATTTTCAGATTTGATAGTAACAACAAAAAAAGTAAAAGAGTTAGTAATTCGTTTAACACAAAAAGCTCGTGCTGCTGGAATTCATGTAATATTGGCAACACAAAGACCATCGGTAGATGTGATTACTGGATTAATTAAAGCAAATATCCCAGCACGTATAGCTTTTACTGTGTCAAGTAAAATAGATTCTCATACTATTCTTGGTCAATCTGGAGCAGAATCATTGTTAGGTGTAGGTGATATGTTATATTTGGGGCCTAATTCTTCTGTATCTACCCGAGTGCATGGTGCATTTATAGAAGATCAAGAAATATATGAGGTAGCTAATTTTTGGAAAAACCAGGTGGCTAATTTGTAATCTTTTGGATATACTGAAGAAAGATCATGTTATTACGCATGTAGAATTGTTATATAAGTGTAATAAACATATACATATTTTTGTATGGTCTTAATATACGTGGTGTATATCTATCATGAATAGAAATTTAATTAAATATGATTAATCAAGTAGTATATATCATTTTTTTTAGTGTTGCTGTAATTATTTCAGCAATAGCTGATGATACATCTGTTATCACATTACGAAATCGCCTGAAAAAAATAAATGATTTTTATGCACGGTTTACTCAAAAAGTTATTAGTGCTAATAATGACATATTATTAGAGGGCCATGGGGAACTTTGGGTAAAGCGGCCTAACCTATTTAATTGGCATATGATATTTCCTGAAGAAAATTTTTTAATTTCTGATGGGAAAACACTTTGGTTTTATATTCCTTTTATTAAACAAGTTACTGCGTATTGGTTACAGAATTTTTCTGACAATATTTTATTTATGTTATTTTCTGATAACAACGTATATAAATGGGATAATTATAATGTAATTCAGAAAGGAGATTGTTTTTATTTGATACCAATGTGCGATAATTGTAATTTACAAGAATGTAGAGTTAAAATAAGTGACTGTGGTAGAATTGAGCGGTTTAGTGTTTTTGAAAAAAAAGACCAATATGTAGATTATTATTTATTAGATCAAAATAATAATACAATCGATATAAGAAAATTTAATTTTGCTCTTTCTGAAGATATTCAACTAGATGAGCAAAGAGAATAATATATATTAATTAATAAATTTATATTTAGTCTAATAATTATAAAATTATTATTTTTTCCATATAAAAATTGAAAGTATATGTGGTACGTGTAAGTGAAATCTTATTGTTAAGTTAACAAAAAATTGGTGTATCTTATATATTAATATTATTTTAGGAAAATTTGTTACTTACTTTTAGTAACCCAGTTAAATATTATCATTTTATAATAAAAAATTATATCAAATCTATGATTTGGCGTATTTGTAATAATAGAGTTTTTTGAGGTTATTATATTTATGTACACAATTTTTTAAATGAAATATTAATTGCGCATTACATTAAGTAATGTGAGTGAAATTTTCATATGTTGATGTATTTATTATTTAATTAATATGTAATAAAACTATTTTCGCTATTTATAAATAAAAAATTTAATAAACACTAATTACGTAGTATATATAGTTTTATACTAATTGATAAATTTTATATTGTTCTTATAAGAAAGGACAATTTTTTTAAATAAGGAATACTAATTATTATCATGCTTTATAGTGTGCGTATAAAAATTAATAAATAAATTATTTTTATTAAGAGTGGTATTGCTTTATATAAGCAGAATAAATAAGTGGGCAATTTTATTGTGGTAATTAAAATAAACTATTAATGTTTTCATATCTGATGAAACAGATAATGTAGGTTAAATATGTTAGATCCCAATTTATTGCGTAGCAATCTTGATTTGGTTATTGAAAAACTTGCTCGCAGAAAATTTATATTTAATACCGATAAATTTAGTCAACAAGAGAGTTTGCGTAAGATTTTACAGAAAAAAACTGAAAATTTACAGACTGAACGTAAAGTTAAGGCTAAAATTATAGGAATGGCTAAGATGCGTGGGGAGAATGTGGAATTTTTATGTCAAGAAGCATATGTGTTAGGAAAAAAATTAACTTCACTTAAATTAGAAAGTAAAACATTACAAAAAATAATTAGACAGTATGAATTATCTTTACCAAATATTCCAGATGATCAAGTACCTTATGGATTTAGTGATCAAGATAATTTAGAAATAATGCGTTGGGGGGATCCTGGTCAATATAATTTCCCATTGCAGGATCATACGGAACTGGGTGTGTCGACTAATGGTTTAAGTTTTTCTAACGCAACGAAGTTAACTGGGGCGCGTTTTGTTGTAATGAAAGGACAAATAGCACATTTGCACCGTGCTTTATCTCAATTTATGATAGATTTACATACTAAAACCCATGGATATGAAGAATATTATTTGCCATATCTAGTAAATGAAATGTCTTTATATGGCTCAGGTCAATTACCAAAATTTTATGAAGATTTATTTCATATTAAGTACTTAGGATCTGACACTAATCCTTATACATTAATACCTACCGCTGAAGTACCGTTAATAAATTTAGTTCGTGACGTAATTCTTGATGAACAGGAATTACCAATTAAGATGATTGCTCATACTCCATGTTTTCGTTCTGAAGCTGGATCATATGGTCATAATACTCGTGGGTTGATTAGAATGCATCAATTTGATAAAGTTGAACTAGTGCAAATAGTTCATCCAGATAAATCTATGCAGACACTAGAAGAAATAACTGGTCATGCAGAACAAGTCTTACAATTACTTAAGTTACCATATAGAAAAATGTTATTATGTACGGGGAATATTGGATTTTCTTCTTGTAAAACATATGATTTAGAAGTATGGCTTCCAGCATCCAATACTTATTGCGAGATTTCTTCTTGTTCGAATGTTGGAGATTTTCAAGCGCGTCGTATAAAAGCACGCTATCGGGGAAAGAATCATAGAAAAACAAAATTTTTGCACACTTTAAATGCCTCTGGAGTAGCAGTAGGTAGGGCATTAGCGGCAGTGCTTGAAAATTATCAATTAGAAGACGGGCGTATAGCGATCCCCACAGTATTATATTCATATATGGATGGGATAACACATATTAATTAAATGGACTTAATTAAATGGACTATTGCTTTATGTGTAAAATTATTTTATTCAAAAAATATTTTATGTTTGCTATTTTTATTAAAACTTGGGGGTTTATATGTATATATTATTTATTATTAGTAATTAGGTGGGTGATTTAGCCATAATAGTAATTGAATATATTTATTATGTTTATATGTTGTTTTATATGTATAAGGTGTAATTAACTGTTTATGATAGAAATATTTTCGATATTATTTGTTATGATAATTGATTGCGAAAGATATTATTTTGTTAATTTAAGTATTTCTGATAACTTATTATATGAATAAGATATTTAATTTCAGTGCAGGTCCATCAATGTTGCCAAAACAAGTCTTAAGACAAGTTAAAAAGGAATTATATAATTGGGATAATATGGGTGTGTCTGTGATGGAAATAAGTCATCGCAGCAAAGAATTTTTGCAGTTAATGCAAAACGCAAAACAAGATATACGTGAGCTTCTCGATATTCCAGAAAATTATGAAGTGCTGTTTTGCCATGGTGGGGCTAGGGCACAATTTTCAGCAATTCCTATGAATTTATTAAAAACATCTTCAGAAAATGTTGATTATATAAATACTGGGTATTGGGCATACAGTGCAGCAATAGAAGCAAAAAAATACTGTAATCCGCGCATAATTGATGTGACCAACAAAAAAAATGGATTGTATAATATTCAGCCCATATCTAAATGGGATATTTCTACAAATAGTATTTATATACATTATTGTCCTAACGAAACTATTGATGGAACAGCTATATTCGACACTCCAAATTTTTCTGACAAAATAGTAATAGCAGATTGTTCTTCAACTTTATTATCACGCCCGCTTGATATCAGTCGTTTTGGTATAGTTTATGCTACAGCTCAAAAGAATATTGGTATAGCCGGTCTGACAGTAGTTATTATTAGAAAAGATTTATTGCAAATCCCTCGTCTAGAAATTCCTTCTATTTTAAATTATAAAATTTTAGTTGATAATTATTCAATGTTTAATACACCTGTTACTATGTCTTGGTACATTGCTGGTTTAATATTTAAATGGTTAAAAAAACAAGGAGGACTAAAAAAAATTAATAAACGTAATCAAGAAAAATCTGATTTTTTGTATAATGCTATTGATTCTAGTAATTTTTATTATAATAATGTTGAATTATCTAATCGTTCCTGTATGAATGTTCCTTTTTTTTTAAAAAATAACAAATTAAATGACATTTTTTTAAAAGAATCAATATGTTTTGGATTACGTGGATTACAAGGACACAGAATAGTTGGAGGTATGAGAGCATCATTATATAATGCTATGACATTAGAAGGTGTACAAAAATTAGTTGAATTTATGAAATTATTTTCTGAAAAATATAGTTAAATTAGATGTATAAAGATATTTTGTATAAATGCATTATGTGTTCAATATAATTAGTGTGTATGCTGGTTGTTGAACGATAAATAAGCTGTTTATTTTTATTAATTAAATCTAATTTTGTATAAGAGTTGGTGAAATGTGAATAATTTTATTAAATTAGCTCCTATTGAGAAAATACAGGGCAGCGTTTATCTTCCTGGTTCTAAAAGTATATCAAATCGAGCGTTATTATTAGCAGCGCAATCTGTAGGTACTACTCAATTGGATAATTTGTTGGATAGTGATGATGTGCGTTTTATGTTAGATGCGTTACGTGATCTAGGGATAGTATATCGTCTTTCAAATGACAGAAAACATTGTGAAATTAATGGTATTGGTGGTCCACTGCAATCAAAAAGTAATAACCAATTAATTTTATCTTTGGGTAATGCTGGAACTGCTATGAGACCTCTTATTGCAGCATTGTCTATAAAACCACAGAATGTTATTCTTACTGGCCATCCTCGTATGAAAGATAGGCCCATTTTACATTTAGTAGACGCTTTAAGACAAGGAGGAGCTAGTATTGATTATATGGATTGTGATAATTACCCTCCGGTACGTGTATCTGGAGGATATTATGGAGGTGAAATTTCTATTCAAGGAAATATTTCTAGTCAGTTTTTGTCGTCTATTCTTATGATGGCTCCATTGGCCCCTCAAGATACCTATCTTAAAGTAAAAGGAGCATTAGTATCTAGACCATATATTGATATTACTTTGTCTCTTATGAAAAATTTTGGGATCAATATAGAGCATGATGAAAATTACTGTGTTTTTTATTGTAAAGGAAATGCAGTATATCGATCACCTGGGCATTATTTAGTGGAAGGAGATGCTTCAAGCGCTTCTTATTTTTTGGCAGCTTCAGCTATTAGAGGAGGGACTGTTAGAGTTGTAGGCGTTGGCAAACATAGTAAACAGGGAGATATTTATTTTGCTAATATATTAGAAAGGATGGGAGCAAAGATTGCGTGGAACGATAATTATATAGAATGTAGTCGTGGATCTGATCTTAATGCTGTTGATTTAGATGTTAACGATATTCCTGATGCAGCAATGACTCTTGCTACTACTGCATTATTTGTTAGTAATGGTCCTACAATATTACGTAATATTTACAATTGGAGAATTAAAGAGAGTGATCGATTGGTTGCTATGGCTACTGAATTGAGGAAAATAGGAGCAAAAGTAGTAGAGGGTTATGATTATTTGAAAATAACTCCTCCAATTAAAATAAGATCGGCTTATATTAATACTTACAACGATCATCGAATAGCAATGTGTTTTTCTTTGGCGGCATTATCAGATGTTCCTATAGTAATTAATAATCCTCAATGTACATATAAAACTTTTCCTAATTTTTTTAGACAATTATCTAGTATAAGCATATTACGATAACATTTCATACATGGTGTACGGTGCGTATACGTAAATATATGTTATATATGTGAGTATTTATAATTGTTAAGTTTTATTAAAAAATGTGAAATGTAACTTAATTACAATGAATATTGTTCGCTATAAGGAGATTGTATGTGAACAACATATTTCCAGTTATTACTATTGATGGGCCAAGCGGAGTAGGTAAAGGAACCTTATCTAGAAGGTTGGCAAAAATTCTTGGATGGAATCTATTGGATTCAGGAGTTATTTATCGAGTTTTAGCATTAGTAGTTTTAGAAAATAAGATTAATATTGATCATGAAGAAAAAATAGTAGCACTTATTGATACTATACAAATAGCTTTTATAAATAGTAAAAATAGGTTTGTAATATTATTTAATGGCAAGGAAGTTAAAAAAAATATTTTTTCAGAAAATATAGGAAATTGTGCATCTAAAATTGCTACTTTTTCCCAAGTACGTAAAAGTTTGTTGATATATCAACGTACATTTTGTAAGTATCCGGGACTTGTTGCTGATGGACGTGATATGGGAACAGTAGTGTTTCCTAATGCAGAGTTAAAAATTTTTCTTTATGCTTCCTTTAAAGAAAGAAGGAGTCGTAGATTACATCAGTTGCATAAAAAAAGTTTTAATGTTAGTTTTAGAACTTTATTATCACAAATAAGAGAACGAGACGAACGTGATTACAACCGAAAATTAGCACCGTTGATTCCCGCGATTGGTTCATTGATGTTAGATTCAACTCATTTATCTGCAGAAGAAGTAAAAGCTAAAGTACTTATGTATATTAGAGAGAGTCTAGTATTATCAGCAACAGTACTATATAATATCACTCATAATCAAGGATAGTGATGAGATATTTGCTATAACATCATCAGGTATGGATATATGACGGATGTTAATTAAAAATTGAAGATTATAAAGATGACAGAATCATTTGCTCAGCTATTTGAAGAATCTTTAAAAAAAATAGAAACCTGTCCTGGATCTATTGTTCATGGAGTTGTCGTTTCTATTTCTAAAGATATTGTGTTAGTCGATGCAGGATTAAAATCAGAATCTGCTATTCCTATCGAGCAATTTTATAATTCTCAAGGAGAATTAGAAGTTTCAGTTGGTGATCATGTTGATGTTACATTGGATGCGGTAGAAGATGGGTTTGGAGAGACTGTGTTATCTCGTGAAAAAGCCAAACGTTATGAATCTTGGTTATTATTAGAACAAGCATATCAAGAAATGACCACCGTTACGGGAATTATTAACGGTAAAGTAAAAGGAGGGTTTACTGTTGAAGTAAATGGAGTACGTGCATTTTTACCTGGTTCTTTAGTAGATGTTAAACCAATACGTGATACTTCATTTTTAGAAGGACAAGAGTTTGAATTTAAAGTAATTAAATTAGATCATAAACGTAATAATGTTGTAGTGTCTCGTCGTGCTGTGATTGAATCTGAAAATAGTGTTGAACGCGATCAATTATTAAATAAATTACATGAAGGAATAGAAATTAAAGGAATAGTTAAAAATTTAACCGATTATGGTGCTTTTATTGATCTAGGAGGAGTGGATGGATTACTGCATATTACTGATATGGCGTGGAAACGTGTTAAACATCCTAGCGATATAGTAAATGTTGGAGATGAAATTATTGTCAAAGTATTAAAATTTGATCGAGAACGCATTCGTGTATCTTTAGGCCTGAAGCAATTAAGTGCAGATCCATGGACAGAAATTATTAAACGTTATCAGGAAGGAAATAAACTGATAGGAAAAGTAACGAATTTAACTGATTATGGGTGTTTTATTGAAATTGAGGGCGGAGTAGAAGGATTAGTGCATGTATCTGAAATGGATTGGACTAATAAAAATATTCATCCTTCTAAAGTAGTAACGATAGGGGAATCTGTTGAAGTAATAGTATTAAATATTGATGAGGAACGCCGAAGAATTTCTTTGGGATTAAAACAATGTAAAGTTAATCCATGGCAGAAGTTTTCAGAGATATATAATAGAGGTGATCGAGTGATGGGGAAGATAAAATCGATTACTGATTTTGGTATTTTTATAGGATTAGAAGGAGGTATTGATGGATTAGTGCATCTTTCTGATATTTCTTGGTATTTATCAAATGAAGAAGCTGTAAATAAGTATAAAAAAGGCGATGACATAATGGCTGTAGTTCTACAAGTAGATGCTGAACGGGAACGTATTTCTTTAGGTATTAAACAATTAACAGAAGATCCTTTAAATACCTATTTGGTTACTCATAAAAAAGGGAGCATAGTATCTGGAAGAATAAGTTCTATAGATGAAAAGGGGATCACTGTAATATTAGGTGATGATGCTGTAATTGGTTATTTATGTATGACTGATGTATCACATAATAAGTCAATTGATAAGAGAATGTATACGTCATTGCATGTAGGAAATGATATACAAGCAGTATTAGATGGAGTAGATCGAAAAAATAGAATAGTTACTTTATCTGAATATAATATACGTGATGTAAATAAACAATCAGAAATAAATATTATTGGTAATCATAGAAAAGAGAAAGAAAAAAATTTTTCTAATGTTATGGTAGAGGCATTTAAAGCAGCAACTAAAAGTGAATAATTACTATATTGTTAGTTTTTATGTATGTATGTATGTTAATTTATTGATATGTCATACCAAGGAATATGTCAGTAAATAATAAATAAAAAAATAAATGAAATTGTAGTTATATATATAAAATATTTGTATATATATATTTTGTATAATTAAAGTAAAATTATTTAATAGGAAGTAATAAATGTGTATAGATATGGTAGTATTTGTGTTTTAGAATGGTGTATTTTGTAAGAGTTTATACTGAAGATATTTGATAAATTTTAAACTGTGTTATATCTATAGTTGTATTAAGTAATATTTATTTGTATGTTTTAGTAAAAAATAAACTCTGGTTTCAGGGACATAAATGTCGCAGTACAATAAAAATTATTCTTCTACTTGGAAAACCTTTCGTCGTCTTTGGCCAATAATTTTTCCTTTTAGAGTAGGGTTGGTTGTTGCGACTATTACTTTGATTTTAAACGCAACAAGTGATGCTTTAATGTTAGCCTTATTAAAACCTTTACTTGATGATGGATTTGGAAGAGCTAATAAAGATGTATTCATATGGATGCCATTAGCTTTAGTTGGATTGATGAGCATTCGTGGGTTTAGTGGGTTTGCATCTACTTATTGCATATCCTGGGTATCTGGAAAGGTAGTAATGCAGATGAGACGTGCATTGTTTAAGCATATTATGAATATGCCAGTCTCTTTTTTTGTAAAACAATCTACTGGTACGTTGGTGTCTAGAATTACTTATGATTCTGATCAAGTTGCTTCTTCTTCTTCTGGAGCTTTGATCACTGTTATTCGAGAAGGGGCGTCTATTATTGGTTTGTGTATCATGATGTTTTATTATAGTTGGCAATTATCATTAATTTTGGTATTAATTGCTCCAATAGTATCTATCACTATTAAATTTGTTTCTTCTAGATTCAGAGCAATCAGTAAAAAGATGCAAAGCGCTATGGGTCAATTAACTAGTAGCGCTGAACAGATGCTTAAAGGACATAAAGAAGTGTTGGTTTTTGGAGGGCAACATACAGAAAAAGATAGGTTTAATCATGTAAGTAATTGCATGAGACAGCAAAGTATGAAGATGGTACAGACTTCATCCATTTTTGATCCATTGATCCAATTTGTTGCATCATTAGCATTAGCGTGCGTACTGTATGCAGCGAGTATTCCAAGTGTTATGGAAATGCTTACTGCTGGAACGATTACTGTTATTTTTTCATCTATGATAGTATTGATGAAGCCATTAAAATCTTTAACTAATGTTAGCGCTCAATTTCAGCGTGGAATGGCGGCTTGTCAAACTTTATTTTCCATCTTGGATTTAGAGACAGAAAAAGATCAAGGTACGCTTAATATTAAACGAGTAAATGGACATATTGTTTTTGATAATGTTACATTTTTTTATCCTGATAAAAGCACACCATCTCTTTATAAAATTAATTTTACTATTGAAGCAGGAAAAACAGTTGCTTTAGTGGGGCGGTCTGGTTCTGGAAAATCTACTATCGTAAATTTGTTAACTCGTTTTTATGATATAGATAAAGGGTGTATATTGCTTGATGGTTTTAATTTAAATGATTATAAACTCTCTTCTTTACGTAATCAAATAGCTATAGTATCTCAACATGTTCATTTATTTAATGATACTATAGCTAATAATATAGCGTATGCGCGTAAAAATATTTATTCTAGAGAATCTATTGAAACTGCAGCTAGTATGGCATGTGCTATGGATTTTATTTCTAAAATGAAAAATGGATTGGACACTATTGTAGGAGAGAATGGGATTTTGTTATCCAGCGGACAACGTCAACGTATCGCTATTGCACGTGCTTTATTAAGAGATTGCCCGATTTTAATTTTTGATGAAGCTACTTCTGCTTTAGATTCTGAATCAGAGTATGTTATTTATAAATCACTTGATGCGTTAAAAAAAAATAGAACATCATTGGTTATAGCACATCGTTTATCTACTATTGAAAATGCAGATGAAATATTGGTGATTGAAAATGGTTATATTATAGAACGTGGTGTGCATGAAGTTTTAATACGTCAACAAGGAATTTATGCTCAATTATATAGATTACAATTTTCTTAATGTTTGCTTGTATTTGGTTTAAATCATCATTGTGTTATTTATTTTTGCTACCATTTTCTTGGTTATATGGGTTAGTAAGTACGCTTAATCGTATTAGTTATCAGTATGGATGGCGTAAAGTGTATAGATTTTCAGTACCAATAGTAATTATAGGAAATGTAACAATTGGAGGAAATGGGAAAACTCCAATGGTATTATGGTTAGTAGAACAGTTACAGCATCGTGGTTGGAAGGTTGGAGTTGTTTCACGAGGCTATAAAGGTAAATCGAATAATTATCCAATTGTTATTAATATAAATACTCACAGTAATGAGTGTGGGGATGAACCTATGCTGATTTGGAAGCGTACTGGAGTTTTAGTAGCGGTTTCTCCAAAACGTGCTGACGCAGTTGCTGCGTTATTACGAATACAAAAATTAGATATCATAATAAGTGATGATGGACTGCAACATTATGCACTCTTTAGAGACATAGAATGGGTAGTAGTTAATAGTTTACTTCGATTTGGAAATGGTTGTTGGTTGCCAGCAGGTCCTATGCGTGAGCGAATGAACAGACTACATACAGTACAAGCAATTATTGCAAATGGATCAAAAGAAGATACTCTTTCTGGAGAGGTATTAATGCAATTATATCCTAGTATTGTAGTAAATATGTTAACAGGAGAAAGTAGACCTCTTAATTTTTTGAGTAATGTTGTGGCTATAGCAGGAATTGGATATCCTACACAGTTTTTTTGTACTTTACAAAATTATGGCGTTATTCCTGTTAGAACAGTTTCGTTTTCTGATCATCAGATATATTACGAAAAAATGCTAACGTCCTTGACGAAAAAAGATGAAATATTATTAATGACTGAAAAAGATGCAGTTAAATGCTTAGATTTTGCTCATAATAATTGGTGGTATGTACGTATGGAGGTTAAAATAAATAAAATAGATACAGACAATTTATTATATTCAGTGGAGGATAAAATTAGGTGTTATAAAGACTTTAATTCCAATACATAGTAACCATAGGCATTTATCAACAATATGGTTACTATGTATTGGAATTAAACGAATTTATTATGTATTGGTGATGTAAATGTATTTTTGATTTAGTGATGTAAATTGTCGTAATGGAGTGAGTTATTTTGTATTTATAGAATGAATGTATGTGATAAAGATATGTAAACGTGTGAAAAAATTAATATTTGGCGGGTTCATTATATTATGATGAGATATCAGTTATTAAATATAATTGTATGTCCTATATGTTATTCAAAATTATACTTTGATTTAGAACAAAAAGAATTAATATGTAACATTGATAACTTAGCTTTTCCGATTCGGAAAGGAATTCCTGTTCTTTTAAAAAAAGATGCTCGTAATATTATGCCACAAAAGGACCCAAAATGAATTTTGTAGTAATTATACCTGTCCGATTGTTTTCGACACGTTTTCCAGGGAAAGCTTTAGCAGATATTCACGGAAAACCTATGATTGTTCGTGTTATGGAAAGAGCTTTAGATTCTGGTGCTGATAAAGTAATTATTGCTACTGATAGTGTTCTTATAGCGCAAGCAGTTGAATCGGAACAATCTGAAGGAGAAGTATATTTAACGCGTTCTGATCATCAGTCAGGAACGGAGCGTCTTGCAGAAGTAGCCATTAATTATAAATTTCCAGACAATCAAATTATTGTACATCTTCAAGGAGATGAACCTTTAATTTCCCCTATTATGATTCGTAAAGTTGCTAATACTTTGAATTCGGTTAAACTTACTACTGGTATGGCGACTTTAGCAACATCGTTGAATTCTTTAGAAGAAGCATGTGATGATAATGTCGTTAAAGTTGTTATAAATATGAATAACAATGCTCTTTATTTTTCTCGTTCTATGATTCCATGGAATCGGGGGTACTTTGATAATTATTCAGATAGTAGGCCATCTAGAATTTTATTACGTCATATCGGTATTTATTCGTATCAAGTTAATTTTCTGTATCATTATATTGAATGGACTAAAAGTCCATTAGAACAACTCGAACAGCTTGAACAGCTTAGAGTATTATGGCATGGTGAAAAAATATATGTATCTGTAATTGATAATGTGTTTAATATTAGCGTAGATACCCCAGAATCATTGAGACGTGTTAATATGTTATTTAAAAATAATTAAATAAACTTTTTCTTATAATTAACGCACAATCATATTGTGCGTTAATTATACAATAAGATATGCTTTAAATTATTAGTATTATGAGTAAATATTTTAAGTGTTCTATTTATTATTTTTGTTTCCATATTATTGCTGATATCTTAGTTAAAAACTAATACTATTAATAATAGTAAATATAAAGATATATATTTTTAGTATGGACATGAGATTTTATAAAATATATGAGTAGTTTTTATTAATGATAATGTTAAAAAATATTAAATATTATATAGTACTTCATTATTAAAAATGATTAGTATGTTCATTTGAATTGGTATGGAGTATAAATAATCATGCAGCGCCAATTACGTTTGGTGGTAGGAATATCAGGAGCATCTGGAGGTATTTATGGGGTTCGTGCGTTAACTATGTTAAAAGAATGTAATCTAAATGTAGAATCTCATCTTATTATTACTAGAAATGCATTGATTACATTACAGCAAGAACTGAAGATGAATAAACAAGCTATATATGAATTAGCAGACGTTGTTCATTTTCCACAAGATATGGGAGCATCAGTTGCAAGTGGATCATATCCAACTTTAGGTATGTTAATTGCTCCATGTTCTATAAAGACTATGTCAGAAATTAGTTCGGGAATATCGTCATCGTTGATTAGTCGTGTTGCAGATGTAACGTTAAAAGAAAAGCGCAGATTAGTGTTAATGATTAGGGAAACTCCACTACATTTGGGACATTTGCGTACAATGGTTAAATTAACAGAATTTGGAGCAGTAATTATGCCACCTGTTCCTGCATATTATGTACATCCAAAAACTATAGATGATATTGTGCGTTACACTGTGGCAAGGGCTTTAAATTTATTTGGACTTTATACTAATATTTCTTCTATTTGGTTAGGAATCAAACATTAAAATCATAATAATCTTTTTAAGATATTAAATTGAACATTATCAATATGTAAATAATAGATGTTGATAATTTTGTACGATGTCAATAATTTAGATTTAAAATTTTTAAAAATAAAATTAGTCCAGCAATTTTTAATATATACTGAATAGATTTTAATATTTGGAATTAAAGCTATCATTACTATCGTCTGTATCACAATCCTCGCTAATAGATGATGAAGATTGGTTAAGATTTAATTTTAAAAATATTTGTTCCATATCGCTACTAGGGAGTTTATTTTTTTTGCGTTCTGATATGACATTTTCAAGTTTATTTATATGTTCAGTGGTTCCTATTAAAGAAAATTTGGATTTTTTGTGTATTGACAAACGCTGTGATAAATCATCATTTGCATTAAATTCAATATTAGGATATTCCGGAAAATAATTATCATGTGTTATTTGATATTCATCATGGCTTGAAGAATAAGTTTGATGTTTCTTATTAAAAGGAATTGAGCAAGATGGAGATGATAACAATGTATCATTTGGTGTAGAAGATGCCATTGTTGTTGTTGGTTGTTTTTCTGAAAACAGAACAGGAATTGGAGGGGGAGGAGGTGCTGGAAATACAAAATCATCTTTTACCTTATCAATATTTTGAGTTTTTTCTGTTGCAATATCGTCATTTATAATGGGATAGGGAATTGATATATTATTATCTTTGAAGTTATGATGATCATTTTTGTGTATTGTTGGTGAATATTTGATTGAATTTTCTGTAACATTGATTCCAGAGTCATTATTAGTAGTAATAGCAGAGGAGATATGATTTTGTTGTGCGCTGGATAGTTTATTTTGGTAAAAATTTTTCACCAATATGTGTATATTTTGCTTTTTTTGTTGCTGATCATTATTTTTAGTTGTATTAGTAATATATGAAATAAAAATGTCGTCTTCTCTAGTAATAGGATGGTTAGGTAAATAAAGCGCATAGGTATTACTTGTTATTGGGATAATATTACCTCCTTGATTTTGCAATAAATTAAAATTCCATTGCTCGTATTTATCATTATTATCGTTAGTTTCAATTATTTTAATTTCTCCAGGATAACCTGTTATTTGTTGAGTACATGATAATGGTTTTTTATTATTATGATTATTTAGAAATATGCAATTATTGTATTGAACTACAGTAGGTATAAATGGTTGTATTATAGTGTCAAGATATTTCAATAAGGACATGTTATTGTTTTTATTTGTGTACTGTATTTGTTCTGAAATAGGAGTTCCAAATTGGTAATCAATTAATATTTGACAAGCAGTATTACAATATTTCTTGTTTATAAAAATATTATTTATATTAAAACCTAATATGGGAATAGGTTTATAGTTTAAATCTAATGATAAATAGTAGTCATTATTTTTTGTATTAAAAATTTTTTCATATTTTTTGTCATAAAGAAGTCGTTCTAATTTTATTTTACCAGTAAATGCTAAAAAATATGGAAATTTAATTTGAATATGCATTTGATAACCACTATTTGGGTTTTTTATATCATATTGTTGTAATGATTTTTTAGAAGTAAAAATATTATCTAAATTGTAATAATTACTTAACATGAATAATGTATTATGCAGCCAATATTCTACACCGAAATTAATTGAGCATGGTTGGTTGCTTTGATTAGAAATAGGGCAATGATATAAGGTATTGCATCCAATAGCATGTTTGTTGTTATATAGATGTCTCTTTCCTCCCCCAAAATTTAAAATCTGTTTTGATAAAAGGTTATGTATTCCTAATTGCATAAAGGATAGATTTTCTTGATATATATTATTTTGTACTCGAAATGAATGAAATACGTTTATTGAATCATTTTGTAATTGTATTTTAGATCCATAGGTAGAAGAAAATGGGGATATATAGTTGTAATGACTACGAACATTTGGTTTGCCTATTGTATAGGGATAAATGTTTAGAGTATTATGTTTGTGATCATCATATGCATATAGTTTCATTTTTTGTTGATATGAATCAACTTGAAATATATTATCATTAATATTAAATTTAGTACGGTTTTTGAGTATGTCGCACCAAGCGATTTCGTTATATACAAGCGCTTGTAATACTACTCCTAGTATGATAAATATTAACATATTTAGCTTTTTATATTAATTGGTGTATTTATGTATACAAATAATGTATCCTGTATTTACATCTCAATTTTATTATTTTAAATAAGTCAACAATATACTTGAATTTATTAAATTAATAAAATTTAGTTTTAGAATCTAAACCTAGAAATAATACCATTAATAATTTATATAATGTAAAAATTAGTATATATTTTTGATATTAATAAAAATAAATAAATTGATGAGTTTTATAGTTAAAAATTACTACTACTACTATTATGACGGTACGAATAGAGAAAGATATATTTGGTACAGTATTAGTGTCAAATAATCGGTTATGGGGAGCGCAAACACAACGTGCATTGAAATATTTTAATATTTCTAATGAAAAAATGCCTCTTTCATTAATAAATGCATTAGCACAAATTAAACGTGCAGCAGCACAAGTAAATTATGATTTAGGGCTATTAGATTGTAAACGAGCTCGAGCAATTATGCAAGCTGCAGATGAGGTATTGTCTGGAATACATAAAGGTGAGTTTCCAATATCTGTTTGGCAAACCGGATCCGGAACGCAAAGCAATATGAATATGAATGAGGTTTTGGCTAATCGATCTAACGAATTATTGAATAATGAACAAAATGTAAATAACAAATTTATTCATCCAAATGATCATGTCAATAAAAGTCAAAGTTCAAACGATGTTTTTCCTAGTGCAATGCATATCGCAGCAGTAGTGAATTTAAATGAAAAATTAATACCTAAAGTGAAAATGTTACAAAAAACATTGATTGATAAGTCTGTGGAATTTAATGATATTATTAAAATAGGGCGTACTCATCTTCAAGATGCTACCCCGTTGACTTTGGGGCAAGAAATTTCTGCTTGGGTATCTATGCTAAGGCATAGTATAGATCATATAGAAGTTACCATTCCTCATTTATGTGAGTTAGCGTTAGGAGGTACGGCAGTAGGTACAGGTATTAACACTCATCCGGAATATGCTGAACGTATTGCTGATGTTTTATCACTTATTACTAAATATAATTTTATCAGTTCACCAAATAAATTTGAATCGTTATCAACGTGCGATGCATTGGTACATAGTCATGGTTCTTTAAAAGGTTTAGCAGTTTCTATGATGAAAATTGCTAATGATGTACGTTTATTATCTTCTGGTCCTAGATGTGGTATAGGTGAATTAAGTATTCCTGCAAATGAGCCAGGTAGTTCGATTATGCCCGGTAAAGTTAATCCAACCCAATGTGAATCTATGACTATGTTATGTGCTCAAGTTATGGGGAATGATGTTAGTATAAACATTGGTGGATCATCCGGACATCTTGAGTTGAATGTATATAGACCATTAATTATATATAATTTTCTACAATCGGTACGGTTGCTATCAGATGGTATAGATAGCTTTCATAGATATTGTGTTATAGGAATTCAGCCAAATCATCAACGCATTTTAGAATTACTTGATAGTTCTCTTATGTTGGTTACTGCATTGAATCCTTACATTGGATATGATAAAGCAGCTGAAATTGCTAAAAAAGCACATTTAGAAGGGTTAAGTTTAAAAGAATCTGCGTTGCAATTAGGCTATTTGGATGAAAAACAATTTGATGCGTGGGTTTGCCCTAAAAATATGATTAACTCCTCTAAAATATTATAAAAACTATGATTTTTTGTATGGTGATAATAGATAAGATCTAATTAATAGTAGGTATTATGTATTGCTGTATAAAATAATATAGAAAAATGAAGTTTTATTAATGAATCAAATTAAACGTTATCAAATTTTGTGTAAATTACGAGATAATAATACCTACCCAGTTATTGAATTAATTTATCGATCAGAGTTTGAATTGTTAGTTTCGGTATTACTTTCAGCTAAAACAAGTGATATTCAAGTTAATAAAGCAACGAAGAGGTTGTTTCAAGTAGCTAATACCCCAAAGGGTATGTTACGACTTGGTTTGGATGGGGTAAAAAATTATATTAAATCTATTGGTTTATTTAACACTAAAGCCAAAAATATTATTGAAACTTGTCATTTGTTAGTAGAAAATTATAGCAGCACATTACCATCAAGTCGCGTTGAATTGGAATCTTTACCTGGAGTTGGGCGCAAAACTGCTAATATTATTTTAAATGTGATTTTTGGCCGGCCTACAATTGCAGTGGATACACATGTTTTTAGATTTTGTAATCGTAGTTGTTTTGCTTCAGGAAAGAATGTTTTGTCTGTAGAAAAGAAATTGTTGTCAGTGGTTCCAAAAGAATTTAAAAATAATTGTCATCAGTGGTTAATGTTGCATGGTAGAAATATTTGTAAAGCTAAGCGTCCAAATTGCAGGATTTGTGTAATTAAAGATTTGTGTGAATTTAAGGAAAAAATATAATTTATGTGTGATAGAAACATATGTCATTAAAAATATTATTGAATGATGAGGTATAGATTTTTATATTTTTGTTAAAAATAAAAATTTGGTCACATATTAATGCATTATTATTATAGGAATTTTATTCCCATTTGATTAAACAATAGTGTTTTTTTCCGCGCTTTAACAAGGTAAAACGATCATATAATTTATCAGAAGCATTAAACACATATTCTGTTTTTAATTGTTTTTTTGAGTTTATAGTAATGCTGTTAGACATAATTAATTTTCGTGCTTGTGATCGGGAGGATGCTAAGTTAGATTCTACCAGTGCTTGTTGTAATGTAATGCCTAGCTTGAGTAGTACAGACGGCACGCCATCTTGTAATAATTGTTTGAAGTCATTTAAAGTTAGTTTATGTGTTTGTCCTGTGAAAAGATTATTAGTAATATTTTGAGCAGTTTTTAGTCCTTCTTTTCCATGAACCAATCGGGTAATATTTTCTGCTAATATAGTTTGAGCTTGTGGTTTTGTATTACTAATATTATCTTCTTGTTTTAATTTGTTAATTGTATTTGCATCTATATTGGTAAAGATATTAAGAAAATGATATACCTCTTTATCAGAAGAGTTAATCCAATATTGATAAAATTTATAAGGACTAGTTTTTTTTCCATCTAGCCATATTGTATTTTTTTCTGTTTTTCCAAATTTAATATTATCAGATTTAATGAGTAAAGGTACAGTAAGTCCGTAGACAGTGCTTTTATACATTCGATGTACTAAATCGATGCCTGAAACAATATTTCCCCATTGATCAGAACCTCCGATTTGTAGTATTGCGTCGTATTTTTTATATAAATGAACAAAATCGTAACTTTGTAACAAATTATAGGAAAATTCAGAATAAGAGATGCCATAATTTTTTTTTTGTAATCTTTGTTTTATAGAGTCTTTATTAATCATTTTGTTTACAGAAAAAAATTTTCCAATATCTCTTAAAAATGTTAGGAACGAGATAGAAGATAACCAATCATAATTATTAACTATACAAGCTTGTGGATGTGGGTTACAAGAACAATCTATAAATAGAGAAATTTGATGTTTTATTTTTTCTGACCATTTTTGTACTGTATCAATTAAATTGATGTTTCGATTTGATTTTTTAAAACTTGGATCTCCTATTAATCCAGTCCCTCCTCCTATTAGAATTATAGGGCGATGTCCAAATATCTGAAATTGTCTTAAACATAATAGTGGAACTAAGTGTCCTATATGTAGACTATCAGATGTTGGATCAAATCCACAATATAAAGTTATTGATTTTGATTTTAATATTTCAATCAATGATTTTTTATCTGTAATTTGAGCTATTAAATTACGTTCATATAGATATTGTATTATGTTTAAATTTTTATTGTTCATATAGAAATATTTTAGTAAATTAAATAAGGATGTTATATGTACTTATATATTGGATGTTATTATATTAATTTGATTATATTTCGATATATTATCAAATTTATTGGAATCATAGTAATTATAATTAAGGAGACAAACGGTCAATACACCATGTATGATTATATCGTTGATATATAAATCGGTCATGTAATCTATTTATTCCGCCTTGCCAGAATTCCATGCTATTTATATTAATTTTATATCCACCCCAAAATTCAGGAAATGGTATTTTTTTATCTAAATATTTTTTTTTAAACTCTAAAAATTTATTGTTAAGAATATTTTTAGAGGAGATAACTTTGGATTGATTGGATACCCATGTATTGATTTGGTTATTTTTTGGACGTGTATAAAATTGTTTCAAAACTTCTTTTTCTGAAAGTTTACAAACAATTCCGGTTATCAGTATTTGTCTATCTATTATATTCCAAGGAAAGCATAAACTAACTTTTGGGTTATTAGCCAAATGTATAGCTTTACGACTATTAAGATTAGTAAAAAATATCATTTCTTTATTGTTAAATCCTTTTAATAGTACCATACGTTGATAAGGTTGACCAGTATGATCTACTGTAGCTAAGCACATTGCAGTAGGATCAGGTACTTGCGCAAAATAAGCTTGATTTAACCACATTGAAAACAACTGAATAGGTTGGTCAGTCAAGTCTGAATAACGCAGTTGTCCAAATGTATATTCTCGTCTGATATGAGAGATATTAGTGTTATCTACTGACATAAAATATTGATTTAATATTAATTTTTTTAAAATACAATAACATATTTTGTATTATTACTTAAAATAAATAATAGCATGGGAAAAGGTAGGAATAATAATTAATATATTTTAGTACTTGTAATATAAGCTCGTTTATTATATAGAGGTTACAGTTTATAACTGATAAGTAATAATGATTAAGTATTTATAACAGTATAGGGCTTAAGCTGAGGAAGTTTGTTGTTATAAAGTTTACTTATTACTATATAAGTGTATAGGTACTATTGATAAATATATGTTCTAAATTTTATAGATATTCTTAATTTTTATTATGTAAATTTATGATATTTTTTTCTAATTTAGAAATGATGTTATTTAGAAAAATTATTTCTTCATGATTAATGCCATTAAAAATCTCGTTTCTAGTAATAGAAATGACCCGATTTACTTCGATAATAACAGGTTGAGCCTTTTCAGTTAATTTAATTCGCTTAGCTCGTCGATCATTAACACAAGTGTGTCTGATAATTAATGCTTTTTCTTCAAGTTGGTCCAGTGTTCTTACTAAAGATGGTTGTTCAATTCCTATGGCTTTTGCTAATTGGATTTGAGATTGTTCCGGAGGTAATCGACAAATATTATGTAATGTAATCCAATGTGTTTGTGTGAGTTTTAAAGGCTTTAAACGATGATCAATTAAAGCGCGCCATATTCTTACAAGACGCGCTAAATCTGATCCTAATGGTGATTCCAATTTTTTTTCCTTTTAATTAAGTTTATTTTATTTAGATATGTTATTGATTATAAGTAAGTTAATTACCACTTATATAAGTATATTGTTCATAATAATAAACATGGTATATAATGCATGCTTATGATCATAGGTTAGTAATTGTAATATGTTATTATATAGAATTTAATTCATTAAAGTATAGCATATATTTATTATTGTAGGTAAATTATTTTAATATTTATATTAAAATAATTTACCTACAATAATAAATATTTATATAAAATGTAAAAGTAAATAATTATTAATAATTATTTAAAAAATTTTATTATATTAGCATCATTTATATTTAATTGATAAATATATGAAGTAATTAAAATTAAAATTAATAAGAATAGTATATGTTTTTATGTATGTATAGATTAGTATTATCTATAACTTTGTATAAATAATATATATGATGTTTGTATATTTATATAAAATGAAATTATTATAGTCTATTTTTATATTTTAAATATTTTTGGCGTAAGAAATTGTAATTACTTAATTGAATAAAAATATTTTGTTAATAAATAAATAATAAATTTTAATGGTAGTGTTGTATCAAAATTTTAATTAATATTTTAAACTTGCAGGAATGTTTATGTTTATTAAATTATGTTTACAACAAGTAAATTTGTTGTTTAATAAACTGATTGTGTGTTACATATTAATAATAAAACTGTTGTAATTTTATACAATAAATGGTGAAGATATATTAAAATCTGTGATAATATTAGTCGTTTATTTCATGTAGATATAATCTTATAATAAATATGATTTATAAAGATGATCAAAATACTCTTCGAGCGCGATTTCGCGGGTATTATCCAGTCGTAATTGATGTAGAAACGGCAGGTCTGAATGCTAATACTGACGCTTTATTAGAAATTGCTGTTGTTACTCTTAAAATGGACGCATACGGTTGGTTGTGTGTTGATGATTCCATTAATTTTCATATTAAATCATTTCCTGGAGCTATTATCCAACCAGAATCATTAGCTTTTAATAGAATTGACCTAAATAGTCCTTTAAGATCTGCAGTAACAGAACAGGAAGCATTACGTGAAATTTTTGAAATGGTACGTCAGGGTATTGAAACTCAAGAATGTAGTCGTGCTATTATTGTAGCGCATAATGCGTCTTTTGATCATAGTTTTTTAATGGCAGCAGTAGAGCGTGTAAGTTTTATGAAAAATAATCCATTTCATCCTTTTGTTACATTCGATACTGCTACTTTAAGTGGGTTAGTATTTGGACAAACTGTATTGGCTAAGGCGTGCGCTCGTGCAGGAGTTTTTTTTGATAAAAAAAAAGCACATTCTGCGTTATATGATACTGAGCGTACTGCGATGTTATTTTGTGAATTGGTGAATAGATGGAAAAGACTTGGTGGTTGGCCATTAACTCCTTGCGACTCTAATTTCTAATTAGACTATTGTTTAATAATTTTGTATTTTATGGTAAAAATAAAAATTTTTAGATAATGTATATTATATTATATATAATTTGGTATTATTTTAAAAATAAGTGAACTAATCTAGTTATATATTATGTTGTAACTTAACTTGATCGATTAGAATTTTTAGTTCTCCTGTTCGATGCATATTAATTATTATATCTGAACCGCCTATTAATTTTCCCTTTATCCATAATTGTGGGAAAGTAGGCCAGTTAGAAAATTTTGGTAAAGCATACCTAATATCTAAATGAACTAATACATCAACGTAAAGAAAGGATTGTATATAATAAGTAGACAACACTTGTGCAGCTTTTGAAGAAAAGCCACACTTAGGGGCATCCGGAGTACCTTTCATATATAGGACAACGGTATTTTTTTCTATTTGATTTTTAATTTTTTCTATTACATTATTCATTTGTATTTTTTACTAAAAGCTTAAATTATATTTGATAAATTTATTATGTAATTTTATTTATATTTTCATGTTCCAAAGGAGTTTAGTAGTTATAATCAATTTTTGAATTTAGTTATATATTTTTACTTATTGTCAATATAGGTACTATTTTTTAAATTAATAATTGATAATGTTCTTTCAACACTGTTTATAACAGATTTTGTGATAATGTCAATCTCAATATTTATTATATTACCTATTTGTTTATCTCCAAGTGTTGTTTTTATAGCGGTATATGGAGTTAAACAAACACGTATATAATTATTGAGTATTTTACTTACCGTAAGACTTACTCCTTCTACACCAATTGATCCTTGTTTTAGGATATATTTTTGAAAATATTTATTTCTTATACTAAACCATATTATTTTATTATTTCTTGAAGTAATTATTTTTTTAATTTTTCCAGTGCAATCAATATGTCCAGTCATTAAATGCCCACCAATTTCAGAATGATAACTGAGTGGTCTTTCTATATTGATTAAGTCTCCTATTTTTAACATGTCCATATTGGTTATTTTTAATGTTTCATGTATTAGGTTAAAACTGACTAAATTGCGTTTAATTGCAATAACTGTCAAACAACATCCATTATTTGATATAGAACAACCAATTTTTAAATTTGAAAGCAAATGCATGGGTAATGTAATTGTATATGTTTTAAAATTAGTTGTTTCATTAATTTCATAAACAGGAACGATAGCTTGTATAATACCTGAAAACATATTTTTCAATATACTATCATGTATAATGTCAAATTTTATTTGATTCTCAGTATAACATACACCTTTTTTTTGTTAAACATATCTTGAAGACATTTAAATAACTATAATAAAAATGTGCTTTCATGATATAAGATATGTTCAAAATATTTGATGTGTGATAAAATTATGGGTGGTTTTATTTTTTGATGTATAGATTATTTAATTTTCACTTTTGAGGTATCTTAGTTAAGTTTTAGAAAAAAGTCAAATAATTAAAGTTAGTAGAATAACAGTAATATTGATTAGTGTAAGTAAGTAGTAATAGAGTAGTATTGTTGTTGTGTGCGTTCTTAGCTCAGATTGGTTAGAGCACTACCTTGACATGGTAGAGGTCGATGGTTCAAGTCCATTAGAACGCATTGGTTATAATAGTACAACATTACAACATGTTAAATAAAATGATTGTAGTTATTTGTGCATATATGTGAAAATTGTTTAAACTAATGTATTATAGTAGAACTGAAATTTAAAGTAAAACTGTGATTTTTATTTATATAAAAATATAACGTAGTTGCTGTTTTATATAAAAAATATAAAAAGTTATGGTTATATTATTGTGTTTATTGTATGAAGATTTTTTCGTTAAAAAATAGAAATAAGAAACATATCTTAATAGATATGTTTAATACGAGTTATATATAATTTAAATATATTTAATAAAGGAGAATATTGAAGATGAATCGTAATAGATTAGTATGCTCTGCAATTATTTTAAGTTCTTTTGTATTAGTTAGTTGTGCGAGTACAACTAAAATAAAAGAATTATCTTCTGAAGTACATGATTTAAATGAAAAAATTGATCAGATCAGTAGTGATATAGATAATTTACGTCCTGAAGTAGAAAAAAATAAAAGTGAAGCAGCACGAGCTAATCAACGTATCGATAATCAAGTCACTTCTTATCATAAGTAATTTAAGTAGGAATGTATCAAAATATTTATATATGATTTATGGGTTATCGTTATAACGATAATAGAAAGGAAATAAAACACAACATCATTAATTCCTATCAAATATTTGATAGGAATTAATGATGTTGTGTTTTGATGATTTTATTATCAATTTTAAAAAATACATAATTAATTAATCATTTATTAATGTATGTAGAAATATAAAAAATTATTCTTTATATAAAGCATTAGCTTGGGAATGTATAGAGTTTAATATTAAGTATATTCCTTGGGATCGAGATATGGTTAAGTTTTGTTTTAATTGTAATTGATCTATTAAAAATGGTTTAATATCAATGTTAATAGCTTCTTGTAAGCTTAATCCTTGGTATAAGCTGAAAATTATAGTGATGATTCCTTTGACAATAGCAGAATCACTATATCCGTGTAGTTTTATTAAATTATTGTGGAGAATTATAGAGTGAGTTAAAGCAATCCATGTTTGACTTTGGCATCCGGAAATTAAATGTTTTTTTATTCGCATATTTGTTGGAAAATCAGGTAATAGTTTTCCGAGATGGATTATATACATATATCTTTCTTCCCAATTGATACAACTTAAAAAATTTCGTAGTAATTGAGCTTTTGTTGGGAATTTCGTCATTATTTTGTTTTAGTATAATTATTATTGATTAAGTAAATGTTGTACTTTAGTTAGTCCGTGTGCTAACTGGTCGATATCTTCTTTATTTGTATACATAGCTAACGATGCTCGGCACATACCTGGTACTTTAAAATAATTCATAATAGGTATTGCACAATGATGTCCTGTTCGTATAGCAATACCGTATTGATTTAATAACATTCCAATGTCATATGAATGATGCGTGCCTACATTAAAGGCAATAATGCTACTTTTCATGCTTTTTGGCCCATACAATATTAAACCTGGAATTTTTTGTAATATATTTGTAGCATAATGGATTAGTTGGTCTTCATAAGTATGAATTTTGTCAATTCCTATTGATTTGACATATTCTATAGCATTATTTAATCCTATAATACCACCAATGTTAGGAGAACCTGATTCAAATTTCCAAGGAGAATCTATAAACGTCGTGTCTTGAATTAAACTTACATCTTGAACTATTCCTCCCCCTACTATCCATGGGGGCATTTTTTGAAGTAATTCTTTTTTCCCATACATGACACCAATACCAGAAGGTCCATATATTTTATGTCCGGAAAATACATAAAAATCACAATTTAATTTCTGTACATCTACTGGTTGGTGGGCAATTCCTTGCGCTCCATCTATTAGTATTAAAGCATCGCTTTTTTTTCTCACTATATTAGTTATTTCTATTAATGGGTTAATTGTTCCTAAAACATTAGACATATGTGATATCGATAAGAGTCGAGTACGATGATCTATAAGTTTTGGTAAGCTGGATATATCTAATGTGCCGTTAGGAGTTAATGGTATATAACGCAATATTATTTTTTTGTTTTTTGCTAATATTTGCCATGGAATGATATTGGAGTGGTGTTCCATTTCAGTTATAATAATATTGTCTCCGTAATTTGTAAAATTATGACCCCAACTATTGGCAATTAAGTTAATAGCTTCAGTAGTGTTTTTAACAAAAATAATTTCTTCTCTAGATGCATTAATAAAATTAGCTATACGTAAGCGTGCTTTTTCCATTTGATCAGTCGATTCAGTACTTAACGTATGAATACCTCGATGCACAGCAGCATATTCATTGCGATAATAATTAGCTTGTGCGTCTATAACAATATTGGGTTTTTGAGCAGCTGCAGCGTTATCAAGATAAGTAAGAGGGTGTTGATTTATAATACGACTTAATATAGGAAAATCTGATCTAATTTTTTCTATAGGATACATTGTTATCATGTTACTATCCTTGATAAAGCTTTATTTATTCTTGTCAAAACGGTATCTTGTACTACATCATTTTCAATTGATTCTATAATTTCAACAGAAAAAGCGTAAATCAGCATTTTTAATGCATCTTTTTTTAGAATACCTCGTGTACTTAGATAAAATAGATGTTCAGAATCAATTTGTCCTATTGTTGATCCATGACTACATTTTACATCATCGGAGTAAATCTCAAGTTTAGGAGTGCTACTAATGTTTGCATCTTGGTGTAATAGTAAGTTATTGTTTGTCATTTTTCCGTCAGTTTTAATAGAATTTGGATTTACTTTTATTAATCCATTAAATACACCAGTGCTGCAATCGCATGCAATTATTTTATGTAATTGTCTGCTTATAGCGTGTTCTTGATTGTTATGTTCTAAATAAGTTCGCATATCTCCAATATCTTGTTTTGATAGCAATATTAAGCTATTTAGTGATAAAGATGCTCCTGAGTCATTGATCTGTGCGCTAGTTTGATGACATGTAAGTTTAGGACCAAGAATAACAAAGATACTACTGTCTACATTTGCATACTGTCCTACGTTAATATCATTATGTGCTATATGGTAACTTTCACGATTTTCAAATACTAATTTAATATGGTGTAATTTAGCGTTATTTCCTATTTTCATAGATGCACGTGCACCACTAAAGTGTGCATTTTTATTTACACTAATAAAATGTTCTATAATACAGGTATTGGAATGACGTCCGATTTCAAGATAGTGATAATAATGCGATGTAATTAATTTATTTTTTGTATTAGATCCTTCATTAATATATAATAAATACAGTGGTTTTTTTGTTATTTTTTTCGCAGGCAAAGTTATATGTATTGTTGCATCACTTAGGCATTCAGTTAAATATAAGAACATTTCCGGTTGAATTGGATTAGGTAATGCATAACGATTGGAATTACGATTGATTTTAATTATCCATGGATCAATGTTCTTATCACTTAATTCCGGCGAGAATTTACCGTTGATAAATGTTAGACGATAGGAATCTATAGAAAGTCCTAGTTTTTTATATTTAGATTCGTTAAATTCAATATTTTTGGAGGAGTCGAAATTGTAGGTTAACAATTCTTCAAGTGAAGTGTGTTTCCAATTATCACTTTTGAGATCTGGTAATCCGAGCGTTTCAATGTGTTTCCAGTGCTTATTTATTAGATTTGAATTATTACTATTTTTTTGTTTAAATAATTGGTACCACTCATTTAGTACTCTATTTTTATTATCAAGATAACCAGCCATAGCCTTTTTCCTCAAGCTTTTTGACTAAATCGATATTTCCAGATCTTATAATATGACCTTTGTGTAGTACATGAACATAATCTGGTTTAATGTATTCTAAAATTCTTTGGTAATGTGTGATTATGATAAATGAACGTTTTTTATTACTTAACATATTAAGACCGTTATAAACAATTTTTACTGCGTCTATATCTAAACCAGAATCTGTTTCATCAAGAATACATAGTAATGGTTCCAGCATTATCATTTGAAGGATATCATTGCGTTTTTTTTCACCTCCAGAAAAACCAACGTTTACTGATCTAGTTAAAAGATCAGAGGGCATTTTTAATAATTTCATATTTTTTTGAACAAGTTGGATAAAATCAAATCGATCAATAAGAGATTGATTCCGATATTTCCGTACGGCATTAACAGCACTGTGCAAAAATAATTGATTGCTAATTCCTGGAATATCTACTGGATGCTGAAATGCTACAAAAATTCCTTCACCGGCACGTTCTTCTGGTTTTAGAAGTAATAAATTTTTATCTTTAAATAAAATTTCCCCATCAGTAACAACATAATCTTTTTGACCAGATAGTGTAGCAGATAATGTGCTTTTTCCGGATCCATTAGGTCCCATGATAATATGTATTTCACCTGGATTAATTTCTAGATTTAGTTTTTTCAAAATAGATATATCTTTTACACTGACATTCAAATTTTTTATTGATAACATTATTATTTCTCCTTTTTGAATGACTATGTTTTACGATACTTAAAGTAAAAATTTTATCCAATACTGTGTTCTAGAGTAATTTCCAGCAATTTTTGTGCTTCTATAGAAAATTCTAAAGGTAATTTAGAAAATATATCTTTACAAAATCCATTTACAATCATGGAGATTGCATCATCTTCATTAATACCTCGTTGTCTACAATAAAATAGTTGATTATCGCTTATTCGTGAAGTTGTAGCTTCGTGTTCTAGTTGTGTACTATTATTATTTGATTCTATGATTGGAAATGTATGAGAACCGCACTGTTTACCTATCAACATTGAATCGCATTGTGTAAAATTACGTGAATTTGAAGCAGTTTTTTCAATTTTTACTAATCCTCGATAAGTATTTTGACTATTTCCAAGCGCAATTCCTTTTGAAATGATGGTTGAGTGTGTATTTTTTCCAATATGAATCATTTTTGTCCCGGTATCTGCTTGTTGTATGCCATTAGTAATAGCAACGGAAAAAAATTCTCCAATAGAATTATTTCCTTTTAGGATTACACTTGGATATTTCCAAGTAATGGCAGAACCAGACTCGGATTGAGTCCAAGACATTTTGGCATTTTCTCCAGCACATAGTGCTCGTTTAGTAACGAAGTTTAAAATCCCACCTTGAGAACGTTGATTACCAGAAAACCAATTTTGTACTGTTGAATATTTTACTTGGGCATCTTTTAGTACGATAACTTCTACAACTGCTGCGTGAAGTTGATAATTATTGTGTATTGGAGCCGAACATCCTTCAATGTAGCTGACATAACTGCCTGTATCGGCAATTAAAATAGTGCGTTCAAATTGTCCAGTTTTTTTAGAATTCATACGAAAATAAGTTGATAATTCCATAGGGCAGCGTACATTTTTAGGAATATATATGAACGTACCATCAGATACAACTGCAGCGTTGAGTGCAGCAAAAAAATTATCTTTAAAAGATACTACAGTTCCTAAGTATTGACGTACTAAATCTGGATAATCACGAATGGCGTCGTAAAATGAACAGAAAATAATGCCTTTTTTTAATAAAGTAGTACGGAATGTAGTAGATACAGAAACTGAGTCAAAGATAGCGTCAACTGCTACATTTCCTTTTTCTTGTGTTGGTATACCTAGTTTGTTAAAGGTATGCTTTACTTCTTTGGTTAAGTATTTTGATTTATTTAAAAGAGCATCTGCATTTTTTTTTGTTTTTTGATTTTTTTTATTTTCGATGCATGCTGGAGCGGAAAAATAACTATAAGAATTATAGTCAAGTTTTTGATAATGTCCTTTTAACCAATGTGGTTCTTTCATATTGGACCAGGCATGATAACCTGCAAGTCTAAATTCTAACATCCATTTTGGTTCTGATCTTTTTTCTGAAATAGCACATACTACATTTTCGTCAATACCTTTTTTGAGTTCTTCATTTTTTAATTTAGTAAAAAACCCTTCTTTATAATACAAATTGTTATTTTTGGTTAAATTTTTATTAATATCGTCGTATATGTTAAAGTTATTGCGTATCATAATAATACCTGTTTTTAAATTCCAAAACTTTCACCGCATCCACAAGAAAATTGAGCTTTAGGATTATTAAATTTAAACATATGATTTAATCCTTCTTCTACATAATCTAATTCAGTTCCATCAATAAATGGCATTATATCTAATGGTATAAATAATTTAGCTCCATTACGTTCAAATATTAGGTTATTGTCATTTAACGATACAACTTTAGACATAATATATGTAAATCCCGCGCACCCTGATTTTTTTATGGTTACTTTTAATCCTAAAATGTCAGGATCTTTATTTTTTACATAAAGAATTTGTTTCACTGCTGCATCAGTTAAGGTTAGACCACTCCAAGAAACGTGGTTTTTAAGCATATAATGTGTATTTTGTTTGATATTATTTTTCATTATAAATTACCTTTTAAACTTATTGTGTAATATTTTTATTGTTTTTAATGTATTAGATATTTATAATCGTAAAATATTCTCATGTATTATATGGTTTATTTACATACTGTATTATGTCAACATATAACACAATTTTTATAAAGAGCATAGATTTAATTTGTTTAATCAGTGTTTTTAAATTAATTTTTATACTTTCAAATAGTAAATCTAATTTATTTAGAAGCTATATTATATACATACTGTGATGTATATATGATCTCTTTTGTAAGGTCAATGGAAGTATATTGTGTATAATTTCATTATATTCAGTAAGTATAAATATATATATGTAATTATATTAAAATTAATAAATATATCAGTTAGTGATGAAGATCAATAATAAAACTAATAACAAATTATGATATATTCTTAATTAACCAATCAGAAGCTTCTAATAATTCTTTTTTATGTTGAGGCCAGTTTTTTATCCATTGTTTGCAGCAATATGAAACACTTTTAGAATTGTATGCTATACCTATTAATTTTTTTTCTAACATTTCTAAAGGGTCTGGGTCTAAACAATCGGTAAAAATGTGGCAGCAATCAATTATTCCGCGTTTTATA
Organism: Candidatus Blochmannia vicinus; assembly: GCA_030020825.1. Lineage (NCBI taxonomy): Bacteria > Pseudomonadati > Pseudomonadota > Gammaproteobacteria > Enterobacterales > Enterobacteriaceae > Candidatus Blochmanniella > Candidatus Blochmannia vicinus (nom. nud.). The sequence goes on from CP125213.1 coordinate 46,469, forward strand.
TTAAGATGCAATGTTATACTACCCCAATCAAAATGGGTGTCTAGTTGATGTGTAAATATAGGAGTATTGCCAAAATTCCAGTTCCAGTCACGTTGTTTATTGAATTGATCAGAAAATCCTGGCATATGATAAAAATTATCTATAGAGAATATTTCTGGTTTTACTCTCATTTTGTAATAATCGAAGAATGCTTCTGTTAATCCTTGACATACTTCTTCATGATTAATATCAGGTTTTAATTTATTTAAATTAGCAACACGAGATTGAATAGAGGTAATTCCTTTAGTCTCCAATTTTTTAAGATCTGGATTAAGATAATAAGTAAGCTTAGTAATATCAACATGTAGGAGTAATGTCCCGTGATGAAATTGACATCCAGGTGTTTTACGATATGCAGAGCCACTAATTTTACGTTCTCCTTCTGTTGTATTGATGACAATATCATTTCTTCCAGAGAAGATAGCTTTAATTCCAATACGATTTAATCCATCTAAAACTATATTAGTGGATAGGTTTTTGTTATAATTCTTTTGAGTAGATATAAAAGTAAAACAAGTATTACCTAAGTCATGAAACACAGCGCCACCCCCACTGCTTCTTCTCGCTAATTTAATGCCATCTCGTTCCATACGGCGAGTGTTACATTCTTTCCATGCATTTTGAGCGCGTCCTATTACCACTGTGTTTTGATTTCTCCATAAAAATAGTATAGACTGTTTTTTAGGTATATTTTTAAACATATATTCTTCAAGTGATAAATTAAACCATGGATCATAAGAGTTAGATAATAATAATCTTAAATAACACATAAATCTTCCTCTATCAGGATTGAATATTTAATATATGAACTTTTGTATATTTATACATATATATAAACAGAGTACTATATTATTTTAATAATAATAACTTTTTTAAATTATTTTTATCGAATCATTAGTATTGTAAATAACTTTTATATATTTTTTAATTTTTTTTATAAATTCAAAATGCTTATTTAAATGATTCATATGAAACTTTTTTGTTAAAAACTGTGTAACTAAACAATCAAAATACTTGTGCTTATTTTTATAAAATTTATTTAAAATAATTTTTTAATCTATTTTATTTATTTACTGCTCTGTTAGCAATATTTTAATAAGATTTATATAGGACAATATTTGCTCTTATCTTAAGGTGCCATGAAAACGTTTTATTAAAATTATTGAGTATTTATTAACAATATCAGAAATTTCTTCTTCTTTTAAAGTATGAGTTTTACTTTGTAAAAATAATTTAATAGTAAAACTTTTAAAACCTTTTGGTATACCTTGGCCTTTATAGACATCAGATAACTTAATTTCAACTAAGTGGTTTTTATGGGTAATTTTTCTACATTCGGTAATAACAGATTCTGCAGAAATATTTTCCGGTACTATTATAGAAATATCTCGGTAATTTTTCGGAAATTTAGAAATGGTAGTAATTTTAGATAATGTGGATTTAGAAATCATATTCCATGACAGTTCAAATACTAGTGTGTGTAATCGTAAATTTAGTTTCGTTTGTATAGCAGGATGAACCATGCCAATATATCCAATACATATATTGTTTAAATAAATTGCTGCGCTTTGTCCAGAATGTAGTGCGGGATGCATGAATTTTTTAAATTTTACATAATTTAATTTATTGGTTATGTTTAGTAGTGATTCTACGTCTCCTTTTATATCGTAAAAATCTACCGGATGTTCTGTTAAATCCCAATGTTCATTAAATCTAAAACCAGATCGTATTCCAGCTATCATAAAATTTTGATGCACTTTGTTTTCAGCAGTTTTTTCTGGAATAAAACACATACCGCTTTCAAATAATTTAATTTGTTTTTGTTGTCTATTTTGATTATAAATCATTGATTTGATTAATCCGGGCCATAAAGATAGTCTCATGGTAGACATGTCTGATGTGATTGGATTTTTTAAAATTAATGGAGTTTGTTGTGGGTGTAATAATTTTTGAATGTTAGCATTTACAAAACTATATGTTATTATTTCTTGATAACCACGATCTATTAATAGGTTTTTTACCCTTGATAATGATACAGTTGATGTGTAGTTATGATTTGTTATTAATTTTGTAGGAATGAAAACATGAGGGATGTTGTTGTATCCATTAATACGTATTATTTCTGCTATTAAGTTTTCTTCTATAGAAATATCAAAACGCCAAGTGGGCGTTAGTACCTTCCAGTTATTATTTAAAAATTCAGTTTTAAAACCAAGTCGTGTTAAAATATGTGTGATTTCCTTATCCAGAATACTAAATCCAAGAATTTTTTTTAATTTAGTACGATTTAATATAATATTGCTTGGTTTCGGTAATATATCATTATTTATCATGCTTATTATTGGACCGGGATAACCACCACAGATTTTTAATAATAATGATGTAACGCGATCTAAAGCTAATTTAGATATGCTTGGATCAACTCCTCTTGCATAACGAAAAGAAAAAAGATCATGCATATGATACAGTTTCGATTGACTCGCGATAGTAGATGGTTTAAAAAAAGCAGATTGTAACATGATGTGACAAGTGTTGGAGCAAATGCAGTATTGATTAGGAATAGTTATTCCGGCTATTGATAATGGTTTTTTAAAATCAGAGATCACTATTGTATTGGGAAATAATTTTAAATTATTGTTATTAGAGAGTTTTAATGTTTCTCCGATTTGTGAAAATCGTATGCGTATTATATTACCTTCAATTTTTTCATAATCGATAATATAAACTGGATGCCCCAGTTCTAGTAATACATAATTGGCAATATCAATCACTACATTTACTGAACAGATTCCGCAACGACGTAGTTTTTCTGCTATCCATAAGGGCGTAGGAATAGCGATATGAATGTTTTTTAAAATTCTTCCTAAAAATTGTGGACATGCATCAGGAACTTCAATAGCAATTGGAATAGTTTCATGGATTGTTGGTGTAATTGAATTAATTTTTATTTTTTTTAATTTTAGATGATTGATGGCTGCTATTTCTCTAGAAATTCCGATTATATTAAGACAATCTCCTCTATTAGGAGTAATATTTATTTCAAAGATATTATCATTAAGGTGTAAATAATCATAAAAGTCTTGCCCAATAGGTGCATCCATAGGTAATTCTATTATACCTGCTGTGTGATGAATTATTCCTAATTCTGAAAAGGTACATAGCATGCCCTCTGATTGTTGTCCTTGTATAATAGTTAGTTTAACTTTATGTCCATTTGGTAATATTGATCCCATATTAGCAACAACTGTTCGGATATTTTTACGACAATTAGCAGCATCACAAACAATATTCAATAATTTATTACTACCGTTATTTACTTTTGTTACCCATACATTATTGAAGTTTGGATGTATTTTACATTCTACAATTTCACCAATAACTACTCCATGAAAAATATTAGAAACAGGTTTTACTTCATTAACTTTAAATCCAGCCATAGTTAATTGATTAACTAATTCGATACTACTAATAGATGGGTTCGTCCATTCTCGTATCCACATTTCACTAAATTTCATTCTAACATCTCTACATTATTGAAATTGATTAAGAAATTGTAAATCATTTTTAAAAAAAATACGCATGTCGTTGATGTTGTAAAATAACATTGTTAGTCGTTCTATTCCTATTCCGAAAGCGAATCCTGAAAACTTTTTTGTATTAATATTTGCTTGGTTTAAAATTTTAGGATGTATCATACCACATCCTAATAGTTCTAACCAATTTCCTGTCTTTTGGTCTATTACATCTATTTCTGCAGATGGTTCTGTAAATGGAAAATAAGATGGTCTGAAACGTAAAGCAATTTTTTTTCCGAAGAAATTATATAAAAAGTCATATAATATTTTTTTTAGGTGACATAAATTAATGTTATAATCTACCATTAAACCTTCCATTTGATGAAACATAGGTGTGTGTTTTTGATCATAATCTTTACGATATACTCGTCCAAAAGAGATAATTCGAATAGGAGGATTTGTATTAGCCATGGCACGTATTTGAATACCAGAAGTATGTGTTCGAAGTAATCTTTTTTCATCAAACCAAAAGGTGTCGTGTTCGTCTCTGGAAGGGTGGTATATGGGGATATTTAGTGCATCAAAATTGAAATAATCATCGTCAATTTCTGGTCCGTGTGTTATGGAAAATCCTAAAGTGTTGAAAAAAAGCTTCATACGTTTTATGGTACTTGTTATTGGATGATGTGTGCCTATATCTGATAGGCGTCCTGGTAAAGTGACATCTAGCGTATTAGTAGTTAAGGTTTTTTTTATATTTTTTGATTTTAAAATATTTTTTCGTTCAATGAACAATGTGTATATATCTTTTTTTGCTTGATTAATAGCTGTACCTAATTTAGGTCGTATATCTAATGAATAATTGTTAAGAGTTTTAATTTGTTGATTTAAGTATCCTTTTTTACCTAAAAATTTAACACGTATCGATTCTAAAGTATCTATGCTATTAGATTGTATTATAGCTGATTGTGCTTGCATAACTAGTTTATGTATAAGATCTAATGACATATGTAAATCCTTGTGCTATTATTAATTATATATAGCATTATTTACAATTAAATTTAATTAATATTATATAATGCATGATTGTGTATAAATCTAATTTTTTAGGAAATTATATTTGTATATAATCATTTATTAGTGATTTTTTTATTTGGATTGTTCAAAAAAAATTACTATTGAATGGAAATTTAAAAAATTTAATGTTTAATTAAAATTGTATTTATACTGTAATGGAATACAGATGATTATAAATTAATTTTTGCTTTGTCGACTAAAACAGAAAACGTTTCTTTATCGTAAACAGCTATTTCAGCAAGCATTTTTCTGTTGATGTAAACATCAGATTTGTGTAATCCATTTATTAAATAATTATAAGAAATACCACATATTCGTGACGCAGCGTTGATACGATTAATCCATAATCTACGAAATAAACGTTTCTTCCGACGACGATCCCGATAAGAATATTGTCCAGATTTTATTACTGATTGATAGGCAACACGATACGTACGAGACCTAGCGCCATAGTAACCTGCTGCTTGTTTTAATATTTTTTTATGGCGAGCACGTGCCACTACACTATTTTTGACGCGCGTCATATGTATTATTCTCCTAATAATGCAAAGGATGTGGCATGATATTTAAAACAATCTCTATAATAAGTCAAATTAGATTGTTCTATATATATGGCAAGCATCTCATAATTGTAGTTAAATAAATTTTAGGAAGTATAGATTTTTGACGTAAATGACGTTTATGTTTGGTAGATTTTTTAGTTAAAATATGTCGCATATGAGCATGTTTATATTTATATTTTCCTAAAGCTGTTATTTTAAATCGTTTACTAGCTGCTTGAAGTGTTTTAATTTTAGGCATAAATCAGTCCCGATAATCTCTTTTAAATTGTATGTTTTAACACTAATATGTAAATAATATGATTATTATTTAATCTTTGGATTTTCGTGGCTTATTATTTCTTTTTTGGATTTAAAATCATAGTCATTTGACGCCCTTCAATTTTATTTGATAAAAATTCTACTGTTGTTAATTCATTTAATTCATTACGTATACGGTGTAACATTTTTGTACCAAGTTGATGGTGAATTAATTCACCGCCTCTAAAGCGTAACGTTATCTTTACTTTGTCTCCTTCATTTAGAAATTTAATTAAACTGCGTAATTTAATTTGATAATCTCCTTCATCGGTAGCTGGTCTGAATTTTATTTCTTTAACATGAATCACCTTTTGTTTTTTCTTTTGTTCTTTTGTAGATTTATTTTTTTCATACAGAAATTTACCGTAGTTCATAATTCTACATACAGGTGGATCAGAATTAGGACTGACTTCAACTAAATCAAGACCAATATCTTCAGATTGCTTCAGTGCTTCATGTAAACTAACTACACCAATTTGCTTTCCGTCTACTCCAGTTAAACGAACCTTGTGAGCATTAATTTCTCTATTGATACGATTCAAGCGTATTGATTGTATTTTTTTTCCTGATTTAATAATATGTTATTCCTCCATTTGATGAAAACTGTAATTGTTAATTTCACATAGTAATTTTTTTATAAATACATCAATATTATAGTTAATTAATTTTTTACCACGATAAGTACGTATGGCTACTGTATTTTGATTCATTTCTTTATTACCACAAATCAGCATATAAGGTACACGTTGTAAAGTGTGATAGCGAATTTTAAATCCTATTTTTTCATTTCTCAAGTCTACTTTTGTTCTTATTTGTTTATTTATTAGTTTTTTTTCTATAATAGAAATATACTCAGATTGTTGACTAGTGATATTCATCAGGACAACTTGTGTTGGGGCTAGCCATGTTGGAAATAATCCTGCATATTCTTCTGTAATTAAACCAACAAATCGCTCCATGGAACCAAGGATTGCTCTATGAATCATTACGGGAGCTACACGATTATTGTTATGATCAATATAACGCGCATTTAGTAAATTTGGCAAAGAAAAATCCAGTTGTATTGTACCACACTGCCAAGTTCTATCAAAAGAATCTAGTAAAATAAATTCTATTTTAGGACCATAAAATGCACCATCATTAGGTTGATATTGAAATGAGATATTATTATGCTGAAGTGCAGTAGATAGATATTGTTCTGCTGTATCCCATATTGCATCTGTTCCAATCCGTTTTTTTGGACGAGTAGATAGTTTTACTAAAATTGTTTTAAATCCAAATATATGGTATACATCATACATCATTTTAATACAATGGTTTAATTCATCGAATATTTGTGTTTTTGTGCAAAAAATATGGCCATCATCTTGGGTAAATTCTCGTGTTCTTAATAATCCATGTAAAGATCCAGATGGTTCATTTCTGTGACAATTTCCAAATTCAGCTACACGATAAGGTAAATCTTTATAAGATCTAATATCTTGGTTAAAAATTTGAATATGTCCTGGACAATTCATTGGTTTAACGCAATACTCATGATTTTCTGAAGAAGTAGTAAATATGTGTTCATGATAATTATCCCAATGACCTGTTTTTTTCCATAACGCATGATCAATCATAATAGGGCTTTTAACTTCTTGGTATTTATATATTTTAAGTTGTGTTCGTATAATTTTTTTTAATTCTTGTAACAAAATCCATCCATTTTCATGCCAAAATACCATGCCGGAAGCTTCTTTTTGTATGTGATATAAGTGTAGTTGTTTAGCAAGGTTTCGGTGATCATGTTTTTTATTATTTTGTAATGTATTATGTTTTAACATTTTTAATTGTTGTTTGTTGGCCCAAGTAAAACCATAAATACGTTGTAATTTTTTATTTTTACTACTTCCTCGCCAATAAGATGTAGAAATCTTGTATAATTTAAAATTTCGACAAAAACTAATATTAGGTACATGTGGTCCAAGACACATATCTATATATTCTTCATGATAATATAATCTAATATGTTCAGTTGGATTAATATTATCATTGAGTATGGATACTTTGTATTTTTCTTCAATGGATAAGAAAATTTCTTTGGCTTGGGTCCAATTAACGCTTTTTTTTATAATATTGTAATTTTTATTAGCAAGAAGAATCATGTGTTTTTCTAGAATTATCAGGTCGTTATTAGTAAGGTGATAATCAAGATCTATATCGTAATAAAATCTTGTATTTATTACTGAAGCAATCACCATTTTGGTTACAGGCCATAGTTGTTTTATGGCACGTCCTAATAAATGTGCGCAAGAATGGCAAATTATATTCAATCCTGTATTGTCTTCTGAGCTGATAAATTCTAATGTTGAATCGTGATATATTAAATCTGTAATGTCAATAACTTTACCATTTACTCGTGCAGCTATGAAATTTTTAGACAATGTTGAATCTGTATCTTTAGCAATTTGCAAAGGAGATACCGGATGATTATATTGATATTTATTTCCGTTATTTAGAATGATTACAAGCATTGATGATTCCCTTATATTATTAATATCTTATACGTGTTTGTTATCGTATAAGATATTAACTTTTTAAGTTTATTTTTTAATTTTTTCATCGTATGTCATTTTATGATGTAGAATCACCAAGCATTATGTACCTTATCATATTTTTATTTTATTTTATATATAGACGATATCTATTATGCATTAAATAATTGAAAATCTTATATAAGATTGTAAATTATCGTTGATAATTGTAATAAATTTATTATTATTATTATGTAATATATTTTTAATATAAAACTGAATAATTCTAACATATTATTATTATGTGTAAAAAGTATAAATGTGAAAATTATATTTGATTTAATTGATATAATTTTTAAAATTAATTAATAATGATGATATTAATATGATTTTTATATCTTATAATATAAGATATTCAGATAAATATTCGGATTAAATTACTTTAATATTATATTAAGTACTTATTATTAAGTAGCATTATAATTTTCGTTCAATAAATTTATTTAAAATAATTTTTATGATTTGTATTATTTTGAGGATATAGGAGTTGTTTATTTTTATCTAAATCATTATCAATTTTAATAATTAGTTATTAATTAAATTTAGTTTTTTAAAGTTTTTAATTTTTTGATTGAGATTTTTATTAGATATAAAAACCTTTAAATCTTGAGTAATTCTAACAATAGAACACATTAGAATTTATAGAAAAAGATAATATTTATAGTAATTAGTATTTTTTTATATTTAAACTGTAATGTATTTTTTATGTAAGGGAGAAAGTATAAGTATGTGTTTGTTTTTTGTTTTAATATATTAATATGTAATATAACTTTGATTATATTTTTTATTTGAATTTTTATTTCAAATTATATTATGGGACTTTTAATGTCTATATTTATATAGTATTGTTTAGTATTATAGATATTTTTATTGTATAAAATATGTTTTGTTGTAGAGTTTGGTGAAATTAATAAAAAATTTAAAATATGTATAGTAATGTACATTTGTTTTCTAATATTAGAAAACATGATCGAATATTTGTCAATATTAATTTTAATAGACTTTATTTTTTTAATAATTTAGGCAACTTAAATTAATGATTATTTAATAATTATGCTTTTATATTTATTGTTTGTCTTGATTTAGGATTAAAATTTAATCTTTAAGATGTTGAGTGTTTTCTTTAATTATATTGAACTTATAATATTATTTATCGGTTTTCATAAAAATTATCATGACGTTGTCTTTTTAATCTTCAAGAATTTTTAATTAGATTAAAATAAGATTAATTTACAATTAATTTTTAGTTTAAATAATGTTGTTTTTCGTTATTATTTAATGTAGGTATATAACTTTTAAAAGGATTTAATTAGTTCATCGATAGCTTTCATTTGTTTTAAAAAATGTTCTAGCTTATTTAAGGGTAATGCAGAAGGACCATCGCATTTAGCATAATTTGGATTTGGGTGCGCTTCAAGAAATAATCCAGCGATACCTACTGCTGTACTGGCTCTAGCTATATCATAAATCTGTATGTTCCTGCCTCCAGAAGTAGGACTTAAAGGATTACGTGTTTGCAAAGAATGTGTAACGTCCACTATTATTGGACAACCTTTAGAAATTTGATTCATTATATTAAATCCTAATATGTCTACTATTAAGTTATCATAGCCAAATAAAGTACCTCGTTCACATAAAATTGTCTTGTTATTTTTAAATGAACGACATTTATTAACAATATTTACTATTTGTGTTGGACTCATATATTGTGGTTTTTTTATGTTAATTGCTAGTCCAGTTTTTGCTACAGATTCAATTAAATCTGTTTGACGAGCTAAAAATGCTGGAATTTGTAATACATCTACTACTTCTGATGCAATATTTGCTTGATTAATTTCATGTACGTCAGTCATAAGCTTGACTCCAAACATTTTTTTTAATTCTTGAAATAGGAGTAAACCCTTTTCTAATCCTGGTCCACGATATGAATTAATTGATGAACGGTTTGCTTTGTCGAAAGATGCTTTAAATATATAAGGTATATTTAATTTTTGAGTTATGTGAACATAATGTTCACAAACTTTCATAACTATGTCTCGTGACTCTAAAACATTCATTCCTCCAAATAGTACTAACGGTAAATTATTTGATACTTTTATATCGATAATATCAACTGTTAACTGTTGCATGTATTTCGTTTCCAAATGGTTTAATTTCAAATGTACAGTATTAATTAGATTTTTAAAATTAAATATGTTCTATTATATATTTATACATTTTATTTTTTAAATTTAAATTTTAATAATTTATTTGTAGTTATTTTTAAAATTTGTTTACTTATAATTGTATTATTGTAATAAATAAGATATGTGTGCGATATAAAATATTAATGGGATATCCATTGTCCATATGTTACACGTTCATAATGATGATAATCGCGTATTGTATGGATATGAGTAAATCCAAATTTATAAAATAATGTGCGCATATATCTTCCTTGATTCCAGCCATGTTCTAAAAACAGCCATCCATTTTGATGCAAATGTTGAGTAGAAAGCTTGCAAATTATTGTTAAATCCGATAAACCTGATTGTCCTGATATTAATGCATGTTTAGGTTCAAAATTCATGTCCCTAATTTGTAGACATGAATCATGTTTAGCAATATATGGCGGATTACTGACAATAAGATTAAATTTTTTCCTTACTAGATATTTAAACCAGTTTCCATATATAAATTTTACGTTTTTTAAATTCAGAAAAATTTTATTTTGGCAAGCAATAAATAATGCTTGTTTTTGGCAATCTACTCCTGTAATACTCCAATTTGGTCTTTCTGATGAAAGAGCTAAAGCTATTGTTCCTACTCCAGTACCTAAGTCCAAAACATTTAATCTAGTAGGTGTATATAGTAAGTCAAGAACGTGTTGTACTAAGCATTCAGTGTCTGATCTAGGAATGAATACACCTGGAGCTACTTTAAAATTTAAGGACCAAAATTCTTTTGAACCAATTATATAAGCTATAGGTTCCCCTTTTTTTCTACGATCAATTAATGATTTTAGTTGAATGATGGTATCATACTTTAATAAAGTTTCTCCAAACGCCAACAATTGGGCACGAGGTTTATTTATAACTTTTTCTAAAATAATTTCAGCGTCTCTTTTTGGGCTTATAGATTTTTTTAGATTTAAACTAGCCCAATACAACCACTGATCCCATGTCATTATTCTGACTCTAATAGTTTATCAAGTTGATTAGCTTGATTTTTATCAAATATTGACTGCATCAAAATATCTAAATCTCCGTTCATTATATCATTTAGTTTATATGATGTGAAAGAAATACGATGGTCAGTAATACGACCTTGTTGGAAATTATATGTACGGATGCGATCAGATCGGTCTCCAGTACCTAGTAGGTTACGTCGGGTGCAAGACACTTCTTTTTGTCGACGTTTCATTTCAATAGCATGTAATCTAGAACCCAGTACTGATAATGCTTTAGCTTTATTTTTATGCTGCGATCGTTCGTCCTGGCATTCTACAACTAATCCGCTTGGTATATGGGTAATACGAATTGCCGAATCAGTGGTGTTTACATGTTGTCCTCCTGCACCTGATGATCTAAAAGTATCAATTCTTAAGTCATTCAGATTAATATCAGGAAGTTTAATATTTGGTATTACTGGAATTACAGCGATTGTGCAAGTAGAAGTATGAACCCGACCTTGGGATTCAGTGTGAGGGACTCTTTGTACACGATGCCCTCCAGATTCAAACTTTAATTGCCCATATGTTCCTTTGTCAGGAATCTTTGCAATTATTTCTTTATAACCACCGTATTCGCCATAAGTAGCATTGATAATTTCTATTTTCCATCGACGTATCTCTGAATAACGAGCATACATTCGGAATAATTCTCCTGCAAAAATTGCTGCTTCTTTCCCACCAGTCCCAGCTCGCAATTCTATAAAACAACCTAATTTATCATTAGGGTCTGTAGGTAATAATAGTATTTTTAAATTTTTTTCAAGGTTATACTGATTTAAATAAAATTCTTTTAATTCATCTTGTGCAATGTCATGCATATCTGTATCTGCAAGCATTTCTTTTATATTAGCTATTTCTTGTTGCATATTTAACCAACGTTTAAAACAAATAACTATTTCAGATAAGCGTGCATGTTCTTTAGATAAAACACAAAAACGTTTTTTATCACAAATAACATCAGGTTCATTGAGTAATTTTTCTAATATATTAAAACGTTCTTGTAATACTATTAGTTTTTTAGTAATAGCAGGATTCATATATATTTATGTTAGAGTGATACTTATTTTTTATTTATATGAAAATTATTGATATTAATAACTATCAGTATAATTGAAATTTATATTTTTTGTTTAAATAATATGTTGTAGTTATGTTTGTATGAAATAAATTGTATCTTAATTATATTTATATATAACCTTGAATAGGTATTGTATATTTATTATGAGTAGTATTAAAATAATTAATACTAATGAAATAATATCATATATGTACATGTTTATGTAAAAATTTTAAAAATTTTTTATTTTTTAGATATATAGCAATCAAATTTCTGTTTATTTATATAGTCTACAAAATATTTTTATTAAAGGCTGCACCTGTGTGTATACATATGTTTTTTACTAAAATAGTGTAAATTTTATTACTTAATTTAAACATTTAATTATTATGGGTATTTTACAATGTAATTTATATTATATGATATGTTTCAGTAAATATTTAATAAAGAAAATATTGAGATTTAAAAATTAAATAAATTAATTATATATCGTGTGCTATTATTCAGCGCCTGTTTAAATATTAGATTGGATTAATATTTAATATGATTAAAAGTTGTATTTATGATTAATAGGTGGATGATTTTATGTGAAATATAGTATTAAATATACGTGCAATAAATAAAATCTGAATTTTACATAAAAACACTTTTAAAATTTAATATTTAGATGTATCGACATGTATGTTTTCGATTGTTTGGAATAGCTGTTTTTATTTGTGTTTCTTGCGTTCATCATCGGAATTTTAGCCTTCATGAAGACAAATTAGTAGCGTATATGTGGAATAATCATAAGGAATTAATATCCCATATGCTTAACTATCAAGCACAAGGAGCTATTATTTATATGATTAACAATCAAAGAAAAGGGTATATTCCATTTATTTGGACTAAAGACAATGACAATTGTCATATAAAGTTATTTAATGTTTTTGGATTGACTATAATTTCTATATCTGTAGAAAATGGAGTGGTTTCTATCTTCAGTAATATATCCAGTCAAAATAATAATTTAAAAAATGAAGTTCAAAAATGGTTTGTAGATATTAGTTATTTTTTAGAACAATTACAAAAATGGCTTCTTGGGTTGCCTAATAGCAATTCAGAATATAATTTAAATTCTATCGGTTGTTTATCTCATATAAATTATTGTTATAATAATAAAAATATATCTATACATTATCGTTATTATCATACTAATAGCATACCAATTTTACCTAAAGTTTTGGATGTATATTATGATCAATACTACATAAGGGTAATAATAAATAACTGGAGTATACGATGAATTATAAATGGCCATCTCCAGGAAAACTTAATTTGTTTCTATATATTACTGGGTATCGTGTAAATGATTATCATTACTTACAGACCTTATTTCAATTTATTGATTATGGTGATAGCATCGAAGTATTAGTAACAGATAGTGGTAGAGTTAGATTGTTTACTGAGATGGATGATTTAGTACACTGTGATAATTTGATTGTGCGTGCGGCAAAGTTGTTACAAGATTATTGTTGGCCTGATAAAAAATCATTGTTTGGTGCAGATATTTTTCTTAATAAAGTGTTACCTATCGGTTCTGGTTTAGGTGGGGCTTCTTCTAATGCTGCAACTGTGTTAATGATACTTAATCAGCAATGGCGTTGTTATTTGAATAAAAATATTTTAATGCGTTTAGGTTTGATGTTAGGATCTGATGTACCATTTTTTATATATGGATATTCAGCATTTGCTGAAGGAATTGGCGATGTTCTTACACCAGTTTTTATACCTGAAAAGTGGTATCTTCTTGTCATACCACCGATTAATATTAGCACTTCGTGGGTTTTTCAAATGTATAAATTAAAAAATCGTTTTTATTCTCCATATCGTTCAATGCAAGAGTTATTATCTGTGTCTTTTAGTAATGATTTCGAAGAAATTGTAAAAGAGGTATTTCCTGAAATAAAAATATATTTTAAGCATTTATCACAGTATGCATCCGCACGAATTACGGGAACAGGTTCTTGTATTTTTTCTGAATTTAATACTGAATATCTTGCTTATCAAGTTCAAAGTTATTTGCCATCATGGATAAAAAGTATTGTAACACGAGGAATAAATTTGTCTCCATTACATCAAAAATTATTAAATTCTAATACATTAGTATTATAATTTTTATTTCGTTAATAAACGTTGTTATTTTATTATATAACCTGGAGCATTAATAATATTGTTGAATATAAAACTATGAGATGTTGCTAATATGAAACTTTTTACTGGGAATGCTATTCCAGAGTTGGCTCGATGTATTGCTAATAGATTATATACTAATCTTGGAAAGGCTTCTGTTGGCCGTTTTAGTGATGGCGAAGTAAGTGTGCAAATTAATGAGAATGTACGTGGTGGAGATGTATTTATTATTCAATCTACTTGCGCTCCAACAAATGATAATTTAATGGAATTGATTGTCATGGTAGACGCACTAAGACGTGCATCGGCTGCTAGAATTACTGCTGTAATTCCTTATTTTGGTTATGCTCGTCAAGATAGAAGAGTGCGCTCTTCTAGAGTGCCTATTACTTCTAGAGTTGTAGCAAATTTTTTATCTAGTGTAGGAGTGGATCGTATTTTAACAGTAGATCTACATGCTGAACAAATACAGGGGTTTTTTGATGTACCAGTAGACAATGTTTTTGGAAGCCCAATCTTATTAGAAGATATGATGCAACAAAATTTTAATAACCCTATTGTAGTATCTCCAGATATTGGAGGGGTAATACGTGCTCGCGCCATCGCAAAATTACTTCATGATACTGATATGGCAATCATAGATAAACGAAGATCTCGTGCTAATGTTTCTCAAATTATGCATATTATTGGAGATGTATGTAATCGTGATTGTATATTGGTAGACGATATGATTGATACTGGCGGAACTTTATGTAAAGCTGCAGATGTTTTGAAAGAAAAAGGGGCCCGCCGGGTGTTTGCTTATATTACTCATCCAATTTTTTCTGGTAATGCTTATGAGAATATCCAAAATTCTATGATTGATGAAATTATTGTGTGTGATACTATTCCATTAAAACCAAAAATAAAATCTTTACCTAATGTGCGTGCATTGACTTTGTCTGGTATGCTTGCTGAAACAATTCGTCGTATTAGTAATGAGGAATCTATTTCTGCTATGTTTGAGCATTAAGTGAATGTTTTATATATTTTTATTTTAAAGTATTCTGTTAGTATTTTAAAATGGCTATAAGGGGTTATTAATATTCAGTAGAAGGAAGTATAAAATTGTTTTAAGAAAATATTTATACTTTAATTAATAATTATGTTAGTTATTTAAGTAATAATGTTAAATAAATCTTAATTTATAAGACTGAATAATAATTTGTGTGTACAAGATGACTATTAAACTTATTGTTGGTTTGGGTAATGTTGGAGCAAGTTATTTTAATACTAGGCATAATTTTGGTTCTAAATATGTTGAATTGTTAGCTAAAAAATACAGAGTAATGTTGAGTAAAAGCAATATATTATGTGGGTATATCGGGAAATTAAAATTAGAAAATAATGTTGTGTATTTATTAATACCAGATTTATATATGAATAATAATGGGCTTTCAATATCTAAATGTGTTAATTTTTATCAATTATACATAGAAGAAATTTTGGTAGCGCATGATGAGCTTGATTTACCACCAGGTGTGATACGTATTAAATTAGGTAAAAAAATTAATGATAGTCATAATGGATTAAGGGATATTGTTACTAGATTGAATAATAAATTTAATTTTTATCGATTACGTATTGGAATAGGTCATCCTGGTAAAAAAAGTAAAGTGATTGATTTTGTGTTAAATAAACCATCCATTTATGATCAATTTAGAATTGATAGCGCAATTAATGAAGCAATACTACATACTGAAAGTATAGTGACTAAAAAATTTGTTAAAGTTATGAATCAATTGCATTCTTATAAGTCTGATTTTTAGGAAAATGTTTATTTAGAAAATTTTATTAATTTTTTATAAAATATTGATGATAATGTTTTATTGTATTTAAATTTTAATTATTTAAGTATTATGCAAATTGATTGTGGTATAATTGGCCTGCCTAATGTAGGTAAATCTACATTGTTTAGTTTATTAACTCATGTATCTGTTAAAGCAGACAATTTCCCTTTTTGTACTATCCAACCTAATATATCTATAGTTCATATACCTGATGTGCGTATATATCAGTTAACAGATATTTTTCCGTCACGTAAAACAGTGCATGGCGCGGTAAGATTCATAGATGTTGCCGGTTTAATAAAAGGAGCTGCTCAAGGGGTTGGAATGGGTGTTCAAGTTTTAAATCATATTCGTGCAACAAAAGTGTTGTGTCATGTGGTGCGTTGTTTTGATAATAATCAAATTATTCATGTTTTTAATGATATAGATCCTTGTAGAGATGTTAGTGTTGTTAATACTGAATTAATCTTATTTGATATTTTTCAGTGTGAACAAAGTGTTTGTACTTTGCAAAAAAAGTGTAAGATTGTTGATGATCGTAATAAACAGCAGTTATTTTTATTAAAAAAATGTTTGGATTGTTTGTATAATGGTGTTTTTTTAAGAAAAATACAGTTTTCTAATATAGAAAAAATAAATATTGAAAAACTTAATCTTTTAACTGTTAAGCCAATTATTTATATTGCCAATATTGATGAAAAAACTGTTACAGATAATATTTATTTAAATAGGCTGCGTGCATTAGCATCTAATGAACAAGTACCATTGGTTTCATGTCGCGTAATGTTGTCTTTATTAAAAAGTGAAAATAATTGCATTGAAGTTGCTATGGAACAGAAAGAATGTGTATTACATGATATAAATAATACTATTTTTTCTGTATTGAATTTGTGTACTTTTTTTACTATTAATTTAAATATGACACGGGCTTGGGTATGCATTATTGGAACTACTGCGTTGGAAGCAGCCAAAAAAGTACATAGTGATTTTAAAAAGGGTTTTATTCGTGTTCAAGTTATTAAGTTTAATGATTTTATCATTTATAATGGAGAATTAGGTGTAAAGAGAGCTGGTAAAATATATTATGAGGGGAAGGATTATTGTGTAGAGGATGGAGATATATTGAAGTTTTTATTTAAAATGTAATGTGCGATATATAAGAATACATAATTGGCACATTTGTATTTAAACTTATTTATATAATAAGTTTAAATACAAATGTGCCAATTATGTATTCTATAATTAACGTCGATTTCCAAAAATACGAACTATCATTAAAAATAAATTAATGAAATCTAAATACAAAGTCAATGCGCCTATAATTGAATATTTACGGAACTGATCTTGATTATCTATAGATAAAGAAGCTCCTATAGATTTTAGTTTTTGAGTATCGTATGCAGTTAAACCAACAAAAATTATTACCCCAACATATGTAATTAACCACATTAAAGCTGTGTTTTTTAACCATATATTTACTATTGAAGCTAATATTATTCCAATTAATGCCATGAATGATAAATTGCTAAAACTACTTAAATCCCGCTTAGTAGTATATCCATATAATGTCATAACTCCGAACATACCAGATGTTACTACGAATGCGCTAGATATAGAAGACGTAGTATATAGTATAAATATGCTAGATAAAGTTAATCCTGTTAGCATGGAATATAGCATAAACAATGTAGTTGCTAGAGAACCATTTAATCGTGATACCATGCCAGATAGAACAAATACCAGTGCTAATTGTCCAATAATTAAACTGAAAAATACTATTTGATTGGAAAAAAGTAATTGAAGTATTGCTGGAGTCCTAGAAGCGTACCAAGCAACAAAAGCAGTTAACAATAATCCACAAGACATCCAACCAAATACTTGTGCGATATATGGTTGGATTACATTATTAGCTCGTTCCGATACTGTATTTTGAAAACGGGTAAATCGATCCATACTCATCACCTTCAGAAATAATTGAAATATAAAACACTTTTATGAAGTATATCGTAAGCGAATCATGTGAGCAACAAAATGTTGCATAACATTATTTTAAAAACAAATTAAAAGTTAAATTTATACACAATAACACCTATATCTTAAAAGTACGAATGTTATTGTAGTTAGCTTATCTTTAATAAATATTGAATATAGTATAGTATGTTTGTTTAGTTAAGATTTATGTATAATTCAATATTGTTATTTAATAGTTGTTTAAATAGTAATATTGAATGAGATTTGTATTTTTATCAAATTCATATATTAATGGAACACCAGTTGGTACGTTAATTTGAAATATTTCTGATTCGTTTAAATTATTTAAAAATTTTATTATAGCGCGTATAGAATTACCATGGGCAACAATGATAAGATTTTTATTATTTTTAATATGAGGAACTATAGAATCATTCCAATACGGGATTACTCTATTTAAAGTTAACGCTAAACTTTCACCTTTAGATAATTCGTTAGTATCTATATTATGGTAACGGTTATCATTTGTTGCAATAAATTGGTTATTTTCGCAAATATTAGGGGGAACGACATCAAAACTACGACGCCATTTTTGAATCGTTTCATAGCCGTATTTTTTTACGGCTTCATCTTTATTCAATCCTTGCAGTGTTCCGTAATGTCGTTCATTTAATCTCCAAGATTTTTCAACTGGCAACCATACTTGATCTAGTTGATCTAGTATAATCCATAGAGTATGAATTGCTCGTTTTAATACTGAAGTATATCCATAATTGAAAAAAAAACCATTTTTTTTTAATGTTTGACCAGCGCATTGTGCTTCAGTACGTCCTTTGTTTGATAAATCTATATCAACCCATCCAGTAAATCGATTTTCTTTGTTCCATTGACTTTCTCCATGTCTTATGAGAGCAAGTTTAGTGACATTCATAATTTTATTCTCTTATTTTTATTAATCAATATGTAAATAAATTATATACTGCTTGTTTTAGATTGGCTATGTTATTAGTATATGTAATATTGAGATAATTCTTGAGAATTAAGTTACTTAGTTTATAGTAATATATGCATAAATTAACAATATTTTTTAGAATAGTTAGAAATAACAATTTTTCTCGTTAAATTATATAACTATTTAGTATGGTTTTGTAAGTTTTATATCTGTATATGATATAATGGAAAATGTAATTTCATAATTTGTACGTAGCATATTGTCATAAAAATAAACGAATATATGATGCAAATTGTTTATGTAGCAAGTCCGGAAAGTCAACAAATTTATGTTTGGAAATTGGATAATGTTCATGGATTACTAGAATTAGTTCAAGTAATATCTACTTTTGGAAGTGCCCAGCCTGTAGTAGCGCACCCTAATAAACAATTTTTATATGTTGGGGTACGTCCTAATTTTGGAATTACTGCTTATCATATAAATAAGGAGGGGTTGTTAACAGATGTTGGAACAGTTGAATTACTCAGTAGTCCTACTCATTTGATTAGTGATGCACAAGGTAAATTTTTGTATTGTACATCCTATAGGAATAACACAGTAAGTGTTATTCCTATAGGCGGATCAGGAATACCTGGGCGTCGCCCTGTACAAATTATAGAAGGTTTATTAGGTTGTCATTCTGCTAATATAGATAATAAATGTGCAAATTCACTTTGGGTTCCATGTTTAAAAGAACATTCTGTTAGATTATTTAAAATAAATTCGTTTGGTATTTTAACACCAGATAATCCATATATGATTAAAACTAATATTGGTTCTGGTCCTCGTCATATGATTTTTCATGATTTTAGTTATTGTGCGTATATAATCAATGAATTAACAAGCACTGTTGATGTCATCAAATATGATAATTTACAGAAAATTGCAAGTGTTGTGCAAACAATAAGTATAATACCTGAAGATGTAAGTTTTGAACGATATTGGGCAGCTGATATACATATTACTCCTAATGGCCGTTGGTTATATTGTTCTGATAGAGCGGCTAATATCATTAGTTGTTTTGAGGTGTCAAAAGACACACAAGAATTAAAGTTTGTTCATTATCAATTTACTGAGGAGCAACCACGTGGATTTGCAATTGATTATAAAGGAGAATTTTTGGTTGTTGCAGGGCAAAAATCAAACTATATTTCCTTGTATCAAATTGATATAAATAATGGAAAATTAACTATATTATCTCGTTATTTATCAGGAAGGGGTCCTATGTGGGTTAATATAGTGCCTTTTTATGAATGAATGTAGAAATTGGTTATGTTATTGCATATCTTCATATGTAATCTTATTACATATGAAGATATAGATTATTGTAATTATTAACATGTTTATATTGTTGTGGTTGTTTCAATTTGAATTGAATTATAAAAATAATGGATGTGTATAATATAATTAAATTTAATTATAGATGTATTAAGTAATAGTATGTACTTAAAGGTAAAAATAGGGTTTGTAGTTATGGATTGAGATAGATTTGTGCTGTATTATTACTACAAGTGTAATGATAGTTGTGGATAATGTTAGATTTCTTTATTATTATTTTTATGTTATTTTGTTATTATTTAGTGCATTTAATGTTAATTAAATTTAATTATTGTTTGTGATTGTATATAAGATTGTATAATTTCTACATAATATTTTGTTTTAATATAGTGTTTTGTTGTTTTGTATTATAAATGTATTAGGCGTTTTTGAGCTTGTTTAGCTGCGTCACTATTAGGGTATAATTTACCTACTTGTCTATATATTGTTTTAGCTTTATCTTTTTGCTCTGTTTCTTGCATGATGATACCAATTTTTAATAATGCGTCTGATGCTTTTATTGATTTAGGATAATTTTTTACTACTAAAGCGAAATGATAAGAAGCATCATCTTTATTTCCTTTATTGTAATAAAGTTGTCCTAACCAGTAATGAGAATTAGATTGATAAATTGATTTTGGATATTTTTTTATAAAATTTTGAAAAGCTTCTATTGCTTGATTGTATTGTTTTTTTTCTAATACTAATAATACTGCTTTTTTGTAAGCAGTATCTGCATCAATTATTATTGTATTATTAATTTCTTTATTTTTTTTAGTGTTTGAGCTAATGGATGATTTATCAGATTCATCAGTAGAATAATGTATATTGTTATGTTGTTTTAAGATATTATTTATTTTTTGACATGATTCATTTTGATTATTTATAATTTCTGATATGTGATGTTGCATGTCTTGAATATATCCACGTAATGTGTCAATATCTTGCTGATTTTCAGCTAGTTGTTGTTGTATTTGAATTAAGCATTGACTGTGAACATCGGAAATTTGATGTAATTGATTAATACTTTGATTCCTGTATATTTTATTGTTTGAGTCTTTGGCGTATATAACATTATAATTTGTAATATTCACATATTCAGTGATTAGCATGATGCTTATGTGAAATTTAAATAAAAATGGTAATAATTTCATTATATTAAATATTATTTATATATTAATACAGCACGTCTATTTTTAGAATAAGCTGCCTCGTTATGTCCTAGTACAGCTGGTTTTTCTTTTCCATAGGATACAGTAAATATTTGATCAGATAATATACCTTTACTTTGTAGATATAATTTTATCGAGTTAGCTCGGCGTTCACCTAATGCAATATTATATTCTGGAGTACCGCGTTCATCGGCATGACCTTCAATTTTAATACGATATGATGGATTATTATATAAAAAATTAGCATGAATGTTTAATGTATAAAAAAATTGAGAAGAAATATCATACTGATCTAAAGGAAAATAAATAATATTATTAGATTTTAATTCTTGTATTTTTAGTTCTAATTTTTCATCGGTTACTTTATTATTTTTTGTGTTAATCTGTGCAAACGGATTTAGTTCAATTTTTTTTTGATTATGAATGGTAGTGTGTTTGGGTAACACAGAACATGCAGTTATAATTATACTTATACTTATTGCAAATGTTAATTGTCTAAAAAAATTGTTTAATTTCATTATACGTTTATTATTCATGATTTTGTCAAATTTTTGATTGTAATGAAAACAGCTGAAGATTTTATTCTGCATATAATGGAGACCAAGTCGGGAATCTTATATCTCCTTGCCCTCCTTTTATATGAGCTTTAAAATGTCCATCTGCAGAAATTAATTCTAAATTAGATGTTGTTGTGCAATCTTTAATACTGCTATATACTACCATGGTATTGTTAGGCGCTATACTAGGAGTATCAGCTAATAATACATTTGTTAATATTTCTTCTTGACCAGTTAATAAATTCAATCTAGCAATATTTTGTTTCCCTTGATGTCTATTTATCATTATTATAAATGTTCCGTCTGAACTAACTTGTGGATTTTGATTGCTAGTGTGTAGCCAAGATAATCTTTGGGCATCAGCAGTATTTATATTAATTTTATATATTTGTGGCTTTCCTCCCTGATCAGAAGTATAGGCTATATTTTTATTATCTGGAAACCAACTAGGTTCAGTATTATTGTTTCTGTTTTTAGTTAATTGTCTAATTTCTCCAGATTCTAAGTCCATAATATATAAGTTTAAGCTGCCTGTTTTGGATAAAGCAAAAGCTATTTTTTTACAATCGGGAGAAAAAGCAGGTGCTCCATTATGATTTGGAAAATTAACAATATTATTAATTAGTCCAGTTTGTAATGTTTGGATAACAAGCTCTGAATGGCCAGAAGCAAAAGTGACATAAGCAATTTTTTTTCCGTCTGAAGACCAGGCTGGAGACATTAATGGTTCAGTTGATCGGCAAACCGAAATTTGGTTATGGCCGTCGTAATCAGAAATATGTAATTCATAGGGGTATTTATTATCTTTGATATGCGATATATAAGCAATACGTGCACAAAATGCACCTTGTATACCGGTTAATTTTTCAAAAATTTCATTACTTATAGTGTGAGCTGCGTGACGCAGCCATTTTTTTTCTACTGAATATTGATTTTCTGAAATTATTAATGCAGGATTTCTAGAGGTGTCTATTAGGTGATATGAAATAATATAATTTCCATCGTAATTTATATGTGTTGTTCCTAATACAATAGTATTAATACCTAATTTTTCCCAAAAAGTTGGGATTATATCAGATATTTTAGTGGGTTTATGTGGTAAATATTCTACAGGTACAGTATTAAATTTACTACTATTTCGTAAATCAGAAGCTATTATTAATGCTATATCTTCATCTAGGTTAGATTTACCATTTTGATTATTAATATATTCAAAGGGCATTACAGCAATGGGGTGTCCAGTGTTTACTCCACATGTAATTTCAATATGCATATCTGCTGCAAGCAATGAAAATTGGTACAAACATAATATCAACATTATTGATAGAGATGTTCGTATTAACCAGGTTTTCCATATTGGTGGTGTATTAATTTTTTTTATTATTAAATGCATTGAAAAATTTAGCATGAAAATTAAATTTATTTAATAGATTAATATATTCTTATTTTATGAATGTGTAAATATTTTGTTCATTGGGGAGAAAAATTTAAAATTATGTTTTTAAAAACTTCATATACATCTGTATTTGGTGGTTTAGGTATTTTTGCTGATTTAGCAGCAATAATTGCTGCTTGACATAGCGAAATATCTCCAGATATGGCGGTTATTGATAACAATGTACCATCAGGTGCTAATTTGATGCGCAGGTTACATTTTTTACCAATATAATTAGAAGCATTGTAAAATTTTTGTTGAATTGATTCGCTAATCATGCGTTTATATGTATTAATTTCATTATTTTTAATTATATTTCCTGTAATATCATTATGATTATTATTTGTTTTTATTATAAAGTTTAATTTAATTTTTTCGTTATTTTTTACAGACTTTTGTTTATCAATCAGTGTATTTAATAGATTGCTTAATACGTTAGAATCATGAGGTGTGTCATTTAGTTCATTATGTACTAATGTATTTTTTGTGGATATAGTAGTGTGTTGATGTTTCTTTTTTTCAGGGATGTTATTTATTGTGTGTCCTTCCAATGGACGTTGTGTTTCTGCAATTTTGAATCGATTTGATTGATCTTGATGTTTCTTTTTTTCAGGGATGTTATTTATTGTGTGTCCTTCCAATGGACGTTGTGTTTCTGCAATTTTGAATCGATTTGATTGATCTTGATGTTTCTTTTTTTCAGGGATGTTATTTATTGTGTGTCCTTCCAATGGACGTTGTGTTTCTGCAATTTTGAATCGATTTGATTGATCTTGATGTTTCTTTTTTTCAGGGATGTTATTTATTGTGTGTCCTTCCAATGGACGTTGTGTTTCTGCAATTTTGAATCGATTTGATTGATCTTGATGTTTCTTTTTTTCAGGGATGTTATTTATTGTGTGTCCTTCCAATGGACGTTGTGTTTCTGCAATTTTGAATCGATTTGATTGATCTTGATGTTTCTTTTTTTCAGGGATGTTATTTATTGTGTGTCCTTCCAATGGACGTTGTGTTTCTGCAATTTTGAATCGATTTGATTGATCTTGATGTTTCTTTTTTTCAGGGATGTTATTTATTGTGTGTCCTTCCAATGGACGTTGTGTTTCTGCAATTTTGAATCGATTTGATTGATCTTGATGTTTCTTTTTTTCAGGGATGTTATTTATTGTGTGTCCTTCCAATGGACGTTGTGTTTCTGCAATTTTGAATCGATTTGATTGATCTTGATGTTTCTTTTTTTCAGGGATGTTATTTATTGTGTGTCCTTCCAATGGACGTTGTGTTTCTGCAATTTTGAATCGATTTGATTGATCTTGATGTTTCTTTTTTTCAGGGATGTTATTTATTGTGTGTCCTTCCAATGGACGTTGTGTTTCTGCAATTTTGAATCGATTTGATTGATCTTGATGTTTCTTTTTTTCTATTTTTGTATTAGGCGTTTGTATAAAAGTATTGATTGAGCTTTTATTGTCCGTGGTATTAATAGTATATTGCTGTTTTTTTGCGATTATGTGTCTATTTAATAGTAAACACATAATCGCATGTATAATAATTGATATTATAATAGCAAATTTGAATTTTTTATTATATTTATTGAGTAAATGCACTAATTTCATTGAGTAATATAGAGCGTTTAATATATATCTAAGTGGCAGGATTTGTTATCATTCCAATAGAATGTACACCAATGTTACTTAGTAAACTTAATACTTTAATTATTTCATCATACGCTATAGCTTTAGATGCAGCAATCAGACATGTTATATTAGGAGTAATATATATTTGATGACCTATTTCTGATGAAATTCGATCGAGACATATTTGCTTTATGTGTTTATTATTAATTATAAGATTATAAAGTCCCATCCCTAAAATTTCAATGGTCATTATAAGTTTTTCATTATTAATAACATTTGATGCTACTTCACTATTTGGAAGATTTACTTCAAAGCTTTGTATTAATTTAGATGGTATTATCATAAAAATTATTAAAAGAACTAATAATATATCTAAAAACGGTATGATGTTGATATCTGATTTAATAGCGCGTTTTATTCTCTGTTTCTTCATGTTTATTTTCCTTATTTAGTACAGCGTCAATGTTAAAAAAAATCTGACGATATAGAATTGTGATAAATTCTTCTAT
Source organism: Candidatus Blochmannia vicinus (assembly GCA_030020825.1). Taxonomy (NCBI): domain Bacteria; kingdom Pseudomonadati; phylum Pseudomonadota; class Gammaproteobacteria; order Enterobacterales; family Enterobacteriaceae; genus Candidatus Blochmanniella; species Candidatus Blochmannia vicinus (nom. nud.). The sequence continues at coordinate 72,391 of CP125213.1, forward strand.
AAAATTATTATAATTTTGATCTAAATTATTTATTTGTGTAGTTAAATAATTAAATGCCATAACTGCTGGAATAGCTACGAATAAGCCAATTGCTGTAGAAATTAATGATTCAGCAATGCCTGGTGCAATGATTTGTAAATGAATCATTTGAGTAGCAGTATTATTGGTAGTTTTACCCAATTCGATAAAAACATGCATAATTCCTAGTACGGTTCCAAATAAACCAAGATATGGACTAATGGATCCTATTGTACCAATTAATGGGATATAATCTTCTAATGTTTTTAGTTCTACATTTATTGCAGTATGCATAGTATCTAGTGTTCTGGAGATTATTATTTCAGATGAACAATTTTTTATTTGATATAGCTTATAAAATTCTTTAAAACCTACATAAAAAATTTGTTCAGCGCCGTGTAATTTATTACGACGAGATGAAGATTTTTGATATAAACTAGCTAAATCTATTCCAGACCAAAATTCATTCTCAAATAATTTTAATTTTTTATGAGCTGTATTAAGCGCGAAAACACGATGAAAAATAATACTCCAAGATAAAATAGAGAAGCCAATTAGTATGAATATACTAATTTGTACTAAAATATCAGCTTCTAAAAATAAATCAAAAATATTCATATTGATTATTAATTTTTATGTTGCATACGGGTTTATAATATAAATTATTACAGAAAATACTTTTAATCATATTAAAGGTGATTTAGGACTGACATGGTATAATTATATATATAATAATTGTAAAAATAATAGCTTTTATAAAAGCTGTTAATATTAAACATTTTTTAAAAAATATAGTAAAATGTAACTTACATGTTTAGCTAAACATAAAATAATTAAGTTCTTAAAACTACAATTATTATAAAATAAAATCATTATACTTAAAGTATAATATATATTGTATGTGAATGTTATTTTTTATTGTATATCAATAGATTTGATATATTGACCAATGTTAGTAAAGTTATTAACAACATGCACTCCCGATTTAGACAAAATTGCACATTTTTCGTAAGCAGTACTACCAATTCCAGAAATAATGGCTCCTGCATGTCCCATACGTTTCCCTTTAGGGGCTGTAGCTCCAGCAATATATGCAATGACTGGTTTTTTAATATATCTTTTAATATACATCGCTGTTTTTTCTTCGGATCTTCCTCCGATTTCACCAATCATTACCATTAATAACGTTTGGGGATCTTGTTCAAATAAGGATAATATATCGATAAAACTAGAACCGAGTATTGGATCTCCTCCGATACCAACACATGTAGATTGACCTAATCCAAGATCAGTTATTTGTTTTACTACTTCATATGTTAAAGTACCTGATCTAGATACAAGCCCTACATAGCCTGGTTTATGAATATCACTTGGCATTATCCCAAGCTTGCATTGGCCTGGAGTAATAACTCCCGGGCAATTCGGTCCAATCATACATGTATTATGTTTTTTTAATTGTTGTTTTATTAATAACATGTCTAATATTGGAATTCCTTCGGTAATGCAAACTATTAATTTAATACCTGCATGAATTGATTCCAAAATGGCATCTTTACAAAAAGGAGCTGGTACATAAATAATAGAAGTTGTTGCATGAGTATTATTTATTGCTTCATTAACAGTATTAAATATTGGTACTCCAAGATGAACATGCCCTCCTTTTCCTGGAGTGACTCCGCCTACAATTTTCGTGCCATATTTTAATGCTTGCTGAGAATGAAAGCTAGCGTGTTTACCAGTAAATCCTTGACAAATTATTTTTGTATCTTTGTTAATTAATATTGGCATTTTTTAGTTTTACCGCGGTTACAATTTGTTGAATTGCATAAACTAAGTTATTAGTAACAGTAATGTTGTATTTGCTATCAATTAATCGATTAGTACCTAACTCAGAATTGTTGCCTTCTAATCGAACTACGATAGGAATATGTGTTGTGTTATACGTGGATAATACAGTTATAATGCTGTCAGCAACTAAATCACAGCATACGATACCTCCAAAGATATTTACGAGTATCGCTTTTACTTTAGGATCTTTTAAAATCATATAAAAAGATGACATTATACATTCTTTATTAGCATTTCCTCCGATGTCTAAAAAATTGGCAGGCATTCCACCTAATGATTTAATTACATCCATAGTAGCCATCGCTAATCCAGCTCCGTTGACCATACAACCAACATTTCCATCTAGTGGAACATAATTGATAGAATCCCATTGGTTATTGGACAATGTATTATAGGTTTTATTTATAGTACATATATTTAATAATTCTGATTGTCTAAATTTAGCATTATCATCCATAATAATTTTGGCGTCTAAACAAAAAAATTGATCATTATCAGTGATAGCCAATGGATTTATTTCTATTAACATGAGATCCTTTTTAAGAAGCATATGTGTTGCATCAACGATAATTTTAGCAAATTTATTTATTTTGACTCCAGACAAACCTAATTTGCATGCCAGAATCCGTCCTTGATAAGGATATATTCCGACTAAAGGATTTATGGCTATTTTATGGATAAGATTAGGTGTTTTTTGTACTATTTTTTCAATGTTTATTCCGCCTTGTGTAGAGGCTATGCATATTATTTGTGATTCATCTCTATCAATAAGTATGCTTAAATACAGTTCTTGAACAATTTTAACGGATGGCTCTATTAAAATATGATTTACTAATTCTCCGGTATCAGTTGTTTGATATGTTATTAAATTATTTCCAAGCCACTTAGTAGCAAAAGATAATATATCTGTTATATCGTGTATAACGCGCACTCCTCCAGATTTTGCACGTCCGCCTGCTTGTATTTGACATTTTGCTACCCATGGGCCGTTTTTTATATTACATGATGATATATAATGCTCTATATCACTTAAATTAGCGCACAGGCAACCTTTTAAAACAGGCAAATTATACTTTGATAATAGTTTTTTTGCTTGATATTCATATAGATTCATAATATGCAACCATTTTTACTGTTTTTTGAGGATTTATATAATAATCAAAACTAATAATACTAATTTGTTAATTATATACGCATGTTATACGATTATATGTGTATATGATATAATTATAATTAAATTTCTAAAAACAAACGCATTGGATCTTCTAATAATTCTTTAATATATACCAAAAAGCTTACTGAATCTTTCCCGTCTATTAATCTATGATCATAAGATAAGGCTAAGTACATCATAGGTAAAATTACTATTTTTCCATCTAAAGCTATAGGTCGGTCTTTGATTGCATGCATGCCGAGAATAGCACTTTGAGGAGGATTAATAATAGGGGTGGAAATCAATGAACCAAAAATTCCACCGTTAGTAATAGTAAAATTACCACCATTTAATTCTTCAATTGTTAGTTTTCCATTTTTTCCTTTTTCAGCTAAAGTTTTTATATTTTTCTCGATTTCAGATATACTTAATGTATCAATATTTCGTAATACTGGTGTAATTAATCCACGTACTGTGGATACTGCAATACTTACATCAAAATAATTATAATATACTATTTCTTCTCCATCAATAGATGCATTGATTATGGGAAAATTCTTTAAACCTTCTAAAACTGCTTTTACGTAAAAAGACATTAGTCCTAATTTAATTCCATAACGTTTTTCAAATAATTCTCCATATTTTTTCCGTAATATCGTAATGGGTTGCATATTTACTTCATTGAAAGTAGTCAGCATAGCTGTAGTGTTAGTGACGGCCAGTAGACGTTCTGAAATTTTTTTTCGTAAGCGACTCATCAAGATACGTTTTTCTTTACGATCATTTTTTATATTGTTTATTTGATGATGATCTGTATCTATATAATTTTTTTGATCAGTATAGTGTGTCTTTTTGGTAGAATGAATATGTGTTTCTATATCTTGACGAGTTAGACGTCCTTTTGTTCCGCTGCTTTTAATATTTTGTGGTTGTAAATTGTGTTCTGCTATTAATTTTCGAATAGATGGAGTTAAAATTTTATGGGTTTCCTCCTTGTTTTTTTGGATGATGATACGTTCTTGAGATGCTATTGGTTTAACAGATTTTTGATTTTGAATCATTTGTTGTATATCTTTTTTATCAACAATTTGATCAATAATATTTAGATGGGCTAGAATTTGACCAGATATTACTATTGATCCTTCTTGTTCTAAAATTGATTCTAACGTTCCTGTGTTTGGAGCAGGTACTTCCAGCATTATTTTATCTGTTTCAATTTCAAGTAAAATATCGTCTTGTTTAACTTTATCTCCTGCTTTTTTATGCCAAACAGCAACAGTGGCGTCTGCAACTGATTCGGGTAAATTTGGAACCACAATGTCTACACTACTCATTTTATGTCCTTTTAAAAATTAATTTAGATTTAATGCATCATCAATTATTTTTTTTTGTTGTTGTTGATGTATTGAAAAAAATCCTACTGCAGGCGCAGCAGAATCAGGCCGCCCTATATAATTTAATATGCCATGTGAAGGCATTATGCTGTAAAGATAATGTTGTATATAATTCCAGGCTCCTTGATTTTTAGGTTCTTCTTGACACCAGGTAAAATTTTTTACATGCAAATAGGAATTAAGAATAGTCCGTGCATTTTCATAAGGAAAAGGATATAGTTGTTCAATGCGAATAATAGCTATATTATATTGTTTATTTTTACGTCGTTGACTTAATAAATCATAATATATCTTCCCGGTGCACATTATCACATGATTGGTTTGATGTGGGATGATATTATTATCTATTTCATTAAACACTGTTTTAAATGATCCGTGTACTAAATTTTCTAATGAAGTTGTTACCATAGGATGTCTTAATAGAGATTTTGGAGATATAATAATTAGTGGTTTTTTAATACTATATGTTGCTTGTTGACGTAATACGTGGTAGAGCTGATCTGGAGTAGAAGGTACACAGATATATATGTTATGTTCAGCGCATAATTGTAAATATCGCTCTATTCGAGAAGAAGAATGTTCTGGTCCTTGACCTTCATATCCGTGAGGTAAAAGCATTACTAATCCACATATTTGACCCCATTTTTGTTCGCTTGAACTAATAAATTGATCAATGACGATTTGTGCTCCATTAGAGAAATCTCCAAATTGTGCTTCCCAAATTACTAACATATTATTTGATACACTGGCGTAACCGTATTCAAATGCTAAAGCTGCTTCTTCAGATAAGACTGAATCCCAGACGAAAAAGGATCCTTTTTCATTTGATTTTTTATTAAAATGTGCTAAGGGAGTATATTTTATGCCATTATTTTGATCATATATTATAGCATGTCTATGAAAAAATGTTCCTCGCCCAGCATCTTCTCCAGATAAACGAATAGAAATTCCTTGATCTAATAAAGTCGCATATGCTAGAATCTCTGCCGCTCCCCAATCAAATAATCTATTACCTAACGCCATTTCTATTCTTTCACGGTATATTTTTTCTACTCTAGAATGCATGGTGATACTTGATGGAATATCGTTGATGCTGTAAGCTAAATTTTTTAAGTATTGGTCATCTATTTTATTAGAATGCAGCGTGGTCTTATTATTATTTAAATTATTTGTGCATAGGGAGTTTCGAATATGAATTGGCTGCCATTTTTGTAGAACACAACATTTTTTGTCTAATTTTTCACGATATGCATTAATTATGTTAGAGGTTTCATTTATATTTAGTATTCCATTTTTATTTAAAATATTGGAATAAATATTAAGTAAAGTTGGATGATTGCGAATTTTTTTATACATAAGAGGTTGAGTGACACTTGGTTCATCAGCTTCATTGTGTCCATGTCTACGATAACAAATTAGATCAACCATTACATCACGTTTGAAAGTATTACGAAAATTTAATGCAACACGAGTAACATAAATAACGGCATCTACATCATCAGCATTAACATGGAAAATAGGAGCTTGAATCATTTTTGCAATATCTGTACAATACTGTGTAGAGCGAATATCGCGGATATTAGATGTTGTAAATCCTACTTGATTATTGATAATAATATGTATTGTTCCTCCTACGTCATATGCATCAGTTTTAGACATATTAAAAGTTTCTTGAACTATTCCTTGAGCACTAATTGCTGCATCTCCATGTATTGAGATTGGAAGTACTATATTATTTTCTTTTTTATTATTGTTATGGTTCGATTTTTTTAGTAGCTGATCAATTTGTGCTCTAGCGCACCCCATGACTACTGGGCTAACGATTTCTAGGTGAGAAGGATTGCATAATAAAGATAAATGTATGATTTGTTTATTAACTGTAATATCTGAGTAAAATCCTTGATGATATTTTACATCTCCACTGCCAAATGTAGTTTGGTGTTTATCGGAAAATTCATTAAATAAATCTTTAGGGTTTTTACCTAAAATATTAATTAAAACATTTAGGCGCCCCCGATGAGCCATTCCTAAAAATATTTCTTGAATATTGTGATGATAAACGGAATAACGTATAATTTCTTTTAACATAGGAATTAAAGCATCACCTCCTTCTAATGAGAATCTTTTAACTCCTGGAAATTTTGTTCCTAAATAGCGTTCTATCCCTTCTGCTGCAATGATTTCTTTAAGAAATTGTTTTTTTTCGTTAGAATTAAAATTGAAAATTCCTGCTGTGGATTCAAAATAATTTTGAATCCACAGCATTGTATTTATATCAAGAATATGCATATATTCTATGCCTATAGAGTTGCAATAAGTTTTTTTAAGGAATTGATATATTTCTGACAAAGTCATTGATCCTTTGTTTATCCCAAAAAGCTTCATATCGAATTTTTTGTGAATATTTTGTAAGGAGAAGTTATAATTTTCTAAGTTTAAAAGATTATTTTCAGATTTATGGTTCCATAATTTTAAAGGGTCTAATGTAGAATGTTGATGTCCGTATGTTCTAAAAGAGTGTATCAATTGTGCTATCTGTACGTAAGTAATATTGCTACAATACGTATCAGTTGGTATGTATGATTCATTAGGTGTAGTATTATTTTTTAGTTGAATATAAGTATTATTTGTTAAATTATCAAAAGATTCGTGTTTAGATTTTTTTTCAATAAATAATTGTGTAAAGATTTTTGCCCAACTAGAATCTATAGAATTAGGATTTTTTAAAAAATCCTCATAAATTTGCTCTATGTAAGATTGATTATTTTTTGACAAATAAGAAGAATCTAACCAATTTTTTAGTGTGTTATTATGCATTAAAAAAATCCTTATATTCTGTTACATTTATATTTTAATACCTAATGTTTAGTTAATTAACTTAATCAAGTATTATACTATTAATAAATTAATTCTTAACTACATTAATTGTTATAATCATGCATAGATATTTTGATATTTTCATTAAATTGTTATCTGTATGTTATTTTAAATCATTTTTATAATTATTATTACTGTTTATTATATTGTGTTATGTAATGCCTATTACATCTTTTGCTAACATTCGTTTAATGTGACCTATAGCCTTAGCTGGATTTAATTTTTTGGGACATACATTAACGCAATTCATAATATTATGGCAACGAAAAACGCTAAAAGAATCTTTAAAATTCTTCAGCCTTTCTTTCTGATTGGTATCACGGCTGTCCATTAAAAAACGATATAATGCTAATAATCCAGCAGGCCCGATGAATTTATCTGGATTCCACCAAAAAGAGGGGCAAGAACTGGAGCAACACGCACATAATATACATTCATAAGATCCATCTAATTTAGATCGTTCCTCTGGAGATTGTAAGTATTCATGTGGTAATTTAGGTTGTTGATTAGAGTAATCATTAATTAGAAATGGTTGCACTCTTTCATATTGAAGATAAAATTGACTCATATCTACTACCAAATCACGAATTACTGGAAACCCAGGTAATGGACGTACTACAATTGTGTTACGATGATTATCATCATATAATTTTGTTAAGGAAGTGATACATGCTAGATTGTTTGTGCCATTTATATTCATTCCATCGGAACCACATACTCCTTCTCTGCAAGAACGACGAAATGTTAAAGTTGAGTCCTGTTCTTTTAATTTAATTAAAGCATCCAATAATGTCATGTTTTTTACATGTAATAAATTAAGAGTATAGTTTTGCATATAGGGACTTTTATTGAATTCAGGATGATAACGATAAATAGAAAATTTAATTTGCATATTTTAAGACTCTATTTTTAATATATACGGATTTTTGGAGGAAAAGGAGAACGAAATTTTGGTTGCATATTTACATTACGGCGAATCATAATGTCATTTTTTGGTAAATATAACGTATGACATAGCCAATTTTTATCATCACGCATAGGAAAATCATAACGACTATGAGCTCCTCTGCTTTCAGTTCTAAAAATTGAAGCCATGGCAGTTACATAAGCAGTTTCTAATAAATTATCCAGTTCTAAACATTCAACACGTTGTGTATTAAATGTGTAAGATGTATCGCCTAAAGTAGCATAATTTAATCGATTACGTATTTCTTTTAGCTCTGATAAACCTTTCAACATTTTTTCTTTTTCTTTAAAAACAGAAAAATTATTTTGCATACACAATTGTAAATCCTGACGTATTGTTACTGGATTTTCTTTTGTTCCTGATTTACTATTATTATTCCAACGAATATAACGGGCTAATGATATTTCTATATCAGAATTGGTAGGGCCACGAACTGGCCATTCTTCTTCTGACAAGTATGATTGTATATATGTTCCGGTAGCATGTCCAAATACGATCAAATCTAGCAAAGAATTTCCACCAAGTCGATTTGCTCCGTGTACTGATACGCAAGCAGTTTCTCCAACTGCAAATAAACCTGGTACTGTTGTATCAATTCCTGCATTATTTATAGTGATTACTTCTCCATGTACTGTCGTAGGGATACCACCCATCATGTAATGACAAGTTGGAAATACTGGAATTAATTCTTTTACAGGATCTATACAGGAAAAAGTACGTACTAATTCTAAAATACCAGGTAATCGTAATTCTAGTAATTCTTTGCCCAAATGATCTATCTTTAATTTGACATGTGGTCCGCATGAGCCCGAATAACCTCTGCCTTCTTGAATTTCTAGCATAATTGCTCGAGCTACTACATCTCGACCAGCCAAATCTTTCGCTTTAGGAGCATATCGTTCCATAAATCTTTCTCCTAAAATATTTAAAAGATATCCTCCTTCACCACGACATCCTTCGCTTACTAAAATTCCAACGCCAGCTATCCCAGTAGGATGAAATTGCCACATTTCCATATCTTGAGCAGGAATACCTGCACGCAATATCATTCCAATTCCATCACCGGTGTTTATATGAGCATTGGTAGTGGATTGATAAATACGGCCTCCTCCTCCAGTCGCAAGTACTGTAGCGCGTGCTTTGAAATATACTAATTCTCCTGTTTCAATAGAAAAGGCAGTACAACCAAGTATTCTCCCGTCTTGGTTTTGTACTAAATCTAATGCGTACCATTCTGAAAATATAGTTGTTTTATTTTTTAAATTTTGTTGATATAAAGTATGTAACAATGCATGTCCAGTACGATCAGCAGCTGCAGCAGTACGTGCTGCTTGTTTTTTGCCATAATATAAGGTTTGTCCTCCAAATGGACGTTGGTAAATACGACCGTTTTTTGATCTAGAAAATGGTAATCCCATATGTTCTAATTCTAAAACTGCTTTAGGTCCTGTTTTACACATGTATTCAATAGCATTTTGATCACCTATGTAATCAGATCCTTTAATAGTGTCATACATATGCCATTGCCAATCATCTTCGTGATTATTACCAAGAGCAACTGTAATTCCTCCTTGAGCCGACACTGTATGTGAACGCGTAGGAAATACTTTAGATATTAGGGCGCAAGAGAATCCCATTTTAGAAACTTGCAGGGCAACGCGCATACCTGCTCCGCCAGCTCCAATGACAACAGAAAAAAATTCTTTAACTGGTATATGATGGCGCATCTACACACTCCAAATAATAATTATTCCGAATAATAGGTACATGAATAGTACAGAATTAGTTATCCATATGCTTATTTGTTTTAATACAATTAATTTTATATAATCTTCTAAAACATGACGTATGCCAATCCAAGTATGACTTAAAGCAGAAATTAAGGCTATTATGCTAAAAATTTTAGTGATATTTTTGCTAAAAAAATTATACCATTCATCATAGGATAAAATGTTAGTAAAAATAATAAAGGTGGATATATACATAATATATAATAATATTAGAATGGCGGAAATCCGAACTAATAACCATTCATATACTCCATGACATTTTAAGGTCGATTTAATGGGTACCATATTAAAATTCCACTTAGAACAGATAACAAAATAGTTAAGGTAAATATAATTTTTACGCTTATTTTTCCTATTAGTAGTGTTTGCTCCAAATATCCAAAATCCATTAAAATTTGACGAATGCCAGCAGCTATATGATAGATCGTCACTATTGTAATTATCCAAAACAAAAATTTTAAAATATAATAATTCATTAATAAACAGTTATAAATTTTATAAAATTCGTTATTGGAAGATAAAGATAATTTTAACAGCCAAAGAATTGGTCCAATGATTATGAATAATAAAATTCCCGAGATTCTATGTAAAATGGAAGCAATAGCAGTGATAGGAAATCGTATGGTCCTGATGTTTAAATGTATTGGTTTTTGATGTTTTTTGATCATATAAATACTCTTAAGTTATATAATGATGAGTTTTATATCTAAAAAATCATACAACAAAAGATAACCAATTATGTAATAATTGATTATTATTATGATTTATATTGCAAATACAATTTTTTAATAATATATCATTTTTTAACCTGAAATCTTAAGGTTACGTTAATCTCTATCATATTATAACAAATGACAAGCCTATATGTAATACTATATCTTGTATATTATTAACAATTTAATAATATTATAAAATTTGAAATGGATTCAGTTATTTGTTATGCTTAAGAAATAATATATTTTACAACAATAAGGTAAGATTAATTATAAATTTTATTTTTAGTCTATATCATAGACTAATTTAGTATTATTGACTTTTTTAATATCTACGATACTTCATTGGAAGTATCGTAGATATTAAAAAATGAGGATTATATATATTATTTTGTAAAAAATTGATGTATTTATCAGTCTTCTTAAAGAGAAGATATATACAGTTTAATAGGATACTAGTGAATAAATAGTTTTGGGCATTTTATTTGGTAATTTCTTTTATACTTATCTATTTTATAGATTTTAAAAATTTATTGTTTATGGATGAAAAATTAATTATATCAATAGTAGATTTGTAACGAATAAATAGTATTAATGTATTTCATTAAATTTTTTATAAATTATTAAAGTTATAGAATCATTAAACACCACAAAATTTGTAATTGTTGTAATGAAAATAAAATGTATTATAAATAGGTTCGTTTAAGAATGTTTTAAGTTTTTATTTAGTATTAATATTTTTGTTATTTTTTAATACATTAAGTAAAGGTTGTACGTTTTATTTATTCTTAAAAATAAGTTGTTATATTGATTTTAATTGTATAAACGTTGTATTTTTACCTGTCCATGAATATTATTAATTTGATTATTAATAAATATGTTTATGGTCATTTAAATAGATATATATAGATCATGATTATTTAGTATAGTGGTTCAAAGCATGTACAATATTATTTATGAAAATAATAATAAATTTATTTATCTATTTATTGAAAATATTATCGATAAAATATGTATGTTTTAATATATAGATGTCATTGATTATAGTAATAATTACAGCATTAAGATAGGTTATTTGAATGATTGTATTATATTATATAAAAATTATTTTAGCACTAATTTTTATATAAAGATTGTTTTAAAAGATATGGATATTTTAAATATTCATATTTACTATGGTTTCATATAATTAATTTTTATAGGGTGAATAATAGATTTGATAAGAATAAGAAATGATACTAAAAGATATATATTTTCATAAAAATGAAAATATATATTAATTATGTGTTGTATAATGATTATGGAAAATCAATAAAAATGGCATTAATGATTGTTATAATAGCTGAACTTTTATTCCAAAACAATATATGTAAAGAATGGACTACTAAATAGTAAATATCTATGATATAGCAATGACCGGGCGTAAATTATTACGTGTGAAGATATTATTGAATAATGATAATAATAGTAACCAATGAATAGTTATTTATTTTAAATCATATGTTATACGCATTTTATTAGGATGTATTTATTATAGTATAGACGGTGTCTATTATTTCTCTTTCAATTTTTTTTCTATGAGAGACATGTAAAAAACTTTCGCAATAAATTTTATATACTGGCTCCGTTCCAGATAATCTACATGCTGCCCAGCCGTTTTGAGTTATTATTTTTACACCATCCATGGATATGTGATGTTTTAATGGTATTATATTTAAGATTCTAATGATAGGATCGTCCGCTAATTCTGGCATATTAATTTGATTAAACAAAGTATTAGAAATAAGAGATTTTTGTGCGTAATTAATAGGTAATTGAATACGATTGTAACTAGACATATCAAAATTTTTGATTAGCTGATCATAATACTTCTGTAAAGATTTGCCGCTAACAGCAATAATTTCAGCTGCTAATAAACACATAATAATTCCATCTTTGTCAGTAGACCATGGAGAACAAGAAAAATCTAAAAAGGATGCTCCTGCGCTGTCCTCTCCTACAAAACCTAAATAATTATTAAATAATCCTTTTACAAACCATTTAAAACCCACTGGTACTTCTAATAGTTGACGATTAAGATTATGTGCTACCCGATTGATCATAATACTAGATACATAAGTTTTTCCTATAGATAATGAACAATTACACCATAATGGACGATTATTGAAAAGATAATCAGCTGCGATAGTAAGGTAATGATTGGGTTTAATTAGACCAAAAGGAGTAATGATGCCATGTCTATCACAGTCGGGATCATTAACTAAAGTTAGGTCAAAATTTTTAGATGATTTTAATACCCCAGTCATTGCAAGTTCCGAAGAGCAGTCCATTCGGATACAGCCGTCGTAGTCAAGATGCATAAAACTAAAGGTTTTGTCAATTTTTTTACTGATTAAATTTAAATTTAATTGATAATATTGGGCAATATTTTGCCAATAATCTATACTTGATCCACCTAAAGGATGTACTCCTAACTTTAAACCAGATGTTTGTATAGCTTTCATATTAATTATTGTAGATAGTTTTTTTACATAATTCAAAACAAAATCTTGTGTATGTATATACCCGCTTTTCCAAGCGTTATCTAATGTCATACGATGTACATTTTGTAAATTATTTGTTAGAAACTGATTAGCGGTTTGTTCAATTTTACGAGTAATATTAGTAGAAGCTGGCCCTCCATATATTGAGTTATATTTTATTCCACCATCTTCAGGCGGATTATGAGAAGATGTAATAATAATGCCATCAGCTTTTTTTGTATGATTATTATGATGATTTTTGTTGTATTGAGTAATAGCATGAGAAATAGCAGGAGTTGGAGTATAACCGTTTTTTTTTTGTACAATAACGTCAATATAATTAGCTGCTAATACTTCAAGTACAGATATAAATGCTGGTTCGGAAAGAGCATGAGTGTCTTTTCCGACGTAACATGGTCCAGTTATACCTTGTTGTGTACGTATTTGTACAATTGACTGACTAATTGCTAATATATGTGCTTCATTAAAGCTGCATTTTTGAGAACTTCCGCGATGACCCGATGTACCAAATATAACGTTATGAGTATTATTGCTTGGATCTGGAGATAAAGCGTAATATTGCGTTATTAATCGAGATGTATTAACAGTTTCATTCTGTGATGCGGGTTTTCCCGCACGAATGTGATTCTTCATATAGAGATTTCCTTAATTGATTATTTTAAAAAATAACTGCATATATTGATTAAATGAGCACTTTTGTATATATATAAATATATGTTGTTTGATTGTGATTAATAAAATATTTAAACATAATTATTATAATATATATTATGCAGCTTAATTATAGATTACGAATTTTTAAAACTATATGTCAGAGAATACCAATAGTAATGATCCATGGACTTTTTGGTAATCTTAGTAATCTTGGAGTAATTGCTGAAAGTTTAGCTCGGTATTGCTGTGTTGTGCAAGTTGATTTACGTAATCATGGTCGTTCTCCCCATGAAAAATCTATGACTTATTCTATAATGGCAAGAGATATTTTGGACTTACTTGATCAGTTATTAATAAAGAAATGTATAGTTATTGGTCATTCAATGGGTGGAAAAGTTGCGATGAAACTGTGTACGTTGGCACCTACACGTGTAAGCAAGGTTGTAGTTATTGATATAGCTCCGGTAAAATATAATATCCTCAAGCATGATAATGTTTTTAATGCGATTGAGTGTGTTAATTTATCCGGAGTAAAAAATAAAGATGAAGCTGCATACCTTATGCAGCAGTATTTTATTGATCAAACATTAATATTATTTCTATTAAAATCTTTCCGTCAAGGATCTTGGATGTTTAATTTTTCGTCTATTAGAGATAATTATAAGAATATTAGTGATTGGAATACATACCAAACTTGGTGGGGTCCAATATTATTTATTAAGGGTTCATTATCTTCATATATTAATGATTGTTATTTACATGATATATATCATCAATTTCCTCAGGCATGTATTCGTATGATATCTAATGCAAGTCATTGGGTACATTGGGATAATCCCTTACATGTATTAAGTACAATTAATGAATTTGTTATTCATTAATTTTGGTAGATATCTAAATATATATATTTGACTTTACCGTTTCGTTGCAAAGATTTAATTTAATTATAAATACTGATATAAGTAATTATTGAATTGATTAGATATTGTATTAATGGTATTATGCAGAATTACAGCAATATTAATACTTTAATGTTGTAGGGTTAGGTACGTGATTAATTTGATAATAGAGAAACGTATTTGTGTACAAATAAATATAAGGTTGGAATATTATGAGCGCCGCATCAGTAGGTATTTTTTTTAGTAGCGATACGGGCAATACTGAAAAACTTGCTAAAATGATTCAAACACGATTAGGACAGGATGTTGCAGATGTTTTTGATATAGCTGTAAGTTCTAAAGAAGATATAGAAAATTATGATAAGTTATTATTTGGTATTCCTACTTGGTATTATGGAGAACCCCAATGCGATTGGGATGATTTTCTACCTGTATTAAGAAATATTGACTTTTCTGGAAAAAAAGTAGCAATTTTTGGATGTGGAGATCAGGAAGATTATTCGGAATATTTTTGTGATGCGATGAGTATTTTATATGATATTACTTTAAAAAATGGCGCCGTGGTTATTGGATCATGGCCTGCATCTGGTTATCATTTTAACACATCAAAAAGCTTAATGAGCACAGATAAATTTGTTGGATTAGCCATTGATGAGGATCGCCAACCTGAAATGACAGAGATACGTGTTCGACATTGGGTTAATCAAATTTGTGATGAGATGAAAATTAATTGTGCATAGAAAATTAATTATACTGCTATTTTTTATTTGATTAAAGTTATAATAGGTCTAATTTTAAAAATTATATACAATAGGTGTTAGTTGGGTTTATGGTCATATATAGTGTATGTGTATAACAGTTTTAAGTTTATTTGTTAGTAGTGTTTGGATTCTTTCAAGGTTACTGTTCTATTGAATACTAGGTAAGATTTTTTAGAAAGTTGATTATCTATAATGAAGTATCCTTCACGTTCAATTTGGTAAGGACCAGGATTATTAAATTTAACTATATTTTCTTCAACAATGCCTTGTGAGATCATTAAGGATTTAGGGTTAATATTATCTATAAAATGACTCATTATGGAAGGATTGGGACTAGTAAATAGTGTATCATATAGACGAAATTCTGCTGGTGTGTTTTTTGTTGCTGATACCCAGTGAATAACTCCAGTTATTTTTCTACCATCTGTTGGGTTTCTATGTAAAGTGTATGGGTCATAACTACAGTAAATGCAAATGATATTCCCATTATTGTCTTTTTCTATATTTTCTGCTTTTATGACATAAGCGTATCTTAATCGTATTTCTTTGCCTAATGTTAATTTGTAGCGTTCGTCATTGTTTAATATCTCGCAACAAAAATCAAGACGATCAATAAAAATTTCTTGACTAAAAATTACGTAACGGACCCCCATTTTAGGGTTATTAGGATGATTTGGCATTTCAATTTTTTCTTCATATCCCACAGGTAAATTATTAATAATAATTTTTATTGGATTGATTACCGCCATAATCCGCGGGGCATGTTTGTTTAAATCTGATCGAATACACGATTCTAAAAGTGATAATTTTGTTTGACTTTCTTGTTTACTAATCCCGATACGATGACAAAATTCCCGAATGGATCTGGCCGTATATCCTCTGCGTCGTAATCCAGAGATGGTAGGCATACGAGGGTCATCCCATCCTTCAACTATTTTTTTTGTAACTAAAATATTGAGTTTACGTTTAGATGTAATCACATATTCTAAATTAAGACGAGAAAATTCATATTGAGTAGGACGGGTATCGATATCAATATTATTTAGTATCCAATTATACAAAATACGATTATCTTGGAATTCTAAAGTACATAGAGAATGAGTAATACCTTCTATTGCATCTGAAATGCAATGACTAAAATCGTATGTTGGATATATACACCAATTTTCTCCGGTACGATGATGTGGAGTATATTTAATACGATATAACACTGGATCTCGCATTACTATAGAAGAAGAAGACATATTAATTTTAGCACGTAAACAAGCGCCACCTTCTGGAAAATATCCATTTTTCATTTTATAAAAATAAATTAAATTTTCCTCAATACTGCGAGATCGGTATGGACTATTTTTTCCAGGATGTATTAATGTGCCGCGATACTTTCTGATTTCGTCTGTGGATAGTTCATCTACATATGCTAATCCTTTTTTAATTAATTTGATAGCGTAGTTATATAATTCTTTAATGTAATCTGATGAATAATGTATATCTCCATTCCATATAAACCCAAGCCATTGAATATCATATTTAATAGCTTCAACATATTCTTTATGTTCTTTTTCTGGATTGGTATCATCAAATCGTAAATTGCATTGACCATGATAATATTGAGCAATATAAAAATTGAGACAAATGGCTTTAGCATGTCCAATGTGTAAATATCCATTGGGTTCTGGGGGGAAGCGTGTACGTACATTAGTATGTTTTTTTGATTTTAAATCTTTATTAATAATACGGTGAATAAAATTAGGTCGATAGTTAATAAGAATCTTCATTTGTTTATCCTTTTACATGGATATAATCCGTTTATTAATATATATTGTATTTTATATTGTAACAATAATGTTTTGCATATAATTAATATTAAAATAGCGTTGACCAGAATAAATATTATTTTTATAATTAAGATATATTTTCATTGTAAACTAATACGTAATTATATTAATTATTCTTTACATAAAATATATTATGTGCCATGTGTATTTTACATTGTTAAATTGTGATTTATAGATATTTATTTTTATGGAAGATATATAATAATATGTAAGAGTTTTGTGTTAATATTGTAAATTGTACTATATTTGGTATAATCCACTTATTTTAGTTTATTTTAAGTTTAAATAGCAGTCTTTAGAACTAATGAATGTAGATGTGTAAATTACATTGGAATTATAAATATGAATGATATATATAAGTTTGTTTATAACAGGTAATAGGACTGTGCCCTGCGTTTATTAGTAATTCATTAGTGTTAGTAATAATTTTCAAATAAATGTTTTAGTGTTTAATTTTTTGTTGAGAATTTTTTTAAAATAATTATAGAGCAGTTTAATTATTAATGTTATGGAACAGAGATTTATACATGAGGGTAATATTTCTTGATACTGCTGATCACGTGGCTCAATGGGTTGCGCACTATGTTGTTTACCGTATTAATTCTTTTAGTCCTACTATTGAAAACCCATTTGTATTGGGATTACCTGCAGGTAGAACACCAATAAAAACTTATGAAAATATTATATCAATGTATCAGTCTAGTCAAGTTAGTTTTAAATATGTAGTAATATTTACTATGGACGAATATCTTGGTTTATCTTGTGAAGATCCTAAAAGTTATCATGCTTTTATACATACAAATTTTATTAATCATGTTGATATCCCTAAAGAGAATGTTTATGTTTTGAATGGAAATACTGACAATATTAAAGCTGAATGTCAACAATACGAAGAAAAAATAAAATCGTACGGAGGTGTTCATTTGTTTATAGGAGGGGTTGGAAGTGATGGGCATCTTGCTTTTAATGAGCCAGGTTCTTCTTTAACATCGCGTACCAGAATTAAAAACTTAAGTAAAGTAACTCGGGTATCAAATGCTAATTTTTTTAATAATAATGTTAGTGCTGTACCTAAATTTGCATTAACTGTTGGAATTGCTACATTATTGGAATCACGAGAAATAATGATAATTGCAACTGGACTAAATAAGGCTGAAGCAGTAAAGGCGGCAATTGAAGGTAGTATTAATCATATGTGGACTGTTAGTTGTTTACAGTTACATCCTAAGTCAATTTTGGTGTGCGATGAGTTGTCAACTATGGAGTTAAAAATAAAAACGGTTAAATATTTTCAAGAATTAGAAATCAATAACCAAACGATCATAATATAGTTCTTAAAATATGTATGCTTTAATTAATAGTACAATCTATACCGGTAAGGAAATTCTTAGTGATCACGCGCTTGTAGTTTCTAAAGGAATTATTAGAACTATTTGTTCTATTAACGAGTTACCTAAGAATATAGATATACACGATCTTTCAGGGTCTATATTGACACCTGGATTTATAGATTTGCAAGTTAATGGATGTGGCGGAACACAATTTAATGATTATATAAATGAGATATCAATATATACATTGAAAACAATGCAAATAACCAATCAGTTTTCAGGTTGTACTAGTTTTCTTCCAACATTAATTACTAGCAGCGATGTTTTTATTAGAAGAGCTGTCAGAGTTATGCGTGGGTTTTTATCTCAGAATAAAAATCAAGCTTTAGGATTGCATTTAGAAGGTCCGTTTATAAATGTTAGAAGAAGGGGTATACATAATCCTAAATTAATTCGTTCGCTGACAGAAGAGATGGTAAGTTATTTGTGCGATAATAGTGATGTTATTAAAAAAATAACTCTTGCTCCTGAACAATTAAAGATGACATTTATGCAGAAGTTACATGAATCTGGGATTTGTGTTTCAATTGGACATTCTAATGCTACTTATCAACAAACACGGGTTAGTTTTTTATGTGGTGTTAGTTTTGGAACTCATTTATTTAATGCTATGCCTCCGTTAATTGCTCGTGAACCTGGTGTTATTGGTGCTATTTTTGATACACCAGAAATATACTGTAGTGTTATAGCAGATGGGTTTCATGTCCATTGGGCTAGTATTAGATATGCTAAAAAGATTAAAGGAGATCGTTTAATTTTAGTAACTGATGCTACTAGTCCTGCAGGGACTGGTAAGGAAAAATCTAATTTTATTTTTTCTAACAGAATTATATATCATCGTAATCATATGTGCGTGGATAGTAGAGGGGTGCTTAGTGGATCAACTTTAACAATGATACGAGCAATAAAAAATAGTGTCAAATATGTTGGAATACCGTTAGATGAAGCTTTGCGTATGGCTACTTTATATCCAGCAAAA
Source organism: Candidatus Blochmannia vicinus (assembly GCA_030020825.1). NCBI lineage: Bacteria > Pseudomonadati > Pseudomonadota > Gammaproteobacteria > Enterobacterales > Enterobacteriaceae > Candidatus Blochmanniella > Candidatus Blochmannia vicinus (nom. nud.). The sequence continues at coordinate 92,216 of CP125213.1, forward strand.
GCTATAAGAGTGGATCATTATTTAGGTAGTTTAGAAATAAATAAAATTGCTAATTTAACCGTTTTTAATCAAGACTATAAAATACAAAAAACAATTGTTAATGGTAAAATAGTTAGTATGTAATTTTCATGATTTTTATGTATTTGTGGTATTGATATTATTAAGTGTAATTGAGGTAGAATTTTAAATTCTCTGTTACTGCAAAAAAGTGAGTGGTTTACTTTTTTTTTGATAAAACCAAATTATTATACATAAAGTAGTATTAGTATTATTTTGTACGATAATGATTTTAATTTTTGATTAAATAATTGTTTTATTTACTTAAATATAATTAGAAAAATATTTATTATTAAAAATAAAAAATATTATAGGATCATATGATAATTTTATTCATTTTATTATTTAGATAAATATACAAGAAGATCGACAGTTATTTTGCAATTGCTACATAATAATAAATTATTATCTAGATAATTAATTGAATATTGTGATTCAAGTCAATTGAAATTTTGGCTACGTAGCTCAGTAGGTTAGAGCGCAGCACTCATAATGCTGAGGTCACAGGTTCAAGTCCCGTCGTAGCTATTAGTATAAGCAGATATCACGCGGGAGTGGCGAAATAGGTAGACGCGTCAGAATTAGGATCTGATACTGATAAGTATACGAGTTCAAATCTCGTCTCCCGTATGTTATTTATCGAAATTAGTATAATAAAAGAATAAATGTAAAAAGTATAAAATGTGCGCGTGAATACTACGTCTGAGTGATCATGGGGCATAGCCAAACGGTAAGGCAGCGGGTTTTGATCCCGTCATTCCCAGGTTCGAATCCTGGTGCCCCAGTTAGCTAATAGTTATTAAATTATACTGTCTCTATATAGAGACAGTATAATTTAATATAATTGTATATATGATAGACATGTTATGTATTTGTACATGGTTTGTGATTAACAATAGATTGGATATTTGCTGTATATATATGATGATATGAAGAGTTATACAAGAAAAAGATATTATTATATGCCTAAAGCATATAATAATATCTTTTTCTTTAAGTAAGCAGAACGTTCAATTGTCATAAATGCAACATTTCTTGCTATTTTAAGTGGCCAAAAATTGTTATGAAAAACAAAGTATAGCCAATCTATGCTAGTTTGCATTAGGAAGGAATCGTATTTACGGGTATTTTGATAGGATATTAAAACTTCTGAAACACTTGAATGTTCATCAAAAACACGTGAATTACTTAATAAATGAGATAAGCTTGTAACATCTCGAAGCCCTAAATTTATTCCTTGTCCTACTAAAGGATGCAAAGAATGCGCAGCATCGCCAACTAATGCTCCTCCTGGAGTTATATAACTGTACGCACGTTGACGAATGAGTGGAGCTACAGCTATGTTATATAGCTTAACGTTACCTAATTGGTCTTGAAAATTATTTTTAATTTCTTTTTCTAACATTTCTGTAGGTAATTGTTGTAGTTTTTGAATATATTCGGGAGTGTTATACCACATTAATGATCCCCAATGATTATGTAGAGGTAAAAACCCTATAGGACCATAAGGAGTAAAGATTTGCCAAACTGTGCCATATTGGTATTTTTTAGTTTTGATAGTAAGTAACATACAACATTGATGATATTTCCAACCAATTACTCCGATTCCTAATTTTTTTCGAATCTGAGAATAAATTCCATCAGCTCCTATTAATAGACGACTGATGATTGTGGTACCGTTATCAAGAAGACATCGCCAAGAGAAACCGTCATAATACATAGAGACTAGTATAGATGGGCAACATAGCGTTATTGTTTTAAAGTTTATAAAATTTTCCCACAACGCCAATTGTAAACGGTTATTTTCGACAATGAATCCCATTTTAGATACGCCTACGGATATAGCGTGAAAGGTTATTTTTGCCGATGGCCATTCCCATGCTTCTAAATGATGAAATGGAGTGCAGAAATTAGAAGGAATTTTTTCCCATGTATTAATTTTTTTTAAGAATTCTACCGAAGCATAATTAATGGCAGCAACTCGGATATATGGTGTTGTGTTTTTTTTAATTGGAATAGGATATTTATGGTCTACTATAATTACTTTAATTCCAGATTGAGAAAGACGTAATGCTAAAGATGCGCCTATGATACCGCCGCCAAATATTAACACATCACACAGTAATTTTTTCATAATATCTTATGATTTATTTAATGTAAGGGTCAATTTATACACAATGTGTGTTTAATGATATTATTAAGATTATATATAAGTAAATAATTATTTATGCATAAATATATAACATATAAAACTATATATTTAAATAAATATTAAAAATTTTATGGGATTTAATTATAAATTTTATATTCTTAATATATGATTAAGTACATTTTAATCTTAAAAATAGAGCATATGATATGATAATATCAATAATTGGTTAATTTTTATGAATAATTGTATATTTAATGTGTGTTAGTATATAATACCGTATATTATTTTTCATAACTTATAATATATGTTTATTGGTATTATTTATTTTAAAAAGGTGTTAAATGCAGTGATATTATTAACTATTTTAGTTCCGATAATTTGGGAGTGATATTTGAATTTAGTAACTAAAGAAATTAGATTACAACCAGTCAATAATAAACGTTTGATAAGTCTATGTGGCCCTTTAGATGAGAATTTGAAACAATTAGAATATCAATTGAGCATTACTATCAATAGGTACAATAATTTTTTTAGATTAATAGGCCCGCCAATTTCAGTTGAAATAGCTACTGATGTTTTAGTGTCTTTGTATTCGGAAACAAAATCTGAATATGGAATGATTAATGATATCAATCCAGAACAGATATATTTGACTATTAAAAAGATTCAAATATTGAAAAACAAATTAAAATATACGAAGGAAATTAGAAATACTTCAGTAAGAATTGAAACAAAACATGGAATAATCAAACCTCGCACAGAAAATCAAGCACAATATATTTCTAATATTTTTAATCATGATGTTACTTTTGGTATAGGACCTGCAGGAACTGGAAAAACGTATCTAGCAATAGCTGCTGCGGTAGATTTATTGGAACGTCAAAAAAATAAACATATTATTTTAACTCGCCCTGCTATTGAAGCCGGAGAGAAATTAGGATTTTTGCCAGGAGATCTCCATCAAAAATCTGACCCCTATGTTCGGCCGTTATATGATGCCTTATTTAATATAATTGGATATGAAAGAGTAGAGAAATTAATACAAAAAAAAATAATAGAAGTAGCTCCATTGGCTTACATGCGTGGACGTACACTGGATGATTCTGTCATCATCCTTGATGAAAGTCAAAATACAACTATTACTCAAATGAAGATGTTTTTAACACGTATTGGATTTCGCTCTACAGTGATTATTACTGGAGATATTACACAAATCGATTTACCATCCAATCAATCATCTGGATTGGCACATGCTATTAAAGTATTGCCTATCATTAAAGATATTAGTTTTAATTTTTTTAATAAAGAAGATTCGGTGCGTCACTCTATAGTAACTCGGATAATAGATGCATATGAAGCATGGGATAGTAATAAAAGCATCTTAGACGAAAGTTATGATAGATATAAGAATAATTGTAAATAAAATTATCAAGAAATAAATAGTGACGATTAAAATTATTGTAATAAGAGGATTTATTGATGGCAAATAATCAAATAATTCTTGATTTGCAATTAGCATGTAAAAATTTACATGGATTACCTAGTAGAAAATTGTTCAAATCATGGATGCGCGGTATATTTTCTGCGTATAAAAAAAAAATAGAATTAACTATTCGTATAGTAGATACGAAAGAAATGCGTTATTTAAATTGGTATTATTTAGGAAAAAATTATCCTACTAATGTTTTATCATTTTCCTTTACACCACCGTTAGGAATTCCATCTTCATTACTCGGAGATATAGTACTTTGCCGTCAAGTGATTGAGTATGAAGCTAAGAAAAGAAATGTGCCATCTACTAGCGCGCATTGGGCGCATATGATGATTCATGGCTCATTGCATTTATTAGGATATAATCATCTTCTTGATACAGAGGCTATATTAATGAAACGAGCAGAAATAAGTATACTGCAGCAATGCGGATATCAAACGTGTTGTTCTATTATACATAGGTAATTTAAATTTCTATAAGATATAGTATAATTAAACATTATGAATGACCATAATTTAGAGGAGAATGTTAGTTCTATTCGTAAAAAGAGCTTTTTTGCTTTCATATTACATCATCTCTTTCATAGTAGTCCTAAAAATCGTGATGATTTGCTAAATTTAATACGTGATTTTGAACAAAATTCTTTGATAGATGCAGATACTCGAGATATGCTAGAAGGGGTTATGGATATTGTTGAACAAAAAGTTAGAGATATTATGGTTCCTAGAGCACAAATTATTTTTTTAAAAAATACTCAAACTTGGGATGAACAGCTTTCTATTATTATAGAGTCTGCTCATTCTAGATTTCCAGTATTATGCGGTAATCAGGATAGAATTAAAGGAGTGTTAATTGCTAAAGATTTACTACCATTCATATTAAAAAAATCTCAATCATGTAGTATTGATAAAATTTTGCGCCCAGCTTTAGTAGTACCAGAACATAAAGGCGTAGACAGAATGTTACAAGAATTTCGTATACAACACTGCCATATGGCTATTGTGATAGACGAATTTGGAGGCATGTCTGGGCTTATTACTATTGAAGACATATTGGAGTTGATTGTTGGGGAAATTGAGGATGAATATGATAATAAAGATAGTTGTGATATTCGTCAGATAAGTCAATATACTTTTATTGTTAATGCATTAACCCCTGTTATAGATTTTAATAAAATGTTTAATACCTGTTTTTATAATGAAGAAATAGATACTGTTGGAGGTTTTGTGATGCAATCTTTTGGGCATTTACCTACAAATGGGGAATCTATAAATATTTTAGGTTATAAGTTTAAAGTTACACTTACAGATAGTCATCGTATTATGCAATTACTTGTACAAATTCCTAAAAATTCATTATATATATCTAAACAAAATAATTTTCATACATGATGTTTGTTGTTACCGTATATTATAAATACAAACAATTTTTTTGGTTGTTTATAGTATTATTGTTTGGAGCATTCGGTGTTTTAGGATTTTCTCCATATAATTTCTGGCCAGCTAGTATTGTTTCATTAACTGTTTTATTAAAAATAGTTTTAGAGTTTACTACTTTAAAACAAGTAGTATGGTATGCTTTTTTTTGGGGTATTGGTTTTTTTGGTAGTGGGTTACAATGGATTTATATAAGTATAGATAAATTTAGTAATATGTGTAGTTGTGTAAATACTGCATTAATAGTTTGTTTCGTTTTATATCTGACATTGTTTCCTATATTATTTTCTGTTTTACTTACGGTAATACGCTTAAATACAACTATATGGTGTGCAGCAGGGGTTGCTCCAGTATTATGGTTAATTATTGAATATATTAGAGGACATATATTTACTGGATTTCCGTGGTTACAGTTTGGTTATAGTCAAATTGATGGGCCTTTCAAAGGAATTGCCCCTATTTTTGGGGTGGAAGGTATCACGTTTATTCTTGTTTTAGTAAGTGGATTAATAGCGGTATCTATTAAAAGAGCACAGTTATCATTAATGGTTATATCTTTAGGGATATTGTTGTTTCTATGGCCTTTAGCATGGATACAATGGTATCATGTACAACCACAGCGTGCTGTAGATGTTTCTTTAGTACAAGGTAATATTAACCAACACATAAAGTGGGACGCTAATTATTTAAAAAAAATCATCCAAATATATTTGGATCATACTTTACCCTTGCTTGGGAAAACAAAAATAGTTATTTGGCCGGAATCAGCTATCCCAGGGAATGAAATTGATCATAATCAATTTTTAACGTTATTAGATTATCAATTAAGGCAAGATCAAACAAATTTGATTACTGGAATTATTGGAATACGTTATATTAAAAACGAATACTATTATTACAATAGTATTATAGTAATTGGAGAATCTAAACCTTACAAATATCCGAGTTATAATCGGTATGATAAACATCATTTAGTATTATGTTCTGAAAGGTTTCCATTCCAAAGGTTTTTTAGTCCATTGCTACGTTTATTTAATATTCCTGTTCCTTTTATGCAAAAAGGCTATTATTTTCAACCACAATTGACTGCATCATTTATCAAAATGACTGCTGTTATTTGTTATGAAATAATTCTTGGTAAGCAAATTCGCGATAATTTTAAACCTGATACTGATTTTTTATTAACTGTTGCAAATAACGCATGGTTTGGTAATTCTATTGGTCCATGGCAATATTTTCAAATGGCGCGCATGCGTGCTTTGGAATTAGGAAGACCTTTATTATGTAGCACTAACAATGGAGTTACTGCTATTGTGAATGCGGATGGTTCTATTCAAGCGCAATTGCCTCAATTTAGTTCAACAGTACTTAATGATACAGTTATTCCAACTACAGGTTTAACGCCGTATGCAAGGTTTGGATCTTGGTTTTTTTTAGGTATCATTACTATATATGTTATTTTACTCTTTAAATTTGGAAATCATGTATTTTTAATAAAAAATTTTTATTAAATCTATAAAATGCGTAGTGTGTAATGGTATGAAATTTCGAATTTATGTATAAGATTTATTTTTATTAATGATGTGTATTTATTACTATTTAATTGTTAGTGTTTAATTTTAATAAAAAATAGTTTTGATCTAAAAATATTGATATTCTTAATTAATTTAAGTTTTAATTACCAATTAATAATTTTTATTTATAGTGAAGTCGTTATGCAAAAATCGTATTCTCCAAGTAAAATTGAAAGCATTATTCAGAAATATTGGTACAAAAATAAGACTTTTTCAGTAGTAGAAGATAGTAGTAAAAAGAAGTATTATTGTTTATCTATGATTCCATATCCATCTGGAAACTTACATATGGGTCATGTGCGTAATTATACAATTGGAGATGTAATTTCTAGATATCAACGTATGCTTGGAAAAAATGTATTACAACCTATAGGTTGGGATGCTTTTGGGTTGCCTGCAGAACATGCTGCAATTATAAATAATACAGATCCAGAAATTTGGACAAAATCTAATATTTGTTACATGAAAAGTCAGTTACAATCATTGGGTTTTGCTTACGATTGGAGCAGAGAGATTATAACTTGTCAATCTCAATATTATCGATGGGAGCAATGGTTTTTTACTATTTTATATAAAAAAGGTTTGGTATATAAAAAAACTTCATCAGTAAATTGGTGTCCATATCATAAAACAGTTTTGGCAAATGAGCAAGTTATTAATAATTGTTGTTGGCGTTGTCATACTCGTGTGAAATATAAAAAAATTCCGCAATGGTTCATAAAAATTACTGATTATGCAGATCAATTGTTGTATGGGTTAGATCAATTAAAAAATTGGCCTAAACAAGTAAAAATTATGCAAAAAAATTGGATAGGACGTTCGGAAGGGGTAAATGTTACTTTTAATATTGAGAATCGTGATGATACGTTAACAGTATATATAACCCGATTAGATATTTTCATGGGAATTACTTGTTTATTAGTATCTATAGATCATCCGATAGTGTTAAAAATAGCAGCAATTGATCTAAATTTAGCTCATTTTATTAAAAGATATGAGAATTTTAATATTAAATCGAGTAAAATAAATGTTTGTTTTTTTGAAAAAAAAGGAATGCCTATTAATATTTATGCGATACATCCAATTACTAATAGTAGATTGCCAATTTGGGTTGCTAATTTTGTAATACCTATTGAATCCGATGGAATAGGTGCAGCTATGTTGGTTCCAGCCCATAATCAACAAGATTGGGAGTTTGCTCATAAATATAGTCTACCAGTTAAAACTGTCATAAAGAATCTGGATGGAACTGAACCAAGCGTTATAATTAAAGCAATGACTGGAGATGGAATATTATTTAATTCTGGTGAGTTTAATGGATTAAGGTCTTGTATGGCGTCTAATATAATTGCTACAGCATTAATTGCACGTGGTATAGCTCAACATAAGATACATTATCGTTTAAAAGATTGGTGTATCTCACGTCAGCGTTATTGGGGAGTGCCTATTCCTATGATAACATTAGAAAATGGTGTCGTTAAACCGGTTTTTTTTGATCAATTACCGGTAATTCTTCCAAAAAAAATAGCATTTATGCAAAGTAATAGAAATAATAAACATGTAGATAGTTCTTTGAAGATGTATTCGAATTGGATGAAAACTACTTATAAAGGACAAACAGCTATTCGTGATACTGATACTTTTGATACTTTTATGGAATCTTCTTGGTATTATGCTCGTTATACATGTCCTCATTATGACAAATCTATGTTGGATACACGTTCTGCTAATTATTGGTTACCAATTGATCAATATATAGGTGGCATTGAACATGCCATTATGCATTTATTGTATTTTCGTTTTTTTCATAAATTAATGCGCGATGAAGGATTAGTTTGTTCTGATGAACCTGCAATACGTTTATTATGTCAGGGTATGGTATTAGCAGATTCATTTTATTATTTATCTACTAATGATCAGCGTATATGGGTGGATCCAACTCATGTTAAAATAATAAAACGTGATAAAATAGGACATATTGCAAAGGCTGTAGATAAAGATGGACGTGATTTAATTTATGCCGGAATGTGTAAAATGTCAAAGTCAAAAAATAATGGTATTGATCCCAATATAATTATTAAAAAATATGGAGCAGATACAGTACGTTTTTTTATAATGTTTGCTGCTCCAATTGGAGCAGCATTAGAATGGAAAGAATCTGGATTGGAGGGTGCTAAGCGTTTTCTTAAGCGTGTTTGGAGTTTAGTATATCAACATATCCAAGGTGGGCCTGTGGATAAATTGGACGGTTTAATGCTTAATTATACGCAAAAATTTATTCGATATAATATACATAAAACCATAGAAAAAGTTACTGATGATATTGATCGTAGACAATCATTTAATACTGCTTTAGCTGCAATTATGAAATTAGTGAATGAATTATACAACGTTCCAAAAAAAAGTATGCAAGATAGAGCAGTGTTGCAAGAAGCTTTATTAGTAATAGTCCGATTGCTATATCCGTTTACCCCACATATTAGTTTTATTTTATGGAAGGCTTTAGGAGGTTTAAGAGATATTGATCATGCAAAATGGCCAACTGTAGATATACAAGCAATAAGAAATGACAGGACGCTTATCATAGTGCAAATTAATGGAAAAATGAGACATAAAATATATGTACCACTGAATAGTGATAAGAATGTAATTTATAAATTATTAGAATCAGAGAATATTTTGAATAAATATCTTATTGGAAAAAAAATAAATAATATAATCTATGTTCCAAATAGAGTGATCAATATTATTATATAGTGAACGTTGAACATTCTTTGCATATAAAGAATTATCTTTTAATAATTGTAAGTATTGTTACTATGATTATGTTTGAAAGTTGTGGTTATCGATTGTGTACAAATATAGCGGAAAAAAAGTCACAAATAATTAATAATATGAGTTCTATATCATTACGTAGCTATGATCCATTTGGACCAATAACTCGTGCTATACTGACTGAGTTGCATGTTAACCAAATTGGTGTTGTTGATGATATAAGTAATAACTTATGCGCACAAGAAGTCCATATTCCTTGTTTACGTATTCTTGGTGCTTCAGAAAAGTATATAACTACTTTTGTTTTTCAGAATGGAAACGAAGCTGGATATCAATTAATATTGCATATACGAACTAATTTATTCATACCAAATAAAAATTGTTGTCCTATTAATATTCGTGTGTATCGTTCTTTTATACGAAATCCTGGCAGTGCTTTATTTAAAGATACACAAGAAAATGATATACGTCAAGATATGTATCGAGATGCAGCACAACAACTTATACGTCAATTATTTTTAAGATTTGATGATTTTTATAATTGAGATATGTGACAAAATTATTTTTGTATCTAATATTGATATTTTATTTTGTCATTAAGGTATGTCATGATACGGATATATCCAGAACAATTATTTTTAGAGTTAAAAAAAGAACTTAAGTCTGTGTATTTATTGCTAGGAAATGATTCTTATCTTTTGCAAGAGAGTTATCTTAGTATTATAAAGGCAGCTAAGATATTAAATTTTAATACGTCTGTCAATTTAGAATTGGATATATATTCTGATTGGAAGGATGTATTTAATTTATTTAAAACGACAAATTTATTTGAAAAACGAAAAATATTTTCGTTGAAATTTACTCAAAATTATCCTATTTCTTATTTTAATAAAAATATTCCTTTATTATTTCCGTTGCTTCATGATGATTTAGTATTAATTATATATATTCAGGAATCGAAGCAAATGAGTAAAAATAATATTTGGTTACAATATTTTAATAAGAAAGGAATATTTGTTGATTGTAGCACACTCACGTATGGACGGATGACAGTATGGGTAGAAAATCAAGCGAAGCATATGAAACTCGTTATAGAAAATTTAGCTTGTCAATTGTTATGTTATTATTATGAAGGTAGTTTAATTTTGTTGAATCAAATGTTACAAAATTTATCTTTAATTTATCCTGATGGAAATTTAAATTTTGCACGTGTCAGAAAAGTAGTTACTGATTCAGCATATTTTAATATTAACCATTGGGTGGAAGCAATTTTAGTAGGTAAGAAACAACGTGCTGATCGAATTTTACGGCAGTTGGAATATATGGAAGTTGATTTAGAAAAATTGTTGCATAAAATTAAATCTGAAGTATTAACAATAATTAATATAAAATATGGTATGGCACAAAGAAAATCATTTTTTAGCTTATTAAAACAATATAAAATATACAAAGAGTATCATTGCACATTGTTGTCTAGAGCGGTGAAACGGTTAAGTTTGTCTAAATTATATCAATCAGTTGGACTATTAGTACAAATAGAATTAAGATACAAACAGGATTATATTTCTCTTTCATGGTCTAGTTTTGAGGTATTGTCGGCTATATTATGTTACGATGAAAAAATTAATATATAATTTTTGTAAGTAATACCATGTACTATTTTGGTCTTATTTATAAAAAGGCTTTAAAAGTTTTATGTGATAACTATATCATAGTTGTTGTAATACGATATGTAGATTATTTATATAATATATATATTGCAGTTATGAAAATAGATTGTAACAAAAAATTTAATTGGTTACGGTTAAATCATATTAATATACATGGAAAGTGGTTTTTGATTTTCACTATTAATAGGTGAAGTATGTATGTGTGATTGTATGTAATTATTTTGATAATAATCTAAAATACTGAAAATTTATAATTATTATTGTATTAATTTTTTTATAGCGAAAGCTATGATATAAGACACATAGTTAATATTTGTACTTTTTGAATCGACAATATGTTTTATTTGAGTTTTATTAAAAATTAATAATACAGTAGATAAATGTATAATATGTGCGTAAATAATAGCTATTTTTATTAAAATTGATAGAATGTTTTTAAATAATAATACGATTTATAAAACAGAATATGTTAAAAAATAAAGTTCTATTTATTTAGTGCATAGACTAAGGTATTGAATATTACTTTATAAAATTGTTTGTATTTATTTAAAAATTGTAAATTTGTAAAATAATTATTGTGTTACATAATAGATATTGTACATTGATGATGTTTATATAACGATATAAACATCATACAAATATGTATTTAGGCGTTAAACTGTGCAATCCGATATTTTGAAAGAATTTGTAGTTAATATTATTAATAATATACAAGGACAAGATATTATATGTTTTGACATGTATGGCAAAACATATATTACGGATGTTATGATTATCTGTACTGGGATGTCTAGTCGGCATGTAATTTCAATATCTCAAGAGATATTGAAAAAATCCCGTGGGATAGGTGTGAAACCTTATGGTATAGAAGGTATGAATTTTGGAGAATGGGTTTTAGTAGACTTGGGTGATGTAGTTATACATGTGATGCAGAAAGAAATTCGTACTCTGTATGAGTTAGAAAAGCTTTGGTGTTAGTATAAATAAAGAGTTTATTTGTAAATACACCTGTTGTGTGTATTTACAAATATTTCACTTGTTATATAAGTAGTTATATACTTATATCAATTATTGATATTAGATATAAGTAAACTTTAATTACATGAAGTTAAATGATTCTCAAATTTTTTATAATTATTCGGCCGAGTTATTGTTGTTTGCACGTCGTGTAACTATTGCGTGTGTTTTTGTTTTATTAATCACTAGTATTCTATTTATTCATTTATATCAGATACAAATAGTTAATTTTAATATGTATACTACTCGTTCTAACGAAAACCGTATTAAGATTATTCCTATTCCGCCCAAAAGAGGTATTATTTATGACCGTAATGGAATAGCTTTAGCATTAAATCGAACCATTTACCAGTTAGAAATAACACCAGAAAATACAATTAATTTAAATCAAACGATTCATGAATTACAGTCATTATTAAATTTAAGTGATTACGATATAGTGCGTTTTGAAAAAGCTCGAAAACGTTCTTCTCAATTTGAGTCATTGCCTATTAAGATTGGTTTAACAGAAGAACAACAAGCTCGATTTGCTGTTAATAGATTTAGATTTTCAGGGGTAACAATGAAAAGTTATCAACGTCGTTACTATCCTTATGGATCTGATTTAAGTCATGTAATTGGATATATTTCTAAGATTAATGAGGAAGAAATAAAAAGATTGAGTAAACAAGGTATTTTAGGTAAGTATATTTCTGCTCCTAATATAGGAAAATTAGGTATTGAACGTTATTATGAAAATATTTTACATGGTACTCCAGGTTACGGAGCTGTAGAAATAAATAGTCGTGGGAAAATTATTAGAAAATTATATAAAAGATATCCAATTCCAGGAAGAAGTATTGTTTTAACATTAGATTTGAATTTACAACAATATATTGTAAAATTGCTATTAGGTAGTCGATCTTCTGTAATAGTCATTGATCCGAGAAATGGCGGAATTAAAGCTTTGATTTCAAATCCTAGTTATGACCCAAATTTATTTGTCGATGGTATATCTAATACAGAATATAGTCTTTTATTGAAAGATAATAATTGTCCTTTGCTTAATCGTGCCACTCAGGGGATATATCCTCCTGCATCTACAGTAAAACCTTATATTTCTGTATCTGCTTTAATTTTAGGAGTAATTAATCAAAATTTTCTATTTTCTGATCCTGGTTGGTGGCAATTACCTGGTTCAGAAAAACGTTTTCGTGATTGGAAACGATGGGGGCATGGAGAATTAAATATTACAAAAGCTCTTGAAGAATCTTCTGATACTTTTTTTTATCAAATAGCTTATAAGATGGGAATAGATAGTTTGTCTGAATGGATGAAAAAATTTGGATATGGTAGATATACTGGTATTGATTTATTTGAAGAATTAACTGGTGTTATGCCGACTAAAGCGTGGAAAATACAACGGTTTAACAAACCATGGTATCAAGGAGATACAATCCCGGTAGGTATAGGACAGGGATATTGGACTGCTACTCCTGTACAAATGTCTAAGGCATTAATTACTTTAATTAATGATGGCAATGTGCTTATTCCTCATTTGCTTGATAGTATTTTATTAGAAAAAGATTATATTCCGTACCATCAAACGGAATGCGATCAAGTAGGTGATCCAAAATCGGATGTATGGAAAATTGCTAAAGATGGGATGTTCGGAGCAGCTAATCGTCCAAATGGGACAGTTAGTAGTAGTTTTTCTGACGCTTCATATAAAGCAGCAGCTAAATCTGGCACAGCACAATTATTTAGTTTAAAAAGTAATCAAAACTATGATCCAAACAGAATATCTGAGTATCTTAGAGATCATAAATTGATGACCGCATTTGCCCCATATGAAAATCCTACGATAGCAGTAGTAGTAATTTTAGAAAATGCTAAAACTGGAATATCAATAGGAACAATTACAAGAAAAATATTTGATTATGCTTTATTACAATGAATGAATATTTGATTGTGCTGTTTTATTTATTTTTGTCAATCTAACTAATTATTAAATGTATTCATGAATCAAATTATTCGACGGAATTCATTATGGGATAAGTATCATATTGATTTAACATTATTTTTACTTATTATTTTTTTATTGTTATATGGAACATTTATAATGTGGAGCGCGTGTGGTCAAAATTTTGAAATGATGCGACTAAAAATATTGCAAATTATAGGAGGATTATTGCTTATGTTTTTTTTAGCGCAGATTTCACCTAGAGTTTATGAATTTTGGGCGCCTTATATATATTTTTTGTGTCTTATATTATTAATATCAGTTAATATGATTGGACAAATTAGCAAAGGAGCACAGCGTTGGTTAGATTTTGGTATAATAAGGTTTCAACCATCAGAAATAGTAAAAATTTCTGTTTTGCTTATGGTGTCATATTATGTTGATAGAGGACGACATCCACCATCTTTTAAAAATGTTGCCATAGCGCTATTATTAATTATAATTCCTACTATATTTATGTTAACACAACCAGATTTGGGAACAGCGATTTTAACGGTTAGTGCTGGTTTGTTTGTATTATTTTTATCTGGAATTAGTTGGAAATTAATTATATTTACGTTATTGCTCATGGTTTTGTTTACTCCTATATTTTGGTTTGTTTGCATGCATGAATATCAGAGGTCCAGAATAACGATATTATTGCATCCAGAAATTGATCCATTAGGTGCTGGATATCATATTATTCAATCAAAAATTGCTATTGGTTCAGGTGGTTTAACTGGAAAAGGATGGTTACATGGGACACAATCACAATTAGAATTTTTGCCAGAACGTCATACTGATTTTATTTTTGCGGTAATAGGGGAAGAGTTAGGATTGTTGGGAATATTAATATTATTAATGTTGTATTTAGGAATTATATTTCGTGGATTTATTATTGCGGTTAAAATAAAACATATGTTTGGCCGACTAATTATTGGTAGTTTTATGTTAGTGTTATTTATGTATATTTTTGTAAATATTGGTATGGTTAGCGGTTTATTACCAGTAGTAGGTATTCCCTTGCCATTAATAAGTTATGGGGGTTCATCTTTGTTAGTATTAATGGCTGGATTTGGCATAGTTATGTCAATGAATGGACATAGAAAAATGATTTCTAAAATTTTATAATAATTTTAATTTATAACGTAATGAAATTAATAATTAACATTGTTGTTGTATTGATAATATTAGGTTGAAAATTTTAAAGCTTAAAATATATGAAAAGTATTTATATATACATAAAATGTATTATCATTACATATAATACAAAACATTTTATTAAGTAAATTAGTTATATATGTTATAAATGTGTTTTTTAATGTAGAGATATAATATATGTTATAATATAATAAATGTCCTAATTATTTTAGGTTAGAAAATATCACTGAGTTCATTTAGTTTTAGTTTACTGAATTAATTAGTTAGTTTATATGGTAAAATGATAATATATGATTGAAAAAGTTATTTTAGCGCGTGTTTTTTTGAATTTGCATGATACATGTAACTCCAGAAATTAATAAAAACATTCCAATTAAAATTAAAGGAGATGGCCATAGTTGGCGATGTATAAATGAGTATATTAAACCTGCTATAGTTTCTACTACAATTAGTGGGCCTATTAATGTTGTTGGTAATCTTTGACTGGCTTCGTTCCAAAAGAATGTGCCTAACCAAGAGCAACAAAATCCAATTAAGATCATTAATAAAATAAAAAAAACTGGTCTGGGACCAAAGGGCAATATAAATTCATCTTGCATAAGATCTGAACAACAGATACATACAAAGCAATAAACGAGACATGATAATGGTAATGTAACTACTCCTTGTGCGTTGGCCCAAGTCATAGGTTTATTATATGGATGTGTTTTTAGCCAACGTGCATTTCTCAATGCATACCACGCCCAGCATAAAACAGAAATCATTGCTAAAATTATTCCACTTATATATTGCCATATGTTAAATATGAAAAATTCAGATTTTAGTTCAGAAACGTTTACGCATAATAATCCTATTCCCATTAGAAATAATGATGTTAGTAAAGTATGATATGGCAATTTTTGTTCATTATTAGAAATAATATGTGTTGTTATAGTTAACATTAAAGGTAAGGTTCCAATAATAGCTGTTGAAATCGGAGCTCCAACACGTTGGATAGCGCTTGTTAAGCATGTATAATACACTAAATGGCCTGCTAAGACTAATTTTATTGCTTCTAACCAATCTTGCAACAATAACTTACGTAACCGTGCTCTATCGTACCATGATAGTGGTATTGAGATTAATCCAAATGCAATGTAACGACCAGATGCTTGTAATATACTGGGATATTCTGGTATTAATAAGGGACCAATAAAGATCAACCCCCACAACAATCCTGAGATTACAGCAAAAGCAATTCCTAGTATCATAATACCTTTATTGTACTAATTAAACATATGGATACTATTATTTAGTGAAAATCTATTTTTATTAAGTTAAAAGTATATATTGTTGAGTATACACATTTCGATTAAATAGTGTTATATGATTATTTGATTAAGACTTATTTATTCATATTAATTTAGGTTTATATACTACAAGTATATACTATGGATAATACGCCCTATAGGATTCGAACCTATAACTTACAGCTTAGAAGGCTGTTACTCTATCCAATTGAGTTAAGGGCGCATTAACATGTCATGTTTTGTACATATTTTTAAAAAAGAACAATAGTGTTCTGGTATTTACCTAATTAAGTTAAATATTTTCTTTTTGAAAAAAGATGTGTAAAAGAAAGTGTATAATTTAGAGTTAATAGTAATATATATTTATAAAAATAACATCATCGTATTAATATAAAATTATTGGATATATTATTGAAATGATTGCTAAGGTAATTGATGGTAAATATGTGTCTGAAGAAATAAAGCAAAAGATAGCTAAACAAGTATGCCAGAATGTAAATTCTGGAAAGCGCGCGCCGGGATTAGCTATGATCTTGATAGGCCATGATCCAGTTTCTAAAATATATGTAGCTAACAAAAAAAAAGCATGTGAACAAGTTGGTTTTATTTCGTTTCTTTATATTTTGCCTGTTACCACAACCGAAAATGAAATTTTTCAATTGATAGAAACTCTAAATAACGATGATCGTGTAGATGGTATTTTAATTCAATTGCCATTACCAAATAAATTAAAAAAAGTAAGTATTTTTGAGCATATTGCTCCTGATAAAGATGTAGATGGTTTTCATCCATATAATATCGGTCGTTTATGTCAACGATCTCCTACACTGCGTCCTTGTACTTCTAAAGGTATTATTACTTTATTGGAATGGTATAATATAGATATGTTTGTATTGAATGCAGTTGTAATCGGAGCGTCAAATATTGTTGGTCGTCCTATGACGATGGAATTATTATTGGCGGGATGTACTGTGTCAATTACGCATCGTTTTACTCAGAATTTAAAAGTGTATCTTGAACATGCTGATTTATTGGTTGTGGCAGTAGGAATGGCAAATTTTATTCCTGGTAGCTGGATAAAACGAGGATCTATAGTAGTAGATGTTGGTATTAATCGTTTAAATAATGGAGATATAGTTGGTGATGTTCATTTTTCTAGCGCTTATGAACGTGCTGCATATATTACGCCTGTTCCAGGTGGAGTGGGTCCTATGACGGTGGCTACGCTTATTCAAAATACTTTACAAGCCTACTACAATCATCTTTGATAAGAGATGGATGTTTGTAGCTTATTCTCTATTTTAACTGCTTTATTACGTATTTGTATTATTACAATGCCATTTTGTTATTCCTGTAGGACTATCTTCTAATGTTATTCCCATGACAGTTAGTTTATTTCTTATTTTGTCAGATAATTCCCATTGGCTGTTTTTTCGAGCATCTTCACGACGTTTAATTAATTTTTGAATCTTTTTAATATGAAACTTTTTATTATTTTTTAATGTTATTTTTTTTAAAAATATTTCTGGATTTTGATGCAATAATCCAATAATGTTTGCTAAATATTTTAAAGTAGCTGCTATTCTTGGAGTGAGCGAATGACGCTTAACTTTTAAATAATTTAATTTATGTGCTATGTCAAATAGTACTGAATATGCTTCTGGCGTATTGAAATCATCATTCATTTTAGAGATGAATTTAGATATAAAGCAGTTTTCATCATAAGGTTTAACATCGGAATTAGGTTTAGTATCTCTTAAAGCAATATAAAGTCGTTTCAAGGATGATTGTGCGCTTTTGAGACTATTATCATCATATTTTAATTGGTTACGATAATGAGCAGACATTAAAAAATATCTTATTGTTTCAGGATCATAACGTCTTAAAATGTCACGTATAGTAAAAAAATTATTTGATGATTTTGACATTTTTTCATGGTTTAATAATAGCATACCAGAGTGCATCCATATTTTTGCATAAGGCATGTTATAAGCGCAAACAGATTGAGCAATTTCATTATCGTGATGCGGAAAAATTAAATCAGATCCTCCACCATGAATATCTAATTGATTACCGAAAATAGAATGGTTCATAGCAGAACATTCAATATGCCATCCTGGACGCCCTGCTCCCCATGGAGATTGCCAACAGGGTTCGCCTGGTTTAGATGTTTTCCAAAGCACAAAATCTATAGGAGGATTTTTTATGTTTGATGTTTTTAAAATATTGTGAATTTCAGATATTTTTTTTTTCTTAGATAATATTCCGTAGTTATGCATGGTTTTTACAGAAAACATTATATCTCCATTAGAAGATATATATGCGTGTTTTTTTTTGATTAGTAGGTGAATAAATTTAATAATTATATCAATATGATCGGTTACTTTTGGTTCGTAATTTGGACGTAATATATTTAATGAATCTAAATCTAAATGCATTTCTTGAATCATACGATTAGTTAACTGTTTAGTTGTTTCATTATTTTCATAAGCTCTTTTTATAATTTTATCATCTATATCTGTAATGTTACGAACATAATTTACTTGATATCTACAGTGACGCAAATAACGGATAATAGTATCAAATGTTAGAAATGTTCTAGCATGTCCAAGATGGCATAAATCGTATACTGTAGCACCGCAAACATATATCTTAATTTTTCCATCAACAAGAGGTATAAGTTTTTCTTTTTTTCTTGTTAAAGTATTAAAAATTTTGAGCATTTTAATTTATTCTGTAACGCTAATATATTGAGTGTTCATAGTATATAAGTACTGATAGTAATTTATATACTTTTTAAATAAAATTACTATAAATAATTTATGTTAACAATAATATTGATAATTATAACTTTAATGATAGAATATAACATATGTTTTTTTTACAATAAATACATGATTAATGTTTATTGTGTAATTGAAATGTTTGCGACTGATGATTATATTGTGTTAAATGATTGATTATGTATATATATTGATATAATGAATTTTATTCAGTTGGTTATATTTTTAATTAGATAATTTTAATATAGAATATTAAAAAATTTATAAAAATAATTATTTTATTTAGTAGATATGTCAATTTTGTTTATTTCAGATATTCATTTGCGTTCGGAATCTCCAGATGTCACTGATGGATTTTTGCATTTTTTAAATTATTGCGCAGTACGCGCTCAATCTCTTTATATTTTAGGAGATTTGTTTGAGATTTGGTTAGGAGATGATGATTATAAATCATTACATATTAATATTGCTAAAGCTTTAAAAAGATTAAATAAAAAAAAATTTCATGTTATTTTATTCATGGCAATCGTGATTTTTTGTTGGGAAAACAGTACGCTAAGGCTTGTGGAATGACGTTATTATCTTCAAAACAAGTTTTAAAATTAGAATCAGGGAAAAAGGTAGTCATTTTACATGGAGATACTTTATGTTCTAAGGATAAATCATATCGATTATTTAGAAAATTTTTTAGAAATATTGTAGCACAACGGTTATTTTTGTTATTACCGTTATCTATACGTTCACGTATGTTTAGTATTATTCGTTCATGTTGTGTACGACATAAACAATGTAAATCAAAAAAAAAATTGGATATTAATTTGAGAATGGCTACAGATATATTAATTAAGAATAATGCAGATATTATGATTCATGGACATACTCATCAACCAATGATTTATAAAATTTTTGGATCTAAAAAAGATATTTTAAATATAATGGCATTAGGGAGTTGGAATACATGTGGTTCAATGATAGAAATAAATGAAGAGAATAATAATATTACATTTATGGAATTCCCGATACGCAAAATAGTTAAAAATTAAATTATATTTCTATTTTTAATTGTTATAGTATACTATAACAATTAAATTTTTACTATGTTTGAAAGAAGATGTAATGGGTTTTTATATTTCTTACGTAAATAAGAAATATAAAATGAGAATTTTGATTTAGGTATTATTTGTTGTGATTATTTAATATATTTTTGGTGTAGTTCTATTTTATTGAAAGAGATCTTGATTATGATTGTTTTAAATATTTTTAGTGTTTTTATTTTTTAATTTTTAAAATTTCTAATAAGTAGTGGTTTGACTGAAATGTGTATTATTATCATTTTTTAGATTTAATTTTATATAGAACTAGTTTTTATTTAGAAGAATTTTAAACTTCTTTTTATAAAGAAAATAATACATAAATATTATGTCTTACATTTAGAGAGTTGTGAATTGTTGTTCCTGTGTGTGCAATGCAATGCAAAAGGTTTTATTTAGGAAATTAATGTTTAAGTAGAATTTTAGAATATTTTAAAATAAGTTTTATGATATAATATTTATTAATGCTTAAATAAGAAATTTAATCATGTTTTATGTAAAATGTTTAGACTATTTATAATAGTCCGTAATAGGCAAACAGATATCTCTATAATAAAAGTTATACATAATAGTATTTATATGTTACTAACTGAAATTAATATTTATTGGCGGTTCTGCTCGTAAATTTTTATTTAAATTATAGTGTAAATTTTTGAATAATATGGTAGATAGTTTTTATTTAGTTAGTTAATGTTTTATGTTAGGATTAAAAATAATCATAATTTTTATTATAACAGTTAATACCGTTCTTAATTTTAAAAATTATAGTGCAGTAAATCAGTAAGGTTTCTATCATAAAAATTATTAAATTTTATGATTCTTAATTTAAACTAAATTATTTGTTAATTAATAAACTAATTAATTCTTCATAGATTTCAGTAATTTTTCTATTTCCATCAATCGAAAAATATTGTAAGTTTTTAACTTTAGACTCGTGTCGATAATAATCTAATACTGGTTCAGTATATTGGTAGTAATTATGCAATCGTTTACGTATAGCTTGTTCACAATCATCTTTTCGGGTAGTTAAAGATTCACCGGTAATGTCATCTAATCCAAAAATTTTAGGTGGGTTAAATTGCATATGATATGTTCTACCAGAATCTATATGTATTCGTCTACCTGTAATACGATTAATAACTATAGAGTCTGATATAACGAATTCTATGACGTAATTTACAAAAATTTTATACTTTTTCATAAATTCTGCTTGTAGGATTGTTCTAGGAAATCCATCTAATAAAAATCCATTATAGCAATCGTTTTTATTAATACGCGCGTTAATTAACTGAACCATAAAATCATCATTTACTAAATTTCCGGTATGCATCACATTTATTACATTTTTTTTAATTTTGTGAGATTGATATGGATTTTTAGTAAATGATTGACGTAACATCATACCTGTAGAAATATTTGGGATGTTATATTTATTTGAAATAAGATGAGCTTGAGTCCCTTTTCCAGATCCAGGAGGACCAAGAAATATAATACGTATCAAATTTAATTCTCGATTAAAATCATATAAAATTGTTAAATAATATTTATAATATACTGCATCATTATTTTTTTTAGATATAAGGAGAGTATTATTTAAATATACACGTAAAGAATGTCAATTTCACATTGATGTCCAAAAGCACTATTATACCATAAGTTAGATATTGATTATTATATTTTATTAATTGATTATTATAGACTATAAGAGTGTATTTTATTGCATTTTTATATTTGATAAGATGTATTGTATATGTTATATCTGTTACAGATAGTAATGAAATAATTAATTAAAAATGAAAGACATATTTAATAGATCAAAATTATTTATGTATAATCTTGAATTAATTTTTTGTTTACTGCTATTATTTAGTAACTTATTTTTAATTTTTAATAAGATAAATTCTATTCATAATAGGTTTAAATCTCATTTTAAATGGTTAAATATGTAAAATAACAGTTATATAATAATTGATGGGTTTTTATGTTGTAGTAACAATAAATAATGTAATTACAAATTATATATATACATAAAAATGATTGAAAGTTAATCTAATGGTTAACTCATTTATATATGATATAAATAGATAAATAGTAAGTTTTATATAATGAGTGTTATGTTGATATTAAATTATTTTAATCTCATTTTCGTCAATTTCAGCATCAAAAAAAGTTTTGATTATTTTGATATATGGATCTTTTGAAAATTCTTGTTTTATTTTTGATATTTTTTCTTTATATAAAATATACATATGTTCTATTGGTGTTTTTATGTCGTAATTATCATCCTTTTTTATATGCAGTGTGATTGGTATACCGATATTATTGCTAAGTGATTCCTGTATTATTTCATGCAATTTTATAGAATTTAAATGTTGATAATTAGAACGAACATGTAGGCATATTTCATTTGAAGAAATTTTTTCTTTCCAAGAATTCATAACTAATTTTTTTGCTGTTTTTGGCAATGTCAATCGGTATATTTGTGATGTCCATGAATCGTTTCTCATTGCTTGTTGAAGTATTTCTTTTGTGAAATTAGACATATTTTGATGATTTTTACTACAGTTTTTGTTATTATTATCATTCTTATTGTATTCTAAAGAATTTAATAAATCTTTATTAATTTTATTAATGTTGTTATTAGAATTATTTTTTATAACGTTTTTATTAATGTTGGAAAATCGTTCTAATATGCCTTTTGTTGTTTTTTGAGATTTTGAAATTAAATTTGATTTTTTTTCTATTTTATTTAATTTGTTGTTTTCTTTATATTGTAATAGTTTTGAACGAGCTTCCAATATTTTAGAAGTAGTAGTTATATTATCGATGTTAGATGTAGGTTTTGGTGATTTTGATTTGGTGTTATTGGTATTATTATTAGATTTTTTTACATTTAAACATAACATATCGTTTATTTTCTTTTGGTTTGTTGTATTTAATAGACTTTTATCTTGATTATTATTTTTTGGTTGAATATCACCAATGATAGTAGGTTGTTTATCGTTTGTATTGAATATACGATTATTATTTGAACGAATAAAATCTGAAGATACATTGTTATTATCATTATTACATTTTTTATTTGTTGTATTTTCGTCTGGACGAAAAGCAAATGCGCGCAGCATGGTCATTTCTATTCCCATACGATGGTTAGGAGTATAAGGTAATTCTCGACGACCTAATAGAAATATTTGATAATATAATTGTACATTTTCTGGGGTAATATGATTGCTTAATTTATATATGCGTTGGTTTATATTTTGTATAGTATTATTACTTTCTTTTTTTATAGAATTCAATAGAAATTGACCTATAGCTATTTTTTGTAAGATAGTAAGTATTTCACTTAAAAGATTATCCCAATCAATTCCTAAAATTTCATAGTTTTCTATTTGGTGCATTATGTCATGTATACTTCCGTGTATTAAGTTTTCAATTAAAGATAGTGGATGTTCTATATTTAATATACCAAACATATCATCAATGACATTATTGGTTATTTCGTTATTGCCTAATACAATAGCTTGTTCGGCTAAACTAAGCGCATCACGCATACTTCCTTTTGATGCGTGAGCTAATATTTCTAAAGCAGAAGATTCTATCTTTATATTTTCTTTATTAAAGATATATGTTAGTTGAGTTATAATATGAGAAATGCTTAGTGGTTTTAGGCAAAATTGTAGGCATCGCGATAATATGGTTGCTGGTAATTTTTGATATTCAGTAGTAATTAAAATAAATTTGACATGAGCAGGTGGTTCTTCTAATGTTTTTAATAAAGCATTAAAACTGTGACGTGATAACATATGTACTTCATCTATGAGGTATACTTTAAAGCGACCTCGTGATGGCATGTATTGTACGTTATTTAAAAATTCTCTGGTATCTTCTACTTTAGTACGTGATGCTGCATCTATTTCGATAAGATCAATAAAACAGCCTGATTCAATATCTTGGCAATTATTACATTGCCCGCACATATTAGATGTTAATCCTTGTTCGCAGTTTAATCCTTTTGCAAATAATCGGGCAATGGTAGTCTTTCCTACTCCTCTTGTTCCGGTTAATATATAAGCTTGGTGAATTTTATTTAATGAAAAACTATGTGTAATTGCTTTAATAATATGTTTTTGTCCCACAATATCGGAAAATTTCTTTGGACGCCACTTACGGGCAAGTACTTGATAATTCATAATATATAACTCGTATAAGAATTTTATAAATAGAAAAATTCAATTTAATTGGTTTAGTGAATATATTTTTAATAATCAGAAAACATTACTAAACTGTAAGAATTTATTCCTATTTTTTTTAATAATGATTTACCACCTAAATTTTCTAAATCTATTAGAAATCCAGCATGGTTTACTTCTCCTCCCAATCGTCTAATTAATTTTACTACTGCTGCAATTGTTCCGCCTGTCGCTAATAAATCATCTATAATTAAAACTTTATCACCTGGTATAATAGAATCGGCATGTATTTCTAGGCATCCACTATCATACTCTAAAATATATGGTTCACTAATAGTTGCGCGCGGTAATCTCCCTGATTTACGAGCAGGGATAAAACCCAGCTTCAATATTAATGCTAATGGAGCGCTAAATAAAAATCCTCTTGCTTCTATTCCTACTATTTTAGTTAATTTATAGTCTTGATAATGATGGGCTAGAAGAGTAATGCTTGTTGAATATGCTTGTGGATTTTTTAATAATTCAGTTATATCGCGAAATAAAATGCCTTGTTTTGGGTAATTAGGTACAAATTTAATATTTTTTTTGATTAATTCTAATTGTTGATCCATAACATGCATCATATTTGATTCCAAAATATAAAAAATAATTTAAATTTAATTTATATATCTATACAGAAATTTTGTGCAGATTAAACTTCATAATATTGTGATTATAAGTATAAATTCCATATTTTATATAAGCTATTTTTTACATGATCAAATGACTGGATACTGTAAATAGTTGTATTTTTAGTATAATTAATTCACATAGTATATGTGAATTAATTATATATCTATGTTTAGGTAAAATTTCAAGTGTTTATTTTAAATTATATATAAATTTATTAAATAAAATATTTTAAAGTATAATAGTACCATTGCTATAGATATTTAAATATATAACTAATCTATTGATATTTATGATAGTTTATAAAATTTAATTATAAATAAATTTTTTAATAAATAACAGAATTTATGATTTATATAAGTAAATATATGACTAATGCCAGTGATTATTTAATTATTTAGATATTTTCTTAAGTTACAATGTATATTACAAAAATATACATTTCAAAGATTGAAAATTATTAGTTCTTACAAATTTAATTTATTAAATTTTTATTAAACTAACAATTAAAAATTGTGTACTTAATAATATTTTGATTAAGTAAAACTATAGCAGTATAATGCTTTTTAAGAAGTAAAATATACCATTATTTAATAAATTGGTATCTTAATTGTTGATTTTTATTACTTGTTTATTTAAATAATAAACAATTTTCTACTAATAGTAGAGTAGTAGAGATTAAAATACAATTAAATGTATTATATTATTGTTATAATAGCAATTGTTTACTTTATTTTAATGTTTGTTCGTATACTTACAGTAAGAGTATTTTACTGGGATGCTAATAAAGAACCATTTTAATTTTTTGCTACGGCTGCTTCCTTCCAGACCTGACCGGTTTTACAAAAATTATCATGTATAATCTAATAGCATCCCTTTTAAGGATTATCTGTGATTATTTTAAATATTTCAAGAAATAATTACATATTTCAGTATAAATATTGCGTTTAAATGTAAAATATATTTTGTTTGTAAATACTGTAATTTAGTATATTTTGAATATTAAAATTAGTTTATTAATATTTTGTGAAATAAATTTTATTTTTTGTTGTTATAGATAGTGTGATTTGTATGTACTTTATAATGTTTGAATAATCGGAAACATATGGAGTTAAATAGTTACATGTGGTCTTCTGATTTTTAATATTGCAGTATTGGTTCTATTAATACAGAATTGTTCTATTGTTAAAAATTTAGAGTAATTAAGAATTAACAGTTTTTGTTAGGATTATATTGATTTCCTAAAATTAGGAAATCAATATAATCCTATTTGAATAATTCAACCTCATAGCTGCAATTTTTTAAATTTATTGATATATAGCGGTAATATAATGAGAAACAAATATTTCTACATTTATATTATATGTTTTGTTTTGTACAAATATTTTATAATTTCATGATAATGATGTATTAGGTATTGTTTCATAATGAAATGGGGCATTTTGTAGTGCTAATATTAAAACTTCGTCTATTTGCTTGACTGGGTGAATATCTAAGTTATTTACTACAATGGAAGGCATATCTTCCAGGTCTCTTTTATTTTCGTACGGTATTAATACTGTTTTAATACCTCCTCGATGTGCTGCTAATAATTTTTCCTTTAAACCTCCGATAGGCAATACTTGTCCTCTCAAAGTTATTTCTCCTGTCATAGCTACACTAGATTTAACGGAATTTCCTGTTAGACAAGAAACTAAAGCAGTACACATAGCAATTCCAGCACTAGGTCCATCTTTAGGAGTGGCTCCTTCAGGAACATGTACATGAATATCTTTTTTATCATAAAAATCAGTATTAATGCCTAATTTATCTGCACGTGCTCGTACTACAGTTAATGCGGCTTGAATAGATTCTTGCATAACTTCACCTAAGGAACCAGTGTAAGTTAATTTTCCTTTTCCAGGAACACAAGCAGTTTCGATTGTTAAAAGATCTCCTCCTACTTCAGTCCAGGCTAGACCAGTTACCTGTCCAACACGGTTTTCTTGGTCTGCACGGGTGCAATCGTAACGTTGTACTCCAAGAAAATTTTTTAGATTGTTTTTATCAATGGTTATATATTTAATTTTTTTATTCATTAATAGCATTTTAACTGTTTTTCGACATAATTTTGAAATTTCACGTTCTAAATTACGTACCCCCGCTTCACGCGTATAATGTCGAATAATTCCTATTAAAGCATCATCTTGAATGGTTAATTCTTCTGGTTTTAAAGCATTACGTTCTATTTGTTTAGTTAATAAGTGTTGTCGTGCTATATTTAATTTCTCGTCTTCGGTATAACCAGATAATCGGATTACTTCCATTCGATCTAATAAAGGACTTGGGATATTCATTGAATTGGAAGTAGCGACAAACATAACATCAGATAAATCGTAATCTATTTCTAAATAATGATCATTGAAAGCAGTATTTTGTTCGGGATCTAACACCTCTAATAAGGCAGCGGCTGGATCTCCGCGCATATCTAAAGACATTTTATCTATTTCATCTAAAAGAAATAATGGATTTCTTACACCAATTTTAGACATCTTCTGTATAAGTTTGCCAGGCATAGATCCAATATAAGTACGGCGGTGGCCTCTAATTTCTGCTTCATCACGCATTCCACCTAAAGCCATACGTACATATTTACGCCCAGTAGCTTTAGCAATAGACTGTCCAAGTGATGTTTTTCCTACTCCAGGCGGTCCTACTAAACATAAAATAGGTCCTTTTATTTTATTAATTCTGTTTTGTACCGCTAAATATTCTAAAATACGGTCTTTAACGCGCTCTAATCCATAATGATCTTTGTCCAGACTTTCTTGAGCTTTAAGTATATCTTTTTTCATTTTACTTCTTGCATGCCATGGAACTGATAGAATCCAATCAATATACCCACGCACTACAGTAGCTTCAGCTGACATAGGAGACATTAACTTTAACTTTTGCCATTCTGATTCTACTTTATCTCGTGCTTCTTTAGGCATTTTAGCCGCTTCTATTTTTCGTTTAAGAGCTTCATTTTCATCAATGATATCATCTAGCTCTCCTAGTTCTTTTTGAATAGCTTTCATTTGTTCATTTAAGTAATACTCACGTTGGCTTTTTTCCATTTGTTTTTTTACACGATTTCGAATACGTTTTTCGACTTGTAGTAGTTCAATTTCTGATTCCATCATTGCTATTAAATATTCTAGTCGTTTTGTAACATCTGACATTTCTAATATTGATTGTTTGTCATTTAATTTTAGTGGCATATGAGCGGAAATAGTATCAGCAAGACGATCTGCATTGTTAATATTATTTAGTGACACTAAAACTTCAGGTGGGATTTTTTTGTTAAGTTTAAGATATCCTTCAAATTGATTAATAACAGCACGCATTAGTATCTCTTGTTCACGTTCGTTTAATATTTTAGGCGCTAAAGAGCTTACATTAGCCTTAAAGTGGTTTCCGGTATCTGTTAATTCAATGATACGAGCTCGAGTTAGTCCTTCAACTAATACCTTTACTGTCCCATCTGGTAGTTTTAGCATCTGTAATATCATGGATATTGTGCCAATTGAAAAAAGGTCATTGATATTTGGTTCATCAGTTGATGCTTCTTTTTGAGCTACCAACATAATTTTTTTGTCACCATTCATAGCAGATTCAAGGCATCTAATTGATTTGTCTCGGCCAACAAACAGCGGAATTACCATGTGTGGATATACCACTACATCACGCAGAGGTAATACAGGGATTTCAATGCTCTCAGGTTGCTCAGTATTCATAGAGCTATCTCTCTTGGTTAAAGCTTTCCAGATTATAACATTTTAAATATCTAGTTATATTATTATTATTAACTAGATATTTAAAGGATATGGGGGTAAATCAATTATATTCAATATTGAGCATTATGAAAAGAAAAATAAATAATTATTTATTGGTGAATTGGCTTATCATTCAATATTTATTGAAATTTTAGTGATTTTAAAATTCTATTTTTTAATTGAATTTTTGATTTTCAATCATTTTTTATTTTTTTAAAAAATATTTAGTATTTTTAACATTAAATGGAATTATTAATTATTTTAAATTTTAAATATAATTATTTATTTTGTCGAAAATATAGTAGTATAACAGGTAATTATCATATATCTATTTTAGATTGATATCGAATTAATTACATGATTTAAAACTATATTAATTATATTTTTGATTTAATTTATTAATTATTTTAAATAAAAAATTTTTATTTAATTTTTAAAATAAATAAGTAAAATAGAAAGTCATTGTTTGTTTTAAATTGAATATTATTCATAAAAATCAATAATATTAATAGTATAGTTGCAAATTTAATTTAATTTCGATCTCTATATATTAGAGTGACATATTGATCTCATTTTGAAGTGGTTAATATTTATTTTGAAAAAATATTTTTGTTGTAAAATGATTTCAATTTATATTTCTAAATCAGAAACTAATAGTATTATTCAAAAATATTTATTCTTAATAATTTTAGATATAACTATTGCATATGTGTAAATATGTATATTATATGCACGTATCCTTATAAAGAATGAATAATTGTAGGAGATAAATGTCTTGAATGCGCTAAGTCATGTGTTACTAAATTTTTTGAGAATCTGTTTATATAAATAGGTTGTTCATATTTAAATTTTTATGATGCTGTAATGAATGGTGAGTAGCTAAATACTGATAGTACTGTGAGGCTTCACATAATATTATAATATATTTGATCATAATATTATGTAAAATTATATAAGGTATCAGAATAGTTCTCGTGTTTAACTTCAAAAAATTTTATTTATACATCTTATCTTAAATAAGATGTAGTGATTGTTTATTAAGTGCTGATGAGATGTTATTTTTATTTATTATTTAATTCTATGTACTGATTATTCGTCGATGATGAATAATCTATAATACTTAAATTATAATTAAGTATATGTGAAAAGCACAATTTATTTTTTGAATGCAGATACTATTGTGGAATATAGTATCTGTGCATTAATCTAGTTATGTGATTTTTATTTAATAATAAAAATCCCGTATGTTTTATTATTTATTTTAAGATCCTGCTATCTTCATGGAAGATATTAATACAGACCCACAATGAATATGGCCTCTTGTTTCAGTATCACATCCAATAGAAACAATATTACAGAACATTTTTTTTAAATTCCCAGCGATAGTAATTTCATTTACTGGATATTGAATATTTCCGTTTTCTACCCAAAATCCAGATACTCCACGTGAATAATTTCCGGTGATAATATTAATTCCTTGCCCCATTATACTAGTGACAATCAGTCCACGATGCATGTTTTTTATTAATTCTATAAAACTTAAATTTTGAGAACTAATATACCAATTATAAATACCATCAGCATGACCAGTAGTTTTTAGGCCTATTTTACGCGCAGAATAACTATTTAAAATCCAACTATTCAACATCCCATTTTTTACGATAGTACGATTTAGTGTTTGTACTCCTTCACTATCAAACGGAGCAGAGCCTAAGCCTTTTAGGATATGTGGACGTTCCTGAATCGATATCCAAGAAGGGAAAATTTTTTTCTTCAAATAATTTAATAAAAAAGTAGATTTTTGGTATACATTGTTTCCGCAAATAGCTTCTGCTAAATGATGGAATAGACTCGTGGCTATTTCAGCAGAAAAC
Source organism: Candidatus Blochmannia vicinus (assembly GCA_030020825.1). Taxonomy (NCBI): domain Bacteria; kingdom Pseudomonadati; phylum Pseudomonadota; class Gammaproteobacteria; order Enterobacterales; family Enterobacteriaceae; genus Candidatus Blochmanniella; species Candidatus Blochmannia vicinus (nom. nud.). The sequence goes on from CP125213.1 coordinate 123,227, forward strand.
AATACTGGAGATTCTGTTGTTTTAATTTTTTTTGAATGTAAATGATCTAATGCTCGTTGAGCACATTCTTGTCCAACCCATTCTGGTGAACGTAAATTATTGAATGAACGGCTTAATGTATATGCGTAATTTTGTTCCATAATACCATTACTTGAAGCAACTACACTACAACATAAAGAATATTGGCTACTGGTGTAACTTTGTAACATACCATGACTATTTCCAAACACTTTAGTAGTAAAATAGCCGTTAAATTTACTTCCTTCGGTAGAAATAATACGTTTATCATGATTTAATGCTGTTTTTTCTGCTGTAGATGCTAAAGCTGCACCTAATTTAGTATTTAAACCAATGGGATGAAATAGGTCAAGATTCATAGAATTGAATGCTAATAATTCTTTATCGGCAATACCAGAATATGGATCTGGGGAGGTATAACATGCTATATTTGCTGCGGCTTCAATAGTACGAATTATTGCTTTTTCATTTAAATTACTTGAAAGAGCAGTTCCTTTTCTTTTTTGACGAAATATAGTTATATCTAAGATGTTATGACTATTAAATTCAACATTCTCCAGTTTTTCGTAACGAGTGCTAACAGTAATTCCTGTGGTTTTAATGATTGATACTTCTACTTCATTTGAATATGCATGTGCTAAATTTAAAGCTCGATCTACTATATTTTCTAGAAAGTTATGTTGTTGTGTCATATTATATACTATATCCATATTATTCTCCTATAGTAAGAATCCTTTATCAAAAAATAGATTTTTGAAATATATATTATATAACAAATATCAAGTACTGATATGATTTTATATCGCAGCACATATATATAAAGTAATTATATTTGATAACACATAATTATTATTTAATTACTACTAGTAATTAAATAATATATAAATTAACTAGTTGGTCCCTCCAACAGTAATTTTATTTAATTTTATTGTCGGTTGACCTACTCCAACTGGTATACTTTGTCCGTTTTTTATACATGTTCCTATTCCTTTATCTAAAGATAAATCATTTCCAACCATAGAAATATTTTTCATTATTTCTATTCCTGATCCTATTAAAGTGGCTCCTTTTATAGATTTTGTTATATGACCTTTTTCAATTAAAAAAGCTTCAGATGCAGAAAATACAAATTTTCCCGATGTAATATCTACTTGCCCCCCATCAAAATTTGAAGCATATACTCCGTAATCTACACTGTTAATAATTTCTTCAGGAGTTGATTGGCCTGCTAGCATATAAGTATTAGTCATGCGTGGCATAGGTAAAGTAGCGTAAGATTCACGCCTACCATTTCCTGTTGAATCGCATCCCATTAGTTTAGCATTTAATTTATCTTGCATATATCCTACTAGAATACCATTTTTAATTAAAATATTATATTGACCAGGAACCCCTTCATCATCAATAGTTAAGGATCCACGTAATTCTTTTAGTGTTGCATCATCTACTATTGTACATAATTCAGATGCTACTACGTTCCCAATTTTGTTAGTAAATACAGAACTACCTCGTCTATTGAAATCTCCTTCTAGTCCATGGCCTACTGCTTCATGTAATAAAATACCGGGCCAACCTGATCCTAAAACTACTGTCATCACTCCTGCTGGAGCTGCTATAGATTCAAGATTAATTAGTCCCATTCGGACAGCATCTCTTGCCCAGTGGTCGGCTTTCGTGTCTCCTTCTATAATGGAACTAAAAAAATCATATCCAAATCTTCCACCACCACCACTTATTCCTTGTTCTCGTTTTCCGTTCTGTTCTACTTGTACTAATATAGATAAGCGCACTAATGGTCGAATATCAGCGGCTAAAGTACCATCTGTAGCTGTTACTAAAATTTGTTCATAAACACCTGATAAATTGGCATTAACTTTTTGTACTCTAGAATCAGTAGTTCGCGCTATTTTATCTATTCTCATTAATAATTCAATTTTTTCTTCTTTAGATACGCTAGATAATGGATTTATATAGGAATATATGGGTGGGTAAGTATATTGATGAGTAGAACGAACATATTTGTGTTTAGGAGCAACAACAACGGTATTATTACAGTGACGTTTATTAGTAATGCTAGTAGCAGCTTTCATGCTACATATCAATGCATCTAAAGTTAATTGATCGGTGTAAGCAAACCCTGTTTGCTCACCTGTAATTACTCGTATGCCAGCACCTTGATCTATAGCATAAGATCCAGATCTTATAATACTATCTTCAAGAGTCCATGTTTCGTGAAAACACGATTGAAAATAAAGATCCGCATAATCTACTTGAAATTTTTCTGTCATATTTAATAAATATGATAGATCATCATGTTGTAATTTATTGGGTGCGAGTAATTGTTCGCTAACAATATCTAAATTCATATAACTCCTATTGATACTATCAGATTAATGTTCTATATAACCACAATTTATTAATATATTCAAACTTTATATTATTTCATTTTCTATTAATTTTTAGCATAACTTTTTTATTAAATATTAATTTTAAGTTTATAGTTTTTAATTTAGTTTATGCATTTAATTACGATGTTTGGAGATGTAAGTTTTATATTAATTCGAATACCTTATTTTTATTAAAACCTATAAATCTTATTCTCAGTATACTGTATTTTGGAAGATTAAATAACATTTTTAAAAATATTGTTATTTGTTATGATTAAATATATATATATGCGTATATTTAATAATTTTAATTAATGTTTTAAAGTAAAAATATCTATAATTTGATAAGTTAATTCAAAGTTTATATAGATTAATTTCAAGGATTGTTTATTTATAACAGAGATTCGGTATTTAGTTACTCTTAATAGTAGTTGAAATAGTATTTCAAGCAGTATTGTTGTATATTAATTTCGACGAATTTTTCGCATCAAAAAAATTAAAAATGGCCATGATCCTCCATCTAATAAACAATTCCAAAATATTTCTGGTGTAGTAATAAATACTTTAATCATTAAAAATTTTACTAAAAATATAATACTTTGATTAATAAATGAAAGAAATGTCACAATAAAAGATTGCTGCCAAATGGATACATACCTAAAGCAGTGAATATTTCGTGTTGCTAAATACGCGAGGATGCTTAGAGATAAAGAGTGTATCCCTAAAGTAGATCCCAGAACTATATCTGTTATTAACCCCAAAATAAATCCAGTGCCTATGCTTACTTGATTTGGAAGTACTGTGATCCAATGAATTAATAATATCATTATCCAAGACGGTTGCATCCACCATATTTGTAGTGAAAAGGGAATTATTTGTAACGTAATTGCAACCATAAAGGAACTATACACCATCCATAGTTTATAACCATAAAATTTATGCATTTTTATGCATTACTTTTATTTAAATATTCTTAGATTCAATGTTATTATTACTCCCAAATTAATATTGCATAACGTAAGCATTGTAATTTAACTGTTGGATGCGCTCGAATGACAGTAAAATCTTGCTCTGGTTTTACCATTATATTGGATACTGTTGCTACTGGATATCCTTCTGGGAAACGGCCATCTAATCCAGATGTTACTAATGTATCGCCGATGCATATGTCAATATTTCCTGGATATTCTGCACGTAAATCTGTGTTATATCCGCAACCCATTAAAATAAAACGGATATTGTTTCGTTTTATTTGTACAGGTAGAGCATGTTTAGGATTACAAATTAACATAACTCGGCTACTAAATGTATTAGTAGAAACTACTTGTCCTATTATTCCCGTATCAGTGATAACTGGTTGTCCTATATAGACATCGTTATTTGTTCCTTGACTTATAAGAACTTGATTGTCGTATGGATCTGTGTTAACAAAAAGAATTTTAGTAATTATTTTTCGTTTATTATAACATAGCGGAGAGTGAAGTAACTTACGTAATTTTCTATTTTCTTGTTTATATTGATCTATTAATAATAATTCACTGTTTTTTAAAAATAATTCCTGACGTAATGTATGATTTTCTAATATTAATTTATTAGACTCTTTTAATGTTTTTGAAACATAATCGAATATATAGCGTGGTTTATCGCATAAGAAATACAATAAATAAACAGAATTTTCTACGTAGTTTTTAAACTGAAGGAACATATTTAATTTTCCATCAGCAATAATTATAATAGTAGACATAATGATTGCTAAAAATAAACGTAACTCTAAATAGGGAAATTTATTACTTATAGCACTATACATAAGATTAATACCTTTGACTCCAATGATATGTATTGAACACATTACAAAGGAAATATAATTTCACTTATATGATTTTATCAACTGAAAATATATAGTTCATTCATAGTGATAGTTTTAAAATTATTCTTCACTAAATAAATCTCGACCGTGTACATCGATCATATCAAGGGCCTTACCGCCGCCTCGTGCAACACAGGTAAGTGGGTCTTCTGCTATTACTACAGGAATACTGGTTTCTTTTATTAATAGACGATCGATATTTTTTAATAATGCCCCTCCTCCAGTCAATACCATACCATATTCAGAAATATCAGATGCTAATTCCGGTGGACATTGTTCTAATGCCGCCATAACTGCGCTAACAATGCCAGTTAACGGTTCTTGTAACGCTTCTAAAATTTCATTGTTATTTAGTACAAAACTCCGTGGTATACCCTCTGCTAAATTTCGCCCACGTACTTTTATTTCACGTAGTTCATCGTCTAAATATGCAGAACCTATAGTATGTTTTATTCTTTCTGAGGTTACTTCTCCAATTAGGGAACCGTAATGGCGTCGTACATAACTAATAATTGCTTCATCAAATCGGTCTCCTCCAATCCTAACGGACGAGGAATATACTACTCCATTAAGTGAAATTACTGCTACTTCGGTAGTACCTCCTCCAATATCTACTACCATTGATCCAGTAGCTTCTGATACCGGCAACCCTGCCCCAATAGCTGCTGCCATAGGTTCTTCTATTAAAAAAACTTCACGTGCTCCTGCTCCTTGCGCAGATTCACGTATAGCTCTACGTTCAACTTGTGTAGCACCTACCGGGACACATACTAATACTCTAGGACTAGGCCTCATGAAGCTATTACTATGTACCTGTTTGATAAAATGTTGTAACATTTTTTCAGTAATAAAAAAATCAGCTATTACTCCGTCTTTCATAGGACGAATAGCTGCAATGTTTCCTGGGGTTCGTCCTAGCATTTGCTTAGCTGCATATCCAACAGCGGCTACACTTTTAGGCATGCCTCCACGATCTTGTCGAATGGCAACAACAGAGGGTTCGTTTAAAACAATACCTTGTCCTTTTAAATAAATAAGAGTATTAGCAGTGCCTAAATCAATAGATAAATCACTAGAAAATATACCACGGAATTTTTTAAACATAATAATTACAAATAATGTTATTATTTTTTTTTAAATTATCCATTTGTACAGATCCTCTTGAAGAATGGTGAAAACAAAATAGCCATACAATACCAATAAATATATTTTATGGTTTTTATGCTATAGGTATTACATATTATTCAATTTTTTATCTATTTGAATATTATGGTAAAATACCAATTATATTGAAATACTCCATATTATATATGGATATAAACAGACTACATAATAAATATAATTATATATGTATTGTAAATTATGCTGCATAATATTTACAATAGTGTATTAATATTATTTTAATATATATTAACTGTAATTAGGATAAAACAATGACTGTAAGTGTGTATTGAAAATATTATTGCTTAAGATTATAATGATAGGGCTTAAAAGAATAAGTTTTCTTCATGTCATATAATTATACGATAAATACTGTTATGATTTAATAAAAATTAAAAAATGATAATTAGATTATGTGTTTGCTAGTGTTATTGGTCTTTTATTTTTTGATACAGCAGATTAAAGATGATTTGGTTATATATAAATAATAATTGTTCTTATAGTAATATTTTATGAATACTAAAAATTTTTTTATATTATATGAATAGATGTTAATTGCAAGTTTCGTATAACATAATCAATTTTATTAATGATGATGGTATATATTATGTTTATATTTAATGAGAATATGTGAGTGTAATGATAAATAAATTTCGTATTTTGTTAATAAATGGACCCAATTTAAATTTATTAGGTACACGTGAACCACATATTTATGGTGATAAAACCTTATCTGATATTATCGTAAGTTTGTATAAAACATCTGATTCTTTAGGTATGCATATGGATCATTTTCAATCCAATGCAGAACATGAATTGATTAATTATGTACATAAAAGTTACAATAATGCAGATTTTATGATAATCAATCCTGCAGCTTTTACTCATACTAGTATAGCGTTACGAGATGCAATTTTGTCCGTAAACATTTCTTTTATAGAAATTCATCTTTCTAATATATATACAAGGGAAAAATTCAGATATCGTTCATATTTATCTGATATCGCTCTTGGGGTGATTTGTGGATTTGGAGTACATGGATACCATTTTGCTTTACATATGGCGTATAAATATTTATCTAAAAAAATTAATAAGTAATATATTAAACATAGGTTTTCTATGGATATTCGTAAAATTAAAAAATTAATCGCATTAATTGAATCATCTAATATTTCTAAGTTAGAAATTTATGAAGGAAATAAAATAGTACGTATTACTCGCTCTGAGTCTAACATATCATCTCCTTCAACATGTTTACCTATGACAAAGAATTCAGAAAAACCAATATGTACTTCAAATATAGAAACGAACTATAAAGATATTAAATTAGTAGACAGTGGACATGTTATACGTTCACCAATGGTAGGTATTTTTTATATTACTCCTAGTCCAGATTCTAATCCATTTATATCAATAGGACAGACAGTTGAAGTTGGAGATACTTTATGTATTGTTGAAGCCATGAAAGTTATGAATCAAATTCAATCAGATAAATCAGGTATAGTAAAAGCAATTTTACTTGATAATGGGCAACCAGTTGAATTTAATGAACCATTACTTATTATCAAATAATGAGAATAGAATGTTAGATAAAATTGTCATTGCAAATCGAGGAGAAATAGCACTACGCATCTTACGTGCGTGTAAAGAATTAGGAATAAAGACAGTGGCTGTCTACTCAACTATAGATCGTGATTTAAAACATGTGCTTTTAGCAGATGAAACTATTTGTATAGGTCCTCCACCTGCAATAAATAGTTATTTAAACATTCCAGCTATTATTTCAGCTGCAGAAATTACTGGATCATCAGGAATTCATCCTGGTTATGGATTTTTGTCAGAAGATGCTAATTTTGCAGAACAAGTAGAGCGTTCTGGTTTTGTTTTTATTGGACCATGTTCAGAAACTATTCGTTTAATGGGAAATAAAATATCTGCTATAGATATTATGAAAAAATCAGGGGTTATGACTGTTCCAAGTTGGAATTATGAACTTAATAAGAATATAAATGATAATTTTTCTAATTTTTCATATCAGAATTTACATATTAATTATCCAATTATTATAAAATCTGCTCATGGAGGAGGAGGCCGAGGCATGTGTGTAGTGAGAAAAGAATCAGATTTACAAGATGCTATACGTATGATGCGATTGGAATCAAAAAATATGTTTAATAATGATTCTATTTATATAGAGCAATATTTGGAAAATCCAAGACACATAGAGATACAGATTTTATCTGATGGTAAAGGAAATATAATTTATCTGACAGAACGAGATTGTTCTATACAAAGGAGACGCCAAAAAATAGTAGAGGAAACTCCCGCATTAGGTATTAGCTCTAAAATGCAGCAATATATAGGGGAAAGTTGCGTGCGGGTTTGTTACAGTATTGGGTATCGCGGAGTAGGCACATTTGAATTTTTATATGAAAATGGTGAATTCTTTTTCATAGAAATGAATACTCGCATTCAAGTTGAGCATCCGATTACAGAAATGGTTACCGGAATAGATCTCATTAAAGAGCAATTAAAAATTGCTTCTGGATATACATTAGATATTAAACAACATACTGTTAAATCTGTAGGACATGCTATAGAATGTCGTATAAATGCTGAAGATTCGTATAGTTTTATACCTAGTTCGGGACGTATTACTAGGTTTCATGCGCCTGGAGGATTAGGTGTACGTTGGGAATCTCATATTTATTCTGGATACTCAGTGCCATCTTATTATGATTCAATGATAGGAAAATTAATTTGTTTTGGAGAAACACGCGGTATAGCCGTTGCTCGAATGAAAAATGCATTATCTGAATTAATTATTGATGGTATTAATACTAATATTGAATTACAATTAAAAATTGTGACTGATGAATCATTTCAAAAAGGCAATAATATTAATGTTCATTATTTAGAAAATAAATTTAATATATAGATATAAGATAAATAAGACAAGTCTTATATAAAAGTGGTTGTTGGTTTTAATTCTAAATAAAAAGGGTGTGTGTTAAGTCTTTAAGTATAGGGAACAGTGTAATTAAATAAACCAAATAAAATGTAAAAAAAAGATTATAAACCGGGTTATATTGTTTTTATATTTTTATGTGTTGTTATCATATTTGGTAGGAATGCTAAGCTTTTTATAATCCAAGTTGCTATATTTTTGGATTTTTTTGTTGTTTCTTTTCCGCTACATACTAATACGTTAGTCCCAATACCTGCTGATTGTCCTGCTAACATATCATTTTCAGTATCTCCTACCATATAAGAATTATTCATATTGATATTGAAACGTTGTTTTGCATCTAATAACATGCCTGGGTTAGGTTTGCGGCATAAACAGATTTTTTTAAATTTTTTTACTATTCCTTTCGAATGGTGTGGGCAAAAATAAATAGCATCTATATATACATGATATAATCTCAGATAAAAAATCATCCATTTTGTTAGCAACAAAAAGTCATGTTTAGTAAATAAACCTCGTGCTATTCCGGATTGGTTAGTAACTATAATTAAAAAAAAATTCATTTTTTTTAAAATTATCATTGCATCTATAACATTTTCGATGAAAAAAAAATTATTAATGTTATGTACATAATGTTTGTCTACATTAATTGTACCATCTCGGTCCATAAATATAGCATTATTCATATTTTTATTTTATATATATTTTGTAGTTATAAATGTGTATTTAATAAATGTCGTTAAAAAATTTATATTATTCTAATTCTAACGTATAATTATATATTCTATTTTAGAATACTGGGCGACATGGTATACAAATATTTTATCATAAGTATATTGTTATATTTATTCTATAAAATAGTAAAATTTTGTAATCAAATGTCATAGTATATATAAATATACTAATTTTTTATTATTTGTTGTTATTAATAATGATAATAAAATCTTTCATATTAGGCAATGATAATGCGTACCAGTCAATATTTGTTAGCTACTCTTAAAGAAGCACCTAAAAGTTGTAAAGCAATTAGTCATCAATTAATGTTACGAGCAGGATTAATCCGTCAAGTATCGTCTGGTCTTTATACTTGGTTGCCAACCGGTCTACGTGTATTACGAAGAATAGAAAATATCATTCGAGAGGAAATGAATAAAATTGGTGCTATTGAAATATCTATGCCGATAGTTCAACCTGCAAAATTATGGAAAAAAAGCGGTCGTTGGATAGAGTATGGTACAGAATTATTACGTTTTAAAAATCGTAATAATCGAGAATTTGTATTAGGTCCAACTCATGAAGAAATGATTTCTGAAATTATCTGTAAAGAAATAATGTTTTATAAACAGTTTCCATTAAATGTATATCAAATTCATACTAAATATCGAGATGAAGCGCGCCCTAGAGCTGGAATAATACGTGCTAGAGAATTTATTATGAAAGATGGATATTCTTTTCATGTAAGTCAAGAATCTCTTCAAAATACATATAACAACATGTACCAAATATATCATACGATTTTTAATCGAATTGGATTAAATTTTTGTGTTGTTCAGGCTGAATCTGGTAAGATCGGAGGAATATTATCTCATGAGTTTCAGGCATATTCTGAAAATGGTGAAGATAACATAGCAGTACCTATAATACTCGACAATTCAGGTGATTTTAAACTAAAGAATAACGCTTCTCCTATTAAAATACAACCAAAAATAGCTGTAGAAACTATGCGATTAATAGAAGCTCCTCATGTTAGTTCCATAGAAGAATTAATCAATCAATTTAATTTGTCTATACATCAAGTTGTGAAAACGATAATTGTTCGTGTTAAAAATAAATATATAAATAATTCTTGTTCTTTATTAGGATTAGTAATTCGAGCTGATCATCAGATTAGTTATGAAAAAATTGCGATGATTCCGGAAATATCGGTTCCTTTATCTTATATTAATCCAAAAGATATTTATGTACTGACTGGGGCGCATCCCAATTTGTTGGGAGCTATTAATTTATCTATACCATATATTGTAGATTATAATGTAGCTGTAATGAGTGATTTTGTCGCTGGATCTGATGTGAGCGGTAAGTATTTTTTTGGGGTGAATTGGAATCGTGATATACCTCTTCCAAAAGTAGCAGATTTACATGCAGTGTTACACAATAATTTATATGTTAATGATAATAATATGTTATTGGTTCATAACTGTATTGAGATAGGACATATTTTTCAATTAGGACAAAAATACTCAAAATTAGGGCTTAGTTATATAAAAAAAAATAATAAACATAATTTAATAGTAGAAATGGGATGTTATGGGATAGGGATCACTCGGATTATTGCTGTGATTATCGAACAAAATCATGATAAAAACGGAATTTTATGGCCGGAATCCATAGCTCCATTCAGATTAGCTATTATACCAATTGATATGTATCGTTCTGTTAATGTAAGAAATATTACAGAAAAAATTTATAAGCAACTTTTATTTTCTATAGGGGTGGATATATTAGTTGATGATCGCAAAGAACATCCAGGGACAATGTTTGCTGATATAGATCTGATTGGAATACCACATATTATCATTATTAGTGATCGTTGTTTAGCTAATCAGGAAGTAGAATATAAATATCGTAAAAAAAATGAGATTAAAAAAATTAAACTTGAAACATTAATACAATATTTGGTCAAAAAAATTGTTTATTTATGAATGTCTTACTAAGTTTTAATAATAAAGAAGTATTTATATCAAAATAAAATTTTTAGTAATATTACAGGCATATATGTTGTATATGATAGTGGTGATTTAGGCGAAATCAGGTAATTTATGTTTTAAAAGATAAATAAGTTTTTGTATCTTTATACTAGGATTTGTTATTTCCATTGTAATGGATAATAATTCATTTTATTTAAGGTAGTAATTAATACTATTTTTAAAAATTTTATAAAAGACAATGTCTTCTTGTAACCAAGATATTTTACATGATATATTATTTTCGTTTGTGATCTTCCCGTTTTTAGTAATGAATATTCCTATAGCGGTAATCAAGGTTTTATTATAGAACAGTAAAGGAATACGACTTCTTAACCATGGAGGTATTTTTAATTCTTGCCAAATTTTTTTTAAACTTCGACCACGATTTCTACCTATAATATGTAATAATCCATCTACATGCCCAAAAATAATTGATATTTTTTCATCAGATTTTGGAGCTTGAATGAAACAATGTGTTAATATTTTTTTAGATTTTTCAAAAATATTAGAAGTATTTAATGGAAAATTTATGTTTAAGTTAGGATTTAGTATCTCTTTAGATAAAGATTCATTAAGTTTTAATGGTTGATATATTAACATGCCTAAGTTATTCGGTAATGCTATTGTGTTATGTATTATTTTCCAAGATAATGTAACTTTGTTTAAAGAAGATTTCATACTTATTGGTAAAATATATAATTTTTTTCGAAAACGACGACATAAGCATGTATCTAATTGTAATATTGGAGTAGCATCCTTTCGGCTTAATACTACTTCTTTCCAGATGCGATTTATAAGTTGATAAGAAGGCATGTTTATAGAAAAGTTAGCTAACCAACGACGTAGTAAAGCATGTCTTTTTGGTATACTGCATTGGAATAATGGTCTAAATAATAAAGAACCATCTGATATGTCAATTAATTTCTGTAAAGATTCTGACAAAAGTTCATTTAATAAATCTTCTTGGTCTCTACATAACTGTGCAGTACGAGCAACAACTTGATTAAAACCAGGCCAACGTTGATATAGTGATGGTAAAATTTTTGTACGTAAAAAATTACGGTCAAAACGCATATTTGTATTAGTATCATCTTCAATCCAAGTGAGATTATTGTTATGAGCATATATTTCTAATTGTTTACGAGAACAATCTAATAAAGGCCTTAATAATTTATGTTTATTAGCATATAAAGCATTTCTGGCTATGCCACTTAATCCAGCTGGACCACTTCCTCTTTTTAAAGCAAGGAATAAACTTTCCACTTGGTCATTCATGTGATGTGCAGTTAAAAGTGTTTCTTCTGAATGTAAATGATTATACAGATTTTTATAACGAAGATTTCGAGCTAATTCTTCTATATTTCGTTGTTTATTTTTTGAATTATAACAATTAATATAAATTATAGAAAAAGGTATATTTCGTTTTTTACATTGTTCAGAGCAATGATTGGCCCAATTATTGGCATAATTACTAATACCATGATGTACATAAATTGCTCGCAAAATTAATGAAGACGATGTTAAGTTATGAGTACTGTTTTTTAAAGTTGTTAAAATATCTAGAAGTACTGTAGAATCTAGACCTCCACTGTAAGATAATAGTAATTTCTTATGTCCTATAAGACAATTAGTTACTTTATGATATAACTTACAACCTTCTGGAAACGTATTTGTTGCGAACATAATTTTTATTAATATAGGTCATATGAAGTAGTAATGGCTTAATAATTATAATAATGTATATGTTTAATATTTAGTTCTTGATGAATAATTTATATGCATTACGGATACTGTTGATTCTTTAATAACATACATTATTAAAAAATTAACAGTATCCGTAATGCATTAATCTATTATATCGTCGATTTAATAAATCCTGTTCTTTGAAAGAATCTAATTCAGTTAAATCTAATAATAATTGTGTTTTTAATGAAATAGATGTAGCTAGTATATCTCTATGTGCTCCGCCTAATGGTTCAGGAATCACACTGTCAATCAGTTTAAGTTTTTTCAATCGGAAAGCAGTAATACCCATTGCTTCAGCAGCAATAGGAGCTTTTTTAACATTTTTCCATAAAATCGATGCACATCCTTCTGGAGATATTACAGAATATGTACTATACTGTAACATGTTGACTTTATCTCCAATACTTATGGCCAGAGCTCCTCCGGAACCGCCTTCTCCAATTACAGTACAAATAATTGGTATTTTTAATACCGACATTGTACGTAAGTTTTTAGCTATTGCTGCAGACTGTCCGCGTTTTTCTGCTCCTATTCCAGGATAGGCGCCCGGAGTGTCAATAAAAGTAATAAGGGGAATTTTAAATCGTTCTGCCATTTTCATAATACGTAGTGCTTTTCGATATCCTTCTGGAGCAGGCATACCAAAATTTCGTTTAATTTTTTCTTTAGTATCGCGTCCTTTTTGATGTCCAATAATCATGACCGGACGAGAATTGAGTCTTGCTATTCCTCCTATAATAGCTTTATCATCTGCATATATTCGATCACCAGATAATTCGTCAAAATCATTAAATATGCGTTCTATGTAATCTAAAGTATATGGACGGTTAGGATGTCGTGCTAGCTGGGCAATTTGCCAAGAATTTAGGTTAGAAAAAATTTTTTGAGTAAGATCGATTTTTTTTGAACGAAGACGGTTAATTTCTTCATTGATATTTATTTCTAATTTTTTATGTGGATGTGCTATCGATGCTAAAGAATTAATTTTTTCTTCTAAATCTAGGATAGGTTTTTCAAAATCAATAAAATTTAGACCCATAAAATTCCTGTTGTTAAATTAATATAATTCTAATTTGACTTGTTTATTTCCAACAAGACTACGTAGATCATTTAGTAACTGATTGGTTAAGGTAATATACCATGTTTCTCCACAATGTAATCTTATTTGCATACCATTTTTTTGATAAAAAAAATATATTGGTAAAGTTCCAAATTTATTTTTTTCTAAAAAAACACGAATATTAGTTAATAACTGATTATCAATTTGTTTATTGTTTAATATAATAGATAAACTGCGTACGTTTTTTTTATAAATATCATTTATGTCTTTTAATTTGTGCGCGATTATTTTACAATGGCTATGTATCTTATCAAGACTGATTATTCCCGTAACAAATAAAAAATTGTTTTCTTTTAAACAATATTGGTATTTATTAATTAGTTTTTCAAATATCACTATTTCTAGTCGACCTGAATAATCTTCTATAATACAAAATATAATATGTTTACCTTGTTTGTTTAATTTTGTTCGTATTGATATAATCAAACCAAAAACATGTATGATTTTATTGGGTTTTTCCAATATAGCATCTTTTATCTTAGCGGTATTAGGTATGCAGTGTTTTATTATTTTTATGTATTGAATAGTAGGATGATTAGTTAAATATAACCCTAGAGCTTCTTTTTCTTTTTCTAATAATAGTTGATTAGACCACTGTAGTATGGTTTGATTATATGTAGATACTATTTTAGTACCTGTATTTAAACATATTTCGAATATATCTGTTTGTCCGCTATATTTATTTTTAATGTCTTGATTAACGCGTTTTAGTACATCATTAAGGGATTCTATTAGTTTTGCGCGATGTATTCCGAAAGAATCAAAGGCTCCAGAGAGAATTAATTTTTCAGTTATACGATAATTTATTTTTGTATTATCGACACGAACACAGAAATCAAATAATCCTTTAAACTTACCATCTTGCTTACGAGATCTTATTATTGCTTCTATAGAAGTTTTTCCTATTCCTTTTATAGCTCCGAATCCATAGACAATTTCTTTATTTTCATTTACGTAAAAATAATATTGACTAGTATTGATATTTGGCGATAGAACTGTAAGGTTCATGTTTTTACATTCACTTATTAGATGCACTATTTTATTTAAATTGTCCATATCGGAACTTAATGCTGCTGCCATAAATTCAGAAGGATAGTGTGTTTTTAACCATAATGTTTGATAAGATATTAAAGCATATGCAGCAGAATGAGATTTATTAAATCCATAACCAGCGAATTTTTCTACAAGATCAAAAATTTTCATTGACAATGTAGTATCAACCCCATTTTTTATAGCACCTAAATTAAAAAAAGAACGTTGTTTAGCCATATCTTCCGGTTTTTTTTTTCCAATAGCACGTCTTAATATATCTGCTTGTCCTAATGTATAACCTGATAATACTTGTGCTATTTGCATTACTTGTTCTTGATATAGAATAATTCCGTAAGTTGATTCCAATACTGGACGTAGAGATTCATGTTGCCATTTAGAATCGGGATAAGAAATAGTTTCATATCCATGTTTTCTGTTAATAAAATTATCTACCATACCTGATTGTAATGGACCAGGCCTAAATAAGGCAATTAATGCTATTAAATCTTCAAAACAATCTGGTTTTAGTCGCTTAATTAATTCTTTTATACCGTGTGACTCTAACTGAAATATTGCAGTAGTTTCTGAGGATTGAAGCATGTGAAAGCTTTTTTGATCGTGTAATGATATTGAGTATATGTCAATAGCAGTGAGATTATGTTTAAGATATGTATTATTAATCATTTTTAATGTACGATTAATAATAGTTAAAGTACGTAAACCAAGAAAATCAAATTTTATTAAACCAATACGTTCAATGTCATCTTTATCAAATTGAGTCATTGAGTGAATATTGTCGTTATCATAATATAAAGGAGAAAAATCGGTAATTTTTGTTGGCGCAATTACTACTCCTCCTGCATGCTTGCTAACGTTTCTAACGATACCTTCTAATTGACGAGCCATATCTATTAATGTTTTAATATCTTCATTATTTTTATAAAGTAATTCAAGTTGAGGTTCGATGGAGAAAGCTTTTTTTAACGTTATTCCGGGTTCTAATGGAATTAATTTAGCAATACGATTAATAAATGTATAAGGATAGCCTAATACACGTCCTACATCACGAACCACTACTTTAGCTGCCATGGTTCCAAATGTAATGATCTGAGATACAGAATCTGATCCATAAGTTTTTGAAACATGGTCGATTACTGAATCACGGCGTTCCATACAAAAATCAATATCTAGATCAGGCATAGATATACGTTCTGGGTTAAGAAAACGTTCGAACAGTAAATCAAATTTTAATGGATCAAGTTCTGTAATTTTTAAAGCGTAGGCTACCAATGAACTAGCGCCAGATCCTCTTCCAGGTCCAACTGGAATGTCATTATTTTTAGCCCATTTAATAAATTCCATAACAATTAAAAAATAACTGGGGAAGTCCATATTATTAATTACTTGCAATTCATGTTTTAATCGTAAATCATATGGTTTTCGATTAGTAAGACGTTCTTTAGCTTTTGGAAACAAAAAAATCAAGCGTTCTTCTAATCCTTTTTCTGCATGCATGACAAGAAAGTCTTTAGCAGACATGGATCCAGTAGGAAATTGCGGTAAAAAAGATTTATCTAAATTAATGGTAAAATTACATCTGTAAGCAATTTCTATACTATTTGTTAAAGATTCTGGTATATCAGCAAATAATTTACACATTTCTTGTTCATTTTTCATAAATTGCTGTGTACTATATTTGCATAATTTTTTAGTGTTATTTAATGTGGTACCATTATGTATAGCTACACGAATTTCGTGTGCTAAAAAGTCTTTCTTATTAATAAAACGTACATCGTTTGTGGCTACTGTCGGCAATCCTTTGATTTTTGATAGTTCTATTGCTAATTGTAAGTAAGATTCTTCATGTTGACGGTCAGTTCGTATTAATTCTAAATAATATCTATTTGGGAAATATTTTGTATAAAAGCATATACATTGTTCTATCTTTGATTTTTCATCTCTTAATAAATATCTTCCAATATCTCCTTTATGTCCTCCAGAAAGTATAATTAAACCGTTATTATGTTCTATGAACCAATGACGTTTAATTGTAGGAGTAATATCATTTTTTTTATTTTTATATGCTTTTGAGATGAGTATAATTAAATTATAATAACCTTGTTTATTGGCTACTAAACATGTTAGTTCGCTAGGTTCATTACCTATAATATCATCTTGTATTAAAAAATCAGCCCCAATAATTGGTTTAATGCCTGCTTTATAAGCATAGTCATAGAATTTGATGAATCCAAATAGATTATTAAAATCAGTGAGAGCTAATGCAGGCATCTTAAGGACTGCTGCTCTTTTTATTAATTTATTTACTGTAGCTAACCCATCAATCATGGAGTAATCGCTATGTACATGTAAATGAATAAAACGTGGCTTTTTATCATAGTTCATAAATTATAATTAATAATATATATTCGATTTATCTAAATAAAAGTTATTTTTTGATGTGAAAAATCTTATTTTTTATGGGTGCAAAACTTTTTCGATGATGTGATATAGGACCATATAATTCTAATTGATTTAGGTGGAAAGCAGTAGGATATCCTTTGTTTTGAGCAAATCCATATTTTGGATATTGTATATCTAACATAACCATGTCCTGATCACGAGTAACTTTAGCTATAATAGAAGCTGCGCTTATAATTGGAATTTTAGAATCTCCTTTTTTAAAACACTGATAAGGTGTGTCTACAAATTTTGGAGCATGATTTCCATCTATTAAAATCAAATCTGGTTTAATAGATAAATTTTGTACTGCTCGTTTCATTGCTAACAATCGAGCTTGCAAAATGTTAAAACGATCAATTTCTGCAACATCAGCACATCCGATACTCCAATCTAATGCATTTTGTATAATATTTTTATATAAATTAAGTCGCTTATTGTTGCTTAGTTTTTTAGAATCAGTTAATCCAAAAATTGGTTGTGTTGGGTGTAATATTACAGATGCAGCTATTACTGATCCAACTAGTGATCCACATCCTGCTTCATCTACACCTGCAATTAATTTTAATTTTTTTGACAAATGGTATTTTTGATATGTCATATAATTTTTATACCTATGTGTTCAATAATATTGTTGTCACTTAATTAATCTTAAAACAGCACGAGCTGCTTGTTCATCTGCGTTATATTTAATACTGTCATGTAATTGTTGAAATTTTTTTTGTAATATTACACGTTGATTATCATCATAATTTAGTAAATTAATTAATGTTTGTGCTAAGTTTTTAGGAATACAGTCGTTTTGAATAAATTCTTTTACTAATTCATGACCTGCTAATAAATTAGGTAATGATATCCAAGGGATATTTATTAAATACTTGGCTAACATAAATGTTAGGGGATGCATGCGATAAGCTACAACCATTGGACATTTTACTAACATGCATTCTAAAGTTGCTGTGCCAGCAGTCACTAAAGAAATATCTGCTGCCATTATTATTTCCCATGTTGTTTTATTATTTAGTATACGATATTTAACTGATGTTGATGCAAGCTTAATAAATTGTTTGATAGATGTTTGATTAGCTAATGGCACTAAAATTTCAAGATCAGGAAAATGATTTTTTAATAATTCAGCGCATGCTAAAAAATCATGAGTTAACATCTTAATTTCTCTGATTCTACTACCTGGTAATAATGCTAAACAATATATGTCATGCGGAATGTTTAATTTTTGACGAGCAGAAATTTTATCTGGATTGAGTGGTATTTGATCTGCTAATGAATGTCCAATGAATTGACATGGTATATTAAAATGATCGTATATTTTTTTTTCAAATGGAAAAATAGTTAAAATATTATCGGTAGCTTTTTTAAGCGCAAAAATACGGTTTTTTCTCCATGCCCATACTGATGGGCTAACATAATGAATTGTATGAATTCCATATTTTTTTAAACGAGTTTCTAATGAAATATTAAAATCTGGAGAATCAATACCGATAAAAACATCAGGTTTTAAGTTAACAAATTTACGAATTAAATTTCTACGAATATGTAATAATCGTGGTAGTTTCATAATAATTTCAGCTAAGCCCATTACTGATAATTCTTCCATATTATACCAAGATTTCATATGCTCAGATTGCATGTAAGGACCGCCAATTCCAAAAAAACATACTTTTTTTAGGTATTTTCTTAATGCCCGAATTAATCCTGCTCCTAATATATCTCCAGAAACTTCTCCTGCTACTATACCTATAATAATAGTACGATTGTTCATAGACATTGTTTAACGAATAATTCCTCTTTGAGAATGTATTAAAAAATCTACAAATTTATTGATGATAGGATGTTCAATGGCTAATAGTTTTAAAGCTATTTTGGCTGACTCAACAGTTTTGTTGCTGCGATATAGTATTTTATAAGCATCTCTAATAGCGTGTACGGAAGAACGGCTAAAACCTCGTCGTTTTAATCCTTCAATATTTAATCCAAAAGGTGTCGCGTGATTGCCTTGAGCTATTATGAATGGGGGGATATCTTGAACTACTCCGGAACATCCACCAATCATAACATGAGTTCCAATGAGGCAAAATTGATGAATTGCGGTCATTCCCCCGATAATAGTGTAATCATCTATTCTTACATGACCTCCTAAAGTAACGTTATTGGCCATGACACAATGATCTCCTATTATACAATCATGAGCAATGTGTACATTAATCATGAATAAATTACTATTTCCTATTTTAGTAACTTGTTTCCCTTGTATAGTACCACGATGAATAGTAACGTTTTCTCTGATTTTGTTATAGTGACCGATTTCTATGCGAGTGGGTTCTGTTGCATATTTTAAATCTTGATTTACTTCTCCAAGAGAAGCAAATTGATAGATTTGATTGTTTTCTCCAATTTGAGTAATTCCATTAATTACAATATGAGACTTTAGAACAGTTCGTGCTCCTATTTCAACTTGTGCGCCAATAAAACAAAATGGCCCAATGTATACATTATCGTGGATGATAGCTCCCTTTTCTATTATAGAACTAGGATGTATAATGGCAGATTGGTTAATCATCAGTTTAAATTTCCTTTCTACGAGCACACATCATTGATGCTTCACAAGCCATTTCTTTATTTACTGTGGCAATTCCTTTAAATCGAGCAATACCACGTCTTTCTTTAATAAATTCAACATCAAGTATCATTTGATCACCAGGTTGTACCGGGCGCTTAAATCTAGCTGAATCGATGGCAGCAAAATAATATAATTCTCCTGGAGCTAATTTACCTGTACTTTTGAAGGCTAAAATACCTGTAGCTTGAGCCATGGCTTCTAAAATTAATACTCCAGGGAAAATAGGTTTTCCTGGGAAATGACCTTGAAAAAATGGTTCATTAAAAGAAACATTTTTTATTGCTCTTAAAAATTTTCCCTTTTCAAAATTTAGTACGCGATCAACGAGTAAAAATGGAAATCGATGTGGTAAAAGTTCTAAAACTTCTTCAATATGCAAAATACAAGTATCAGTCATCAAGATTTTTTATTCCTGTTTAAGATAAAAAGTCGCATTCATAACGTTTATCCTGTTAATCCTAACAGGATAAAGAATAAACTGCCCTAATTATCTTAAAAAAAATTATAGGCACAGCAGTTTTTTTAGTTTTTGTTCTATGGTTTTCATACGTTTATTTATACTACTAATTCGCATGATCAATGCGACAGTTTTCCACCATATTGTCTTTGGTTGAACAGGAATACCTGATGAATAAATACCAGGTTGTGTTATTGGTTTCATTACCATGCTCATTCCAGTTATTGTAACTTTGTCGCAAATATTAATGTGACCATTGATAACACTGGCTCCACCTATCATGCAGTATCGTCCTATAGTTAAACTTCCTGCCATAATAACACCGCCTGCTATCGCAGTATGTGCACCAATTACGACATTATGTGCAATTTGACATTGATTATCAATAATCACTCCGTTTTCAATTGTGGTATCATCTAATGTCCCACGATCAATGGTAGTACAAGCGCCTATTTCTACATTATTTCCAATTTTTACTTTTCCTAAATGAGGAATTTTAATCCAAACACCGTGATTATTAATGTATCCAAATCCATCAGAACCAATTATGGTTCCAGATTGTATTGAACAGAATTCACCAATTTCTACTTCATGGCATATAGTAACATTAGCCCACAACCGGGTGCCTGTTCCTATTTTTGCTTTTTTTCCTATGAAACTACCAGGGCCAATTATTATATCATCACCTAAAATTACTCTGGACTCTATCACTGTATTAGCACCAATTCTTACTCTTTTTCCTAGTATCACATCCGGGGCAATGATTGCCCCGGATGTGATACTTGTAGTGGGTTTAGAAACATTGTCCACTAATTGTGCAATTTTGATATATGCAAGATAAGGATCTTTTACTACTAATGCTGCAACCTTACAGAAAACTAAATTATTTTTAGATAATATTACTGCTGAAGCACGACAAGAACTTAATTGATTTAAAAATCTTTGATCTTTTAAAAAAGTTATATGGCCTATTTGTGCATTATTTATAGAAGCAATGCCAGTAATAATTATGTTTTTGTCGCCATATAATTTAGCACCTAACTGTAGTGCTAAGTCAGACAGCCGCATTTCAATCATAATTTATCCAACTTGTTTCATTACGGAATTAGTAATATCTGTAATATGAGCGTTGTAATACACTATGGCGTTGGTATCTATGACTATGTCATAGTTTTCTTTTTTAGCTACATTAGATACTACTTTGTGAATTATATTAAGAATTTTATCTCTTTCTTCTGTTTGACGTGAATGATTTTCTTGTTGAAATGTTTTAGCTTTATTAGAGAAAATTTCTCGTTGATTTATTAATGATTTTTCTAATTCACTACGTTCAGTTGCTTTCATAGTAGCGCCATCTTGTTGTAATGTTTGTATTTTCATTTGTAAATCCTGCTCCATATTTTCTAATTCGGTAGCACGATCTTTAAATTCATATTCAAGTTGTTTGATTATATTTGCGCGTTGTGAAGATTGTTGAAAGATATTGGAGACATTAACTATTGCAATTTTATTTGCAGCGCTAACGGGATTAATTTGTATGATCCAAATAATTATACTTAATACATATGTCCACTTTTTCACTGTAAACCCCTTAGTTTAATAAAATACAAAATTTATTATGTTGATGTAATATTTATTGTGCTTGTACAATATCTAAATTTACCATGTTTTTCCAATACTAAATTGAAACGGTTCTTCTATATCTCCGAGGTATTTTTTTATTAATTTTGAATAAGAAAAAATTATTGGTCCAACTGGGGACATCCATTTTAATGCCATACCACCAGACATACGAATATTACTTGGAATACTATAATCTATAATACCAGCTCTTTGTGTTACTTCTGTATTTTTCCAAAAAGTATCCCATACAGTACCTGTATCTAAGAAAAGAGAAATACGTGCTATATCAGAGTATTGTACATTAAAAAATGTAATAGGGATAATTAACTCAGTTTTAAACAGAGTCATCGCATTTCCGCCAACAGAATCTTGAGAATTTTGTATTGAACATGTAGCATAGTTTTTTTCAGAGTAGTTACTATGATAATATGCGGCTTTTGGACCTATACTATTTAATCTAAATCCACGTATTGTTCCAATACCTCCAGCGTAAAAATTATCGTAAAAGGGACTTTCTTTTTTATGTATACTTCCTGCATAACCAGCATGTATGGAACTCATTAATATCCAATGACAATTTTGATCTAAAGGTATATATTTTTTGCTATTAATTATAATTTTATAATATTGATTGTTAGAACCAGGTAATGCTAATGTACTCGATACATTAGCATGCATCCCATTCGTCGGAAAATAGGCGTGATTAGTGTTGTTAAAAGTCCATCCTGAAGCTAATAAAAAATCATTTGTGTTAAAATTGATGGTATTACTAAAAGTTTTATTATTAGTTGTTGTTTTTGAATGAATTTTTGTAGATGTTAGATAACGACATATTGCTACTTGAGGGGCTATTTTACTTAGATGATTAGATGCATAATTTAATCCTATATTAAATGTATTGTATTTAATAATTGGATATAAATAATTAATGTTAATTCCACAATTTTTTAAATTATAATCTGATAAACCCGTATTATTAGTATTTAAATTATTATGAAATATTTTTCCGCCTATGCTAATATTGTTAACGGTGCAATAAGGTTTTAAAGCTGATATTTCAGAATAAGTTTGATAGTGATTTCTGGTACTAGCAATAGATATAGCATTTCCTGAACCTAATACATTTTCTTGGTACATTCCAAATTGTAAATTCATACCGCTCTCTGTTCCAAATCCGACACTTAAGTTTAAATTACCAGTATTGTGTTCTTCAACTTTGTAAACAATATCAATTTGATTTAATGTATTTGGAACATGCTCAATATAAGTATTTACAGTTTTAAAATAACCAAGGCGTTTAAGTCGATTTTGATCTTGAATAATACGGGTGTAATCTAATTGCATCTGTTCTGTTTGATGTATTTCTCTTCGAATTACTTCATCTTTAGTAATGTTATTACCTTCACAGCGTATTTCACGTACATAAAAATGATATCCTACATCAACATATATGCACAATTTTATTGTTTTATTGTTTTCATCCATTTTTGGATCAATTGATATGATAGGTTGAATATACCCATGTTTGCTTAGTAAATATCGTATTTTGTATTCTATTTCTTGAATTTGATTATTATTATATAGTCCTCCAGAAGAAATTTTAATGTATTCCTTAATATTATGGAAATAATCTAATATATTTCCATATAATTCTAAAGAATCAAACGAATATTGCATGCCTTCAGTAATATATAAAGATAAATAAATATTTTTTTTATCTGGTGTAAAATCAATTTGTGTTTCATCAATATGGAATTTGGCATAACCATGGTTTACATAAAAATTATACAGTGTGTTTAAATCATCAAATAATTTTTGTTTTTGATATTTTTGCTTAGATAATATATCCCACCATTTAATTTTTCTGTATAATTTAAATTGTGACAAAAGTTGTTTGGTATGGAATACATGATTACCAAAAATTTTGATTTGTTGCACTGTAGCGGTTTTGCCTTCGGTAAATGTTATTTGTAGATCAATTCGGTTTCTTGGTAGAGGTATAGCTACAGCTTTGATTTTGGCTGTAAATTTACCAAAATTATGGTATAAATTTTCCAATTCTTTTTTTGCTTCAAAAATATAAAATTCATTAAATGGTTGGCCTAATTGTATTTTTTTTTCATTTAATACATTTTTTATTATATCTTCTTTAATTATTTTATTTCCATAAAAATTAATGTTATCAATAATTGGACGTTCTTTTACTCGAATTATAATTATTCCTGTTGTATCGTTAGATATGTTAATTTCTTCAAAATATTCTGTAGAAAATAACGTTTTAATACTATTTGCAATATCTTCATCATTAATAATGGCCCCAATTTTTAAGGGTAAATTAAACAATACTGTATCTGAAGAAATTCTTTTTAATCCATCAAAATAGATTTTTTTTATGACACAATCAGCGTTATACGCTATGTCACTAATTACTAATAATAATACTATAAATATTTTTTTCATCACATTATTATTATATTAATATTTTTAATTCAATTATATTTGTTATTACTATAATTTAAATATATCGTTTAAAAATGCTAAGCACATCATTAATATGAGCATAATAGATCCGATGATATAACCAATTTTTTTTATTTTTTTTGATATTGCTTTTCCTTTTATTTTTTCTATTATAAAAAAGAATAGGTGTCCGCCATCTAATGTTGGAAGAGGTAATAAATTGACAATTCCTAAATTAATACTGATTAATGATAAAAACATGAGATAATAGATTAGTCCGGATTGAGCTGATTCTCCTGCTCCTTTTGCTATTGCAATCGGTCCCCCTAGGTGGGTTATTCTAATATCTCCGGCAATTAATTTGAATAATGTGTTAGTTGTTAGGCACATTAATGTCCAAGTTTTTTTGAAGGCGTGTAGTATAGACGTATACAAGTTATATCGATGGATTGAATAATTTTCTGTTGGGATGTCATTAATAATCTTTGGTAAAATACCTATTATATCTTCAACTTTATCAGAATGAATCAGATTTTTTTTATTTGGTGTTAAATTTAAATTTATTATTTTATTTTCCCGTTCCACAGAAATTTTATAATTTTTTTCTGGATTATTTTTAATAGCTGTGGTAACTGATTCCCAGCGATATATTAATTGATCATCAATTGATATAATTTTGTCTCCAATTTTTAAACCAGCTCGTTGTGCAGCGGAATTAGGTTTTATTTCAGATAAGATTGGGACAATGTTTGTATTAAAAGGAAGAATACCTAATGTTATTATGGGGTCTTTTTTATTAGTAAGATTGTTAAACCAGTTACGAGATAAATTAATTATATAGGTTTTAACACACCTATTATTTATTGATGCTGTAGAAATAATAAGTTCTTTTTTACCTATGCTATTGAAAATTTCTAAGCGGACTGAATCCCAATCATGTGTTTGAATATTGTTAATTGATGTAATTTCTACACCAGACTGTATTCCTGATTGAGCAATAATGGAATTGGGTATGACAGAATGTATTATTGGTTTATATATAGGTATCCCTATTATAAAAATAATTACATATAATATAATAGAGAAAATAAAATTAAATATAGGCCCTGAGGCTACGATAATGCTTTTTCTCCAAATATGTTGGTGATTAAAAGCATTATTATTTCCTTGATTGCAATAGATTGATGTTTCTTCTTGCGTATTATATAATTTTACATATCCGCCAAGAAGAATGGCGGAGATCGCGTATTCAGTATCATTTGAATCACGTCGACTCCATAAAATGGGACCAAAGCCTATAGAAAATCTCTCTACTTTTACTTTTAAAACCCGTGCTGCTATAAAATGTCCAAATTCATGGACTGTGATAAGTATTCCTAATGCAAGGACAAATGCAGCTAAGTTCCAAAAAAAATTTAATAACATGATTTTTATGCATTCATTATTTTATTTATTATTAATATTGGCTTAATAATATCAGACAAGTAAAAATTGGGACTGCAGCAACTAAGCTATCTATACGATCTAATATTCCCCCATGTCCAGGAATTAGATTGCCGCTATCTTTTACACCAGATTCTCTTTTAAACATACTCTCAGTTAAGTCTCCTATTATAGAAGTTATAATTGCGATGATAGAATAAATAAATATGATAGATGGATTTATAATATTTATCGGTATATATTTTATAAATAACCATGCAGTGCCTATTGATATTAGCATACCTCCGATAAATCCTTCCCAGGTTTTTTTAGGAGATATAGTTTTTAATAATTTATGTTTTCCTAATATTTTTCCAATGACATATGCACTGGAATCATTAATCCAGACTAACATTATAATATATAGTAACCACCATTGTCCGATAATGTTATTATTGATACAATTAAATTGATGTAACGTTAATATCCCCCAAAAAAATGGTAAAATTGTTACTATTCCGAAAAAAAACTGCAATATGTTAGATTTTCTCCAGAAAATAGCAGAATCAGGATAAGATAATATTAATATAAATGCTAATATCCACCATATGATAATAATGCTGCTGAAAATACACCAAAAAATACGCCAGTTACTAAAATATAAATAATTTTGAAATGTCATAATTATTGCTGTAGCACATAATAATCCAAAGATAATACACATCCACGTTCGGTGTGTATAAATGGGAAAATTCATTATTTTACCCCATTCCCATGCACTGATTAAACAGATAATAGATACAATAATTGAGAACTGTATAATAGGTAATAAAAATACTATAGAAATAGTAACAGGGATCAAGATAAACATACTAATTAAACGATTTCTTAACACATATTTTCCTTATTTTTGTGCTTTTTTAAACTAAATAGATGCGCTGTTCCCGAATCTTCGCTCTCGTTTCATAAAAGTATTTAATGCTTTTTTAAATGTAATATCATTAAAATCAGGCCATAATACATCTGTAAAAAATAATTCAGCATACGCTATTTGCCAAAGTAAAAAATTACTAATACGATGTTCCCCTCCCGTTCGAATCACTAAATCTACTGGGGCTAATTCATGCATACACACATATCTGCATAAAGTATCTTCGTCAATTTGATTAGGAGTTAATATTCCTTGTTGTACTTGTGTGGCGAGTTGTTTTACTCCTTGAATGATATCCCATCGTCCTCCATAATTTGCAGCAATATTAAGTTTTAGTCCACTGTTGTTAGAGGTTAGTTTTTCAGAACGGCGTATATTTCTTTGTAATTCAATAGTAAATCTATTAGTATCTCCGATGATTTGTAGTTTAATATTATTCTTATGTAGAGCATCGATTTCACTATTTAGTGCCTGATCGAATAATTGCATTAAGCAATTAATTTCTTTATTGGGTCGTTTCCAATTTTCGCTACTAAATGCATATAGAGTTAACGCATCAAATCTATAATTAACGGCAAAATGAACAGCACGTCGAACCGCACCAAATCCAGCTTGATGTCCAATAATACGTAATTTCCCTCGTGTTTTTGCCCAGCGGCCATTACCATCCATGATAATGGCAACATGGCGTGGTAACAAATCAGATGAAAAAGTGCTAAGGTCTTGATTATATTGAGATAATGTCACACTTATTTATTTTCCAAACTAAATACTTATATATTAATTAAAAATATTACTTTTAAAAATAAATACTAATAATTATAGACGGATTAAATTTCTACATAATTTTATGTCATTAAAAGTGTAATAATATGATAATTTGTTTAAAACAACATCGATTATCATACAATACATATTGACATTGCTTTTTTACGAGCTTTTTGATCAATATATAAAACATCTTCTATATCATTAGGATCATCTAAATTTATTTCATCAAGTACATGACGAATAATATCAGGGATTTCAGTGAAGGAGATCATTCTATTTAAAAATGCTTCTACGGCAACTTCATTTGCTGCGTTTAAAATAATGGTTGCTGCTTGACTACAATTATCAGCGTCTATTGCTAATTGTAAGCACGGGTATTTTTGATTATCTAATTGATCAAAGGATAATTTGTTAAGACAGTCTATGTTTATATTAGATAAGGTTTTCAATTTAATTCTATTAGGATAAGCCATTGCATATGTAATAGGAATTGTCATATCTGGAGGAGCTAAATGTGCTAAGATGTTTCCATCCGTATAGTATACCATAGCGTGAACAATAGATTGCGGATGTAATAAGATTTCTATCTCATGAGGCGCAGCGTTAAATAAATGGCGTGCTTCTATATATTCTAATCCTTTATTCATCATGGTAGCAGAATCTACTGATATTTTACGTCCCATAGACCAATTGGGATGAATACAAGCTTGTTCTGGTGTTATTGTAACTAGTTTTTCTTGTGGCATTTTAAAAAAAAATCCTCCAGATGCGGTTAATACAATACGAGAAATGCCATACTCAGATAAAGATAAATGTCCTAAATTTTTTTGACATGCTACTGGTAAATTTTGAAAAATTGCATTATGCTCGCTATCTATAGGTAGTATACATGAATGGTATCGTCTGGATTCTTGCATAAACAATTTTCCACAAGTAACTAAAATTTCTTTATTTGCTAACAATATCTTTTTCCCAGCACGTAATGCAGAAAAAGTAGGTTTTAATCCAGCAATTCCAACTATAGCCGACATAACCATATCAACATTATCAATCGCTGTTAATTCACAGGCGTTTATTAATCCAGATAGTACTTCAATATCATGTTTTCCAGCTGTGATTAAATTTTTTTTTAATGCTTTTGCAGCATCTTCACATATCATACATGCAAATTTAGGTTTCGTCATCATACACTGTTCCGTCATTACAGGAACATTATTTTTAGCTATCAATGCGTATACGGAAAACTTATCGGGATGTTGTTGTATTACGGAAAGGGTGGCCTTTCCAATAGATCCGGTACTACCTAGAATTGTTAAAGATTGCATATGTGTAAGCCATGGTGTTTATAGAGAGTATATAAATTAAAAAATTATGCTCGTTGTTTACATATATAGGGTTGTATATAGCTTATAATCTAATATTTAAAATTTCATTAATTCTGATTCTTTTTCTATTGAGATAATATCAATTTTTTTAATCCAAATATTAGTTAATTTTTGAATTTTTTTTTGAAAATCGTGTTCTTCATCTTCATTAATCTCTTTTTTTTTAATCAAAATTTTTATTTTATCATTAGCAATACGACGTATATTTCTTATAGATATTTTACTTTTTTCTGATTCAGTTCGTACCATTTTTATTAAAGTATGACGACGTTCTTCAGTTAATGAAGGTAATGTAACTTGAATAATATTACCATTAGAAACAGGAATTAGTCCTAAATTAGACATGAAAATAGCTTTTTCTATTGATTTAATTATTTTCTGATCAAAAACAGTAATAGCTAATGTACGCGAGTTTTTTGCTATAGTATTTGCTAATTGAGATAATGGAGTTGGTGTTCCATAATAATCTATTCGGATATTATTTAACATATTTGGAGAAATACGACCTATATGAATGTTATTTATGTTTACTTTAAAGTTTTTGATGCATTTTTCCATATCTGTTTCTGAATTTGTTTGAATGTTACTAATTGTATTCATCACATCATATATCTCTAGTTTATATTTTTATATTAAAAAGTGGATTTATGTAAATTTTATATTTAATTTTAGTAAATTTTTTAAATTATTTGGTTATTAAAGTTCCTTCTTTATATCCCATTATTATTCTTTTTAATGCTCCAAGTTTATTGATATTAAATATACGTATTGGCAAGTTATGTTCTCGTGCTAATGTAAATGCAGTTAAATCCATAACTTTTAGCTCACGCTCTAATACATCTCGATAACTTAATTGTTCATATAATGTAGCATCAGGATGTTGAATTGGATCAGTGGAAAATACTCCATCTACTTTAGTTGCTTTAAGTACTACATCTGCTTTAACTTCAATACCGCGTAAACAGGCTGCAGAATCAGTAGTAAACAAGGGATTGCCAGTGCCAGCAGCAAAAATTACTACCCAATTATTAGAGAGCAGATTAATCGCTTTTACCCAATTATAATGATCACACACTCCACTTAGTGGAATAGCTGACATTAAATGGGAATGAACATAAGCGCGATGTAATGCGCTCCTCATAGCTAACCCATTCATTATAGTTGCTAACATCCCAATATGGTCTCCGACTATTCGATTCATACCAGACTTTGCTAATCTAGTGCCACGAAATAGATTACCTCCTCCCATAACGATACCAATTTGAACACCTATGCTCACCAGTTCTTTAACTTCTATAACCATCCGATTTAACACAGTGGTATCTATTCCAAAACCTTCGGCACCTTGTAGAGCTTCTCCGCTCATTTTAAGCACGATACGCCGATAAATTGGTTTTGTGTGAGTTACCATTAATTATATTCCTCACAAAAAATGGTATAAATAGAAGCAGGCGCTAACTTAGTTAAGTTATTAAAGTAAAATATGTATGTCAATAATTATTCTGATTAATTAATGTAATTAATATAATTTCTATTCTCAAAATATTGAATATATTTGCTTCAAAAAATTAATGATAATCTGCTATATTTAAGTAATTAAATGTTTTATATTGATAATTATTAAATATTAATTTACATATTTTCACCTAATTCAAAACGAGCAAAATTATTAATTTTGATATGATACTCGGTTAATAATTGTTCAATCGTTTTGTTTATATCCATTATGAAGTCTTGTTTTATTAAAACAATGTCATTTAAAAATTTATTCATACGTCCTTCAGTTATTTTTTCTGCAATTTTATATGATTTTCCAGATTTTATGGCAATATCCATTTGAATATGGTATTCATGAATCATTATATCTTTTGGGATATCATCTACATTAATGTATTTTGGGTTTTTAGCTGCGATATGCATAGCAATATGTTTAACTAAATCAGCAGTCACATCGCCACTAACATTTACTATTACCCCAATTTTAGAGCCATGTACATAACATCCTAAAAAATTACCTGTTAATACAATAATCCTACGAATATTTATATTTTCTCCAACTTTTGAAATTATATTGGAACGTTTTTCTTCAAATCTAGTTTTTAATATATCAATATTGTTAATTTTTTCATTTAATGCTGTAATTTTAACAGTTTCAGCGAATTCTTGAAAAGTAGTATCTTTGGCTACAAAATCAGTTTCACAATTTATTTCTATCATAACACCATATTGTCTATTGGATGTAGTTTCTACTGCGATTAAGCCTGATGATGTTGTGCGTCCAGATTTTTTAGAAGCAGTTTTTAGGCCAGATTTTCTCATATTGTCTATGGCTAATTCAATATTTCCATTGGCTTTAATTAAAGCCTGTTTACATTCTACAACACCAATGCTAGTACGTTTACGTAATTCTTTAATTAAGTCATTATTAATTTTAATTATTTTTTTTTCCATAGTAATATCGCCATATTAGAGTATATATGATTCTACACGTTTTATGATCAATATAATTTGCGTGTAGCTATTATTATTAATTATTGAGCGCAATTTATATGTATTACATTGGATATTATATCTAAATATAGATTAATCGCACGTATGGCATCATCGTTACCTGGAATAATAAAGTCTATTTCATCTGGATTAGAATTTGTATCAACGATTGCAAAGACTGGAATTCCTAAACTATTTGCTTCTTTTATAGCAATATGTTCATGTGTTGCACCAACAGCAAAAATTGCATCTGGTAACCCACCCATGTTTTTAATACCTCCCAAACTATTTTCTAAATTAATAAGCTCGCGATTTAATATTAATGCTTCTTTTTTGGTTAATTTTTTAAAAGTACCATCTTGAGATTGAATTTCTAAGTCTTTTAGACGTTTTATAGATTGGCGTACTGTTTTCCAATTGGTTAACATTCCTCCTAACCAGCGATGATTGACAAAAAATTGATTACAGGCAAGTGCTGTTTTTTTAATAGCTTCACTGGCTGCACGTTTGGTGCCTACAAATAAAATTTTTCCCTTTAATGAAGCAATTTTATTTAATTCAACTAAAGCTTGTTTAAACATTAATATAGTTGTTTCTAAATTAATAATATGTATTTTATTACGAACACCAAAAATAAAAGGTTTCATTTTAGGGTTCCAATAACGAGTTTGGTGACCAAAATGAACACCGGCTTGAAGCATGTCACGTATAGAAAGTTTTTCCATTATTATACACCTCGGTTGATTGTTAAATATATTGTCTATAATATTTATGATTGTTCGTATCTAAACATAGATAGATTGTATTGTATATGTTATAATGAACTTAATAAGTCAAGAATAAAGAATAGTTTTTTACAATAGAATAAACAGGGAAATAATTAATAGATATTTTGCAATAAAATATACTTATTTACTACTAATAGTTATAAACAAGAGGTTGAATTTAATGTAATTTATTTTCATTCGGAAAATTATCTTGTATGTTTTATCATATAGTAGAAATGTTAGGATGTTTCGTATTCATCAGTATTAAGTTTGTAGTTGTATATTATGACGATTATTATTAAAACATCTGAAGATGTAGAAAAAATGAGGATTGCCGGAAAATTAGCCGCAGAAGTATTAGAAATGATTGAGCCCTATATTCAACCTGGAATTAGTACTGGAAAATTAGATACAATTTGTCATCATTATATTACGAAAATACAACATGCTATTTCTGCTCCTCTTGGTTATCATGGATTTCCTAAATCTATTTGTACTTCAGTTAATGATGTAGTATGTCATGGAATTCCAAATGATTTACATAAATTGAAAGAAGGCGATATTATAAATATTGATATTACAGTAATTAAAGATGGCTTGTATGCTGATACTTCTAAAATGTTTATCGTTGGTCAATCAACAAAGTTGGGATATGATTTATGTCAAGTTACTCAAAAAAGTCTTTATTTAGCAATTCACATGATTAAACCAGGAATACGTTTGAAAAAAGTAGGTCAAACTATTCAAAGATTTGTGGAGAATCAAAATTTTTCAATAGTAAGAGAATATTGTGGACATGGGATTGGAAAATTTTTCCATGAGGATCCTCATGTATTACATTATGATACTGACGATAAAGGTGTTATATTACAATCTGGAATGACGTTAACAATAGAACCTATGGTAAACGCGGGGAGTCGTCATATTTATACTGAAAATGATGGATGGACAGTAAAAACACGAGATCATAATTTGTCTGCACAATATGAACATACTATTGTTATTACAGAAAATGGATGTGAAGTTTTAACGTTACGTTCTGATGAATCTTTCCCATTTACTATTAGTCATAGTAATTAGTAGTATATATTTTGTGTTGAAGATTTTTAAATAAATATATTATAAATTATAATGAATAGATTAATTGGAATAAGTGCAATATTACAGATATATATGCAGAAATTTATATGTGTGTATCGTTGAATAAATTTATTAATGATGTACGTTGTTTAATACATATAAATAATAATGTGATAAGGTTATAAATTAAAGTTATGGGTCTACTTATGAAATATGGAAAGATTTTTTGATATAGGATGTGACTAAAATTGTAGATATGTTGAGTGTAAATTCACGGTATATTATATAAATAAACAAAGCAATTATTTTTAAAATTTAATTAAAAAATAAGATTTTAAATACATTATATGTCATGGACGCAAAATATATGAATCAGTTACAAAAAATAATAGAAAGCGTTTTTGATAAAAAAGAACATATTTCAAAAAGTGATATTGATTGTATTGTTAGAGATGCTATCTATGAAACTATAGATGGATTAGATAGTGGCAAATTGCGTATATCAGAAAAAATTAATGATAGGTGGGTTACTTATCAATGGCTAAAAAAGGCAATTCTCCTGTCATTTTACATTTTAGATAATAAATTAATAACTTGGGGTGATGGTCGTTTTTTTGATAAGTTTTCTATAAAATTTTCTGGATGGTCTGCAGCACGTTTTCAAAATAAAAAATTGCGGGTAATTCCACCAGCTACAGTACGTTATGGAGCTTATATTGCTGATAATATAGTAATTATGCCTTCTTATATTAATATTGGTGCTTATGTTGATACGGGCACTATGATTGATACTTGGGCTACAGTTGGGTCTTGTGCACAGATTGGGAAATACGTCCATTTATCTGGAGGTGTTGGTATTGGAGGAGTTTTAGAGCCAATTCAAACTAATCCAACTATTATTGAGGATAATTGTTTTATTGGGTCTCGTTCTGAAATTGTCGAAGGCGTGATTGTTGAAAAAGGGGCTGTAATTTCTATGGGAGTATTTATAGGACAAAGCACTAAAATATATGATCGAGATAGTGGAAATATATACTATGGACGTGTTCCATCTGGTTCAGTTGTAGTTCCTGGAAGTCTACCGTCTAAAGATGGTAGTGTTAATACTTATTGCGCAGTAATCGTAAAAACAGTAGATTCTAAAACTAAAGATAAAACCAAGATCAATGAGTTGCTGCGCGATATATATTAATAAAATAATTTTTATTTATTTAAGATTTTGTATTGTGGTTATTGTTTATATTTTCTATTTAGATTAAATTTTAGTTTTATTTTTTTATTTATATATAAAAATTGATTGATAACTAATTTCATAAATGATTTTTAAAAAATATTATTCTTATCCTTAATAAATATTATCTACTTATGAAATAAGTAGATAATATTTCTAGTGTCATTTTTGTGCCAATTATTTATATTATTTTAGGTAAATACTATAACAATACAGTTTTTAATCATATTAAATAGCTTTGGTTGCATTTAAGCATGATGAGATTATAGATTATGTATAACTTAAATGTTTTAGAATTGCCTTTGTATGGAATGCATTTAATTGAAGCTTCAGCAGGAACTGGTAAAACATATACACTGATAATAATTTATCTTAGGTTATTATTATGTTTGGGGAGCAAATCAGATTTTTCTCGTCCTTTAACAGTAAAAGAAATTCTCGTAGTCACTTTTACTCAATCTGCAGTACAAGAATTACGTTATCGAATAAGAGAAAATATTCGTCAATTTCGATTAGATTGTATACGTGGATGTAGTAGCAATTTTTTATTTTCTAAATTGTTATCGAAAATATGTAATATGAGTTTAGCTATAAATCAATTATCTGAAGCAGAAAAAAGAATTAATCAAGCATCTATATTCACCATTCATAGTTTTTGTCAAAACATTCTAAATCGTAATACAATTGAATTAAATATGTTGTTTAATACAAATATTATTGATAATGAAACTACATTATATCAACAGGTATGCACTGATTTTTGGAGACAGAATTTTTATGTGCTTCCATTAAATATAGTAAGCTTAATTAAAGAATATTGGAATGATCCAAATGCTCTTTTAAATGATATTTTTCCTTATATTTATGGATCTAGACCTAATTTTTATGACTATGATGAGTATGAAGAAAAAAAAAATATTATAACTTATTATGAACAGATTTTAATTTATATTAATAGTGTTAAAAAGAAATGGCGTGAAAATGAAAGTAGTATAATTGTTGTTATTAATGCCTATAATATTAATCGTAGAGTATACAACAAAAAAAATTTAATGCGTTGGATAAGTATAATTAATCAATGGGCTGAACAACTAACAATTAATCACATTATACCTAATGAGTTAAAACGTTTTAGGGAAACAGAGTTAAAAGTACATAATGATCATAGATTTAGTCATGTATATTTTTTGTTTCATACTATAGAAAAATTGTATAAGCAGTTATCTTTATTTAAAGCATTAATATTTAATATCGCAATAAATGAAGTGCGTAATAATCTAAATGATACTCAAAATTTAAGATCAGACATCACTTTTAACGATCTTATTAATGTTTTAGTTACTAGTTTAATTAAAGATAAAGAAAATAAATTAGCATGTATAATACGTGCAAGTTATCCAGTAGCAATTATTGATGAATTTCAAGATACAGATCAGCAACAATTTAAGATATTTTATATATTGTATAATAATTATTCAGAAAATGGTCTTATTTTAATAGGAGATCCCAAGCAATCAATTTATGCTTTTCGTGGAGCAGATATATTTGCATATATGAAAATACGTCGAACAGTATACAATAAATATAATCTTAATATTAATTGGCGTTCTTCATCAGGTATAGTTAATGCTGTTAATAAATTATTTCAATTTATACCTAATCCATTTGTTTTTGAAGATATTCCTTTTATTCCTTCGGTAGCAGCTAGTAAAAATAGTATGTATCGATTTGTGTTGAACAATCAATTACAAACATCTATGTGTTTTTGGGTGCATCCTGATAATCTAATTACAATAGATGACTATAAACAAGCAATGGCAAGGGAATGCGCTGTTGTTTTATGTAATTTATTGCACGAAATACATAATGGGACGGCTTGGTTAGAAGACGAAAAACATAAAAGAAAATTAAAAATATCAGACATAGCTGTATTAGTACGAAGTCACGAAGAAGCATCGCTTATTCGTGCTGCTTTATCGCAAGTAAATATATCAACAGTATTTTTATCTGATCCTAAAAGTATTTTTGAAACAATAGAATCTTATGAATTATTATTATTGTTAAGAGCAATCCTATTTCCAAAGAGGCATATAATTTGCACTGCTTTAACAACTGTTTTTTTTGGGTTAAATGCAACTGAAATTGAAAAAATTAATAATAATGAATCTAAATGGGAACAAATACTTGAAGAATTTGTTGAATATTATTCGATTTGGAAAAAACAAGGCGTGTACCTAATGATACAGAAAATAATTTTTTTCTATAAAGTACCAGAGAAATTATTATCTATACAAAGAGGTGAAATTAGTTTGGTAAATATTTTACATTTAGGTGAGTTATTGCAAAATGTTTCAATACAATTACAAGATGAATATGCGCTTATAGAATGGTTAATATTAAAAACAACACAACCAAAAAATAAGAGAGTATCTGACCAAACCTTACGATTGGGTAATAATTATCAATCAATAAAAATTAGTACAATACATAAATCTAAAGGATTAGAATTTCCATTAATATTTTTACCGTTTGCTGCAGACTTCAATTATAAAAAAAACAACCTTTTCCATGATAGGAAATCATATGAATCTTATTTAGATTTTAACGTATCGGGATTAAATTCAATATTGGCAGATGAAGAGCGTTTGTCAGAAGATTTAAGATTATTATATGTAGCAATGACTCGCAGCATTTATCATTGCTCTATAGGTATTGGTTCAGTAATACGCAGATATAAAAAGAAATCTAATATTAATGATTTACATCATAGCGCTTTGGGATATTTAATTCAAAAAAAAACCTCTGGCAATGTAGAAACATTAAAGAAAAATTTAAAAAGGTTAAGTGTTTGTTCAAATGGTGATATTTCTTTTCGTGTTATTCCACATTTTCAAAAAACGTGTGCTTATGTACCATCTATTATATCTAATCAATTTTTATCTGCAAAAAAATGGAAAGTATCTTCAAATTACACTCCATGGAGTATGACAAGTTTTAGCGCATTGAAAAATTCTGCTGTTGAAACATATTTAGATTATCAGAAACAATTAGGTACTAATAAAGATACTCAATTTCAAAAAAATGATATTTTATTAACCCCGCACACTTTCCCTAAAGGGAAAGTGTGCGGGAGGTTTTTTCATAGCATTTTTGAAATTTTAGATTTTAAAAAATTTTTGGATATGAAATGGTTACGCATACATATGGAAAGATATAATATTGATCCTATTTGGAAATATCTCATTCGAGAGTGGATATATATAATACTTAATACCCCTCTTGATAATGAAAATTTAACTCTTTCACAGATAATTGATGAAAATAAGAAAACTGAGTTTAAATTTTATTTACCAATCAATACATATTTGACACCACAAGAATTAGATTGTTTATGTAAATATTATGATCCTTTATCACGCAGATCCGAATCGCTTGATTTTTTAGGACTAACAGGAATGTTACAAGGTTTTATTGATTTAATTTTTTATTGGAATCATCGATATTATTTGTTGGATTACAAAACTAATTGGTTAGGAATAAATAATAATTCTTACGTCTGTTCTAAAATAGAACAAGAAATGATTAAATGTCGTTATGAATTGCAATATCAACTTTATACTTTAGCGTTGCATCGATTCTTACGTAATAAACTTATATCTTATGACTATGAAAAAGACTTTGGAGGAGTGTATTATTTATTTATACGAGGAATGGATGGAACACCATTTAGTAATGGTATTTATTTTACCCGTCCACTATCGATATTTATTAGTAAATTAGATGATTTGTTTTCTAGAGGATAATAAAAATAGCGTTACGTACATAATACTTAATTTTTTATAAAAAACTATAAAAGTATATATTTATATAAATAAATTGAATGCGATATAAAATTTTATAAAGATTAGCACATTTATTCATTTTAAGGGTGAAAATAATGTATATGCAATATAATTATGTATAATAAGTCATTGGACTGTAAAGGCATATAGATTATTGATATAAAATTGAAAATTAATAATTGTCCGTTTTTGATTAAAAGCGCATAATTTTTTTGATAATTAATGTAACAATGTAATATGATTAACTATAATAAGATAAATTTTATGATTTTTGTGCATGAAAGATATTATTAAAAGAGCTTTAAAATTAGAGTTGTGGAATACATTAGATGTGCAATTTGCTGATGTGTTAACTTTGCCTTTTTCTGATAATAATAAGTATAATATAAAAGAAGCCTTAATATTAGCTAGCGCGACATTAAGTGCACATGTTAGATTTGGCCATGTTTGTTTACCTTTGCATTTAATTACTTTCGATAGATTATTTCAAGGAAATCATCCTGAATTAGTCCATGTGATATATAAAAAATTAGGAAAATTATCAATAGATGCTTGGCAGGAATTATTATTTTCTTGTTCTGCAGTGAGCGATGGGTCGAAAGTTACACCGTTAGTATTGGAAAATAAGCGTTTATATTTATACCACATGTGGAAAGATGAATGCATAGTTGCGCAATTTTTTAATTATAAATGTCAGTCAAATATTTTGCAAAAAGAAAAAATAATTTCTGTGTTAAATCAATTATTTCCTATAATTTATACAGAAATTGACTGGCATAAAATAGCTACTGCTATTGGAATAACACATCAAAGAGTGTTAATTTCTGGAGGACCTGGTACTGGAAAAACATCTATTATAGCTAAAATAATAGCGGCGTTATTGTTATGTAGTAATAATCGTAATGACCTAAAAATAAAAATGATTGCTCCAACAGGAAAAGCGGCAGCACTTTTAACTGAATATTTTAAAATAAATATAAATAATATTTCACAATTAGATAAAACTTGTTTACATAATTTACCGGAGAAAGCTACTACTTTACATAGTTTATTAGGAACACAATTATATAAGAAAAATATTCAATATGATTGTTTAAATCTTATGAACTTAGATCTTTTGGTCATTGATGAAGCTTCTATGGTAAGCTTGTCTATGTTTGCTCAGTTATTTTTGATACTTTCACCCCAAACAAGAGTTATTTTTTTTGGTGATCAATATCAATTATATCCAGTAGAGCCTGGATCTGTATTTAAAGATATATGTCAGTTTGCTAGTTTTCAATATTCTTATAAACGTTATCAAGAAATTATAGAGCTTACAGGTTATGAATTTCCTATTGTATCTTACTCTGAATCACCTACACATTATAATTATAACAGTATTATTGATGGTATGTGTATACTGAGGAAAAATTATCGATTTAGTGCACGATCAGGAATTAGTAAATTGGCTGATGCTATAAATTTGGGGGATTATACTCGTGTTTTATCATTATTGACTTCAAACATATATAAGGATCTATATTATATCTATATTACAAGAAAAGAAAGTTATATGAATATGATTGTTAATTGCGCAATGGAATATTCTAACTATTTACAAAAATTACAACATACTAAAATGTCTAAAATAAATATTTTAGAATCTTTTAATCGTTATCGAATATTATGTGCATTACGTGATGGTCCATTTGGTGTAATAAGAATTAATTATTGTATTGAGAAAATATTAAGTGAAAAAGGATTAATTAAATTAGATAATTCTGGTAACTATATAGGTAGACCTATTATTATATTACGTAATAAACCATCTTTAGGATTATGTAATGGAGATGTTGGAGTATTGTTACTAAATGATCAGAATAAATTATCTGCATATTTTATTTTACCGGAAAATAGAATAAAAGTTGTGCAGTTATATCAATTACCGGAATATGAAACATGTTTTTCTATGACTATACATAAATCACAAGGGTCTGAGTTTAAATATATTGCAATAATATTACCTAATAAACACATGCCAATATTAACACGAGAGTTACTGTATACTGCTGTTACTAGATCTCGTCAATGTCTTTTTTTATATGCAACAGATCATGTAATTATGCGCAGCATTAATCTTGTCACAAAACGTTATAGTGGATTATACGATAGAATAAAAGAACACGTAATATTATATGATTCAATAAATTAAAATTTTTGTTTTTGTTTATAGAGAGTTTACTATATGGTTAAACATACCCATCTAATGTTTAGTAATTTAGGATTTTTTAAGCATGTTTCTCTTGGTACATCACATATTTTGAGTTATCATATTATTCTATGTTTCATAAAATTGAAAAAGTAATGTTCTGCAGTTGTAGTAATTTTAGAAATATATTCTTCACTTAAGTCAAATGGAATAATTTTACGTAAATAAGGGTCTTGGCTCTCTCTAAACGGGGAATATTTAGTACCTTTCCACATTTGTATTAATTTTTCATGCGCTTCTTTTTGACAAGAAGGGTTTGAAGATATTTTTCTAGTATTCCAGTCAAATACATGATTTATCCAAGCTCCCCCAGACCGATATAATAATAGTACTGGTGTGTTTACTCCAGTACAGTAACCTAATATTAAAATTATCAGTAACTTTTTTGCATGCAGTTTTGAGAAATTAGGAAAATGCCATACATCACCAACACCAAATAGTCTACTATCTCCTTTTCCACCCATAGCACAATATGTGATGTGTTCTAACCATAATAATAATATGTCTTTCATAGAAAGATATTGAGCTTTCCAACGCATTAATCCATTTTTTTGAACTGTAGTTAATTGTCCAACTAGTTCAATTGTATCAAATACTAAAGAAATATCTAAGTTATGTTTTTCAATACAATGGTGTTCTTTTATTTGATTTGCTAATACTTTCATTTTCGAGTGTTGTTTCATCCAGAATAGCTCTCCAAATGCGCCGTGAGGTAGAATTCCGGAAGCACATGTACTAGAATATAATTCATCAATATTTTTATCATAAATTAAGTAATTGGTTAATTTTGTATTTAGTTCGTATCGATTTAATCCATCTACAGAGAAAGGTTCATCATTTAGTAATTTTAATGTATTTTGATCAAAATACACGTTTAAACGTTTTTGAAACCACATACGTACTGGATGACGATAAAAATTATATAAGTCTTGAAATATTATTTTTTTTATGGCGCAATGGGGAAGTGAAGTATTAAAATTTGGGCAGATCGCTAAAGAGTTAGGGGTATTAATATTTAGTGTGGGCAGCCATTCTTTGGCAAAACTCTGTTTTTTACTGTTAGGATTGAAATTTTCGGGAGAAAAAGGAAATGGATTATGCCATTGACATAAGCGTTGACGTATATATTTTATGTTAATATCTATTTCTATATTTTTAAATTCTTTTAAATAAAAATTTAAAGCAATATATTCAAAAAGTTCGTTAATTAACGTAGAAGGATAATTTATGGTATTGTCATAAATTGAGTGTTCAATGAAGCTAATATATATTTGTTCTTGAGCTATTAAAAATGCTAGTAAAAATGAATAACAATCTTTTTCGTATATGTTATTATCGTTTTTTCGTGGATTTTTAGCTATTAAGTTAAAGTCTGGAAGAATTGTATTACGGGGAAATGAATTATCATTCATACCTAAAAAACATACTACTTTACAAGGAATACAAAAGGCTGGAGTAATATCACAAAAATTAATTACATTTGGTATAAATCGATGTATTATTTTATTTTGATGTAATTTATAATATAATTTTTCTCGTAAAGCTGTTATATTGATAGTTTGGGTATATTCTGCTTGTATACCTGATTCTAATATATTTCTGCAGCAATCTTTTAATAAAAATAAAATTTTATTATCTTTTGAATCTAGATGATCGTAACAAAAAAAATCATCAATTATTTCTTTAAAATAAAATATCCATTTTTTTAGTGTATAAGAGTGATTCAATCGATCTCTCCATTTTTTTAATGTTTTTAAAAATTCTCCTAATTGACCAATAATATTAGGATGTTCTCTAATTGTTGTATCATCGTATGGGAGAATTTTCTCCCATATTTTATTTTGGTTTTTTACAGCATAACCTAATAACATTCGAGTTAATCCAAAATTCCAAGTATTTTGATTAGTAATGGGAAAATTAAAGTTATGCATGGTGACATCATCAAGACCCCACCTAATACCAGATTTAATTATCCATTGGCTTAATAATTCAATTTTTTCTTTATCCATATTAAATCGAGAAGCGATAGATGGTACTGTTAAAAATGACAAAATTTCTTCAGAGGTAAATCTACTAGATGATATGTTAAGTATATTTAGAAAAGTTGATATAATTGGATGCGTATTTTTTTTATGCTTATCTGCAATATTAAATGGTAAGTGTCGACCTTGCATATTATTGAATACAGTTTGAATGGCTGGTTCATAACGATGTATAT
The DNA here is from genome assembly GCA_030020825.1 of Candidatus Blochmannia vicinus. Taxonomy (NCBI): domain Bacteria; kingdom Pseudomonadati; phylum Pseudomonadota; class Gammaproteobacteria; order Enterobacterales; family Enterobacteriaceae; genus Candidatus Blochmanniella; species Candidatus Blochmannia vicinus (nom. nud.). The sequence goes on from CP125213.1 coordinate 166,296, forward strand.
CAGAAGCCATGACTATGATATCTCCTGGAGTCAATAATGGATTATTTGTAATCATTAACAGTAAATTGTTATGTAACACTTCTATTTCACGTTGAATACTATGGCAAATATGACAGGTAATTGATTGATCTGTTGGCATTAAAATATATCGTTGACGGGGTTTTGATGTTGGAATATTGTTGTAAGTTTGTATATTTTTTCTGTAATTATGAAATTCTAAGATATCTTTTTGTATAATGTGAAGTACAGAGTCTTTTTTAGGAATGATAAATGATTTTAGTTCAATTTTATCTGTGAATTGAGTAAATAGAAATAAAGTATTACGAGCAGTATTGCTCCATGAATTTAATAAAGGATGATGTACATTAGTATTATTGTCGCAGTTATGAATATGAGTAAAAATAGACGAAGATGAATATAAGGCATGATTGCTATATAATTGGCTGACTTGTTGTGTTGTGATATATGAATTTTGATCAGACATATTATCAGGATTATGATCATAAGGATTTATAAACCATAAATAAATATCAATATGGTAACTTAAAAATTTTAAAATTTTACAATATATAGGAGGTATAGATGTTACTCCAAAAATAAATATTCTACTTGGTAGATTCCAATTTATTTTTTTTAAATTTTTAAGAAAATAGATACAGCGTTGTAAAGGATTAATATTATTGTTTGGTTTTTGCTGATTCTGATTACATTGTGTATTTTCCAGGAAACAACGCCATATTTCTGATTGCCAAATTTGATGTGTATTATCTAAATAATCTATTATTTTATGAGATTGCCAACTATTTAACCAATCAGGACGATATATCAAATATTGGGTAAATAGATTAACAAGTTGCTCAGAAAATTGACTGATTTTTTGTTGATTTACATCATGATTCAGATATTTTTCTATAATAGGGCAATTTTTTTTAATTTGTGTTTGAGATAATATTTTCATAAATTTCCAATACATAATAGAACGAGAAAAATTCTTTACCATGGAATCATTAGGTTTTATGTTATTAACAATATTCTGTATAAAAGATGTTAAAGTCATAAATGTGATATTGCATACGATACCAAAGTGGTTGGCTAATTCTATTTGTATCCATTGATCTATAATACTATTTTCTGTTAATATTATCTCAGATTGCATTGGATTAGATAATAATTTATTCGACATGATGCTAATTAATAGTTTTTTGAATAAATTTGCTTGATTAGAATGATAAATAGTCAACATTATTTTATAACTTTATTAAAGTAAAGAAGATATATGTTATAAATATATATTTTTTTAACATATAATTTTTAGTTTTATTTATTATAATTTTTTGATTATATTCGATAGTTTTTATAAGAAATATAGATTATAATTGTTCCAGATATGATCATAGGAAGTGATAAGATTTGACCCATAGTGGCTATGTTGTAAATTAATCCTAAATGACTATCAGGTTGACGAAAAAACTCCGTTATAATACGAAACAAACCATAAAAAATAAGAAATAATCCAGATACGCTACCTACAGGACGTGGTTTACACGTAAATTTTTTTATGATAAAAAACAAGATTATTCCTTCTAAAAACATCTCATATAATTGAGATGGATGGCGAGGAAGCGCGCCATATCTATCAAATAGTAATTGCCATTTAGGATGATCTGGTAGTATTAGTAAATCTTGATATATAGAATTAGGAAATAACATAGCCCAAGGAGTATCAACAGCTATTCGGCCCCATAATTCTCCATTAATAAAATTTCCCAATCTACCTAGGCCTAGGCCAAATGGTATTACTGGAATTATAAAGTCTGATACTTGGAAAAAAGTTAAATTTTTTCTATAAGAAAACCATATGATTGATATAATCACTCCTATTAAACCACCATGAAAAGACATACCTCCTTCCCATATATTAAAAATCCACAGTAAATTTTGAGTAAAAAAAGACCATTGATAAAATAATACATATCCAATGCGTCCGCCCAGCACAACACCTAAAAAGCATAAACATAATAAATGTTCTATGTCTTTATCAGTCCATGAAATATTATTAGAATGCCGTGCACGATATAATAATGAGCACATAGCATAAATAAAACCTAACCCATACATCATGCCGTACCAATGTAATGAAATAGGTCCTATTTTAAAAATTACTGGATTACATGTGTGATAATAGAAATATGGCATATTTGATGATATATAATGTTCTGAGATGTTTATTATTAGATTCGGTTTTTAACCACAATATTGGAATAATATAAAATCAATAAAAATTTAATTTGTAATGAATATTCACATGTGTTTTAATGAAAATTTCATTTCATTTTTTATTAAATATACTCTATGGTATTTTATTTTTTAGAATATATGATAATCTAATTTTAGGATATTATCCTATTAACAAATTCTTGCATTACTTTTCTATATACATTTCTTTTAAAAAATACAACACGGCGTATAGGATACCACAAGCTGACCCATTGCCAACTATCAAATGTGTAATCTCTATTATTTTTTATGTTGATTCTCGTATCCTGAGATAAAAGCTTTAATAAAAACCATTTTTGTTTTTGTCCAAAACAAATTGGTCTAATTTTCCAGCGGATTAATTGTTTAGGTAATTCGTAACGTATCCAATATTGTGTAGAAGACAAAATGCATACATCTTGATAATTTAATCCTATTTCTTCAAATAGTTCTCTGTACATTGCTTGTTCTGGAGTTTCGCCGACATTAATTCCACCTTGAGGAAATTGCCAACAATAATGTTGGTTACATCTTCGAGCCCATAATACCTGCTCATGAGTATTACATAGCACAATTCCGACATTTAATCGATAACCATTACTGTCAATCACTAGATTTCCTTAGTTTTATTGAAATATTTTATCAATTTAGTAGATATTATGAAAATGTGTGATTACGTCATATAAAATAAGACGGATATCATTAATTTTTATTAAAGTGTATCATGACTATGTATATTTATTTATATACTGATACCATCAGTATATAAATAAATATACATATTATATGCTATCTTTTAATTAAGTTTAATTCAAGAATTTTGAATATAGTTTTATATGCTTAATTAATTAATGATTTTTATAAAATATTTAATTAAAAAATTTATAATTATTGAATTAGATTTGTTATTTAGATAATAAATATTATTAAAAATTTAATAAAATGTGTAGATGATACATTTTATAAAAATTATTAATGACAGTAATTAATGGTTATTTCAACAAGAAAACGCAGAAATATGTGAAATATATATATACTGTATTTTACAGTTTATTATTTTTATTTAAAAATATGTACTAAAGAATTATTGTTAAATATAATGAAAATAAAATTAGTGAAATGTTAGTTTCATTAAATTGAAGTTTTAAAAGATGCAATTATTAAATTAAGTATATTAAAAATTTTGCATGATATTGTATTGATTAATACATAATAACATTATCTAATAATTAAAAGACTTTTTACATAAAATTATTCTGTTATTTCTAACATCAATAAATCTTCTAATTTTTGCTTTCGACGAATTTGGCGCATTTGTCCATTTTCAAATAGAACTTCTGGTAATAATGGGCGGGTATTATAATTGGAAGACATTGAAGCACCGTATGCCCCGGTGTCGTGAAATATTAAATAATCCCCTACTTTTGCTGAATACGGTAATTTACGTGTTAATATTGTTCCGTTCATGTTTTGTGTAAAAATATCTCCAGATTCACATAATGGACCTCCAACAACAGTATCACGTAATGCTTCTAAAGTAATATTTCGATAATCTCCAGGTATTAATGAAATACGATGATAACTACCGTACATTACTGGACGCATTAGATCATTATATCCTGCATCTATTAATATAAAATGACGACGCCCCATTTCTTTTACTGCTCTAATTTGTGTAATTAATATTCCTGACTCAGCAACAAGAAAGCGACCAGGTTCTATTTCTAATTTTACCGCGTGTCCTAGATGTTGGCTAATGCGTTTTCTTGTATCATCCCATAAATGAAAATAATGGTTTACATTCAATACCGTATCATTATGTTGATACGGTATTGTTAATCCTCCTCCAGCAGAAATAAGCTGTATGTCTGTTTTGTATTTCAATATTTGTTGGGCCATGGCATTACATACTTTAGATAAGTGACTATAATGCACTCCAGAACCAATGTGCATGTGAAGCCCAATTAACTGTAGATTGTAATGATAGACATAGGAGAGAGCTGTTAATATATCCTCATGCCAAATACCATGTTTGCTATTTTCTCCTCCAGTATTAGTTTTTTGATTGTGTCCATGTCCAAATCCAGGGTTAATACGCAACCATATTTTATGTCCAGGAGAACAAGCTCCCAATTGTGTTAGCATATCTATCGATCCTGCATTAACAGTGATATTCAATTCTAATATTCTAAACAATGTTTCTTTTTCTAAAATATCAGCAGTGAAAACTATTTCGTCATTTTGTTTTCCTGTATTAAAACCAGCTAGTAATGCTCGCTCGATTTCTCCTAAAGAAACAGCATCTACTTTAACTCCATGGCTGTGCATTAATCGTAGAATATGAATATTAGAACAAGATTTTTGAGCGAATCGTATAATATCAAATTGTTTTAATTGTGTAATACGATTAATTATGACCGATGCATCATATACCCATACTGGGCCTTTATATTTTTGATGTAATTTTATTAAGTCTTTATGATTAAGGATATTCATTTGAGTAAAGATATTATGTGTCATGTTATATTTATAATTTTATTAAGATATGATTTAGTATCGAAATATTTTAAAATTTTATCACTGAATATAGTTAAACGTAATCAGAATATAGATCTGTATTATTAAAATTTAATTAATATTATTTTGTTTTTAATAAATATTAAACCCTAAATATATTGTGTAGTATTATAATAATTTTTAGTTATATATTAGACAGTATAAAGATTTTATTTTGGACGAAGTGTAGGAAACAAAATTACATCACGAATAGTATGTTTATCGGTTAATAACATTATCAAACGATCGATGCCTATTCCAATACCTGCTGTAGGGGGTAATCCGTATTCTAACGCAATTAAATAATCTTCATCATAATTTGTGTGAATGTTATTATTTTTGTTATCTTTTTTTTCTTTTGCTTGTTTTAAAAAACGTTCTTTTTGATCTTCTGGATCATTTAACTCTGAAAAACCATTTCCTATTTCTTTGCCAGCAATGAAGAGTTCAAAACGGTCAGCAAGTTTTGGATCATTATCGTTACGACGTGCTAATGGAGATATTTCTATTGGATAAGAAGTAATACAGGTTGGTTGAATTATTTTTTTTTCTATTATCTCTTCAAAAATAACCATGTGTATTTTATTTAATGTCCAGTAATTATTAATTGCAATTCCAAATGATTCCGCAATAGAAATAGCGGTATATATATCGTCTAAATTTTTGGATCTAGTTTCTGGTAGGTAATAATAAATTGCTTCTTTTATACTCATTTTAGCGAAAGGATTATTAAAGTTTAATTCATAATTTCCATAATGAACTATGTTACTACCTAACACTCTCTGTGTTACTGAACGTAGTAAATTTTGTACTAATATAATTATATCATGGTAATCGGCATAAGCCATGTATACTTCCATCATTGTGAATTCAGGATTATGATATGAGGATATTCCTTCGTTACGAAAGTTACGATTTATTTCAAATATTCGCTCAAAACCACCTATCACTAGTTTTTTTAAATATAATTCTGGAGCAATACGTAGATAAATATCTATTCCTAATTTATTATGATGTGTAATAAAAGGGTTGGCTATAGCCCCTCCAGCAATTGTATGCATCATTGGTGTTTCTACTTCCATAAAATTATTTTTTTCCATAAATTGACGTATTTCGTAAATAATTAGAGAACGTATTTTAAATATTTCTCTTGTGTCTTCATTAATAATTAAATCCAAATATCTTTGACGATATTTTTTTTCTTGATTATTCAAACCATGGAATTTATCTGGTAATGGACGTAATGATTTAGTTAATAATCTAATTTCTTTACAATGTATTGATAGTTCCCCAGTACGTGTTTTAAATAATGTACCGTGTGCTCCTAATATATCTCCTAGATCCCATTGTTTTACATGCTCTTCATATACATTCGTTGCTAACGAATTAGCAGTAATATACAACTGAATGCAACCATCAACGTCTCGTAAAGTTATAAAAGATGCTTTTCCCATAATACGTTGACTTATTATGCGGCCTGCTATATTTACTTTAATGTTTAATTGTATTAATTCTGTGTTAGATGTATGTTTGTATTTTTTATGTAATTGATTAGAAGTAGAATCACGACGAAAATCATTTGGAAACGCTATACCTTTTTCTCGAATCTTTGATAGTTTTTTTTGACGAATACTTAATTCATCATCGATATTAAATTTTTGATATAGTTGATGTTTTGAGTGTACGTATTTAGGCATTATAAATCTCGCTTAGAATATTTTTTGATACTGATTTGTATAAAATCATCTAAATCTCCATCTAAAACAGCTTTGATGTTACGTTTTTCAAAACCAGTACGTAAATCTTTGACTCTAGAATGATCTAAAATATAAGATCGTATTTGATTTCCCCAAGTAATATTTACTTTATTATCTTCTCTTATTTTTTTTTCATAATTTTTTTTTTGTAATTCAAGTTCATATAATTTAGCTTTTAGTTGTTTCATTGCTTGATTTTTATTTTTATGTTGCGAGCGATCACTTTGACATTGAGTAACGGTATTTGTTGGTATATGTGTGATGCGTACTGCAGATTCTGTACGATTAACATGTTGACCTCCTGCTCCAGATGCTCGATAAACATCATAGCGTAGATCTTCTGGGCGAATGTGAATATTGATACTATCATCTAATTCTGGGTATACAAACACTGAAGCAAATGAAGTATGACGTTTTTTAGCGGAATCAAAAGGACTTTTGCGTACTAGTCTGTGTACACCAGATTCAGTATGTAACCAGCCGTATGCGTACGGCCCAATAACTTGAACAGTAGCAGATTTTATTCCAGTTATTTCTCCTGTTGATTCTTCAGTGATGTCAGTTATAAAACCTTTATGATTCATCCACCGTAAATACATACGTAATAACATACCTGCCCAATCTTGTGCGTCTATACCTCCAGATCCTGATTGAATATCGACATAGCAATTAGCATGGTCATATTTTCCTATAAATATACGACTAATCTCCAATTGAGATAATGTACGTTCTGAAGCAATTAATTGATCATGAATTTCAGAAATTAAGTTGTCGTCACATTCTTCTGTTAATTCTAGTAGATCATTTAGATCCACTAAGTTTTTATAAAGCTGATCAATAATGTTAATAAAATTTTTTAAAGAAGAAGATTGTTGATTGAGAAGTTTTGCTATATTAGGGTTTTTCCAAACATCAGATGATTTTAATTTGGCACTAACTATTTTTAAACATTTTTTTTTGGAATTATAGTCAAAAATCATCCTTAAACTTAAGTATTTTATTTAACATGAGTTGAATATGTTGTTTAATAAGTTTTATATCTATCATAAAAATTTTGTTCCTTAAAGCGTATGAGTACTATATTGTATCATTCTACATACGTGTAGAATGATACAATATAATTAAATAAAAATTTTGATGTACATATATAAAAAGATGTATTCACATCATGACATATCTTATCATATAAGATTAATTTAATCTTTAATTATAATTTATGTGAATTTATTATATAGTCTTAACGCAAATAGACTATGTCTATATTTTTTATTTGTTTTATATTAGGTAATGTTTTTAACAACTATATATATTTTAATTAATAAAATAGTATTTTTAATTATTATCATATATATATGATATATTGATTTATATTTATGATTTTAATCATTACATAAAATAAAAACTAATTAAATTATTTAATTATAAAATAAATTGTACATTATAATAATCAATATTTTTAAAAAGTTTAATCTTATTAAATTAAATATTTATATACTTCAAAATAATAAGATTACATAATTTATGATGTGTAATATTTATTAATATTTTTATTTATAAGGAGACATATTATGTCGCCTAATATAGTTTTTTCAAAGCAGTATCCTGTATCTTCAGAAGATTTACCATTAACATTTATATCTTTAGAAGAATGGGTTTTAGTAAGATCATCTGGACCAGATGTTATAAAATATTTACACAATCAATTTACTTGCGATATTAAAAACTTAGATAAATCTGAATACAGGTTTTCAGCATATTGTAATCCAAAAGGTAAAATGATTAGCAATATGTATGTTTTTTATCTTAAAAATCAAGAAATGGCTTTTATTGCACGTCTAAATATATGTGAAAAACAAATTGTAGAAATGAAAAAATATATAGTTTCTTATAATGTTGCTATTACTCCTGATTATAACGCAACACTTATCGGAGTTGCTGGAGTTAATGCAAGAAAATATTTAAGCATGTTTTTTTCGGTTGTTCCAACTGAAAACCATACAGTAGTACATGAAAAAGATATTACTTTACTATATTTCAGCGCTCCAACAGAACGTTTTTTATTAATTATTAATAACAGATCAACATTAGATCACTTGTTGAGTAAAAAAAACTCTTTTTGTATACAATTTAACGATAGTTGTCAATGGGCATTATTAGATATAGAAGCAGGTTATCCGATTATTGAGTTAGTAACTAGTGAGTTATTTGTGCCTCAAGCAGTTAACATGGATGTATTACAGGGGATTAGTTTTAATAAAGGTTGTTATCTTGGGCAAGAATCTATTGCACGTATTCAGTATCGTGGGAATAATAATAAAGAGTTATATCGATTAATTGGATCCATTGATGATTGTAAGAATAAACACAAATTTCCTGCAGCTGGTGATTGGGTAGAATTAAAACTAAATAATCAACATTGGAAAAATATTGGCGTTATTTTGCAATCTTTTCAAATTAAAAAAAATAATGTATGGTTGCAAGCAGTACTCAATAGATCGATTTTAAATTTCTCAGAATTAAGAATTACAAATATGAAAACTCATGACAGTTTTATTTTTTCTATTATTGATTCTAATAAATTTAAATAATTTTTAATTTTATATAAATATTTTTAATCAGAATGATTTTGTAGCAACCATTTTGGTACATCATCTAAACCCATAATATGATGTAGTATATGTATTTTTAAATTGGGCATGGTGTTAATGAGATGAAAAATAAAATATTGTACGTATTTTAAGAAATAATTCTTATTATGAAGTAACATATGAATATATGGGATATTTATTAGATTTTTAGTTATCCTATATTTTGTGTTGCGTTCATAATATTTTAAATAATCATAATCTCCAATATCTTTATTATTTTTTCTTAGTTTCTTTAGATAATTTGATAGAACTATTGCATCCATAAGTTCTGAATTAATGTTTTGAAAAAATAAAGGAGATATAAGATATGCAGCTTTTCCTAGCAGTATTAAACGGTGATTTATAAAGTTATGCGCATATTGCATTTTCGGTATAAAAATTTTATGTTTTGCATTGTTATGTATAATGCATGGACCTAATATATTGCAGATTTCAATTAAATCATAATTAACATATTGAGCAGAGTTGGATACGTATAAATACTTTTTAGCTGTATTCGGTGGTAATAACCAAAAAACAGAGCAAAGATGCGTATTTTTTAATGGTAATAATATTAATAAGCCATTATTGTGAATAATAAAACGAAGAGTGTTTTTGTGGCTTCTTTCAGTACAAATAGTAGTTGTCAATCCATAATATTTTGTATCTTTAAACATTAACGAAATACTTGCATTTTTTCTTATTAATGAATCGATTCCATCTGCACCTACTACTAATTTAGCTGTGAATATATAGTTATTATTTACTGTAATAAGCGCTAAATCTTCATGGTAACTTATTGTATCAGGTGAATGTGAATCTATAAATATAACATTTCTTAATTGTCGCGCACGACTAACTAGAGCTTGATATATTAAGTAGTCGTCAATAATATATCCTAATTCAAGGTATCCTAAATAACCGGAATTAAAAACAGTTTTTTTTATATTATTCTTTTTAAGAATTTCTAATTTATATAATAAACTAGAAAAGTGTGCTATGTTTTGGTTCCATATTTTTAAATACTGAAGTATTTTTAAGCTGGTGATATTAACTAAAGACGCTTTAATATTCCGTTGATCTGTTGCAGAAAAATTTGAATGATTTCTATGTTCTATGATTGCAATACGAAAACAATCATTTAACCCACAAGCTAATGCGAGACCAGAAATTCCTTGATTTATAATAAGTATATCAAAATTTTCCACATTATTGTTTACTTAAATAAAAATTAATCGGTTTTCCAATTTAATATTGTATTTACTAAAAGACGTTGCAGAAAAGTACTATAACTAAAAAAAAATAAACCTACGTTTCGAGCTACAATCAATGGTAAATAATGATTACTGAATAAACGTACTAATCCATCGGTGATTTTAATAGTTCTATATTGATCTAAATATCTGTGTTTCTGATATTTATTTAACACGGAATAATCTCCAATATCTATGTTTTGATATAATGCTTGTGTAATTATTTTTGATAAAACTACAATATCACGTAATCCAAGATTAAATCCTTGTCCAGCTATAGGATGTAAATTCTGAGCTGCGTTGCCAACTAATGCCAGTCTGTGACTAATGTGGCTTTGAGCACGTGTTAGCCAGAGATCATAAAAATATCGTGTTTCTATATTTAAAATTTTTCCTAATTTCCACCCAAATATATTTTGCAATTCTTGAGAAAATTTTTTTTTGTCCCATTTAGATACTTCTTGTTGTTGTTTATTAGATATGCACCAAATCAAAAAACTAAAATTATTGGACATAGGTAACACAGCTAATGGTCCATGTTCTGTAAATTTTTCAAAAGCTCTTCCAAAATGAGGTATTTCAGTAGTAATTCTAGAAACCACAGCAATTTGTTGATAATTATACCTAAACCATTTCATACCGCAGTTAGTAGCTAGCGTTGAATAGGCACCGTCTGCTGCTACCATTAATTTTGAAACTATTTGATGACCATTATCTAAGGTGATTATATTTTTTTTTTTTCTCGTTTAATTTTTCTTAGAGTAGCGGGACAATATATGGTTACGCTTGATTTGTTTTGCAAAAAATTAAATATCTTTTTTCTAAAAAGATTTAGTTCAATAACATAACCTAATTCTGATAATTGATGATCTTGAGCATTGATGAATACTTCATGTAATCTATTATATTCGCTAATTTCTACTTTTTTTATAATAGTAGTGCAAGAAGATAAAATTGAAGCTATATTAATTCGTATCAATTCATAATAAGCGCCTCGTGATAATGCTATGACATGAGGAGGATATGTATTTAAAGATAATTGTGTATCATAACAATAATGAGAGTGTTGTTCTATTAAAGATATTTCTAAATCCCCTTTAGTCAATTTAAATAACATTAACGCTAGTATCGCGCCTGTCATTCCTCCACCATGTATAATAATAGACATAAAGTATTTATTTGACACGTAAATATAAAAAATTGTAGTAGTGAAAAACTATAACATATAAATTAGTATGATGAGATTTAATATGCTAATATTTAGTATATTTATTATATTATAGTGCATTTTATTTAAGTTTGGCCTTTAAAGTATATTGTATATATTTAAATATTTTGACAGAAACGCATTATTTAATTGCAAAATATATATCAGTTAAATTTAATTTGGCTATACTGTTGATACATGATTTAAAATCATAATCCACCATGACACCATTATGGTATAATATGTGAATAATCATATACTATTAGAATATAACTGTGAGTTATGTCTTTTATAAAAAATAATCTTATATTTTAAGTTAAATTAGTGCTCACTTGTAATAACGGAATTATTTGGTACATTTTAATATATTTTAGAGTTTATACATATAAGTATATTTGTTTAGATTAATCTGATAAGATAATCTAATGACATAGATTATATTAAAATCTGTATATAGTCTATATAAATATTTTATAAGGTTTTAAGATATTTGATTTTTTAAATCACAATTAAATAAATATTAATTTTCTTAATTTTTACAAAAAATTTTATGGTAGAATAGAAATAGTTTTACTTTTTTAAGATATATAAAAGTATAAGTGTCGCATGTATATAAATTACATGATACGAATTAATTATGTTGTACGATAATTGAAATATAAGATAAAATACCAGGAAAGAAATATGCCTGAAAAACCAATAGATATTCAAATTTTTGGCCGAACATTACGAATTAATTGTCCGTCTAAAAAAAAAGATGCTTTAAATAAAGCAGTAGAAGATTTAACTAAACGTTTACAGGATTTAAAGATCAAAACAAGAGTGACTAATGCTGAACAATTAGTATTTATAGCTGCTTTAAACATATGTTATGAATTAGCCCAAGAAAAATTGAAAACACGTGAATATTCGGCTAATATTGAGCAACATATTCTATTATTACAAAAAACAATCGAGAAAGCTTTAATTACGCACGCTCATATTACTGAGCGAATTGATGGAACATTAGAATGCTCTAAACATATATAATAGATTATATTTTTTGTATGAAATGATAGAATAATAAATATGATCATGCATTATGTTTTATTTTAATCTTATCTTAGAATAAGTAAGGTATGCATTTATGAGATTCCGCGATAATAAATAATATGTATATTTTTAATAAGAAGTTATATAAAAAATCTATTCGTGAGTATATAAGAATAGTACGCCGTTCTTTGACATTTAAAGAGCAGTACACGGCAGCTCAATTACTCACTAATAAGATTATGACTATGGATTGCGTACATGAATCAAAACGTATAGCAGTATTTATTGATTGTGATGGAGAAATAAGAACTTCTTTGCTTATTCGGACTTTATTATGTATGAATAAACAAATATATTTACCAGTTCTACCTTGTTCAGAAGAAAAAGGTTTATTATTTTTACAATATACATTTTCCACACCTCTAATATATAATCGTTTAAATATATATGAACCTGAATGGAATGTTAATTCCGTTATATCTATAGAGAAACTAAATGTTATATTCGTTCCGTTAGTTGCGTTTGATAATTATGGAAATCGATTAGGAATGGGTGGTGGTTTTTATGATAGAACCTTAAAAAATTGGAAATATCAGAGTAATTATATACCTATAGGATTAGCATATGACTTTCAAAGAATACCTACTCAATTACTTCCTATGGAAAAATGGGATCTCACGCTACCAGAAATTGTCACCCCATCTTATCGTTTAATTTCAGATGTTTATTAGATAATAATAATATGTTTTGTTTTATAAGTTGTGTATTATTTTTATGATATTTTATTTCTATAAATAGGTTGTATTTTCTTAAACATAAATAGTTAATTTTTGTAATTTTCATAAGAAATGTTAATTAATTCAGTGTATTCCAAAATTTTTTGATGTTTAGTCATGATAAAAATGTGTATATTTTAGCATGACTAAACATTCGAACTATTTTATGTGGTTTATATATGTATTTAAAATTAAATTTTAAATGTATAAAAATTAAATGACTATTTTTATGCCTTCTTTTGTTCCAATTAATATGATATCTGCTCGTCTTTGTGCAAATATTCCAACACTTACCACTCCTGGGATATTGTTAATTTTTGTTTCTAGTAACGATGCATTAGAAATTTTCATATTGTATACATCCAAAATATTATTACCATTTTCAGTAATTACATTATGTCTATATTCTGGTAAACCACCTAAACGTATTAATTCTCTTGCTACTAATGAACGAGCCATAGGAATAACTTCTATTGGTAATGGTCCGCGTCCTAATATATTTACTTGTTTACTGCTGTCAACAATACAAATAAATTTTTTAGCTGCAGCAGCGATAATTTTTTCTTTGGTTAAGGCTCCTCCCCCACCTTTAATCATTTGCATATGAGTATCAATTTCATCTGCACTATCAACATATACATCTAGCTCATTTAAATTGTTAAGATTGTATATAGGAATACCCAATTTTTTTAACTGATTAGATGAATAGTTTGAGCTAGAAACCACACCTTCTACTTTTTCTTTTATACTACTCAATGCTTCAATAAAATATGTAACGGTTGAACCTGTTCCTATCCCTATAATTTTACTAGATTGAATATATTTTAGGGCTGCCCAAGCTACTGATTTTTTTAATTTATTTTTTATCATATTGCACCTATACGTGATGTATATTATATATTTAGTGCATACTATTTTTAATCTATTATTGTTTGATTTCTAAAAAGGATTTTCATTTACTATAGATCAAAAATGATATTTAATGCAAATTAAACCCATACATTGTGCCATTTTATTATACAATGTATGGTAATTTTCTGATTTGAACAACAGATTTTATAATTTATATTGACATTTAAATTAAATATTGTTTATGAGTATATTTGGTAGTATTCATCGGATTTAATTTGGAACTATTTCGATTTTATTGATGTATAAATTTATTTTAATATATTTAAAAATTTTATGAATAAAAAATGATTCTTACAAAATGTTGATAGCATTTAAAGTAGAAAATACTTTTTCTAAATGTTTAACCATTGATTTTTGCCCTGCACGAATCCAAATCCGTGGGTCATAAAATTTTTTATTTGGTTGTTCGTATCCATGTGGGTTACCTAATTGAGTTTGGAGAAAATTTTTATTGTGTTGATAATATTTTAAAATTCCTTCCCAAGTAGCCCATTGTATATCGGTATCAATGTTCATTTTTACAATACCATAACTGATGGCTTCTTTAATTTCTTTTTCTGTAGACCCAGACCCTCCATGAAATACTAAACTTAAAAAGTTATTAGGTAATCCAAATTTTTTAGAAACATATTTTTGTGATTTCTGAAGTATTTTTGGATCTAATCGCACATTTCCAGGCTTGTATACACCATGAACATTCCCAAATGATGCAGCTATAATAAACCTTGGGCTGATAATATGTAATTTTTCATAAGCATAAGCTATAGCTTCTGGATTTGTATATAAAAGTTCATGATTTAAATGATGATGATCAATACCATCTTCTTCCCCTCCAGTACAACCTAACTCTATTTCTAAAGTCATATTTAATTTGTCCATACGACTTAAATATTTTGAGCTAATTTCTATATTTTCTTTTAAGGATTCTTCAGATAGATCTATCATATGTGATGAAAATAATGGGTTACCGGTCTTATAAAAATGTTTAGATCCTAAATCTAGTAAAGCATCAATCCAAGATAAATTCTTTTTAGTGCAATGATCAGTATGCAAAATAACAGGGATATTATAGTGTCTAGCAATATGATGTACGTGTAAACTTCCAGAAATAGCTCCTAATACTGCTGTAGAATCATCATCTTTATGATTATTTAAACCATATCCTGCCATAAAAGCAGATCCTTTTTTAGAAAACTGTAAAATAATTGGAGACCGCATATTAGCTGCAGCTTCTAATGCTGCATTAATTGAATCCATACCTATACAATTTACTGCCGGCAAAGCAAAATTATTTTTCTTCGCAAAATCAAATATCTTCTGTACATCGTTGCCAGTAACTACACCTGGTTTTATAGAATCAATAATTTTAATCATTTATTTTCTTCTTTTTTGGTGAATATATATATTCATATAGTATTATTTATATACGTGCTATATGTATCTTCATACATGATACTTATTAATCCATAATATGTATACTTTTAATTATTTAATAGCATGTTTTTCAAGCATTTTTACCGATGGAAAGGTTTTTCCTTCAATAAATTCTAAGAAAGCACCACCTCCGGTAGAAATATAAGAAATCTGATTAGAAACACCAAATAAATCAATAGCCATTAAAGTATCGCCTCCGCCAACAATAGAAAAAGCATTGCTTTTAGCAATAGCATGAGATATCATTTCTGTTCCTATTCTAAAATTTGGAAATTCAAATACTCCAATAGGACCGTTCCAAAGAATAGTTTTAGCACATTTTAAAATATCTAGTATTCTAGCAATAGATTCATCACCTAAGTCAAGGATTTGTTCATCATCTTTAATATCAATTACAGCTTTCATAGTTGCTTGAGCAGTTTCTGAAAATTCTGTACTTACTCTTACGTCAGTAAGAGTAGGTATATCGCAATTTTCTAAAAGACGTTTTGCTGTAAGTATTAGTTCTTCTTCATATAAAGATTTACCTACTTTTTTCCCTTGAGCTGCTAAGAAGGTATTTGCGATACCCCCTCCTACTATGAGGTAATCTGAAATCTTTGACAGGGAATCTAAAACAGTTAATTTACTGGACACTTTAGATCCTCCAACTATTGCAACCATTGGCCTCATAGGATTATGTAATGCCTTACTTAGAGCTTCCAATTCTTTTTGTAGTAAGAGCCCAGAACAAGCTAAAGAAACAAATTTGCTTATACCGTGCGTAGAAGCTTGTGTACGATGAGCGCTGCCAAATGCATCCATGACAAATACATCACATAACATCGCATATTTTTTTGATAAAATTTCATCATCTTTTTTTTCTCCTTTATTAAATCGTACATTTTCTAAAATTAGCAGTTCTTTTTCCGAAAAATTTGTACCCTCTAAATAATCTGTAACTAGCCTTATTTTTTTTATATCTTGAGTAATTAATTGTTTTTTTAAATATTCAACCACGGGCTGTAAAGAAAATTGTGCATCGTAATTTCCTTCTGTTGGTCTACCTAGATGAGAAGCTACCATAACGTATTTACTTTTACTTAAAGCTAATTTAATAGTAGGTAGTGATGCATTAATTTTTCTATTAGAAGTAATAACTCCATTTTTAACAGGTACGTTTAAATCAGAACGAATTAAAACACGCTTATCCGTTAGATCTAAATCACTTATTTTTATGATATTCATAATGGAAAACCTTTTATGTATAAAGAAACATATTAATAAAAGAATCATATATTAATAATAAAAATATTTTTCTTTCGCTATATATTATACTTAACAATTAAGTTTATTCTTTAGCAATTAATTTTTTAATAATAATATACGATTTGGAATAAATTTAAGTTGTTATTAATTAATTAACCAATTAATAACATGAAAACTCTTAAAAAATTAATGTGTTGTAAGCAGTATATGGTATACTGGTGGTATTGGTATTTATATAGGCAAATATGAATTATCTTATCGAAATATGGTTATCTTTGATTTACCTATAAATAACTTAATTTTTAAGTTATTTATAGGTTTGATATTATAATCACATAGTAATTAGGCTATAATAATTAGCTAATATTATTAGTATTTATTTGATATCAATATTAAGCATTTAGAATAAGATGTAACCTTATAAGCTAAGATTGTCGTTTTGTATGGTTATTAATTAATAACTGTTAAATAATTAATAATTATACGAAATTAATTATTTAGGTTTTTAATTTTACTTGGGTGTAAAGCATTTCTAATCCCAATGTAGCAGCTGCTAAAGCAGTGATTTGCGCACAATCATAAGCTGGAGCTACTTCTACTAAATCAATACCTATAATATTTAAGTTGGTAAAACTTCGTATTAATTTTAGAACACGATAACTTGTTAATCCGCCAATTACTGGAGTCCCAGTGCCAGGCGCTATAGCTGGATCTAAGCAATCAATATCGAATGTTAAATATATTGGAAAAGATTTAACAACTGATTTTATTTTATTTATGATAATATCTATGTTAATATTGTTAATATATTCTGTATCTAATACTGTAAATCCGAAATTATTTTTGTATTCAGTACGAATGCCGATTTGTATTGAATGTATAGGATCGATTAATTCTTCATTTAGTGCATGTAATATAATAACACCATGATCATATTTACTATCATTGTCGTAGTAGTCTGCATGCGCATCAAAGTGTATTATTGCTAATTTTCCAAAAATTTTTGAATATGCACGTAATATAGGTAATGTGATGTAATGATCACCTCCAAGTGATAGCATTTTTTTTCCAGAAATCAGTAAATTTTCAGCATGATTTTGTAAGGAATTTACGAAATCTTGTATATTTCCAGATTTATATATTAAATCTCCACAATCAACTACATGTAAATTTTCTCGTATATTAAAGCTCCAAGGCCAACGACAATGTTCCCAGGCTAAATTTATGGAGGCTTGTCTAATAGCAGTGGGTCCAAACCTACTGCCTGGTCGTCCAGAAGTAGCCATGTCAAAAGGGACGCCAGTAATCACCCAATCACTGTTATTATTATAAGGATCGAATTCTAATGGAAATCTTAAAAATCCAAAAGTGTTTGAAAACAAAGAGTTATCATATTTATAATTTAAAGTATACATGTATTTCCTTTGCTTAATTAATGTAATGAACGACTTATTATATATAAAATATAGTTTTGAGTAAAATTAAATAGGGTATTAATATAAATTAATAATATTTTAATATTTATATAATTTATTGATAAATTTGATATAAATCGGCTTTATAACTTATAAATTTTAGGAACGTATTTAAGTGAATTTATACATGAAACATATAATTATACCTATATAATAGGTTATATTCGCCACCTGTAATTCTAAAATTTAATTTTTAGGTGATTAAATTCATAAATAAATTATATTGAAACTTACTATTAATTTTAATTATTTTATAAATATGAAAACGTAAAGATATTTTTTAAAATGATAAATAAAGTAAGTTTTTATTTGCGTAGCTAGTAAGTATTTATTAGAATTTGGTGATGTATTTGTACGGCGCAAACTATGCTGGGATAATGTTTATTATTTTTAATAAACCAATTTAAATATATGTGATAATGGAAGCGAGTAAGTGTAAATATAAAAATTAATGTTTTTTGATATAAACAATAGATGAAAAGTATTTGTACGGCAGGAATTCTTTATAAGAATATTTGACTATAATTTATTAATTGAACAATATTTAAATTATTTTTTAAATAAATAAGATAAATGTTAGCATCTTAGTAATCCCATATAGATGGGTTGCTACGTGTAGTTTACTTAAAATATTTACTACATATATAGCAGATTTTGCTGATAGTAAGTTTTATACTCTATATTTACAGGGATATAATGAATGACGCAATATTTATTTACATCTGAATCTGTATCAGAAGGACACCCAGATAAAATTGCAGATCAAATTTCTGATTCAGTATTAGATTCTATTTTAGCGCAAGATCCAAGAGCTCGCGTTGCATGTGAAACATTTATAAAAACAGGTGTAGTAGTAATGGGGGGGGAAATTACCACTACTGCTTGGGTAAATATGGAAGAAATTGCTAGAAATACTATTCGTGATATTGGTTATGTTCGTGCAGATATGGGACTTGATGCAAATTCTTGCGTGATATTAAGTGTGATTAATAAACAATCTTCAGAGATTAAACATAGCATAGATCATCATCATAGTAATGTTTTAAAACAGAGGGCAGGTGATCAGGGATTAATGTTTGGGTATGCTACTAATGAAACTAATGTTTTAATGCCTGCTCCGATAACATACGCGCATCTTTTAATCAAAAGAAAGTCTCAGATGAGAAAAAAAGGAGTGTTACCTTGGTTAGGATTAGATGCTAAAAGTCAGGTAACAGTTGCTTATGAAGATGGAAAGATAATTGGAATAGCTGCAGTTGTTTTGTCCATTCAACATACTTGCGATATAAAATTGATAGATTTACAAGAAGCTGTGATGGAAGAAATTATTAAACCAGTATTACCTAAAAAATGGTTGTCTGATAATACTAAATTTTTTATTAATCCTGGGGGTTGTTTTATTGTTGGAGGACCTATTAGTGATTGTGGTTTAACTGGAAGAAAAATTATAGTAGACACTTATGGAGGCATGGCTAGACATGGTGGAGGGTCATTTTCTGGAAAAGATCCATCAAAAGTAGATCGTTCAGCCGCTTATGGGGCAAGGTATGTAGCTAAGAATATTGTAGCAGCTGGGTTAGCAGATCGTTGTGAGCTTCAAGTTTCTTATGCAATTGGAATGTCAAATCCGATATCTATTAGTATTGAAACTTTTGGCACAGAGAAAACCTCACATGATATTTTGATAAAGCTGATAAATAATTTTTTTGATTTCCGTCCTTATGGTTTAATTACTATGTTAGATTTGTTAAAACCAATTTATAGAGACACAGCTGTATATGGACATTTTGGTCGTGAACATTTTCCTTGGGAAAAAGTTGATAAAGTAGAATTACTTCGTGATGCGGCTGGTTTAAAATTTATATCTCCGTAATATTTTGTATATTTATTATTTGATTAATATGTAATGATATTGTTAATATGGGGTTTGTAGCAAAAATATTTATAAATTGATAATAGGCTATATATGAATAGATTTTTATATTTATAAAAATTATATGAATGATTATTATTATGTTTTTAAGTAATTTTTATTATAAATACAGTAGAATTTGAAAGTTTTATTTTAATGTATATATTAAACAAATACATTTTTATATTATAAAATAGTGGAGTATATTTTTATAATTAAGGGAAAGAATCTTTTATAGAGTGCATTTTTACAAAGAATTTATGATGGAATAAAAACAGGATTATTATAAGTGTAATAACTATTTATAGTTTGATCCTAGATAGGTCTTTTATTTAAATAAATTTCTATTAGTAATTGATGAGAGAATCATCAACTATGTGGTTGTAATTAATAATGATTAAAATTTTTTGTATATAATAGTTTAAATTAATTATAGCATTTTTTATAAAAATTAATTAATTATCATTTCTTAAACTTTGTATCCTTAATAAAAGAGATTTATAAAATAATTTATGTTAATGCATGAGATAACAAATTTACAAAATTATTTTCTAATAGCTATGCCCGCTCTGAAAGATCCGTTATTCAAACAGTCAGTAGTATATATTTGTGAGCATAATGATACAGGAGCTATGGGTATAGTTATCAATAAACTAGTTGAAAAATGTACAGTAGAAACTATATTGCATAATTTGAAGGTTGTATCTCCTGTACGAGACCCATCTATTCGATTAAATAATCCAGTATTTTCTGGAGGTCCTTTATTAGATGATCGGGGTTTTATTTTACATACTCCTAAAAAAGGTTTTGGATCCAGTGTTAATATTTCTTCAAAAGCTATGATCACTACATCTAGAGATATCTTAGAAACTTTAGGAACTCCTAATCAACCAAAAGATGTATTGGTAGCACTTGGTTATTCTGGTTGGTCTAAAGGTCAATTAGAACATGAGTTAATGGAAAATGCTTGGCTTACTGTTCCTGCTAATGAAACAATTTTATTTCATACTCCTATTATTGCTCGTTGGCGTGCAGCTGCAAAAATATTAGGAATTGATATTCGTAATATCACAGATCAAACAGGTCGCGCTTAATGTCAGCTGTTAATATAATAATGGGTTTTGATTTTGGCACTAAAAATATAGGAATCGCAATTGGTCAAAAATTGACTTACACTGTACGGCCTCTTACTGTATTGCAATCGCAATCTGGTATACCTAATTGGGGGGGGATCAAAAATGTTTATAATATATGGAAACCAGTAGTAATGATAGTAGGATTACCTTTGAAGATAAATGGAGAGGAACAGTCTATTACTATTTTAGCAAGAAGGTTTGCTAAACAATTAAAGAAACAGTTTCCTGTTACAGTAAAGATGCATGATGAGCGGTTTAGTACGAGTGAAGCGCGTTTAGATTATTTTGAAAATCATCACAATTATTTATGTGTGCGACGGGATATCAAAATAAATGCAATTGCAGCTGGAGTAATTTTAAAAAGTTGGTTGAATCAGTCTTTTTAAATATGAGGGAATAATATTTCTGTACATAAGTATTTTGATAATAAATATTAGAAGCTTTAATATTATGATAATTTAAAAAATTAAATAATTATTTTTTAGTTTGTTGTTTAATAATTTTTAGTGAATAATATTAAAGGTAATATTGTGATATGTATATTTTTAAATAAAAAATATGATTTTTTAGTATATATATAGTTAATATTGTTTAATGAAAAGTATAGATGATTTTTAAAGGATTTATTTTATATAGAATTGAATATATGTATTACGGTGAAAATATTTATTGATTTTTAGAAAAAATTAAATATTTTTTATTTTTGCATGATCTAATCAAAATTAAAAGGTTATATTAAATTTAAATTGAAGATTGCATCACATATGTTTTATTAATTGATTTTTAATTAAACAAGCGGGGTTTATCGGTATTTATTTTTTGAATATGCATCCTGATTAAATAAATGTAAGTGTAAATAAAAATTGAATTAGGAGTATTCACGACTAATAAAATAAATTCATATCTTATTTAGAATACAAATTAATGTAAGTATTACACTAAATAAGTAGAATATTTATTTTTGGTAAATATTTATAATAATTAATTATTTTTATAAAAGTAAATATTCATTACTTGTTAATAATAAGAAGTATTTTTGATTCGCAGATTTTGTGTTTTATGAATCATTAAAAATATTGGTTATTAAATTTTTGTAGAGTTAATGTATTTTTTATTAACATTGTTATTTTTAAAAACTAAATATTTATAAAATTATGTATTAATTTTATGCTCTAAATTCTTATGTTTTGTTTATATTAGAATGTTTTTGATTATTTTGAAATATATCGGTCGGTATTTATATTGAGTTTACTTTTTAACTTATACAATATCCTTTAGCAAAATTCAGATTGATTATAGAACATACCAGTTATATGTAATGTAAATTTAGTATCGTAAAATATATATATGGCTCAAAATTTGATTTTTTCGAAAAAAATATTACTTTGGTATCAAAAGTATAGAACGCAAGATTTACCATGGCAATTGAATAAAACAATGTATAAAACATGGTTATCTGAAATTATGTTGCAACAAACACAAGTAAAAACTGTAATTTTCTACTATAAACGATTTATTATAAGATTCCCAACAATTATACAGTTGGCAGACGCAGAATTAGACGAAGTATTATTTTTATGGAGTGGATTAGGTTATTATGCACGGGCTAGAAATTTGCATAAAACGGCTAGAATTATTGTTAAGTATTATTGTGGTAATTTTCCAAAAGATTTAGATATACTTATTTCCTTTCCTGGTATTGGAAGATCTACTGCAGGAGCTATATTGTCGTTGACATTGGATCAACATCATCCTATTCTTGATGGTAATATAAAACGAATATTAACAAGATATTATGCTTTTGATTATTATTTGTTAGAAAATAAATCCAAGATAAATAATAAACTGTGGTTATTGAGTGAACAATTACTTCCTGATACAGGAACGGGAGTATTTAATCAAGCTATGATGGATCTAGGAAGATTAATATGCACTAATACATGTCCATCCTGCAAAGATTGTCCTCTTCAGGAAGATTGTCAAGCTTTTTTGAATCATAAAGTTAATTTATATCCTAGAAAAGAACCAACAAAAAAGTTATTAAAAAAAACTATCTGGTTTTTATTGTTATTATTACAACGTCGTAAAGTAAAAATGATATGGCTTGAGAAAAGATCATATCAGATGATTTGGGGAGGGTTATTTTGTTTTCCTGAATTTTCTAATATTAATATGTTGAATATATGGCTATTAAATTATCATCTTCACGATGATCAATACATAAAATTATCTATTTTAAAACATAGATTAAGTAATATTGATTTAGAAATTAGACCAATATTACTTAATCTAAATAAAAAGATAGATTGTAAAAAAGATGGGATCTGGTATGATTTAATGGATCCTCCAAGTGTTGGGTTGCCTAATCCAATTTCTATAATATTACGGAGATTGTAATTATAATTGTATTAAAAATATTGAGGAAAATTTAAATTAAAAAATAATTACTGCAACAAAAGATTTATAATAATGTCTAAAATAATTTATTGTGTTTTTTTAAAAAAATATGCTGAGGGACTAGATGCTCCGTGTTATCCAGGATCGTTAGGAAAATATATCTATGAGAATATTTCTAAAGATGCATGGAAGAAATGGAAAAATAAAGAAATTATTTTAATAAATGAAAATAAATTAAATATGATGAATATTTCAGATCGTATAGTACTTGAAAAAGAAATGAAATTTTTTTTGTTTGGAAAGGATTTTTAAATACAAAAATTATTAATTACGTCAATATCAATAATTGGGTAATTTCTTTTTTATTGACGCTATTTTTAAAAATGGTATTAATATAATTATAAAAATAATTTTTATCTAAATTGCATAATGTACTGTATATAGTTTATTGAGGTAAGTATTTTATTTAGGATCAGATAATTTATGTTTATTGCAAATTAATAGTGGTTTTGAATCTCCAAATACTACTGATTCATCGATTATGACTTTGTCTATATTGTTTTGAGAAGGTAATTCATACATTATATCTAGTAATATATCTTCTAAAATAGTTCTAAGTCCACGAGCACCAATTTTTCTTTTCATAGCATTGTTAGCAATAGCAGTTAATGATGTTTCTGAAAATTCCAACTTTACTCCATCTATATGGAATAAAGTTTCGTATTGTTTTATTAAGGCATTTTTTGGTTCTTTTAATATTTTTATTAATTCTTTTTCTCCCAGTTCATCTAAAACAGAAATTATTGGAAGTCTTCCAATGAATTCTGGAATTAGACCAAATTTGATTAAATCTTCTGGTTCAATTTTTTTTAACAATGAATATTCAGTATTTTGAACTGTATTGTTATTTTCTGAGATTTGAAAACCAATTGTACGTTTGTTGGTAGTGCGTTTCTGAATAATTTGATGTAAACCAAAAAAAGCACCTCCACAAATAAAAAGAATATTGGTCGTATCTACTTGTATGAATTCTTGTTGTGGATGTTTTCGTCCCCCTTGTGGTGGTACTGCCGTTATAGTTCCTTCTATTAATTTTAATAAAGCTTGTTGTACTCCTTCTCCGGAGACATCTCGGGTGATAGAAGGATTTTCTGATTTCCTAGAAATTTTATCTATTTCGTCTATATAAATAATACCTTGTTGTGCTTTATTTACATCATAATTACATCGTTGTAATAATTTTTGTACAACGTTTTCTACATCTTCACCTACATATCCTGCTTCTGTTAAGGTAGTAGCATCTGATATAGCAAACGGCACGTTAAGAAAACTAGCTAATGTTTCTGCTAATAACGTTTTTCCACTTCCTGTAGGTCCGATTAATAAAATATTACTTTTAAATAATTTTATACCATTATCACATATATATGTATTTTCATTACGTAAACGTTTATAATGATTATATACTGCTACTGCGAGTACTTTTTTAGTATGTTCTTGTCCAATTACATAATCATCTAAATGACTTTTAATTTCACAGGGTGTTGGAAATTTAATGAAATTTTCATTGATTACTTTATCTTTAAGTTCTTGATTAATTATATCTTTACATAAACCAATACATGTATCACAAATATGTGCTGATACTCCGGCAATTAATTTTAATACTTGATTTTGGTCTTTTCCACAAAATGAACAATATAGTGTATTTTTTGAATGATTTTGATGATTATCGTTCACAGTTTAATATCCTTACTTTTGATGCTTAATCAATGTAAATGAACTGCAGATCTATTTGAAAATAAAAATAAATTCAGATATAAATTATGTTCATAGATAATGATAATAGTAAAATATAAAATAGATAATGATACGAATTTATATTCGTTGGGACAATATACGATCTACCAATCCATATTTCATAGCTTCATCAGCAGATAAAAAACAATCTCGTTCTGTATCTTTGCTAATTGTATCAACAGATTGTCCTGTATGTTTTGCCATTAGCTCATTTATATTATTTTTAATTTTTAATATTTCTTTGGTATGAATAGCAATATCAGTAGCTTGTCCCTGAAAACATCCTAATGGCTGATGAATCATGATTCGAGCGTTCGGTAAACAAAATCGTTTGCCTTTAGTACCAGAAGCTAATAGAAAAGCACTCATAGAGGCAGCTTGCCCCATACAAAATGTACTAACGTCAGGTTTTACAAATTGTATGGTGTCATATATTGACATGCCTGCAGTTATCAATCCTCCTGGAGAATTAATATATAAATGGATGTCTTTTTTTGAATTTTCTGATTCTAAAAACATTATCTGCGCAACGATTAAATTAGCTATATTATCTTCTATTGTCCCTGTCATAAAAATAATTCTTTCTTTCAGTAGCAAAGAAAATATATCATACACACGATCTCCTCTAATAGTTTGTTCTATTACTGTTGGTACTATTACCATATTCTGACAACAATAAGGTGCTTTAAAATTGTTTGGATATTTCCATAGCATGCACTGTATCCTCTTTTATTGAATATCTGTGAAATAGAAGTATTATTTACATCCTGATATAATACAATTTGTAGAAAATTTCAAATTAAATTTAATGATCGGGTTTTTATTAATTAAAATAGTTATGTTGTGTTATAGTCTTTAATAACTTATTACCTGTCGGATATTTAATTGTTATAATAAAATCATTTATATATATGTTGTTTCGTTTCTATCGTAGTGTGTATATAAATTTATTATCACATTCTGTAAATGTTTATTACAAAATGTAATCATAATGTATAAATTTATTGAATGCAGTATCTTTTTTAAATTTTGATCAATTAAGAATAAAAATAAACTGTTTTTTGTGTTAAAGAAGATCGTAGAGATATTTTATGGCTATAATATTGGCTGTAAACAATTTTATTTTTTATCAGATATTAAATTAATCTAATTTAAAAATTATTAAATTTAAATGATGATTAACATCAGTATTTTAGATAGTTTGATTGAATAGTAATGTAGTTTTATACGGTATTTATCCCGGGTTCTAAGATTAAATTTTATTAAAAATTTAGAATAATTTTTTTGAATGTGTATTAATACCATATTTTATATTAATTTGTTATTTTAAATGATCAAATATATTTATTATTAATATAGCAGTCAATTTAATAGTATTAAAATGCTATACCATTTTAGGTTGATATTTCGCTTTGTATAGTATTTATTAAATAATATAATATTATGTTGTAGTATGGATTACAATGTTTCAATATCATTTTTATATCATTCCAAAATTTAGAATTTTTATGCTTTAAAATAATAAAAACTATGCATTTTCTTTAAATTTTATTGATAATATTTATGTGTGAATCTTAACATTTATATTAATAAATAGTTTTGTATATTATAATTAAAATATTTAATCATGAATTGATAAAGATTTAATTATTTTTATAATTTATCGTAGTAATATTAAAAATAATATTATTTTTGATATTTATTTTATTGCTGTGTTGCGCATGTATAATGTGTTTTATATGTAGCTATACTTATATTGCGAGAGTATATATAATTTTGCTATTATATATCGGTAGTGTATAGGCTTATATAGCAAATTATACTAATTATATTACTTATTTTAAATAACAAGGGAAATAGAATTATAATTTATTAATTTTGTTATAATTTTCTGATAAATAATGATTTTGTAATTTTTAAAAAGAAATAATAATTTTAACATGAAACTTTTATGAAGATGTATATTTTAAGATATGATAAATCCAGTGTAATATGCCATACATAACGATACTTCAAGATAAGTGATAATATAATTAATGGATTTTCATAAGTTTTTAATGTTTTTAAATAATTATGTGTGTATTTAATTTATTTTTATTAATTTTATAGACGGAATATAATAAGTAAAATATGAAATTATGTAAAGTTACCAATGTATATAATAAATCTATAATGTAATTATAATTTAATTAATTAATTTAAATTATATAGTATA
The DNA here is from genome assembly GCA_030020825.1 of Candidatus Blochmannia vicinus. Classification (NCBI taxonomy): domain Bacteria; kingdom Pseudomonadati; phylum Pseudomonadota; class Gammaproteobacteria; order Enterobacterales; family Enterobacteriaceae; genus Candidatus Blochmanniella; species Candidatus Blochmannia vicinus (nom. nud.). The sequence goes on from CP125213.1 coordinate 194,289, forward strand.
GTAGTATTAGAATTGATTATGTATGTAAATCCAAATATTTAGATAACTAATTTTAAGTGATTAAATATTTTATTTTATTTTTAAATTATATAACAAAATTAATTTCAGTTATATATACATATGATTATAATCTAATGCTTATTAGGAAGTAATAAATATAGAACAATTTTTAGGTATATATTAATTTATTTACATTAATAAAGACTTGCGGTAAAATGGTCAATTCAGAAATTAAATATATATAATTACATTAAAATTTGTTGTATGAAATTCAGTGTATATAATATAAGAAAATATGTGTGTTATTGTTTTCTGTATAGTTTAATAGCAATATTAAGTGGGTGTAATGATTTGGTATTGTTATATCCTAAGGGTCAAATTGGGATAGAAGAACGTTCGCTAATTTTGACTGCATTTGCGTTAATGCTCACCATAGTCATCCCAGTAATTGGAATGACAATTTTTTTTACCATAAAATATAGAGCATCTAATATTAAAAATATAAAATATAATCCTAATTGGAAAAATTCTAGAAAAATAGAATTTGTGATATGGTTTGTGCCAATTTTAATTATTATTTTTTTAGGAGTTCTCACTTGGGAATCTACTCATAAATTAGATCCCAAAAAACCTATTACATCTTATTCTGTGCAACCAATAATTATTGATGTTATATCATTAGATTGGAAATGGCTTTTTATTTATCCGAAGCAAAATATAGCAGTTATTAATGAACTTGTTTTTCCAAAATGCGTACCTATCAAGTTTAATGTTACTTCTAATTCAGTTATGAATTCTTTTTTTATTCCTCAATTAGGAGGACAAATTTATGCAATGGCTGGAATGCATACAGAATTAAATTTAATAGCTAACGAAGTAGGACACTATAAAGGTGTTTCATCAAATTTTAGTGGGCAGGGATTTTCTAATATGAAATTTACTGTTTTTGTTACACAAACTGAAAAAGAATTTGAAGAATGGATACAAAAAGTTCAAAAATCATCTTATCACATTGATAATATGTCAATGTATGAAGAGTTAGCTAAACCTAGTGAACATCATCCGATAATTTATTTTTCTAATGTACAGTCTAATTTGTTTTATAATGTGATTAATAAATTTAAACATTAAAAGAAAGAATATTTTTGGTATTTAATTTTTAATTATTTAATATAAAAATGATATATTTTTTAGTGATATTATAAATATATAGGGATAATAAAGTAATGTTTGGAAAATTGACAACACATTCTATTCCATATAATGATCCAATTATTATATCGACAATTGTCATCATTCTTTTTATTGGAACAATACTTATTGGTATTATTTCATATTATAATAAGTGGCAATATATTTGGGATGAATGGATTACTTCTGTAGATCATAAAAAAATCGGGATCATGTATATTGTAGTTGCATGTGTTATGTTTTTACGTGGTTTTGCTGATGCGATTATGATGAGAGCTCAACAAGCTTTGTCTTCCTCTGGGTTGTATGAATTTCTTTCAGCTCATCACTATAATCAAGTAATTACTGCTCATGGTGTAATTATGATTATATTTATGGCTACTCCTTTTGTAATAGGATTAATGAATTTGATAGTTCCGTTACAAATTGGAGCAAGAGATGTTGCTTTTCCTTTCTTGAATTCTTTAAGTTTTTGGTTGTTTATGGTGGGCGTAATTTTAATAAATCTTTCTTTAGGGATAGGGGAATTTGCACAAACAGGATGGGCGGGCTATCCACCATTATCAAGTAAAGAATACAGTCCTGGTGTTGGTGTTGATTATTGGATATGGAGTATACAAATTTCAGGAATAGGCACTACTTTAACTGGCATAAATTTTTTTACCACAATCTTGTATATGAGAGCTCCAGGATTATCAATGATGAAAATGCCAGTATTTACTTGGACTGCATTATGTACAAATACGTTAATCATTGCAGCTTTTCCAATTTTAACTGTTACTATTGCATTATTAACGTTAGATCGTTATCTGGGAACCCATTTCTTTACTAACGATTTGGGTGGAAATATGATGATGTATATTAATTTATTTTGGGCTTGGGGACATCCAGAAGTATATATTCTAGTTTTGCCTGTGTTTGGTGTATTTTCAGAAGTTGTTTCTACTTTTTCACAAAAGAAATTATTCGGATATACTTCGTTAGTATGGGCTACTATCGCCATTACTGTATTATCTTTTTGTGTATGGTTACATCATTTTTTTACCATGGGAGCAGGTGCTAATGTTAACGCATTTTTTGGTATTATGACTATGGTAATTGCCATTCCTACTGGTGTGAAAATTTTTAATTGGTTATTTACTATGTATCGAGGAAAAATTATTTTTACTTCTCCGATGTTGTGGACTATTGGATTTATTATTACATTTTCTATAGGAGGAATGACCGGAGTATTATTAGCTGTACCCGGAGCTGATTTTGTATTACATAATAGTTTATTTTTAATTGCTCATTTTCATAATGTTATTATTGGGGGTGTGTTATTTGGTTGTTTTGCTGGCGCTACTTATTGGTTTCCTAAAGCTTTTGGGTATATGTTAAATGAACAATGGGGAAAAAGAGCTTTTTGGTTTTGGATTATTGGATTTTATATAGCATTTATGCCGTTGTATATTTTAGGATTTATGGGTATGACTCGCAGATTAAGTCAGAATATTGATCCAATATTTTCATCAATGTTAATAACGGCATCAATAGGTACTATATTAATTGGATTAGGTATTATGTGTCAATGTATTCAAGTAATAGTCAGTATTTTAAATCGGGATAAATACAAAGATTTAAATGGAAATCCGTGGAATGGATCTACTTTAGAGTGGTCTGTCCTTTCTCCTCCGCCATTTTATAATTTTGCAATTATTCCTATAATAAATGATGATCGTGATGCTTTTTGGTATGTACAAAATAATAAAAATATTAGTTTTTGTCCTGACCGATATAAATCAATACATATGCCTAAAAATACTTATTCTGGAATTTTGATATCTTTTTTTAGTTTATTATTTGGATTTAGCATGATTTGGTATATATGGTGGTTAGTTATTTTGAGTATATTTGGAATTATTGCAACTTGGATTATGCATACATTTAACGAGAATACAGAATATACTGTTTCAGTAGAGAAAATTAAAGAAGTTGAATATATCAATAATGTATAAACACAAGAATTTAAATAAAAAAACAATATTTGGTTTTTGGTTGTATATAATGAGTGATTGTATTTTATTTGCAAGCTTGTTCGCAATATACTCAGTATTATGCAATGGTATAGAAAATTTTTCTTTGGCTAAGGAAATGTTTAAGTTACCTCTTATATTTTCAGAGACTTGTTGCTTGTTATTAAGCAGTTTTACTTATGGTAAGGTTATGATATGTGCAGAAAAATCATGTGTGAAACAAGTAAATATCTGGATGGGGATGACTTTTTTTTTAGGTCTATTTTTTATTGGTATGGAAATCTATGAATTTTTTCATTTAATTAAATCTGGCTACAGTCCACGTCAAAACGCATTTCTTTCTTCTTTTTTTACTTTAGTAGGAACCCATGGACTACATGTAATGGCGGGACTTATTTGGATTATAGTAATGATTGTACATATTGCATTTCAAGGATTAACTAAAATTAACTACATACGATTGCAATGCTTAAGCTTATTTTGGCATTTTCTTGATATCATATGGATATGCGTATTTACTGAAGTATATTTGATGGGAGTACTGTAATTTATGAAAAATGCTTATACACATAATGCATATTTGATTGGGTTTATATTATCTATAATTTTAACAATAATTCCGTTTTTTATGGTTACGTATAACATAACTAATAATAAGATATTAACGAATATTATTATATCGTGTGCAGTAATTCAGATTTTTGTTCATTTGATTTGCTTTTTACATTTAGGAAATGTATCTCATCAATTATGGAATTTGATATTTTTGATATTTACAGTATTTATTGTTTTTATCCTGGTATTCGGAAGTATATGGATTATGACGCATTTACATCATAATTTGATGATTTGAATATAATCAAACAATTTTATTTTATGAATAGATATTATTTACACTTAATTAAACCGGGGATCGTTATAGGAAACGTAATGTCGTCTATAGGGGGATTTTTAATAGCATCACGAGGTCAGATGTATAATCTTTTGTTTATTAAAATGATTATAGGGATATCATTAGTTATAGCTTCTAGTTGTGTATTAAATAATATTATTGATCGAGATATTGATTCGGTTATGGAAAGAACTAAAAATAGAGTGTTAGTACAATATAGTAACTTGCTTTTAAATAAAAGTATATTATATGCAATAATTTTAAGTATATTTGGGTTTTTATGTTTGAGTTATACAAAAAATTTTTTAATAGTATATTTAGCAGCAGCAGGTTTATTAATATACGTTGGTATATATAGTTTGTGGATGAAACGTAGGTCTATTTATAGCATAATAGTTGGAAGTATTTCAGGAGCAATGCCCCCAGTAATTGGATATTGTACTGTTACAAATAGGTTTGATACGGGAGCCTTAATATTATTAATGATTTTCAGTTTGTGGCAAATCCCACATTCTTATTCTATTACTATCTTACGATTACATGACTATAAAGTAGCTTTAATTCCGACTTTTCCTATTAAAAAAGGGGTGAAGTTAACTAAGAATCATATGATTGTATATATCATTGGATTTATTGTAGCAACTATATTATTTACTGTAATGGGATATACTAGTTATATATTTTTAATAATAATTAGTATTATGAATTTATGGTGGTTATATATAGGATCGTATGGGTATAAAATAATTAATAATGATAGTGTATGGGCAAAGAAAATGTTTCAATTATCTATTATTATTGTAGTATCTTTAAATTTACTTTTATCTTTAGATCCTATTTTATTTCATATATAAATGATTTATTATTATAAATTATATTTTTATGTTCTTAAATTTATTTTGATTAGTAACATTAATTACAGTTATGTTTTAGAGTATAAATTTAAAATTAGTTTAATATTATAAACGATTGTGGATTTTTATTTTAATATCTATACATTTAGATATTAAAATAACTATGCTAGTTTGTATTCAGGGTATTGATGTATTTTTTATTTCAATGACTAATAAAGAATTTTATATTATACTAGGATTGGGCATAATATTTGCGCTTCGTATGTCAGGTGTATTTATGATTTTACCCGTCCTAACTATTCATGTTACTTCTATTACAGGAGTAAATGGACATTTAATAGGTATAGCGATTGGAATATATGGTTTAATGCAAATAATATTTCAATTACCATTTGGATTAATGTCTGACAAAATTGGACGAAAGCCTGTTATTATTGGAGGTCTAATTTTATTTGCTCTTGGCAGCGAAATAGCAGCTGTTACCAATAATATTTGGGGGCTTATTATTGGACGTGCACTGCAGGGGTCAGGAGCTATAAGTAGTTCGTTGATAGCATTGTTGTTAGAATCGATCAGAGAACAACATCATATAAAAGCCATGGCTGCAATTGGAATAAGTTTTGGTATTACTTTTGCTATTTCTATGATTTGTGGCCCAATTATTACAGACATGTTTGGATTACATGGGTTATTTCATACTATTACTATATTGACCGTATTAGCAATAATATTTACTTATATTGTGATAACACCAATTTCTTTTTATCCTATAAAAAATAATGAAAATTTATTTGTTACGTTTAATAAAATTAAAAAAATATTTGCGCATGCTCAATTGATAAAACTAAATTTTAGTATATTTTGCGTGCATACTATTTTAATCCTAAATTTTATCGCTTTGCCTAAAGCGATGATAAATTTAGGATTTTTACTTGAAGAACATTGGAAAATTTATAGCATTATTATGATAATCTCTGCAATCGCAGTGTGTACATGTCTTATATGTTCTGAAGGTAAAAATTATACAGGAAAAGTATTAATTATTTGTATGAATATTTTATTTTTATCTGAATTAATTATGTTGACGAATATGTGTCATTACCGAATGTTTTTATGTGGCATGCAGTTATTTTTTATAGCATTTAATTTAATTGAAGCAATATTGCCTACCTTAATCAGTAAAGCATCGCCAACAAAATATAAAGGTACTACTATTAGTATTTATTCTATTGGACAGTTTTTAGGTGTAGGATTCGGGGGAATTTTAGGTGGATTTTTATTAGAAATAAAGGGAATATGGTTGGTATTATTTTTTGCATTAATCATATCAACGTTGTGTATTATGATGAGTTATATGTTACGATAATTTTTTTAATATATTTTGTAAAAATTGCAATGAACATTTTGATAGTATTTGACACTGCAAGAAAAACTTAATTATTTTTATATAAAAGAATGGAATTAATAATTTTTACGAACATAAATATACTAAACATATATTTATGTGGCTATTTTAGCATAATATGTGTGGTGGTTTTAATAAATTAATGAGGAGGTGATGGAGGTCGGTAAATCTTTATATTACGAAATCCTTGTTTATATAGATACATAGCCTGTAATCGACTCATTATGCCATGGTCACAATATAGTGCATATATTTTGTTTGGATCTAATTTAGAAAATTGATCGATTAATTTATAAAAAGGTATCTTTTTTATTTCTATATTAGTTAAATAAATAGGATTATTTTTCTGTTCAGTTTCTGTACGTATATCTAATATTATATCATTGTTATTTAATATTTTTTTAGTTTCTACTTCAAATAAATGTTGATGGATCATTTGATCAGGTATGTGATGCACATCTATTATACAAGATTGAGATACTGCACGATCTAATATAGTAAAATCAAAATTATTTTCTTCAAGTTCGATGCGTTTTTCTGTAGTTTTTGCAGCTGATTTTTGAGATATGGTACCACAATATTCTGGAACAGATTTTGAAAATATTTCTGTTCCTATTTTACGAGCTAAATTAATGATCTTTTCTTTGTCATAAGAAATTAAAGGGCGAAATATCATATGATTAGATACACTATCAATGAGCGCTAGATTAGCTAAGGTTTGACTAGATACCTGTCCTAATACTTCTCCTGTTATTAATGCGGTTATTTTCCATCGATCAGCTACTAATGATGCAGAGCGTATCATCATACGTTTTAATACTATTCCTATTTGATTATCTTTTATTTTAGCAACGATCTCTTTAATTACTTCTGAAAAATCAATAGAAATAAATTTTATTTTATGAGAACTACTAAATTTATTCCATAGATAATATATTATTCTAGACACTTCAATAGTATGCATAGGTGTTCCTAAATTAAAGAAACAATAGTTCACTTTACATCCACGTCGGATTAACATGTAACTAGCAACTGCTGAATCAAATCCTCCTGAAATTAATGATATAAGTTCTTGTTGTGTACCTATTGGTAATCCTCCTAATCCTTCAAAACGTTCGATAATTATAAAAAGTTGATTATTCTTAATTTCTAAATATATAATTTTTTCAGGTTTTATTAAATTAACTCTAGTATTTTTTATGTTTTGACACAGTTTTTGTCCCAAATAATGTTCGATTGCCTGAGAAGTAAAATTATGTGTGCCATGACGTTTAACTCGTACGCAAAAATCTTTTCCTGATAATTTGATATCACGGTTTAAGCAAAGTATAAGATTTTTGTAAATATCCTCTAAGGAACTAAATACACTTTCTTTAACTAGTAAAAAATGATGAATACCAGGAATATTCATTAAAATAGTACATATTTTTTGGTTATTATTAGATCTTATTTCAAGATAATCCCAATGACGTATAATTGATGCTGATTCTTTATTTTTTTTTAAAATAGCCTTAATGTTGGCAACAAGAATTTTTATAAAGAATATCCGTACAGAACGACTTTTTATTGTAATTTCCGGTGAAAATTTGATGATTATTTTCATATTAATATTTGTAGTATTCTAAAAGACGCATGAGAATTAATATTCTATATTAAATCTATCATATTAGATAAATATTAATTATCTTAATATAATCTGATTACTTCTTGTATGGACATAAGAAGTTTAATGCGTTATTTTATAGTTTATTGTAGGATGCATGCAAATGATATTTAAATTTGTTAAAATAACTCGCAACTACAATAACATATTAAATATTCTTATATATATAATTACGTATATGAATGTAATTCAAGTAGGAACATATTAGTCAAATTTTTGGTTTTTTGATATGTTGAAATATTATGCTTATGCTTGATTTTATTAATGAGTTGCATGATAGCTGTGAACAAGTAGATGATGCTATTGAACACTATCTAGTTATGTTTCTTAACCGGGACGTATCTATTCTTTCTCAAGCAATACGTTATAGTGTTTTATTGGGCGGAAAGCGGTTACGTCCTTTTTTAGTTTATCAAATAGGAAAGTTATTTGGTATTAAATCTTCAAAACTTAATGCTCCAGCAGCAGCTATTGAATGTATGCATGCTTATTCTTTAATTCATGATGATTTACCTGTCATGGATAATGATAAATTACGTAGAGGATATCCGACATGTCATGTTAAGTTTGGTGAAGCTATTGCTATTTTAGCAGGAGATGCGCTACATACGTTGGCTTTTACTATTCTTACAGAAGCACATATGTCAACAATTACAGACCAAGATCGTTTGAAAATGATTGCCACATTAGCTTCTGCTAGTGGCGCTAATGGAATGTGTTTAGGCCAATCTTTAGATTTAATTAATAAAAATAATAAGAATGTATCAGTTACACAATTAGAAACTATATACCAATACAAAACAGGGTCGTTAATTCGAGCGGCAGTTCGTATTGGAGCTTTATCGGCGGGAAATAAAAGTCGTGATGCATTAGCACTTTTAGATCATTATGCTACAACCATAGGTTTAGCTTTTCAAATACGAGATGATATTATAGATGCTTCGTTGAATGTGTATGATAACAAAAAAAGAGCTCAAGTACGAAGTATACAATCGAAACATGATAACCCAAATACTTATTCAAAAGTATTTGGGTTAAGTGCGGCTCGATCTAAAGCTGAAGAATTATATTTTGAATCATTAACATCTTTAAAATATATTGCTAAATTAGGTTATAACACTAGTATTTTATCTGAATTTTCACGTTATATCATTGAACGTAGTGATTAATTTTTTAAACGTAATATATTAAATAAATTTAATATGAACTGCAGCTTACATGAATACTCCGTGTTAGATTTAATCAATACTCCAAAAGAGTTACGAAGATTATCTGAAGATGATTTAATGAAATTGTGTAATGAATTACGCCAATTTCTTTTAACTAGTGTTAGTAGATCTAGTGGACATTTTGCGTCTGGATTGGGAACTATAGAACTTACTGTAGCATTACATTATATATATAATACCCCATTTGATTATTTAATTTGGGATGTTGGGCATCAAGCGTATCCACATAAGATTCTGACAGGTCGTCGTGAGCTTATTTTTAGCATTAGAAATCGAAATGGATTACATCCATTTCCTTGTCGTAATGAAAGTGAATATGATGTGTTATCGGTAGGACATTCTTCTACTTCTATTAGCGCGGGATTAGGATTAGCAGTCGCTGCAGAACGCGAAATGTTAGGACGCCGTACAGTATGTGTTATAGGAGATGGAGCAATAACTGCTGGTATGGCTTTTGAAGCAATGAATCATGCTGGATCCATCAAATCTGATTTATTAGTTATATTAAATGATAATGAAATGTCTATCTCAAAAAACGTGGGAGCATTGAATAATCATTATGCTCATATTTTTTCAAAAAAAACATATTCTGATTTAAAATTAGATAATAATATACTATCCGATAGTTTTATGGCCAAAAAATTCATTGAAGATACGGATAATAAAATTAGGAATTTTAGCACGTCGAGTTCGTTATTCTCACAACTTGGTTTTAATTATATTGGACCTATCAATGGACATAATGTATTAGAATTAGTACATATTTTAAGAAATATACGTAATATGAAAGGACCTCAATTTTTACATGTTATTACTAAAAAGGGTTTTGGATATAAACCTGCAGAACAAGATCCTATCAAATGGCATGCAGTGCCAAAGTTTGATCTTAAAATCGGGTCATTACCTATAGAAAATACTAAAAATATAACTTATTCTGAAATTTTCGGTGATTGGTTATGCCAAGTTGCAGCTCATGATAATAAAGTTATAGGGATTACACCTGCTATGCGGGAAGGTTCAGGAATGAATATGTTTTCTCAGAAATATCCAAAACAGTATTTTGATGTTGCGATTGCTGAGCAGCATGCTGTAACATTTGCTGCTGGTTTGGCTATAGCAGGATATAAACCAGTTGTTGCTATTTATTCAACATTTTTACAACGCGCATATGATCAGGTAATTCATGATGTGGCCATTCAAAGCTTACCTGTTTTATTTGCTGTCGACCGAGGAGGTATTGTTGGAGCAGATGGACAAACGCACCAAGGTGCTTTTGATTTATCTTATTTACGTTGTATTCCAAATATGATAATCATGGCTCCAAGTGACGCTTATGAATGTAAATTAATGTTATATACAGGATATCATTATCAATATGGGCCTAGTGTTGTACGTTATCCTAAAGGATATGCTGTTGTTCCCTCTAATCCCGATTCGAAAAAATTATATATTCTCCCATTAAGTAAAGGTGTAATACGTCGTCAAGGACATTACATTGCTATTCTTAATTTTGGAACTTTATTGCGATCGGCTTATGATGTCGCATGTGAATTGGACGCAACATTAGTAGATATGAGATTTATTAAACCATTAGATGAGATTTTAATAAAAACCCTTGCTAAAAATCATCGATTTCTAATAACTTTAGAAGAAAATACAATAATAGGTGGAGCGGGAAGTGGTGTAAACGAGTGTATTATGCAGAATAAATTATTGATCCCGGTTTTAAATATTGGTTTGCCTGATTTTTTTATTCCTCAAGGTTCGCAATCAGAAATATTATCTGAGCTTGGATTAGATAGCATAGGAATTTATAAAAAAATTATGACATGGATATATTAAATTATTATCGGTTATAATGTGATGTCGATATTTTAAATAATAAACCAACGTACAAAATTATTGATATTTATTTTATAAAATACTTTAATTGTATAATTTCATCAGAAACAAAATAATACCAACAGATATGACACTCGCTAATATATCATCAATGATAATTCCTAACCCACCTTTTATTGTATGATCACACCAGGAAATTGGCCAAGGTTTTATAATATCTAATATCCTAAATAATATAAATGCAATAATTATCCATAGCCAATTGTCTGTAGGAATTATAGTTAATATAGTCCACATACCAATAAATTCATCCCAAACAATTGATTTATGATCGTGAATACCAATTATTTTAGTAGCTTGATCACAAAAAAATATGCCAAATCCTATTCCTGTAATCAGGAATAAAAAATAAAACTGATATGAAAATAAATATATTAATATCCACCATATTGGTATTGCCAATAAAGATGCTACGGTCCCTACGGGTATATAATTAATTGTCCCTAATCCGAAACCAGTAGCTAATAAATAGCTCACTCTAGATAACTTCATATTACTTTTATTGCATTTATAGAAAAGTATAAGTAAGAAAATAAATTATTTTTTATTAAAATTTAGTTTTTATTTTATAAGTATTAATCATATGTCGATCATACGATTATTTTTTATTAATACAAGTCTGAGCAACTATTTTATCTAATACTCCATTTACAAATCTATGACTTTTTTCAGCTCCAAAAATTTTTACAAGTTCAATTGCTTCATTAATAGCAACTTTATATGGTATGTCATTACATTTTATCAGTTCGAATAATGCAATACGTAAAACTACATGTTCAATGTATCCTAGTTTTTCTAAATCTCGAGATAGATGTGGTATCATTAATTTATCTAGTTCTTCTGCAAAATTTATTACTCCAATATATAATTTATGGAAGTAAGAAGTATTGAAATTTTGAATATCTCGCTCTATTATAATATAGTTTTCTATTTCTTTAGCATTATTTTTGGATAGTTTCCAAGAATACAATGCTTGTAACGCACATTCACGAGCACGTCTTCGGCTAATTGTTTTCACATAATTCCTTTTATAAGCTTATTATATATTGCCAAAATTATTTTTTAATTATTTGTAATATATTAATCATTTCTAAAACGGTTAAAGCAGCTTCTGATCCTTTGTTATTATTCTTGATACCTGAACGTTCTATAGCTTGACTAATATTATCTGTAGTAAGTAATCCAAATCCAATGGGCAGTGTATTTTCTATTGAAATATTAGATAAACCAGAGCTGCACTCTTTTGCAATTAATTCAAAATGCATAGTAAGACCACGAATCACCGTCCCTAGAGCTATTACTCCATCGTATTTGTGGCTAATAGCCAATGCCTTTACAATTAATGGCAACTCATAAGTTCCTGGAACCCATATTGTAGTTATGTTTTCATCTTTTATGTGCCCGATTCTTTTTAAAATGTCTAAAGCACCTTCAAGTAAATTATTATTAATGAAACGATTAAATCTAGCTACAGCGATAGCAATTTTTGCTTTGTTTGCTGTAGTACTTCCTTCAATAACATTCATAACAATCCTTATTATTTATTATGTAAATTACATTATTTATATTTGTGTATAAATGTATTGTAGCACAATATTAAAATAACTGATAAGCACAATATATTATATGTTTTTTGGTATTAATCTTAAACGAATATCTGGTCCAACGTTTTTTATATCGATTAACTCAAAAGACTTAATATCATTAAGACATTTAATATTCGGTAATAAACATAAAGGTCTCGCATCAGATCCTAAAAATTTTATAGCTTGGTACAAAATAAGTTCATCTACTAATCCAATATCCAATAGTATTCCTGAGAAGGTAGCTCCTGCTTCTACCCAAATATTATTAATTTCCCGATATGCAAGATGTTGCATTAGTTCTGTGAGATTCACGCGACGGTGGCCATTATAGTAATTAATTGATGGTAGTAATAATTGTTCTACTGCTGGAGGCCAATCTCGGTGATCTTTTTTCAAGCGAACAAGTAAAATTTTTCCCTCGTATCGCATAATGCGATGTGTTGGAAGTACTCTATTTGCGCTATCAATAATTACTCGTAATGGTTGTCTAATTTTATTATTTGCATAAATACATTTTATTTCATCTGAAAAACATGACCAGCGTACATTCAATTTTGGATTATCTGCTAAAACAGTGCCAGCGGTGGAAAGAATGGCATCACTTTCTGCACGAAAATGCTGAACATCCTGACGTGCTTGAATAGATGTAATCCATTTACTTTCTCCAGAAGACATAGCTGTTCTACCATCTAAAGATGCAGCTAATTTTAATTTAATCCACGGAAATCCAGTGCGTATGCGTTTAATAAATCCTCGATTTATTGATTCTGCTTCAGATAACATAAGGCTATTATGTTGTACTTCAATACCTGCTTGTTTTAATACACGCAATCCTCTGCCTCTAGCATAAAAATGAGGATCTAGCATAGCTACTACAACTCGTTTAATTCCTGCGTTAATCAATGCAGAAGTACAAGGGGGGGTACGTCCGTAATGGCTACATGGTTCTAAAGTAATATAGGCAGTTGCTCCTTGTGATAAATTTCCAGCAACACGTAATGCATGTATTTCAGCATGTGCTTCTCCAGCTCGTATATGATATCCTTCTCCTACAATTTTATTATTACGAACAATAACGCATCCTACATTAGGATTAGGCATTGTGGTAAATCGTCCTTTCCATGCCAATTGTAATGCTCGTGTTAAATATGTTTTGTCATGCAGCATGATATAGATTTGTCATAGTATCTTAAGATTGTAAAACTAAATGTAATTTTTATATGAGCTTGATTTTTATTAATAACAATAATTATTTACATCCGATACTATAAGAGCATATTTATTTAAATCTTTTGATTAATTTATCACTAAATGTTAGTGATAAATTAAAATTATACATGCATACCATTTATATGGTATGCAGATTATTATAGATATAACTTTTTAAAATATAATCATATATTGATTGTAAGTTATGCTCTAAAAAAACGATTATATATTCAGTTCATTAACTAAATATATAAAATATTAGTAATAAAACATTTTATTTTATTTAGTTATTTTTAATAAAATGATTACGCGTGGTACCAAGTTTAAACGCTAACACTGAAGCAATGTATATAGAAGACATTGTCCCAATAATAGAGCCAATCAGTAAAGTTGTTACAAATCCGCGTAACATAGTTCCTCCAAAAATTAATAATATAAATAGTACCATAATAGTCGTAACTGAAGTTATAATAGTTCTATTTAGTACCTGACTTAATGATATATTAAAAATATCTATAGATTTTACTGTAGATATGCGACGGAAATTTTCTCTAATTCTATCAAAAATGACAATCTTGTCATTGATAGAGTAACCAATCGCTGACATTAGCGCAGCAATAATGGTTGAATCTATCTTAGTAGCCAGTAAAGATAAAGTACCCGAAATAACTATTATATCATATATTAAAGATACAACAACTCCAGTAGCTAATCTCCATTCAAAACGAAACGTTATATATATTAAGATACATATTAATGCTACTAATATAGCTAGTATTCCTGTATTTATCAATTGGTTACTAACACTCGGACCAATCCAATTTGCTTGTTTAATAAAAAATTTTTGAGCTATAGTCTTTTCTAAAATATGTAATACATTATTTATAGTGTTTTGGTTAATTTGATTGTTATTAGAATCTAATGGAACTCGTATTCCTATATCTTTGGGAGATCCAAAATGTTGTATTATAGTATTTTTAAATCCTGATTGTACTAAAATTTTTTGAATTTTAATGGGATCTATATTTTTTTCTGAAATAATTTCAATTAATATACCTCCGGTAAAATCTAATCCCCAATTAAAACCGCGCACTGCCATAGTACAACATGAAATAAAAAATAAAAATATTGATAAAAAAAATATTATACGTCTCCATGAAAGAAAGTCATAAACTTTATAGTAAGTGTCATTCATTTAAGTAGATTAAATTAAAATTATATTAATAATATAATATATAGTTTTAAAAATTCAATAAAGTTAAATAGATAATTTATTCACGTTTTTTTTTCCATATACTAAATTAACAACAGCGCGAGTACCAATGATGGATGTAAACATTGATGTCCCTACCCCAATGATCGTAGTAATGGCAAATCCTTTAATTGGTCCTGTTCCAATTAAATATAATATAATAGAGGTAATAATAGTTGTAATATTTGCGTCTACAATGCTAGTAAATGCTTTACGATACCCTGTATGTATAGCATATTGTACCGGTTTACCTTGTTTTAATTCTTCTTTGATCCTTTCATTAATTAACACATTTGCATCTACAGCTACGGATAAAGTCAATATAATCCCTGCTATGCTTGGCATAGTTAATACCATGCCTGGGATTATAGACATTGTACTTATCATAAGTATCAAATTAGCAATGAGTGCAATACTAGCAATTAATCCAAAATAATGGTACCACAAAACCATAAAACATATAGAAGTTAATATTCCTAAAGTACAAGCGGTAAATCCTTGTGTGATGTTTTTTTTACCAAGCATAGGGCCAATAATTCGTTCTTCTTCAATATGAACAGGTGTTGTTAGAGTTCCCATACGTAATAATAGTGATAGATGACGTGCTTCATTTAAATTATTAATTCCAACAATACGGAAACTATTACCTAATTGAGATTGAATAGTAGCAATATTGATAATTTTTTCATGTTTGATGAGAAGTGGATGGCCTGTAGAATCTTTTTCTCCACTATCTTTATATTCTACAAATAAAGTAGCTATAGTTTTTCCAATATTGTTTTTGGTAAAGTTTGAAATAATCGAGCTACCTATTTTATCTAAAGTAATATTTACTTGAGGACGATTATATTCATCTAAGCTAATATTGGAATTTATAATATAATTTCCAGATAAAATTATTTTTTTGTATAATGGCACTAAATAACCATTATTAGTCAGTTTTATTTCAGAATCTTCTGGAATCAAATCATTATTTATTTCAAAGTCATTTATTTTTGAATTAACTAGACGGAATTCTAGACTTGCTGTTGTGCTAAGTATTTTTTTAACTTTTTTGATATCTTGAATGCCAGGTAATTCTATAATAATACGATCAATTCCGTTACGTTGTACTAATGGTTCAGTAATACCTAATTGGTGTATACGATGATATAAAATAGTAGAATTTTGTTGTACAGCACGCTCACATATTTCATGTTTTTTCTTTTCAGAAAAAATAATATGTAGTTTGTCATCTTCTATTCTATGTATTAGTAAATCATGATTTATTTCGGATAGCGGTATAATTGCTTTATTTCTATAGTTAGAATTTTGAAAATTAATTTCAATTCCATGATTTTTAATTTTATACATTTTTATATAGGGAATTTTTTTTTCAAATAAGGTAGTCTTTAAAGTATCAATATATTGTTCTTGTAATTTATTTAGTATAATTTCTGTATTTACATGTATTACAAAATATATTCCCCCACATAAATCTAATCCTAACTTTATAGGTTTAGCTTTTATTACAGATAGCCAATATGGTGCCGCTGGAGTAGTACAAAGAAATATTTGATATTTATTTATAAAAATAGTTGATAATTTTTGATAAGCTTTTAGTTGATCTCTTTCATAGAAAAACTGTATTAAAATTTTATTTGTTTGTAATGAAATAGATTTATTAGTTATTTTTTCGTTTTCTAGTATTTTTTTTATTTGAGATAATAAAATATTATCAAGTGTTTGATGATTTTCTTCTGTAATATATTGAGTAATATATATTGTAGGTTTATCTCCATATAAACTGGGTAATGTATAGATTATACCAGTAGTAAATACTAGTATAACTGCAAGATATTTCCATAAAGAATAATGATTTAACACCAGTTTTTATCTCAAGGTACATAATATTAGGAATTATAGTGCTTTCATCGTACCTTTAGGTAAAATGGCGGTAACACAATCGCGTTTAATTAATATTTCATTGCCACTGGTATCATTTTTTTCGTTGAGAATAATAAAAATATAGCCTGTTTCTGTAATTCTGACTACACGGCCTATTAGCCCTCCATTGGTTAGAATCTCATCTCCTTTTGAGATAGAATTTAATAATTCTTTATGAATTTTATTGCGTTTTTGTTGTGGTCTAAAAATCATAAAATAGAAAATGCCAGCAAATATTGCTAACATAATTGCTAAAGAATATGGATTGCTCTGGGAATTCGAATTGGTACTTGCCCAAGCAGTATTAATAAATATATTCATGTATATTTCCTATGATATAAAATAGTTGTGTTGTTAGTTTAATTCAAAAAATATTTAATTTTAATTTAATATTAAATACGATTAATGCGCTGATAAAAGATATCGATAAATTTTTGCAATGATTTCATTTTTATGGCTTGGCGTAAGTCCTCCATTAAATTCTGGTAATATCGTAAGTTATGAATGGTGTTTAAACGTACACCAAGAATTTCTTTACAACGATCTAAGTGATGCAAGTACGAACGACTATAATATTGACAAGTATAACAATCACAGTTCTTATCTACTGGGGAAGTATCTTTTTTATATTGTGTATTACGAATTTTAATTATTCCATCAGAAACAAATAAATATCCATTACGAGCATTACGAGTGGGTATAACGCAATCAAACATATCAATACCCTGACGTACAGCTTCTATCAAGTCCTCTGGCTTACCAGCGCCCATTAAGTAACGTGGTTTATTTTTAGGAATAGTTTTACATATATGAGATAAAATGCGATACATTTCTTTTTTTGGTTCTCCTACTGATAAACCTCCTATTGCATATCCATCAAAACCAATATTTATTAATTCTTTTGTCGATATATCTCTTAAATGTTCATACATGCCTCCTTGAATAATGGCAAACAACATATTTGAATTATGTAATGCATCAAAACGCAAACGGCTGCGTTCAGCCCAGTGTAAAGATAGGTCTACTGATTTTTTTATGTAATCCCAAGTATTAGGATAAGATACGCATTCATCAAATATCATAACTATATCAGATTCTAAATCATGTTGAGTTTCTATAGATTTTTCTGGAGTTAAAAATACAAGATGCCCGTCTATAGGACTCCTAAAGTATACTCCTTCTTTTGTAATCATGCGTATTTTACTTAAACTAAATATTTGAAATCCTCCTGAATCTGTAATTATAGGGCCCATCCAGTTCATAAATTTATGTAAGTTACCATGTAATTTTATAATATTTGAACCAGGACGTAACCATAAATGAAAAGTGTTACTTAAAATAATTTGTGTTCCACTTTCTTTAATTTCTTCTGAAGTTAAGGTTTTTATAGATCCACAGGTTCCCACGGGCATAAAGGCAGGCGTATCTACTATCCCTCGGTTACAAATAAGCCTACCAAGTCGAGCGTAACCATCTGTTTGTAATAATTGAAATGTCATAATTTTTATCCTAATTAAATAAATATTTATCAATCAAATACAAATATGATGGAACTAATTATAGATTCATATAAGTTATTATGAATCTATATGCAGATATGTTATAAATCACGAATATATTGTATTTTGTAATTACATATATATACTATATATGATATAGTTCATGATTCTTAGCGAATATAAAATGACATTTTTCATTTTTTGATACAATTGTTATTAATTTCAATAAAAACCGTTTAAATATATTATTTAAAATAAAATGAATTATCATACTATGTATGATATATATAGGTGTAATATTAGTATTCGGTTGCTTCATATTAGTTGATGTATATTTATTATTTGATATATATGTTTTTATTTTAATGTAGTGGTTAACCATCATTTATGAATATTCGTATATGTTTATTGTATTAGTATAATTTTATTTTGATAGTTTGTATTAATTAATAAAATAAGACGATCTATATAAAACTATGAAACCATTTGCATATCATTGCATAATTTGGTTAATACAAAATTATCGAAAATATTACTTAACTATTGAAATAGTTATCTAAATTTAGTTTTTATATCATAATTTTTTGATATGTTGTTTATAATTTGTTTATTCATGTATTAAAATGCAACTGGATAGATATCTAGTTGTATTTTAATATTATTTGTATGACTTGTGCATCATTGTCATTAATAAATAAATTTTGTAAAATATTTTATAGAAATTATTAAATATGTATTCACTATTTTAGTGTATATATTTTCATTATTTAATGATGTGATGTTATATCAGGTATCAATTTTATTAATTGAAAAATTATATATAATTAATCTTTCTATGAAAATAGAAATTTCTCCATTATTATATTTATATAGCTAACTAGAATTATTTTAATATTATTAAATATCAAATTATTCTAATACTAATTTTTGGAATATTTAAAGTAATCTAATATAACTATTAGTTAATTATTTTCATACTGTGATTTTGATTGATTAAATTTTTTATTTAAATAATAGATATTTAATAATTTAGTTTATAAACAGTTTGAATAAAAAATTCATTATAAAGTAATGTATATATTTTATTTAAATTTTTATAGTTAAATATTAATTTTTTCAATCAATAGTTTATATATAAACTATTGATTGAAAATCATATATATAATGCAACATATAAAAATTATTATTTTAATAGAGAAAATATATTTATTTTTGACATGCATGATATATTGTAACGACATATATATGTATATTTATTGTATATAATAATCCGATAAACAATTTTTTATAAAAATAATAAAAATTATCAACAATTATTTTTTAAAGAATAATAATTTTTATTTAATGATATTTTCTTTGATATTATTTGCATAAGAATAGGTTAAACGGTAAAATAAGATATTGATTATTAGTGTGAGATTAATTTATATATTTAATATGTTCATATCTTCACAAAAGTTGAGAGGTCAATATATATGGTGTTAGTTAGCCGTTGTGCCCCAGATTTTACTTCTTCTGCAGTATTAGGAAATGGTGAAATTGTAGATAATTTTAATTTATTGGATTATATTGATAAAAAGGAAGCAATAGTATTTTTTTGGCCTATGGATTTTACTTTTGTTTGTCCATCAGAATTGATTGCTTGTAATAAACGTTATGTTGAATTTCAGAAAAGAAATGTAGAAGTTATTGGAGTTTCTATAGATTCAGTTTTCGTACACAGTGCTTGGAGGCAAATCCCTGTAAGTCAGGGAGGAATTGGAGCGTTACAGTATATTATGGTTTCTGATGTAAAACATGAAATTATAAAAAAATACGGTATTGAACATTTAGATAAAGGAATTGCTTTACGTGCTTCTTTTCTAATAGATAAATTAGGAGTGATACGACATCAGGTGGTGAATGATTTACCATTTGGTAGAAATTTTGATGAGATGTTACGTATGGTAGATGCATTACAGTTCCATGAGACTCATGGTCTTTTATGTCCTGCTCAATGGAATAAAGATAAAGAGGGATTAGAAGCATCTCAAAAGGGAGTAATGAATTATCTTATTGATAATTTTTCCCAATTATAAAATAGTATATTTAATATATATAGAGATAGATGTGTTAATTTTTTGTGTAATTAATTTATGCCGATATAGCTCATATAATAGGCAGAGCAGCGCATTCGTAATGCGAAAGATATAGGTTCAAATCCTATTATCGGCATAAAAATGTAACTAGGATTTTAAACCATACTGTGAAGTATGGTGCGGAGTTTAGACCTGGAGAGTGATTGAAATTAAATATTTTACTATTTTATTTGTATGATGTGATAAAAGATTGTTTTGTGTATTATAAATTCATATTAATTTTAGTTCTTTTTAAGAAAAAGATATCATTTCTTTTTCTATTATAAGAATAAGTAGATGAATGATTTTAATATGAATTTCTTGAATATGATCAAAATAACTAAAATACGGTACACAAATTTCTATATTTATAGAATTGGATAGTTTACTCTCTTTTTTTTTCCCGGTTAAAAAGATTGTTTTCATATTTTTTTTATGCGCCGCTTCTATAGCATATAAGATATTAGTTGATTCACCAGAAGTAGAGATAGCAAATAGTAAATCTTTTTCATTTCCGATAGACTCAACATAGCGAGAGAATACATATTCATAACCAAAATCGTTACTGACACATGATAAGTATGATGGATCAGAAATCGCAATAGCTGCATAGCCTACGCGATTGTTTCTATAACGTCCGGTTAGTTCTTCTGAAAAGTGCATTGCATTACAGTGTGAACCACCATTCCCACAGGACAATACTTTTCCTCCTGTTTTAAAAGTATTAGCAATAAGTTTTGCAGACGATTCTACTGCATGAATATTATGTTTTTCATGGGTAAAAATCTTCATCATTTTTATGGTTTCATTAAATTCATTGTAAATTAAATCATGATACATAATCACTCCTATAAAACAAGAACATATATGGGATAAATATAATATTGTAATTGTAATAAATTGTATTATATCGTATATAATAATCAAATATATAAATTTCTTTAACTATTATTAATAATAAATATATTCTCATTTGGGTTGTGTAATTTATTTGAAACATAGTTAAGCAACTTATTATTTATTATATTATGATTTCTGCCGCCATATACAGTTTTTATTCATTTCCTGTATACGATCTAAATATTCTTCATGGGCTAATTTTTCTTGTTCATCAGCATAAACAATTTTTAATGATGTTGTACTAGTGCTAATGTATTTTATGTTGTTATTTAATTGGGTTATATTATTAATTTTGTTATTTGACATATTTGCTATTTTCATAAATTCCATTTTTGTTTGTTCTCCGCTCATGGATAAGAATACGTTAGCTAAAATTCGTGCATCAATTAATGCGCTATGTAGGTTTCGTCGTTTATCATTATTAATGAAATAACGTTCGCATAATGCATCTAAATTATTACGTTGCCCTGGAAATTTTTTACGAGCTAATTTTAAGGTGTCAATTATAGTACAATAAGATTCTATTTTTTTTTGGTTTTTATTACATATTTGTAACTCTTGATTAAGAAAACCTAGATCGAATGGAGCATTGTGAATAATTAATTCGCTATTGCTAATAAACATTAAAAATTCATTTATTATTTCTGAAAAAGTTGGTTTATCCTTTAAAAATTGATCGCTAATTCCGTGTATTTGAAAAGCTTCAATATCAACTCCTCGATTTGGTTTAAGGTACACATGAAATTTATTATCAGTTAAATGACGGTTGATGATTTCTACTGCACCAATCTCAATAATTCTATGGCCTTCATAATGAAGGCCAAATTTATTCATACCAGTGGTTTCGGTATCTAGAACAATTTGTCGTATAATATTAGTGCTCATATATTTTTTATTTGTGTCACACTAGTTTAATTTATAATTAATATTATAATATATCCTATATATGTATAAAAAAATAGAAATTTTTACTGATGGATCATGTCTTGGTAATCCAGGGCCAGGTGGTTGTGCTGCTATATTACGATATAAACAACATAAAAAAGAGTTTAGCATTGGATATCGTTTAACTACTAATAATCGTATGGAATTAATGGCAGCTATTATTGCGTTAGAATCACTTAAAAATCCATGTCAAATTATTTTAAATACTGATAGTCAATATTTGTTACATGGGATGACTCAATGGATTCATATATGGAAAAAACATCGTTGGAAAACTGCTGAAGAAAAATTAGTAAAAAATATTGATTTATGGCAACGTTTAGACATAGCGATAAAATCGCATTCCATTATGCAATGGAATTGGTTAAAAAGTCATACTGGCCATCCAGATAATGAACGGTGTGATCAATTAGCTCGATTAGCTGCTAAATATCCTCTAAATGAAGATTTTTATCAATAATAATAATATATTATGCAGCAATTTTTTTACCTATATAAATATATATTTTTTTGCATATGAAAAATTTTCATAAATTATATTATATATGTTATTTCTATTTTTAGTAGCATGATATATTTAAAAATAATTATTGAATTTTTATGGTGTATTATATTTGTACTTGACAAATTTAGTCCAAAATACTAAGAACTACAAATTCTATACATTTGTGTTTCTAAAAATTTTTAAAATATTTATTAGCTATTTATTAAATAACTACAATTAATTATGAATATTATTAGAGTCCCAGCATTAAATACTAATTATATTTGGATTCTATATAATTATAGAAATGAATGCATAGTTGTTGATCCTGGAGAAGCAATAGCAGTATTAAAAATTTTAAAAAGATTTCAATTTGTGTTACGGGCAATTCTATTAACTCATAATCATGCTGATCATGTCAATGGGGTGAGTACATTAATACAATATTTTCCAAAAACAATTATTTATGGCCCTGAGGAAACTAAAAATAGTTGTATTCATGTTGTAGTATCAGAAGGAGACGACTTTATATTATTACAGAAAAAATTCAGGGTATTTCATTTTCCTGGGCATACATTAGGGCACATAGGATTTTACAGTGCGCCTTGGTTATTTTGTGGTGATACCGTATTTTCTGCAGGTTGTGGTACATTTTGCGCGGGACTTGCGAAAAAGATGTATGAGTCTTTTATAAAAATTCAGAATTTTCCTTGTAATACTTTAATTTTTAGTGGGCATGAATACACATTACTTAATGTTAATTTTGCTATTTTTATGTTACCTCATGATCAGTTTATTATTAATTATCGTAATAAAGTTATTAAATTACGTGAAAAAAATAAATCCACTGTACCAACAACGGTAGGTTTAGAACTGAAAGTTAATCCTTTTTTTCGTTGTAGTAACGTAGATATAAGAAGATCACTGCATTTATCGTCTGATATTAAGGAAAAATGGCAGATTTTTTATGAATTGCGCAAAAAAAAAGATCTGTTTTAATTTTTTATTCTGGCATTTTTATAAAATATAGAAATAAACTGTATAAATCTACATATAATAGAAATTTTACTTATTTTTGTTCTCATTTTTCTATAAAATAGATCGTTATGATGTTGTAGTAACGTCTACATTTAGATAGAATATTTCTTCTTAAGAAATAAAAGAAAACCCGTGTTCTATAATAATGTTATTAATTGTGTATATTAAATTTGTAATAAAAACAATTTTTTCTTTTTTTATATTTTTCTAGTTTTTAATAAAAACTAGATTACCTAGAATAAATTCACTTGGCAGCCCCCTACTCTCGCATAGGGAAACCCCACACTACCATCGGTACTACGACATTTCACTTCTGAGTTCGGAATGGGATCAGGTGGTACTATCGCGCTAACGCCGCCAAGTTAGTTTCACAACTGATATACTATACAAATATTTTAATAACCACCACCACGAAATATTATATATTATTTTAAAGTTTTTATAAAGTAAAATATATTTAAATTCGTAAGATTTATTCTACAAGAATAAATCTTACGAATAAAGAATTTTTGCATACTATTTTTTATAAAAATTATATCACTACATATAAAGAGTAGATCTTAAATGATTTAATATAGGATCAACAGAAGGAAATACATCATGCCATAATAAAAATGCATGAGCTGCTTGTTCTACTAACATACCTAATCCGTCTGAGCAATAGTTTGATCCATATTTTTTACACCATGTTATGAATGATGTATCTTGTTTTTGGTAAAATAAATCGTAACATTTAGTTAAAGGAGTAATGATAGAAGGCGGGATTTTTGGAATAGCATTAATCATACTGCTAGTCGTAGCGTTAATAATTAAATTATATTTATTAGCATTATAACCTAATTCGCATAAAGGCATACATTCTATATTTTTATATCCTATATTATGGCAATAAAATGCTAATTGTTGGGCTGTATGAAATGTTCTGTTTACTATATATATGTCACATTCTGTTACTGTGGGTAATAATGCAAGAATAATTCCTTTTGAAGCGCCTCCAGCACCGATTAATAAAATATTTATTTTTGTAGATGTGTCGTCGTGGTGTGTTGTTGTAGTAATACAATTGTTTTCGTTGATCCAATTAAGACGTTTTAAATCACTAATAAATCCTACGCCATCGGTATTATCTCCTAATAAAATTTCATTTTTTAGTTTTTTAATTGTATTAACTGAACGAGCTATTTTAGCCCGTTCAGTTAATTGATGACATATAAAGTATGCGCGTTCTTTAAATGGAGCAGTAATATTTGCACCTAATCCATCTGATTTAAAAAAACTATATAATAGATTTTCAAAGTTATTTTGTGATACTAATTTTAAATCATATTCTTTTTTAATTCCGGTTTCATTTGCAAATAATGCGTAAATTTCAGCTGATTTACTATGCTCAATTGGATTACCAAAAACAGCAAAGGCACTCATTTATGTATCTCCTTAATAATAGAAATTATCCACGAATTAATTTATCAGTTATAATATCTCTAATTTCTGAAGGATTAGGTCTTCCAAGTACGTCTTCATACATGATGGGTATGTCATACCCAAATTGCTTGTATACCTCTGTGATAGTACGCGCAGGAGGTTGTCCAGATAGATTTGCGCTAGTAGACACCAAAGGTTTTCCAAAGGCTAAACAAAGATGCTGAATTGGTTCAAAGTAACTGATTCTTACTGCTAAGGAAGAAAATTGACCTGTTAGCCAATATGGACTATTCATTCTTGCTGGAAATACCCATGTCGTCGGTTTAGGCCAAATGGAAAAAGCTCGAGACCGTTGTTTTTCATTTAAGCAACTATCGTCAATATATTTTAGTAATTGTGTGTAATTGGCAGCAATTAAAATTAAACCTTTTTTCCATGATCTATTTTTTATTTTCAACAAAGTATGTATTGCAGATTTATTATCAGGATCACATCCTAATCCAAACACTGACTCTGTTGGATAAATAATTACTTTGCCTTGATATAGTTGCACAAGCAACTCTTTTATATTTGATGAAAAAAATATTTTTGTCATAGATTATTGTTTAGTAAAATAGCATATAGTATTCCTTAATCTAAATCGCTGTTTATAAGATACTTTTAAAGTTATTAATCAATTAATTTTTCTTAAGTTTATATATAAAATTATAATATTTCAAGTCTTGATATTTATATATTATATAGATATGATTTAATATCTTTATTACATATTTGTGTTGTAATATATTCAATATTCTATATATACTTATGTATATAATTATATTTAGTTACATGTATTTGATTCTTTAATTAGATTTTAAGTTCCAGAAGTTGAGTATTGCTAAAATTTTTTTAAAATAAATGAATATATATGTTTGGTCATAAATATGAAGATTTTATATTTTTTTTGAATTATATCCATAATTGATCAGATCATATACAATTTACCTAAAATTTAATTTTAATAATTTTTTATTTATGTCGATATTGGAAATATTGCGTTACCCTGATAAACGTCTCAGAAAAATTGCTAATCCTGTTATTACAGTCTCTGATGATACTAGGCAGATTGTAAATGATATGTTTGACACGATGTATTTTAATAAAGGTATTGGTTTAGCTGCAACACAAGTTAATATTCAACAACAAATTATTGTTATTGATCTTTACGTAAAAGATAAGCAACAGCTAGTTCTTATCAATCCTAATATTATAAAAAGAACAGGTATTATTTGTATGACTGAAAGTTGTTTGTCTATTCCTCAAATACATGAAATCATTCCTCGTTCAGAAAATGTAACAGTTCAGTCATTAGACCAAAATGGTAGTAAATTTGAAATAGAAGCAAATAATTTATTAGCAATTTGTATTCAACATGAAGTAGACCATTTATGTGGTAAGCTTTTTATTGATTATTTATCTCCACTAAAAATTAAAAAAATTTATAAAAAAATAAAAAAATTATCTTAAATATTAGAACGTATTTATTTTATTTTTAGTATATTATACATTATGGAACACATAAAATCATTACGTATTGCTTTTTTTGGAACTACAAATTTTGCGGTGTGGCACTTATATACGTTAGTTTATTTTTCTATACATCAAATAATAGCGATTTTTACTCAGGAAATACAGGTATCAAAACGTAGATCTTTTTTATCTTTACACGATATGGCAGAAAAGCACAATATATCGTTATTTCAATCTAATTTTTTATCCATTTCTGAAATGATTCACATTGTTAAAAAACTTAATGTGGATTTAATAGTGGTTGTATCTTATGGATTAATTTTACCTGAAGAAATATTGAATATACCGAGACTAGGGTGCATTAATGTACATGGTTCATTATTACCTCGTTGGCGTGGTCCAGCACCAATCCAACGTGCGTTAGAATATGGTGATAATATTACAGGTATAACTATTATACGAATGGATTTGGGTATTGACACTGGTGATATTTTACACATGATGCCTTGTAATATTTTACCAAAAGATACAAGTTATACCCTTTCTAATAGATTAGCAAAGATGGGATCCTCTATGTTACTAAAAGTATTGGATCAGATTATTTTAGGAACATATACGCTAATACCTCAAGATTCAACTTATGCTACATATGCACATAAATTAACTAAACAAGAAGCACGTATTGATTGGAAGTTATCAGCAAATCAATTAGAGCGATGTGTCCGTGCTTTTAATCCATGGCCAATTAGTTATTTTTTAGTAAAAAATTGTCGTATTAGAGTATGGAGCTCTGAAATAGGTAACCGAAATACGGTGGACTATTGTCATCATTCGTCATCATCTCTGCTACCTGGTACTATATTATCAATTAATCCATATGGTATTTATGTTGTTACTGGTTCTGGGATATTAATACTTACTATGTTACAAATGTCAGGTAAAAAAAGAACGTTGATACGTGATATCCTCAATGCATATAAAGAATGGTTTATACCTAATTCCATGTTAGAATAAAATGAATTATATAAATTCATAGTTTTGTTATGAGGTGTAGTATTTATTTTTAATTATTGTTTTATATTTTTTATTATTTTAGATCGTTCCACTAGTTCGATATATGCCATTGGAGCATTGTCTCCCTTACGTGATCTACATTTTAAAACACGAGTGTATCCTCCAGGACGATTAAAAAAATGTGGGCTGATTTGTGTAAATAATTTTGTAACAATGTTATTGTTTCTAATTTTAGAAAAAATTAAACGCCGGTTTGCAACTGTATCTATTTTACTGCACGTAATTAATGGTTCAATAATACGACGTAGAGCTTTGGCTTTAGATAAAGTAGTTTTTATAATTTGATAGGTTACCAATGAAATAACCATGTTCCGAAACATAGCCTTACGATGAGCACTGGTTTTATTTAATTTAGAGCCACTTTTTCGATGATGCATAATACATATTACCTCAATTATATTATAATGATAAATTATAAATATGTTAACCATCTAAAATATTTGTCGGAGGCCAATTTTCCAAACGCATTCCTAAAGATAATCCACGAGAAGCTAATACATCTTTTATCTCTGTTAATGATTTTTTTCCTAAGTTAGGAGTTTTTAATAACTCCACTTCTGTTCGTTGTACTAAATCACCAATATAATGAATAGATTCTGCTTTTAAACAATTAGCAGAGCGTACAGTCAGTTCTAAATCATCAACAAGACGTAATAAAATTGGATCGAATTCTGGTTTTTCTTCTTTATGTTCTGGTTGATGTATATCTTTCAAATCAATAAAAGCCACTAATTGTTCGGATAAAATTGTAGCTGCACGCCTAATTGCTTCTTCAGGTTCTATAGTGCCATTAGTTTCCATGTCAATAATTAGTTTATCTAAATCTGTACGTTGTTCAACACGAGCAGCTTCTACGTTATAAGAAATTCTTTCTACTGGACTATAACATGCGTCTAATAATAATCGACCAATTGGTAAGGTATCTGATTCAGGATTAAATCTAGAAGAAGCTGGGACATAACCTCTTCCCCGTTGTACTTTTATACGCATATTAATAGATGCGTTCTTATCGGTTATATGACATATAACATGATTTGGAGTAATAATTTTTACATTATTGGTATCATATGTAATATCGTTTGCGACCACAGGACCGATACCAGATTTTTTTAAAGTTAGAATAATGTGATCTTTTCCTTCAATTCTAATAGCTAATTTCTTTAGATTAAGTAAAATTTCTAAAATATCTTCTTGTATACCTTCTTTTGTAGTGTATTCGTGCAGTACTCCGTCAATTTCAACTTCTGTTATCGCATATCCAGGCATTGAGGAAAGTAAAATACGACGTAGGGCGTTTCCTAAAGTATGCCCAAATCCTCGTTCCAATGGTTCTAAAGTAACTTTGGAGTGAGTGTTAGTAATTTGTTCAATATCTACTAAACGTGGTTTTAAAAATTCTGTTGCAGAGTTCTGCATTGCTGCCTCTCTTTTATTATCTTACAATATTTGTTTATTTTGAATATAATTCCACAATCAGATGTTCATCGATATTTGCAGATAATTCGTTGCGTTCTGGATAACGTTTAAATATGCCTTGCAATTCAACAGGATCAATTTCAATCCATGCTAATTTTTCTCGTTGCTGCTCAGAAAGTTCTAAAGCAGCACGAATTCTGGATTGATTCCGTGATTTTTTACGGATCTTAATAATTGTATTAGGCATAACTTGATATGAAGCTATATTAACAATATGGTCATTAACCATAATGGATTTATGGCTTACTAATTGACGAGCTTCAGCACGTGTTGCTCCAAATCCCATACGATATATAATATTATCTAATCTACTTTCTAATAATTTCAGTAAATTTTCACCGGTGTTTCCTTTAATACGCGTAGCTTTTTTATAATAATTAGAAAATTGACGTTCTAAGATACCATACATACGTCTAACTTTTTGTTTTTCTCGTAACTGTATTCCATAATCTGACAACCGAGATTTACGTATATTATGTTGCCCTGGGGGTTGTTCAGGTTTACATTTGGAATCAATTGGACGAATTCCAGATTTTAAAAATAGGTCTGTTCCTTCACGACGACTGAGTTTAAGTTTAGGTCCTAAATATTTTGCCATATACTTGATTTCCTTGAAAATAACATTAGTGTGTCTTTTTAGACACGGCGTTTTTTGGAAGGACGGCAACCATTATGAGGGATCGGAGTAACATCAGTAATACTAGTGATATTGAATCCTGATGCGTTTAATGCTCGTACTGCAGATTCACGCCCTGGTCCAGGCCCTTTGACCATAACTTCTAAATTTTTTACTCCATATTCTTGCACTATTTCAGCACACCGTTCTGCTGCTATTTGTGCAGCGAATGGTGTGGATTTTCGAGATCCACGAAACCCAGAGCCGCCAGCTGTAGTCCATCCCAAAGTATTACCTTGTTTATCACTAATAGTGATTATAGTATTATTAAAAGATGCATGTATGTGTGCCACACCATCTAAAATTTGTTTTTTGAGTCGTCTGCGCGCTCGAAGATTGGATGATTTAATCATATGTGTTTTTATATTTCTTTTATTAAATTTACTTAAGTTATTTGTTTATTGATTTGCGAGGACCTTTACGGGTTCTTGCGTTTGTTCTAGTTCTTTGACCTCGTACTGGTAGATTACGACGATGTCGTAATCCGCGGTAAGTGCCAAGATCAATCAATCGTTTAATGTTTAGAGTTACCTCTCGGCGTAAATCTCCTTCTACGATATATTTGTCTACTGCATCACGTAATTTATCTATATAGACTTCAGATAATTTACACAGTTTCAAATTTTCATTTATTCCTATATTTGAACAAATTAATCGAGCACGAGATTTACCAATTCCGTAAATGGACATTAAAGCAATAACGGTATGTTTGTGATCAGGAATATTGATACCTGCTATACGTACCACTATTTATACTCCTAAAATTGATATTAATAAAAATTATCCTTGTCGTTGTTTGTGTTTTGGATCTATACGACAAACAACTCGAACGATGTTGTGTCTTTTTACAATTTCACAATGACGACAGAACTTTTTTACTGACGCACGTACTTTCATGATTTTTTCCTATATATAAAATAAAGTTTAAAAATTTTTTAATTAGTGATTAAAATGTTTCAGATTTGCTTTTTTTAGTACAGATTCATACTGACTAGACATCATTAAAGTTTGTATTTGCACCATAAAATCCATGATCACCACAACTACAATAAGTAAAGATGTACCTCCAAAATAAAAAGGGACTTTCATAGCAATTCTCATAAACTCTGGTACTAGACAAATAAATGTAACATATATCGCTCCAATGAAAGTTAAACGAATCATAATTTTATTGATATATTTTGATGTTTGTTCTCCTGGTCTAATTCCAGGAACAAATGCTCCAGATTTTTTTAAATTTTCGGCTGTTTCACGTGGATTAAATACTAAAGATGTGTAAAAAAAACAAAAAAACATAATAGCTGCTGCGTAAAGTAAAATATATAATGGTTGGCCTGGTTGTAGATATAAAGACATGATAGTTAACCATTGCCAACTGGTGCTGCTTCCAAACCAAGAAACAACGGTTCCTGGAAATAAGATTACACTGGAAGCAAAAATAGCAGGAATAACACCAGCCATATTTACTTTAAGCGGTAAGTGTGTGTTTTGAGCAGCATAAACACGCCGACCTTGCTGACGTTGAGCATAATGCACTAGAATTCGACGTTGTCCTCTCTCCATAAATACAACGAAAAAAGTAATACTAAATATTAAACAGACAACTAAAATTAATATGAAGAAATGTAATTCATCTTGTCTTACTTGTTCTATAGTATGGCCTATAGCTAGTGGTAATCCAGCGATTATTCCTGAAAAAATAATAACTGAAATTCCGTTTCCTATTCCTTTGTTAGTAATTTGATCACCTAACCACATTAAAAAAACAGTCCCACAAACAAGACTAATAATTGCAATACAATAAAAAGAAAATCCTGGATTAATCACTAATCCAGGTACACTAGGCAAACTAGTTACAATACCTACTGATTGTAATATTCCCAGTATTAAAGTACCATAACGAATATACTGGTTAATTAGTTTTCTTCCACTCTCTCCTTCTTTTTTAATTTCTATTAAAGCAGGATGTACCGCGGTTAATAGTTGCACAATAATTGAGGATGAAATATATGGCATAATTCCTAAACTAAAAATAGAAGCGCGGCTTAAGGATCCTCCAGAAAACATGTTAAACATTTCAATAATAGTGCCTTGTTGTTGTTCGATAATTTTTGATAAAACAATTAAATCTACTCCCGGGATTGGAATAAATGATCCTATACGGAAAATAATCAAAGCAGTAATCACAAATATAATTCTTCGTTTTAATTCGTACAACCCACCTTGTACACTTTTAAAAGTATATTTAGATTGCCATTTTTTAGTAACTATCATCATTAATTTTTTAATTACCTCTTATTTGTCCACCTACAGCTTGAATAGCAATTTGTGCTCCTTTGCTAATGCGCAAGCTACTATGTAGTATGATAGGACATTTTATTTCTCCAGACATTATAATTTTAACAAACTTAATTTTTTTCTTAATAATATTATGTTCTTTTAGTACATTCACGTCTATTATTTTGTTGGGAATACAGGATAAAGCAGATAATTTAATTTCTTGGGTAACCATAGATTTATGAGATATAAATCCAAATTTTGGTAACCTACGGTATAAAGGAGTTTGTCCGCCTTCAAATCCAAGACGTATTTTACCTCCAGAACGAGATTTTTGTCCTTTATGACCACGCCCTCCTGTTTTACCTAATCCAGATCCTATACCTCGGCCTACTCGTTTATTTAAACGTTTAGATCCTTTAGAAGGAGAAATAGTATTAAGATACATTATTTATTCCTCCACTTTAATCATGTAAGAAATTAAATTAATCATACCACGGATAGAAGGTGTATCAATCCTTTTAACAGTATTTCTGATATGGGATAATCCCAGTCCACGTAAAGTTGCTTTATGTTTTGGCAGGCACCCAATAGAACTTTTAGTTTGGGTCAATTTAATAGTTTTTAACATAATTATAATAACCTAAAATTTCTTTGATAGATTTACCCCTTTTTTCTGCAATCATTTGGGGAGATTTCATGTTTTGTAATGCATTCAGAGTTGCACGAACTATATTAATAGGATTTGTAGATCCATAAGCTTTTGCTAGCACATTATGTATTCCAACTACTTCTAAAATAGCACGCATTGTAGTTCCAGCGATAATTCCAGTTCCTTCAGAAGCAGGTTGCATGTAAATATGAGAACCTGTATACGTTCCTTTGACTACATGTTGTAAAGTTCCTTTATATAGGGAAACAATTATCATATTACGACGAGCTTTTTCCATTGATTTTTGAATAGCCGATGGAACTTCACGAGCTTTACCGTAACCAAATCCTACACGACCATTTGTATCGCCCACTACAGTTAATGCTGTAAAACTAAATACACGACCGCCTTTAACAGTTTTAGAGACTCGGTTTACTGTAATTAATTTTTCTTGCAATTCACCAGGCTGTTTATCGATATATTTCATGTTATTTTCCTTAATTTAAAATATCAGCCCAGCTTGTCTAGCGTGATTCGCTAACATTTGTACTCTACCATGATATTTAAATCCAGAACGATCAAAAGATACACTTGTAATATTTTTTTTTGTTGCACGTTCTGCAATAATTTTTCCTACTATAGCTGCAGCTTTTTTATTACTAGTTGTTTGCACTTGATTTGAAATTATTTTTTCCGTAGTAGAAGCTGTCACTAATACATTTGAGTTATCTTGTGAAATTATTTGCGCATAAATATGCTTACAAGTCCTATGTATTACTAATCTAGTTGCTCCTAATTTATATAATTTCTTTCGTACTTTTTTAGCTCTTTTAATACGAGCATCTTTTTTATTCATATTACATTATTCTCTATATGATTGATAATAATTATCTTTTTTTAGTATCTTTACTATGTATTATTTCATTAATGTAGCGAATACCTTTTCCCTTAAAAGGTTCAGGAGGACGAAGTGATCTTAAATCTGCTGCAATTTGCCCAACAATTTGCTTATTTATCCCTGTTATAATAATTTCGGTTTGGCTTGGACATGTCGCTGTAATTTCTACAGGTAATGTATAATTAATAGAATGAGAAAATCCTATAGTTAGGTTTATTATATTATTTTTAATAGCTATACGATAACCTATCCCTATTAATTGCAATTTTTTAGTGAACCCTGTTGTAACACCAGTAATCATACTATTAATTAATGCGCTCGTTGTTCCGATTAATGCTTTATTTTTATTATTAACATTTTCGGTGGTATATACCACTAGTTTTTTTTCATCATGTAATTGCACATCAATTGATTTATGTAATTTTAAAGTTAATGTACCAAGTATACCTGTAACATAAATGCAACGGTCTTGTAGTTTTATTGTTGTTGTATTTTTAGGAATAAGAATGATTGTTTTATATATATGTGGCGTATAAATATGTTTAGCATCAGGATACATAACATATAATCTCCCCACCAACATTAAGCTGACGAGCTTTATTATCTGTAATTATACCTTTAGAAGTAGAAATAATAACAATTCCCATTCCAGACATTACTTGAGGTAATTCTTTTCTCTTTCTATAGATACGTAATCCAGGGCGACTAATACGCTGTATAGTATCTATGACAGGTTTCCTTTTTTGATAATATTTTAGAAATATTTCTAAAATAGGTTTAACATTATTTTTAATATTATATTTCTTTATAAATCCTTCTTCTGCTAATACATTAGCAATCGCTATCTTCATTGTGGAAGATGGGGTGCAAATTTTTTCTTTTTTAGAAATTTGCCCATTACGTATAGTAGTTAACATTTCTGCAATCGAATCTTGCATGCTCATTGTGTAGGACTCCGACAGTAAATAATTAGTTACCAACTAGCTTTTCTTAAACCAGGTATTTCTCCGCGCATGGCAGCTTCACGTAACTTCATACGACTTAATCCAAATTTTCTTAAAAAAGCATGAGGACGTCCAGTGTGACGACAACGATTACGTCGTCTAGATGGGCTAGAATCGCGTGGTAAAGTCTGTAATTTCAAAACAGCGTTCCAACGTTCTTTGTTAGAAACACGTTGATTAACGATGATTTTTTTTAGAGAAATCCGTTGTGTATAATATTTATTAACTAACTTTAAACGTTTTATTTCGCGCGCTTTTACGGATTCTTTAGTCATGCTTTAACTCTCCTATTTGAAGGGATAGGATACGATTGTTTTCTAAATGGAAAACGACAAGCGGATAACAAAGCATGTGCTTCATTATCAGAAATAGCATTCGTAGTTATAGTGATATCCATTCCTCGCACGTCATCAACAGTATCATAATCAATCTCAGGAAAGATAATTTGCTCACGTATTCCAATGCTGTAATTACCATGGCCATCAAAAGATTTAATAGATAAACCTCTAAAATCACGAATACGAGGCATAGCAATAGAAATGAATCTCTCAACAAATTCCCACATACGTGTTCCTCGTAAAGTTACTTTACATCCAATTGGCTGGCCTTGCCGAATTTTAAAACTAGAAATAGATTTACGTGCTTTAGTTACAATTGGTTTTTGTCCTGAAATTTTCATTAAATCTTCTGTTGCTTTTTCTAAAAAAATTTTATTGGTAATAGATTTTCCCACTCCCATATTAATAGTAATTTTTTTAATTGTAGGAACTTGCATAACAGATTGGTACTTAAATTTTTGCATTAAACTTTGTATTACATTATTTTTATAATAGTCATATAAATTAGTCATATATTGTTCCAGCTACTTAATTACGTCTCCATTAGACTTAAAAATTCGTATTTTTTTACCATTTTTTATTTTAAATCCTACACGATCTGCTTTATTTAAAGTAGCATTAAATATTGCAATATTAGATAAATCGACAGACGCTTCCTTTTCAATAATGCCTCCTGGTTGATTTTTGTTTGGGATGGGTTTTTGATGTTTTTTTACTAAATTTATTCCTGTTACTATAGCTCTATTTTTATCATAAAAAATGTGCTTTACTTTTCCTTTTTTTCCTTTATCTTTTCCACTTAATACGATAACTTCATCATTACATTTAATTTTAGCGGCTGCCATTATAACAATCTCCATCAAAGTACTTCGGGAGCTAAAGAAATAATCTTCATAAATTTCTCGTTACGTAATTCACGAGTTACTGGTCCAAAAATACGAGTGCCTACAGGTTGAGCACTTGTATCATGTAGCAATACGCAGGCATTATTATCGAATCTGATAATAGATCCATCTGAACGACGCACGCCTTTTTTTGTACGAACCACAACAGCTTTTAGTACATCACCTTTCTTTACTTTAGCACGCGGTACGGCTTCCTTGATAGCAACTTTAATAACGTCACCGATATTAGCATAACGACGACCAGATCCTCCTAACACTTTAATACACATTACATATCGCGCTCCAGAGTTATCAGCAACATTTAAAATAGTACGTTCTTGAATCACACAAAACTCCATAATAATTATAATAATAATTAATTGACATTTTTAAAAGATATATATCTTAAAATCTATTACATTAGTTATATTAAACAATTTATCATGAATTATATATTATATTTTGTTTAAAAAAAATCTGATTTTTTGATAATAGAAGTTAGTATCCAAGATTTTGTTTTAGAAATGGGACGACATTCTTTCATTGAAATGATGTCTCCAATATTAGTTTCATTATTAGGGTCGTGTACATGTAATTTAGTGGTGCGTTTAATAAACTTTTCATATGTTGAATGTTTAATTAAACGTTCAACAGAAACAACAGCAGATTTGTTCATTTTATTACTAATTACGCGACCTATTAGGACACGAATCCTATCAACCATGAAATATCCTCCTTTTTATATGTTTTTATTATTAGATAAGTAATATTTAATAGATGCTATATTACGACGCACTTTTTTTAATAAATGCAATTGTTTTAATTGCCCTGCTTTTGCCTGTATACGTAAGTTAAAATATTCACGTAATACTTTTATTAGTTCTGCTTTAAACGAAGTAATAACATTCTCCTGCTTTTTTTGATTTAATGGTTTTATTATTTTATTCATTATATTCCTATTAAAGTGGTTTTAATCGGTAATTTTGAAGCACCTAACTTAAAAGCACTATATGCTAATTCTTTTGGTACTCCGTTTATTTCATATAAAATTTTCCCTGGTTGTATTAACGTTACCCAATATTCTACATTACCTTTTCCTTTTCCCATTCGTACTTCGAGAGGTTTTTTAGTGATAGGCTTGTCTGGGAAAACACGAATCCATATTTGTCCTTGACGCTTTATAGCACGACTTATAGCACGTCGTGCAGCTTCAATTTGACAAGATTTTAATCGTCCACGACTAGTAGCTTTTAAAGCAAATTTTCCAAAACTGATACTGTCATTTGTTATTATTCCTCGATTACGTCCTTTATGCATTTTACGAAACTTTGTGTTTTTTGGTTGCAGCAACATCCTATTACTATCCTTTATGTGTGATTTTTATGTTTTTTTTAGTTGATTGATTAATTGATTGATTTGAGTAGTCTGTTTTAGTGGATAATATATCTCCTAAAATTTCGCCCTTAAACACCCATACTTTAATTCCAATCACCCCATATGTAGTCTGTGCCTCTGCAAGACTATAATCAATGTCAGCACGAAAAGTATGTAACGGAACACGTCCTTCTCTATACCATTCGGTACGAGCAATTTCAGCACCGCTTAATCTACCACTTATTTCTACTTTAATTCCTTTTGCTCCTAAACGCATAGCGCTTTGTACAACCCGTTTCATTGCCCGTCTAAATATTATTCTACGTTCTAATTGAGACGCTATATTATCTGCTAATAGTTTAGCATCTAATTCTGGTTTACGAACTTCAGCAATATTTAGTTGTGTTGGAACGCCAGAAATTTTTGCTATGTTCTTACGTAATTTTTCAATATCCTCTCCTTTCTTTCCAATTATGAGTCCAGGTCTAGCTGTATAAACAGTCACTCTTATGCTTTTAGCAGGACGCTCAATAATTATACGAGATACTGAAGCTTTTGAGAGTTTTTTTGATAAAAACTGACGCACTGAAAAATCGCTTCCTAAGTTATCAGAAAAATCTTTATTATTTGCATACCAAGTGGAATGCCATGTTTTGGTGATACCCAACCGTATTCCATTTGGATGTACCTTTTGACCCATTTGTAATACTCCATCCGTTTAAATATATTTTTAATTAGATACCATTATGGTGAGATGACTTGTGCGTTTCATAATTTTATCTGATCGTCCTTTAGCACGCGGCATGATTCTTTTAATAGTCGGTCCATTGTCAACAAAAATTTTAATAATTTTTAAATTATTAAAATTTAAACCATCATTATGTTCTGCATTAGCAATAGCAGATTCTAAGGTCTTTTTGACTAATTTTGCAGATTTCTTGTTGGTATATTCTAAAATATCAAGTGCCTGAGATACTTTTTTCCCTCGGATCATATTAATTATTAAACGAATCTTTTGAGCAGAAGAACGCATATAACGGCATCTAGCAATTGTTTGCATACCATATTATCTCCTATAGTAAATCTTATTTAAAGATCATTATTATTTTTTAATGATGGTTTTTGTTTTCTTATCAACTGAATGTCCACGATACGTACGAGTTGGAGCAAATTCACCTAATTTATGCCCAACCATTTCATCTAAAATAAATATAGGTATATGTTTACGTCCATTGTGTATCGATATAGTTAAACCAATCATTCTTGGAAATATTGTTGATCGCCGTGACCAAGTCCTAATAGGTTTTTTATCACCTATTTCTATTGCTTTTTCTACTTTTTTCAGAAGATGCAGATCTACAAATGGACCCTTTTTAATGGAACGAGGCATAAATTTTTCCTAAATCTTTAAATTATTATTTTTTTCTATGAGATAATATAAATCTATTGGTACGTTTATTACTACGTGTTTTTTTTCCTTTGGTTTGTATTCCCCAAGGAGATACAGGATGTTTTCCAAAATTTTTACCTTCTCCACCTCCATGAGGGTGATCAATTGGATTCATTGCTGTGCCACGTACAGTAGGACGAGTGCCACGCCATCTGTTGGCCCCAGCTTTACCTAACATACGTAACATATGTTCAGAATTACCAACTTCCCCTATAGTTGCTCGGCATTTGCAATGAATTTTACGTATTTCTCCAGATCGTAGTCTAAGAATCATGTATTCTCCATCTCGGGCTACAATTTGTATATAGGACCCTGCAGAACGTGCTAATTGACCGCCTTTTCCTATTTTCATTTCTACATTATGAATAGAAGATCCAATAGGAATATTACTAAGAGGTAAAGAATTTCCTGGTGTTATCGGAACATTTAATCCAGAACTAATAACATCTCCTATTTTTATATTTTTTGGTGCTAAAATATAACGACGTTCTCCGTCTTTATATAAAATTAATGCTATGTTTGCTGAACGATTTGGATCATATTCTAAATGTTTTATTATGGCTGTAATCCCATCTTTATTACGTTTAAAATCAATTATTCGGTAACGTTTTTTATGCCCTCCTCCAATATGGCGTACAGTAATACGACCATAGTTATTACGCCCACCTGATTTATTAATTTTATTAGATAACAACGCAGAGCAAGGATTTCCTTTATATAAATCAAAATTAACTAATTTACTAACATGTCTTCTACCTGGGGAGGTTGGGTTGCATTTTACAATAGGCATTTTTTTTAAATTTCCATGTTTATCTATTCTATTGTATTTATAAAATCTATCTTTTGATTTTTTTCTAAAGCAATATACGCTTTTTTCCAGTTACTACGACGACCAATATTATTAGCTGTACCTTTAGATTTTCCTGTGACAATCACAGTGTTAATATTATTTGTTTTTATAGAAAACAGCATATTTATAGCATTTTTAATGTCTGTTTTAGTTGCAAACCTTGCTACTTTAAAAACAAAAGTATTATATTTTTCTGATTGAATGGATGTTTTCTCAGAAACGTGGGTAGATTTTAATATTTTTAATAAACGTTCTTGATAAATCATATCAACTGTTTCTCAATTTTTTTTATAGTAGTATCAGTAATTAAAGTGGTATTAAAATTTATTAAACTCACTGGGTCTATATGCGTCGCAGTACGTATTTCAATTTTGTAAATATTACGTGATGCCAAAAGTAAGTTTTTATCTAAAAAATCAGTAAAAATTAATATACTTTTCTTTGGTGCTATTATTTGTAATTTTTCTAACAGTAATTTAGTTTTTGGTTTTTCTATAAACAGATTTTTTATTAAGAATAAACGATCATCACGAACTAATTTAGATAAAATACTTCTTATTGCTCCTCGATACATTTTTTTATTTATTTTTTGGTTATATAATTTAGGTTTAGCTGCAAAGGTTACTCCTCCAGATCGCCAAATAGGGCTTTTTATTGATCCAGCTCGTGCTTTTCCGGTTCCTTTTTGGCGCCAAGGTTTTTTATTAGAACCTGAAACTTCTGAGCGTCCTTTTTGAGATCTTGTTCCTTGACGAGAATTAGTTAAGTAAGCAGAAATAACTTGATGTATTAATGCTGGATTAAAAGGACATCCAAAAATTTCATCAGATACAGAAAATTTAGTTGAATCTGATATATTTATATCAGTTGTAAAGTCCTTAATTTTTAATTCCATTTACATTTTCTCTTTAATATTGTACTTTAGTGGATTTTTTAATAGCTAAATTACCACCAATTATTCCCGGAACAGCACCTTTAACTAGTAATAAATTTTGTTTCACATCAACGCTTATAATATCTAAATTTTGTACTGTAACTCTGTAGTTTCCTAATTGTCCCGCCATTTTTTTACCTTTAAATACCTTACCAGGAGTTTGATTTTGTCCAATAGACCCAGGAGCTCTATGTGATAAAGAGTTTCCATGACTTGCATCTTGCATATGAAAATTCCAACGTTTTATTGTACCTGCAAATCCTTTTCCTTTGGATATGCCTGTGATATCAACTTTTCTAACATCTATAAAAATCTGTATAGTGATGATATCTCCTACTGATATTTTTGTTCTGTCCTCGCAGTTAAATTCCCATAAACCACGACCAGGATTAATTCCTGATTTTAACATATGCCCTATTTCTGGCTTATTAACATGTTTAATATTTTTAATACCAGTGGTGACTTGCACTGCGCAATATCCATCGTTTTGTACATTTTTTATTTGTGTTACACGATTAGGTGCAATTTCAATCATGGTCACAGGAATAGACAAGCCATCTTCATTGAATAGTCTAGTCATACCCAATTTTTTACCAATTAAACCTTTCATTATTATGGATATAACCTCTTTTTATTTTAAAACTAAATATTTTTATATATTTTATGTATATAAAAACTATATATAATTATTTTAACCGAGACTAATTTGTACATCTACTCCCGCCGCTAAATCTAAACGCATCAAAGCATCTACCGTTTTATCAGTAGGCTCAACAATATCTATTAAACGTTTATGAGTTCGTATTTCATATTGGTCTCTTGCATCTTTATTAACATGCGGAGAAATTAAAACAGTGAACCTTTCTTTTTTAGTGGGTAATGGGATAGGCCCATGTACTTGAGCGCCGGTACGTTTGGCAGTTTCTACTATTTCTACAGTTGATCTATCTATTAATCGATGATCGAATGCTTTCAAACGAATGCGTATTCTTTGATTCTGCATATCTAAATATATAGCTCCAAAAATTAATTATTCATGAACAAATTTTTATATAATCTTTAATACTGTTTAGTCTTCTAGTTTAGAATTGATAGCTAAAATATTTTTGTGTCACTACACTTAATATGCAAAATTGTATTTTATATTTAGTGTAATACAGTAATTAATTATATTCTATTTTTTATGAGAGAAATACTATGTAATCTTAGTGTACCAGTAAGCACATAAAAAACAAGATCAATTTAGAACAAAAGTTTTTTAAAGCATTTTTAATAATTTTTAAAGGTTATATAAATATTTATAAAATATTTTAAAAAATAAAAAATCATTTGTGTAATTGGGATTGTATGTAATTATGCATACCGATTTTTTCCATGAGATTTAATTCTGTTTCTAAAAAATCAATATGTTTTTCTTCATCGTTAAGAATTTGTATCATTATATCTTTAGATATGTAATCCTGTACTGAATCAGCATATTTGATACTCTTACGCAAATTGTCAACACTATGATATTCCAAACTAAGATCAGCATGTAAAATATCTTCAATATTTTTATTAATATTTAAGGAGTCGAATTTTCTTAAAGTAGGCATATTTTCTAAGAATAAGATACGTTTTGTATAAAGGTCTGCATGATCTAATTCATCCATACATTCTTGATATTCTATATCATTAAGGCGTTTTAACCCCCAATTCTTAAAAATTTTAGCATGTAAGAAATATTGGTTTACAGCCATTAGTTCATCGCTCAGTAAGTTATTAAGATGCATGATAAGATGATTATCTCCTTTCATAGAATCTCCTAAATGGTGTTTTTAGTTTTTGTATGTATATATTCTAGAATTAAAATTATTTATTATGTTTAGATCATCTTTTATTATAAAATCGTTAATTTTTTTACAGGAAAATTTATATAAATGCTGATAAGCAGATTCGAACTGCTGACCTCACCCTTACCAAGGGTGTGCTCTACCTTCTGAGCTATATCAGCATAATTCAGTTACATTATATAAAGTGGACAGTGGGAATCGAACCCACATCATCAACTTGGAAGGTTGAGGTAATAACCATTATACAATGCCCACTATATAACAATAATAAAATTAATGCATAATGATTAAATGATGGGGGAAGGATTTGAACCTTCGAAGTCTACGACGACAGATTTACAGTCTGCTCCCTTTAGCCACTCGGGAACCCCATCATAATTCCATAGATGCCGGCAAAAGGATTCGAACCTTTGATCTACTGATTACAAATCAGTTGCTCTTCCTATTGAGCTACACCGGCATCATATTAATTATTGTTTAAAAACGAGTATTATTCTAATTTGATGAACATGTACTTAAAAGCTCAATTATACTATCTTATTTAAGATAATTAAAGTGTTTAAAACATTTTTTTAAAAATAGGTTTTTATTTTAAAGACATAAATTATAATTATGTATTATAACATTTCAACTACAATATTTAATTATATAAAATATATATAAATATATTTTATATAATAGAAACAATATGTTACATGTTTCGTCTATACCATTTTTAACTTTTAATCGTAAAGAATGGGCATCTTTTCGAGATAATATGCCATTGATATTATCTCGAAAAGAAATTCTAAATTTAAGAGGTATAAATGATAATCTTTCTATAAATGAAGTAGTAGAAATTTATTTACCGTTATCTAGATTGCTTAATTTATATATTCATTCAAATATAAGACGACAAAATGTTTTAGAGCAATTTTTGAACACTCAAAAGCAACGTATACCATATGTTATTAGTATTGCTGGTAGCGTTTCTGCAGGGAAAAGTACTACAGCCAGAGTATTACAAGCACTGTTGAGTAAATGGCCTGAACACCGTATTGTAGAATTAGTAACAACTGATGGATTTTTGTATTCTAATAAAATATTAAAAAAACGGCACTTAATGAAAAAAAAAGGTTTTCCACAATCTTATGATATGGCTAATTTGGTAAATTTTATTTCAAAAATTAAGTCCGGAAAGGTACGATCAATGACAATTCCTGTATACTCTCATGTAAAATATGACATTATTCCCAATGTTCAACAAATAATTTATAAACCAGATATTCTTATTTTGGAAGGATTAAATGTTTTACAAACTAACTACGATTATAATTACAGTTTACCTTGTGTTTTTGTGTCCGATTTTGTTGATTTTTCTATTTATGTTGATGCTCCAGAACATTTACTACAAGAATGGTATGTTGATAGGTTTGTAAAATTTTGTTGCACTACTTTTTATTATCCTGATTCTTATTTTTATCGTTATACTCACTTATCTAAAAAAAAAGTAATTTCTATAGCTTCGAAATTATGGACTAAAATAAATGGGCTTAATTTACAAAAAAATATTCTACCTACTCGCGAACGAGCAAATTTGATTTTGCATAAAGGTATTAACCATACAGTAGATAATGTTCGGTTGA
Source organism: Candidatus Blochmannia vicinus (assembly GCA_030020825.1). Taxonomy (NCBI): domain Bacteria; kingdom Pseudomonadati; phylum Pseudomonadota; class Gammaproteobacteria; order Enterobacterales; family Enterobacteriaceae; genus Candidatus Blochmanniella; species Candidatus Blochmannia vicinus (nom. nud.). The sequence goes on from CP125213.1 coordinate 238,674, forward strand.
GAAAATAACAACAATTAAAAAAATAATAATTTTATTTTTCTGTAATTATTATTAATAAAAATAGTGTTTATTATGGAAATAATTCAGATGTATCATCTTTATGATATGATTACTATTTATTTAGTGGGAAACCTTTAATAAAATTTGAATTTTAAGATAGACAAACAGAGGTATTATCTCCTGAATAATGTCCTGTTAAATCAGATTGATCCACTATTAATGCTCCATGCATGTTTATTCCAAGAGCTGTACCGTGTATTATATGCTCACCAATCAACAATGTTACTGGTTTATTATATAAATAATCAAAAATTTTCCAGTAAGAAAAAAATGGATCAAATCCAAAACGTATAAAATCTTTTAATTTCTTATGTAATGTATTAATAAGCGTTGCTACTAAAATATTTCGATCAGGCATAATTCCAATATCTTTTAAAGTAATCCAATTTTTGCCAATTTGATTATTCAATGTTATGCTGGTGCGCATAGATAAGTTAATACCAATGCCTATTATTATATGAGCGATGTTATCAGTTCGTTTTATAATTTCAATTAAAATCCCTGCTAATTTTTTACCATAGATATATAAATCATTAGGCCATTTAATTTTAATTTGAGATGCACCTAAATTCTTTAATATGCTTGCTACAACAATACTTATCATTATACTAAGCTCAGTAATTGTCGGTGGGATCTTATCTAATGCCCAATAAATAGATAAGCAAATACTTTCTCCAAAAGGTGCTGCAATCCAGATTTTTCCTCGCCTTCCTCTTCCTTGCGTTTGATGTTCTGCAACACAAGCATCACCGGATCTTATATATGGAATATTATCTATTATATATTGGTTTGTTGAATGCACTTCTTTTAACACAATTACTTTTCCTTCGCGTAATTGTGTTAAAATCCTAAATTCATTTAAGAAAGGAGAATATGTGACAAAACTATTATTGTCGTTAGACCTTAACAAAATTTTCAAATTTCCAAAAAAATTGATATTTATATTGTGATATTTTTAAATTTTTATAACCTTAGATTAATTGATAAATTTTATATATAATAAAAATTATAAAAACATATGTAATCTTAAGTTTTTAACTAACATAAATACGTGCATTATTTATTATATAAACAGTTTTTTTGGATTTATCTCTCCATAATTACCAATTAATCTAACTTCAGGTTGCAGATAAATATTAAATTTATCTGCAACCTGCTTATATATAAAAAGAGCTAATGCTGCAATTTCAGTTCCAGTAGCTATTTTTCTGGGATTAATCAATACTAATGATTGTTTAGAATGTATCGCTGCTTCTCCAAACACACAACCTTTTAACTGACAACGTTCTATTAACCACCCTGCTGATAATTTTATTTTTCCGTCTCTTTGAGAATAATAAGGCATATTTGGATAAATTTGAAATAAACAACGTGCTATGCTAATATCTACTATTGGATTTTTAAAAAAACTACCAGCATTTCCTACTAAAATAGGATCTGGTAATTTTTTTTGTCTAATTATATTAATAAAATTAAAAACTTGACGAGGCGTAACGCGATTTCTATTTAAATGGATTAATTCATGATAATCTAGTACAGGTTTCCATTTTTTATTTAATTTTAACCCTACGGATACAATAGCATATTTTTTTAAACAATTTCTAAAAATACTGTCTCTATATTGAAAATTACATTCAGCATGAAAGAAACGAATTTTTTTTTCATTATATAAATCTATAACATCTACATACTCACATATTTGAGATAGCTCAACGCCATAAGCTCCAATGTTTTGAATTGGAGCAGCTCCTACATATCCTGGAATGTATGCTAAATTTTCTAAACCTGGTATATTTTTATTCATGGTATAAGTTACTAATTCATGCCATTTTTCTCCAGCTCCAACGTGAAGTCTCCATACCATTTTATTTTCAGTAACAAAAATTCCTTTTATCCTATTTAATAATATTGTTCCAATATAGTTTTCTAAAAATAAGATATTACTTCCGCCTCCTAAAATTAAAACAGGGTTTCCTTTATTATAGGCTTTCTTCCAAAACCTTAATAAAGCACATTCATTATGCGCAGTTACCACATGTTTAGCAAATACGTTAATTGAAAAAGTATTTAATAATTTTAATTGAATATAATGCTTCATATATTTATTTTTTAATAAAAATATCAGATACGTATTATTTTATGAATATAAAAAATTTATTTTGAGTAAATAATTTTAAATAAAGTTTATTACACTTAATCATCATATATTCTGATATATATATATTTATTTTTTATCGAACTTTATAGAATATTAATTCTAATGTTTTTACCATTATAAAGATAATTTAGTATATTTTGATATGAATACACAACATATCTCACTATTTGATATGACATTTATATAAATTAATATGATAATTTTCACATGTATAATTAATTAGCTACATACAAATAATAACTAAATACTAATAATTAAAAATAAACTTAAATTTACACTAAGATAATTATATTTTTTAATAATTTTATTCAATAATACTTGGGTAGTTGTATATTTTAAATTAATTATAAATTATTGAATAAAAACAATTGCATTATTTACAACATCTAAGGTAATATTTTTACCTGGTAATAATTCTCCGGATAAAATTTTTTGAGATAATTTATTTTCAATATGTTGTTGTATAGCGCGTTTTAATGGGCGAGCACCGTATTTTGGATCAAATCCAACTTTTGATAAAAACACTAAGACTTTATTAGCAATATTAGTATTAGGATATCCTTTTTCTTCTAAACGATCACATAAATGTTGTAACTGAATTTTAGCAATTTTGATCAGATGTTCAGAACTTAATGGATGAAACACTACAATTTCATCTATCCTGTTCACAAATTCTGGTCGAAAATTTAGATTAACTATATCTAATACTGTGGTTTTTATTTCTTGATAATTTATAGTTCTGAATCTTTTTTGAATTAAATCTGATCCTAAATTAGATGTCATGATGACCACAGTATTACTAAAATTTACTGTCCGTCCATGTCCATCTGTTAATCGCCCGTCATCTAATACTTGTAGTAATACATTGAAAATTTCTACATGTGCTTTTTCTATTTCGTCTAATAAAATAATAGAATATGGACGACGGCGTATTGCTTCAGTCAAATATCCTCCTGATTCATACCCAACATAACCAGGAGGAGCTCCTAACAATTTTGATACAGAATGTTTTTCCATAAATTCAGACATATCAATACGAACTATTGCGTTATTAGTATCAAAAAGAAATATAGATAATGCTTTACATAATTCAGTTTTTCCTACTCCAGTAGGTCCTAAAAACATAAATGAACCGATTGGACGTTTAAGATCAGATAATCCAGAACGACTCCGACGAATAGCGTTAGATACTGCTTGTACTGCTTCATGTTGTCCAATAACTAACTGATGTAAAGCATGTTCCATATTTAATAATTTATCTTTTTCACTGGCTAACATCCTAGAAACAGGAATGCCAGTCCATCTAGACAATACTTCAGCAATTTCTATATCAGTAACACAGTTTCGTAGAAGACGTATTTTTTTATTATTATATTGTAATGTTTTTGATAGTTTGTTTTCTAATTCAGGAATTTTACCATACTGCAGTTCAGACATACGATCTAAATCACCAATACGGCGTGCTTGATCAATGGCAATTTTTGCTTGTTCTAAATCAGATTTAATGTTTTGAGCGCTAGATAAGTAAATCTTTTCATTTTTCCACTCTTTTTCAAGAGCAATACAATCTTGTTCTTTTTTCATTAATTCAGTGGTTAATACTTCTAATCGTTTCATACTAGAGTTATCTGATTCTTTTTTTAATGCTTGTTGCTCTAATTTTAACTGTATAATACGTCGTTCTAATCTATCTAATTCTTCTGGTTTAGAATCTATTTGTATGCGAATACTAGAAGCAGCTTCATCAATCAGATCAATAGCTTTATCTGGCAACTGACGATCAGAAATATATCGATATGATAAGGTTGCAGCAGCTACTATTGCTGGATCAGTAATATGAACATTGTGGTGTAATTCGTAACGTTCTTTCAATCCACGAAGAATAGCTATAGTATCTTCAACACTAGGCTCAGTAACAAATATTTTTTGGAAACGTCTTTCTAAAGCTGCATCTTGTTCAATATATTTATTATATTCATCAAGTGTGGTTGCTCCTACACAATGTAATTCACCTCTAGCCAATCTTGGTTTAAGCATATTACTTGCATCCATTGCTCCATCAGTTTTACCGGCTCCAACCATAATATGGAGTTCATCAATAAATAAAATAATATTATCCTTTTCTTTAGATATATCATTTAGTACGTTTCTTAAACGTTCTTCAAATTCTCCTCTATATTTTGATCCTGCTAATAATGCCCCCATATCTAAAGCTAATATACGACTATTTTTTAATCCTTCTGGGACTTCACCATTAATAATGCGTTGTGCTAATCCTTCTATAATAGCAGTTTTTCCTACTCCAGGTTTTCCAATCAGAACAGGATTATTTTTAGTACGTCTCTGTAACACTTGAATAGTACGACGAATTTCTTCGTCTCGACCAATAACAGGATCAAGATTACTTTTTTCTGCAAATTTAGTTATATCTACAGTAAATTTTTGTAATGCTTGACGTTGAGATTCTGCTTGTTGATCGTTAACTAAGCGATTATTACGTATGTAATTTATTGTTTTTTTTATGTTTTCTATAATCACTCCAGATGTTTTTAACAAATCATTTAATATTCCATCAGATTCAATAGCTGCTAAAATAAACATTTCTGATGCAATGAAAGTATCGTTATATTTCTGTGCTAATTTATCACATATATTTAATATTTTAATTAGATCACGTGAACATCGAATATCTCCTCCAATACCTTTCACTTTTGGTAGGCAATTACATGCCTGTTCAACTGATTTAGTTAACTGAGACAGATTAGATCCAGAATGTACTAATAGTTGATATACTGATCCACTTTCTTCTTTTAAAAAAGCAAGCATCACATGAATAGGCTCAACAAATTGATTATCTTTTTTCAGCGCTATAGATTGAGCATCAGAAAGCGCTAATTGAAAATGATGAGTGAAATAATCTAACCGCATAATATCCATCGCCCTTTTATAATAAAATACAATACCAAATAATATTTATTTAGTTAACTTAGACTAAGAACACATGGAGATTAAATACTCAAAATTCAAGTATATAAATTACTAAGAATATGAAACGCGTGTAGATATACTTAAGTATATGTGTACAATTTATTATATGTATGATATGTAGTCATAATTAATTTAATATAATTGTTTTTATGTGATATTGTTATTAGATAGTCAGATTATAGTTTGTAATAAAACAAAGTATTTAAACAAAGTCTATTTTGTAGATAAATGGTATTGTTTAACATATTATTAGTTTTTTCGTAATATATTTATTAATTTTGTTATATCTTTGGGTAAAGGTATAACCCACTTCATTTGCATTTTAGTAACAGGATGATACAGTTTCAGAGTAGTTGCATGTAATGCTTGTCGATTAAAAGTACGCAGATAATCATTAAGTTCATTAGATGCACCTTTAATAGAATAAGTTAATTTTCCATACTTCTGATCTCCTAATAATGGATGATTAATATGAGCCATATGTACACGAATTTGGTGAGTCCTTCCAGTTTCCAGGCGTACTCGAATCCTGGTATGCATACTAAATTCTTCTATGGTAGAATAATGTGTAATAGCAGACTTTCCCATAGGGTTTACCGCCATACGAGTACGATGAACAGCATGTCTTTTAATTGGTTCATCTATGATTCCTTCATTATGGATAAACCTTCCAAAAACTATAGCTTCATATTCTCTAATAATTTTTTTTTTTTAAATAGTTGTAATAAGTGATGATATGCGATAACATTTTTAGCCACAACCATTAAACCAGTAGTATCTTTATCCAAACGTTGAACAATACCTGTTCTAAATACTTTGATAATAGATGGGTATTTATATAATAAAGCATTTGATATAGTACCTGAATAATTACCAGCTCCTGGGTGAACTACCATATTTTTTGCTTTATTTATTACTACAATATCATTGTCTTCGTATACAATCTCAAGAGGGATATTTTGAGGAACTATACTACTATCCTTAATGTTAATAATATTTTTTATTTCAATAAATTCACCGCCCATCATTTTTTTTTTAGGTGTGGTCATTGTTTGATTATTAACATTCACTTTTTTAGAAAGAATCCAACATTTTATTTGAGAACGTGAATGATTTGGCAGTAACTCAGATAGAACACAATCTAATCGTTTCCCAGATTGAGATATTTGTACAACTATAGGTTTTATAGTATAGTACTCAGGTTTCATTATATTAATATGTGGTTGAATTATTAAATTCAATTAAATTTTTGTATGATTTTCCGTTGAAAATAAATTCATTATATGTATATGATCTATTAATATTTACATGCATTATGGAGTATTAATAAATTTTTTATGAAACGTATTCAACTCCATATAATAATTATAATAATTATTAGTACTATTATAACTCCCTATACCATTGCTTCTGATCGAATTGTGAATTATTCTGCTTGTAATCTTTATAAACTTGCTCAAAATAAATTATATAATGCTGATTATAAAGGAGCGATTCAAGATTTATTAAATTTACAAAATTTACGATTATTTGATCCTTGTCCACAACAAATTTATTTAGATTTAATTTATGCTTATTATAAATTAAATGATTTCAAATTAGCAAATAATTATATTAAATGTTTTTTTAAACTATATCCTAATCATAATCATTTTGATTACGTATTATATATGCATGGTGTAGTCAATATGTGCTTAGATGAAGATAATAAGATATTAATAAAATATTTAAATATGAATTGGTTTGATCGTAATCCAACGTATGCGTGTACGGCATTTCATAGTTTTTTAAAACTTATTCACAAATATCCGGATAGTCGATATTTTGCAGATACCTACAGACGCTTAATTTTTCTAAAAAATAGAATAGCTGAGTATGAACTTTCTATTGTTAAATTTTATGCTAAAAGAAATGCTTATATATCAGTGATAGCTCGTGTAGAAAAAATGTTATATCATTTCCCAGATACTCAAGCAACTCGTAAAGCATTGTGTTATATGCAACAAGCTTATCAAAATATATACTTACCAGATCAAGCTGACAAAGTAGCAAAAATTATTGCTGCTAATCCAACATATTGATTCAATATGATGTACGAATAGTATTCATTATATTCTGTATATAGAATGAAATAAATATTTAAAATATATATTAATACAAAGTATTATATAATATTTATGAATTGGATGTTAATTTTGAAAGTATCGTTATAGTGACTGCAATTATTTACAGATACTATCTGTAGATATTAAAATATTACGGTAAATGAGTGTTATTATGATTTACAAATCTATAGTGCATATCGCATTTTTAGGTCCTAAAGGTTCTTATTCGCATATTGCTGCTATGCAATATGCGAATAATCATTTTGATCAAGTAATAGAATATAGTTGTCAAAAATTTAATGATATTTTTACTTTAGTAGAATGTTGTCATGCAGAATATGGTGTAGTTCCTATCGAAAATTCTAATTCTGGATTAATTAATGAAGTATGTGATTTATTACTTAATACCAGATTATTATTAGTAGATGAAATTACTATTCCTATAAATCATTGTATATTAGTTAATAATAATACTGACATAAATAAAATTCAGATAATATATAGTCATCCACAACCTGTTCAACAATGCAGTAGATTTTTAAAACATTTTTCAGCATGGAAAATCGTATTCTGTGAAAGCAGCGCAGCTGCTATGGAAACAGTAGCTAGGTTAAATCAATCTAATTTAGCAGCTTTGGGAAGTATGCAGGGAGGCGCGTTTTATGGGTTACATTCATTGTTGACGTATAACTTATCTAATTATCAGAAAAATACAACTAAATTTATTATTTTAAAAAATACAAATATTGAAGTTATTAATAATTCTATAGCCATAAAAACTACAATCATTATCTCTATTAATCGACAATCAGAAAGGTTGTATGAAATTTTAAAAATATTACAATTTTATAGTATTAAAACAACTTATTTAAAACCACGTTTTTTATCATATAGTAAATCAGACAATATAATTATTATTGAAATGATGGCACATATAAATGATATATATATACAACAGGTTTTAACTGAATTACTAAAAATTTCATCTTCATTAAAAATATTAGGTTGTTATGAATGTACATCAACTGCTAATATAATTAGAAATAGCAATAAAAATAAATTTTAATACTATATTAAATAGTACATTTATATATAAATATTTTTAAATAACGACAATATACGTATTTTTTTATTTGGGACTGTATGCAGTTGTAAAATTATAGACAATTATATATCTGCATTTGACAAACATGGAGATCGCATATTATAATGCATATATATTTTATAAAACAATATCTTAAATTTTAAATAATTAATTTTATATTAGTAAATTGTTAATCTAGAGATAAATATAATTTAAATGAAAATAGTTATAAAATTAGTTAATTTTATTTAGATTATTATTAATTTTTATATATTATTTTTGAATGTGATTAATCTGACGTAATATTTTACGACTTTCTGTAAAAAAAAGATCAGTATATATACCAAGCCAATTTTGAATTTTTTTAAATTGATCAATGAATTCTTGTTTTTTATTTTGTTCTAATAATGTTAGAATTCTGCCTAGTCTCCTATAATAACGTTTGATTAATATTAAATTATTTTCTGAAGTCATTATGATATCTGCATATAATTGTGGATCTTGAGCAAATAACCGTCCTATTGTTATTAACTTTAGTCGAAATATTGGCGAAGAAAAAGATAGTATTTTTTTTAAATCAATGTTTTCTTTTAATAAATAATATCCTGCTATAAAAGTAATAAAATGACATAATCCTTGTGTTAGACTCATATATCGATCATGTTCTGTTATATTGCAAAAATATAATTTTGCGCCCCATAATCGTATTTGTTTTAATAACCATTGATATGCTTCTGGATAACGTCCTTCGCAGCAAATTACTACTTGTTTCACCATGCTGCCATGATCTGGATTAAACATAGGATGTAATCCCAAAACTGGTCCGCTATGCGCAGACAATATAGCATTTAGAGAGATTTTTTTTATAGATGATAAATCTACTATAATACAGTTATGAGGTAAATATGGTAATTTACAAACAACATTAGTAACTAAATGAATAGGAACACTGATTACTACCATTCCAGCATTTGTTAGCATTGATTCTGCATTAGTCCAATCATTTTTATCTAAAATTCGTACTTTATACCCTGATAAAGTTAGCATTTTATAAAAGAACTGTCCCATTTTGCCGTTTCCTCCAATTATAACAATTGGACCTAAATTTGGACATAATGTTTTAAATCCTTTTTCGTTTTCATTGCAATAAGATTCACTTATGATGCGACGTAATATATCTTCTATTAAGTCTGGGGAAATACCTAATTTTATTGCCTCTTTCCTTCGACAGGCTACTATTATTTCTTCTCTATCTTGTGCATAAATAAATAATCCATAACGACTTTTTATCTCTCCTACTTTGGAGACTAAAGAAAGTCGTTCGGATAATAACTTTAATAAATCTTGATCTATTTTATCAATTTTTTTTCGTAAAATATTCAGTTCTTCTATCATGCCATTTCGGCTCCTGATATACGCTTTATAAGAAATGGTTTTAATTCTTTATATAAATCATATAGTAAGTGTTGAGTTGTGTCCCAGTCTATACAAGCATCAGTGACTGATACCCCATACTGTAGTGTAGAAGATGAAGATGATAAATTTATAGATTGATTCCCAGAGTGAATATAACTTTCAATCATTAAACCGATAATAGAACGATTTCCATGTTTAATTTGATCTGAAATAGATTGTGCTACATTAATCTGACGGTGATAATTTTTATTAGAATTTCCATGGCTGCAATCTATCATTAATGCCAATGGTAACAATCCTCCTGATTCTATTATTTTTTTTTCACAGCAGATAACATCTGCTGGATGGTAATTAGGATTTTTTCCTCCGCGTAAAATTATATGAGTATTAGGATTTCCTTTTGTATGTAGTAAACATACTTGACCTAATTGATTAATACTAATATAGCAATGAGGCATCATCGCAGCACGTATTGCGTTAATTGCATTAGAAAAATCACCGTTAGTGCTATTTTTAAATCCTATAGGAGTATTTAATCCAGAAGCTATTTCTCGATGTATTTGAGATTCCACAGTACGTGCTCCGATAGATGACCAACTGAAGAGTTCTCCAATATATTGAGGAATATTTGGATGCAATACTTCAGTAGCAAGTGGTAATCCAATTTTTATTAATTGTACCAGAAGATTTCGAGCAGTTTTTAATCCTAACTCAATATCGTTAGAACCATTTATATACGGATCATTAATTAGGCCTTTCCATCCGATATTAGTACGAGGTTTTTCTAAATATACTCGCATAACAATATATAATTGATCCTGTAAATCTATTGATAGAGTTTTTAATTTATTGGCATAATCGAAAGTAGCGTTAACATCGTGGATAGAGCAAGGACCGCATATTACTAAAAAACGTGGATCACGTCTATGAATAATATTTATAATTACATCTTGAGAATCAAGAATTGTCTGTTGCTCTATATGTGTTATAGGAAACTGTTTTTTTAATTGTTCAGGAGTAATTATTGGGTACATATTGCAAGTATAGATGTTATTATGTTCATTGTTCTGCATATTATTAACCTTAATATAATAAGATGTCATAGTTACGAATCTATAATACTAAATAATCAATTAAAAGTGATGATATGTAACTATATTATGATACACATATAAAACTAATGTAAATATAGTTTTATATTATAATCGTTAATAAATTATTATAAATTGATTAATTGAATTTATTTAATTTTTAATTTATGCGAGGTTCTATTAATAATAAGTTATTATTCTATATGATAAATTATTGCTTTAGTTTAATTAAAATTAAGATTTATGCATGTATGTGCACAGTACATATTATATTACTTTATTTTCAGTATTGTATTATATAGTTGAGTGATTATTAAAATTTCGATCCTAATAATTAAAGTAAATAATAATCATAAGATATTCAATTTAGTAATAAACACTGATATATATGAAATATCTTAATTATTTCATAAGATGAACAATATTTTATGGATTTGTACGTACTTTTACTTTGATACGTGCAGATTTTCCGCTAAGATTACGTAAATAATATAATTTAGCACGACGAACAAAACCAAATCGGTTAATTTTAATCTCTTTAATAATAGGAGAGTGCGTTTGAAAAACGCGTTCTACGCCTTCTCCGCTAGAAATTTTTCTTACAGTAAATGAAGAATGTAATCCACGATTTTTAATAGCGATAATGACACCTTCAAAAGTTTGTAAACGTTTCTTATTGTTTTCTATGACCCATGTATTAACTTCTATCGTATCACCTGCATGTAAATGAGGTACATTTTTTTTTATTTGTTTTTTTTCAAAATTATTTATTAATTCATACATCATGTTATTTCCCTAATTCTTTTTCTTTTAATGATAAAAAGTGCTCATTTTTGAATTCAGCAAGCAACTCTTTTTCTTTATCAGTTAATTGTATATCATTAAGCAAATCTGGTCTTTTGATCCAAGTACGACCTAACGCTTGTTTTTGTCTCCAACGAGCAATATTGTTGTGATTTCCGGATAATAATACTGATGGCACTTTCATTCCTTCAAAAATTTTTGGTCGCGTATAATGTGGACAATCTAATTTTCCTTTATAAAAAGAATCCGATTCCGTTGAATTTTGATTGCCTAGTACACCAGGAATAAGTCTAGCCATAGTATCTATTAATACCATTGCTGCTAATTCTCCTCCACTGAGGATATAATCTCCTATAGACCATTCTTCATCAATTTCTGTTTGAATTAATCTTTCATCAATACCCTGATATCTACCACAAACCAAAATTAGTTTTTGAGACTCGGATGCTAATTTACGCACATGCTGCTGATTTAGTCTCTTTCCTTGAGGAGAAAGATAAATTACTTTAATATTATTCCCTAATTCATTTTTAGCTTTGTTAATTGCATTTCTTAGAGGTTCAAGCATCATTAACATACCCGGCCCTCCTCCATAAGGACGGTCATCTACATTATAGTGTAGATTATGTGCAAATTCTCGTGGGTTCCATAGTGTTATCGAAATAATACCATTTCTAATTGACCGCCCTGTTATTCCATGATTAATAATAGGGTTAAACATTTCTGGAAATAAAGTAATTATACCTAACCACATATTTTATAAGATTTTAATCTCATGAGTAATTAAAAATTAGGATCCCAATCTACAGTTACAGTGCGTATAACAAGATCAACATTTTTTATAACTCTCTTTATAAGAAAAGGAATAAGACAACTTTTAATTCCAGTAAATTTATTTTGATACATTTTTACTACTAAGACATCATTTGCTGTTGTTTCTATTATACTGATAATATTTCCTAAAAAAATTCCTTTTACTGTAATTACTGTGCATCCTATTAAATCTTTCCAATAATATTCATCAGTATTTAGATGAGGGAACTGTGTTTCATCTATAATCATTTCACAATGATTTAATAATTGAGCAGATTCCCTATTTGATATTTCTCGTATTTTGGCGATATAATGTTTTCCAAGTAATCTCCATTCATCTAAATAAATTGATTTCCATGTAGATTGGATTATAATGTAATACGGATTATAAAAAAATATATTGTCACTTTTTTCAGTAAAAGAGATGATTCGTATCCACCCTAATACACCATATGCACCTACAATCTTTCCTATTACTATAGGATTAGTAATAGGTAATGTTACTGTAATTTTTTTTTCATATGTCATATCGAATAATTATTCATAAATTTTTATTAATTTTAAAACACGTTTAGATGGACTTGCTCCTTTATGTAACCAATATTTTACTCGTTCTATACTTATATGTAGGTTTTTATTGTTTCCAAATTTAATTGGATTAAAGAATCCAATACGCTCAATAAAGCGACCATCACGTGCATTTCTACTATCAGTAACAACTATGTGATAAAAAGGAGCTTTTTTATACCCTCCTCGTGCTAATCTAATTCTTACCATAGATACATACCTGAATTGAAAATTAAAAGTAATCAGACTTGTGATATATGCATGAAACATAACTTATATATAACTTAGTATATAAGTTATGTTTAACCAATTGTAAATTTAGATGATATTTTGTTTTTTAATGTACGTATTACTCTAAATACTTCATTTTTATTTACTTTTTGTATTGTAATACGTATATGATTAAATTTATTTAGTAACTTATTAACGTCTTGTATATGTACTCCAGATCCATTAGCAATACGTTTTTTTCTAGATCCTTTAATTATACCTGGATTTAAACGTTCCTCAATGGTCATAGAGTTAATTATAGCTTCTATATGTGTAAATGCATTATCATGAGTATATGATTGAATATCATTTAATTTAGTTCCTAAATTAGAAGGTAGTTTACTTATTATCTTATTGATTCCTCCCATATTACGTATTTGTTTTATATAACCTAAAAAGTCACATAAATTAAAATCTGTATTATTTTTATCGATATATTTTTTTTCTTTAACCCATTCTACTTGATTTTCAATATCTTCGATTAATGAAAGTATATCACCCATTCCAAGTATACGCCCAGCTATTCTATAGGAATTAAAAGGCTCTAATTCGTCAATTTTTTCTCCTGTTCCTATAAATTTTATAGGTTTACCAGTAAGATATTTAATAGATAAAGCCACACCTCCACGTGCATCTCCATCTAATTTAGTTAGAATAATTCCGGTTAATGGTAAAGTTTTATTAAATACATTTATGCTATTAATAGCTACTTGTCCAATCATAGAATCTATAACGAATAAAGTTTCAACTGGATTAATAGTATTATGAATTTCAGATAGCTCCGAAAGTAAAGCAGAATTTGTATCTAAACAACCGGCAGTATCTATTAACAAGACATCATAAGATAATGATTTCGACGCGATAATAGCAGTTTTGGCGATATCAATTGGTTTATTGCTAGCATTATAATTTGAAAAAAAATTAATGTCTTCAGACCTTACTAATGCTTTTAGTTGTTGTATGCCAGCCGGTCTATATATATCAGTTGATACCACTAATATTTTTTTATTTTTTTTATTTTTTAAATATTTGGCAAGTTTTCCAACAGTGGTAGTTTTACCAGAACCTTGTAGACCCACTATTAATATTAGTGAAGGTACTTGAGTGTGTAAATTTAAGTCATGTGATCCTTCTCCCATAATTTTTACTAAAGAAGCGTGCATGATTTTAATTAATTCTTGACCTGGAGTTAAGTGTTTATTTATATTCTTTCCAATTATTCCTTCTTTAACTTTATTAATGAAACTGTGTACGACAGATAATGCAACGTCACCTTCTAGTAAAGAAACTTTAATCGTATTCAAAGTATCTTTAATATTTTTTTCTGTTAATCGTCCAGAACCAATAATATTACGTACTGATTGTGATATTTTTTTGGATAAGTTTTCAAACATTTCTTTTACTCAAATTAAAAGTAGATATTATAATAAATTCAACTATAAAATCATAATAAGTCATTATTAAACACAATTATTAATATTTCCATATTACTTAATAACAATTAAAATCAATAGTAATATCTATATAATTAATATTAAACTGTTATTTTTTGATGTGTGTAATATCAAAAATACTAAATAAATACACCCGAGAGGATTTGAACCTCCGATCTCTCGGTTCGTAGCCGAGTGCTCTGTCCAATTGAGCTACGGGTGCACTATTCCTAACAGTGAGGGAGGGATTCGAACCCTCGATACAGTGCAAAACTATATACTCCCTTAGCAGGGGAGTGCCTTCAGCCTCTCGGCCACCTCACCGAATATTTTTATTTGTTTTCTTCATTAATTTATTTTTATTTTTATGATCAAAAATTTTTTTGATACATTACGTTGTTTTTATATAATTTACAACTAAATTTTTGATCATAACATTACTATTTGTACAGAAAATTTATTTGAAAATAATAAACTTAGCACAAAGTTTGTTGTGATTTTTCAGCTTTAATACGTTGATAAATTTCTTCTCGGTGTATAGATATTTCTTTAGGAGCATTTACACCAATACGAACCTGGTTTCCTTTAATACCTAATACAGTTACCGTAATATCATCTCCAATGATAAGAGTTTCACCAACTCGTCGAGTTAGAATAAGCATCCTTTACTCCTTGAAAAATTAGAATAGCTGTAATTCTGAATGTTTTTACTGTTTTATAATATTTAACAACATGAAATAAGTATCTTTATATAATACTGTGATTGTGTTATAGATTCTTAGTATCCTGCTTTAATAATATATAAATAGTTTTGTTTTAAAACAATCTAAATATATTAGATAATTATTTATAGTATATTATGCAATAAGTAGTCTATTTTAGTAGAAATTTTGGACGTATTTATAATATTATTAATACCGACTTGAGCAAAATGAGGTTTTCCTCCACCTTTCCCACCAAGGGTATTTATAATTAAACGTACTAAATTTAAAGCATTTATGCGATTATTTTCTATTAAATCTTTAGTTACAGCTATTACTACGTTAATTTTATTGTTTTTACTAATATTAATAATAACAATCACTCCTGATTTTAGTTGACGTTTAAGATAATCTATTAAATTAGTCAACGGTTTTAGCATCATATTTTCAACTTGTTTTATTAAGACTTGCACATCTTTAATATAATAAATTTCCTTTATAAAAGATATACTTTCGTGTATAGCTTGTTTATTTCTTAAATGTTCTATTTCTTTTTCTAATTTTTGACAACGGGACCTGAATTCATGTATTTTACTTAAAATATGTTTATTATCACTTTGTGTCGATGAAAAAATATTTTGAAGTAATTTTTTGTATTGATGTATTACAGATAATGCCGCATTGTTAGTTACCGCTTCAATTCGTCTAATACCAGAAGCAATGCTAGATTCTTTAGTAATAACAAATACACCAATTTCTCCAGTACTTTTAGCATGAGTCCCCCCACATAATTCAGAGGAAAAATTTCCCATTCTTATAACACGCACTATTTTTTCATATTGCTTATTTATAAGCATCACAACTCCGCTATCTTTAGCTGTTTCTATTGGTAGCATGTCAGCCGTAATAGGAAAATTACTCCAAATTTGTTTATTTACGAGATTTTCTACTGTATTAATTTGTGCTGTTGTCATTGTTTCATGATGATAAAAATCAAAACGTAAATATTGATCATTTACTAATGATCCTTTTTGTATTATGTCTGATCCGAGAACTTGACATAATGCAGCGCGTAGTAAATGAGTAGCGGAATGATTGAAAGAAATATATTTCCTTTTATATTGATCTACCTGTGCAATTACTTCTTCTCCTATACTAATAACGCCACTGTTTACTGCCCCAAAATGACCTATTGTTTGTCCATATTTTTTAGTATTAGTAACTTGAAATAAACTAGATATAGTTTTCAATTGACCAGAATCTCCAACTTGTCCTCCAGATTCTCCATAAAAAGGAGTATTTTTTAAAATTACTATTCCTTCTTCTTCTGCATAAATTTTATTTACTGGCTTATTTATGCGAAATAATGCTATTATTTGAGTTCTGCAAGTAAATTCATGATATCCAACAAACGTATTTGATATATTGCAAAGTGATATATTTTTGCTAGTTATATAAAATTTATTTGATTCTTTCGCATGTTTTTTTTGTGTCAACATAGACTGATCAAATTTCATTTGATCTACGTGTACACCGCGTCTTAAACAAATATCTTTCGTTAATTCTAAAGGAAATCCATAAGTATCATATAAATGGAATGCTATTTCACCATTCAAAATATTTCCTTTTAATAGTGATAATTTTTTTTCTAATAGTTTTGAACCTTTTTTTAAGGTATCTTCAAACAATTTTTCCTCATTAAGTAATATTTTTTCTATAAAGTCTTTTTTTTCACATAATTTATCAGATAAATGTTGCATATGTTTAATAAGAGGAGGCACTAATTTATAAAAAAAAATATTCTTTGTACCTAATTTTTTCCCATGAAGAATAGCTCTACGAACAATACGGCGTAACACATAACCACGTCCTTCATTTGAAGGAAGAACTCCGTCTTGAATTAAAAACGAACATGTACGAATATGATCAGCTATTACATATAAAGATCTGTTAGTATTATCATCACTAACTTTAATAATTTGAGATATAGAAGATATCAATTTTTTAAATATATCAATGGAATAATTACTATGTACTCCCTGTAATACCGCGGCAATGCGTTCCAAACCCATTCCGGTATCTACTGATAACATAGGAAGTGATAATAGATTATTATTCGATTGACGATTAAATTGTATAAATACTAAATTCCAAATTTCAACATATCTTTCTCCAAATGCTTTTAAACTACCAGGGGGGCATCCTTGGAATTGATCTCCATGATCATAAAATATTTCGGAACAAGGCCCACACGGACCAATATTGCCCATCTGCCAAAAATTATCAGAATCGTAAAAATTATCTGTATTATTACCAATTCTAATGACATGTTCGTTGGGTATATCTATTTGTTTAATCCAAATATCATAAGATTCAGAATCACTAATATGTACTGTTACCCACAGTTTATTTTTAGATAAATTAAACCAGTTACTATCAGTTAATAACTCCCAAGCAAATTGGATAGCTTCATGTTTAAAATAATCTCCAAAACTAAAATTACCTAACATCTCAAAAAATGTTAGGTGTCGTTCAGTATATCCAACATTATCTAAATCGTTATGTTTTCCTCCGGCACGTACGCAACGTTGTGCAGTCGTAACACGCTTAAATAAGGGCTTATCAATGCCTAAAAATATATTTTTAAACTGATTCATCCCAGAATTAGTAAATAATAATGTTGGGTCATTATTAGGAATTAAAGTACTGCTAGCAACAATTTCATGTCCTTTTTTTTTAAAAAAATTAAGAAATTCCTGACGAATATTATCAATATTTTTATGCATATAGATTCCATCACGAAATGAAAATTCCATATATTTGATTATATATCAAATATTATAAACAATTTTAAAAAAGATAAAAATCAAAATTGCAGAATATTATTTATTTTGAATATATATAATACAGTTAAATGTTACTTGTAGAAAAACTTATTAAGTATCATCAAGGAGCAATAATGTATTATTTACAGATATGTCTTAAAAATAAAAAGTATAAAATACTGATGTATATCATATACATTTACAATGTAGCAGCTATTTAAGTAGGTCATAAAATTTTGTTTAAAAGTAATTTATAAGATGTATCTAAAATTAGTTAATTGATAGCATCTCTTGTTTATGTCCATAATATAAATATATTATTATTGAACATGTATATTACTAATAAATATAAATAATTTAACAAATTTGGAATTATGTATTTATTAGACACAATCTGGGCTTCTAATATCAATCATTAAGTAATTGTATTTTAAATTATTTTTATAACTTAGTATAATTATAAATTAAATTTTTACAACAAAATTATATCATATATTGAAATATGTATGTGCATTATTCATACTATATAATAAATAAAAGTATATTAAAACCAATTATTCATTTTTATTATAGTAAAAGTTAATACAATTGTAATTTTAAACCTATTAAAATGTATTTGCTATTTAAAATTATAAGAAATTTAACATTCAGATTAGAATACGTGATTAATATTTTATTTTAATAAAATATATGCATATATATACTATATTTATATTTAATTAATATAATTTAAAGTTTAATTTAAACATATAGGTACATATATTTGCGCAATTAACAATTTTAATCAATTATTAAAATTTCAACATTAAAATATAATTAAATTAATTTAGAAGATGAAATAATTATTATTTTTTATAAATGTACGTTTTTATATGTTCGTTGTTAAAATTTTTATGTCTAATTAGAATTATATTATCTACTGTTTCAGATAATATAAAGGATCTACTGATTTTCCTTTATATCTGATTTCAAAATGCAATTTTATTTCGTTAGTACCACTGTAGCCCATAGTAGCTATCTTATCTCCCATTTTAACCTGTTGCTGCTCTCTTACTAATATTGTATCATTATGCGCATAAGCAGTAAGATAATTATTATCGTGTTTAATAATAATTAAATTACCATATCCTTTCAATGTATCACCAGCGTATACTACTTTTCCATTAGCAGTAGCTAATATAGGTTGACCTAACATTCCAGATATATCAATTCCTTTATTGCCTCTTTCAGAATTAGAAAATGCATTGATTACGATTCCATTTGTCGGCCAATACCAATTCTTAACTGCTACTAATTCTGATTTTTTTAAGCGAGAGGGCGCATGATGAGGTATATTCTCTATGTTAGAAGGATTATATTTGTTTGTCTGTAAAAATAATAATTGCTTTTTAATAAAAAATAATATTTTTTTTAAAATACTACTACTGTGATGAAAATTTACAAAAAAATTTTTTGATGATTTTTCAAAAGATGAAAATGTTGTATTATGGGGTACTTTTATTATTTGACCTACTTTCAATTGATTTATATCTTTAATATTATTTATTGTTGACAGATTTGAGCAGTTGCTTCCTGTAATCCAAGCGATGTAAAATAAAGTATCGCCAGCTTTTACCGTATATGTAGACTCATGATAAGAACTATAATTTATATTATTATATTTATGAGCCCTAGTAGTAGACATTTTCTGTTGATACCATGAACTTTTCTCTTTACCTTGGAATGAAGAAATGTTAGTATCAGAACCTATAGAATGGGACATAGGTTCACGATGATATCTGTTGTGGATGTTATTGTTGTTTGAGCATCCTTCTAGAAACAAAAAAATTATTATCATATAAATTATTAATATATTTTTGTCTAGCATAGTAACTATACTGAACTCCTTTGATTTCCACTTATTTTCTGTTGATAATTTACTAATTTAAATAGATTATAAGTAGAATATATATATTTGATACTAATATTAAATTTCAAATAATACATATTTTAATATCAAAAATAATTTACAGATGTGTAGCATAGATGTATGTATTTATTATATATCAAATATAAGGTTATTGATTCTTTTAATAAATTGGTGAATTGATGGACGCTATTATTGTTATCTTGTAGACTTATATTATTAATTTAATTGAAATTAATAATAACTGTGTTATTATACTAATATGTTTATCTATATAAAATAAATAGCTCATATAAATATATGTCTTAGCTATACATATAAAGATATATCAATTATCATAATAAATATTAACGTGTCAATAACGTTACTGCTACACACGCGATGCCTTCAGAGCGCCCAATATAACCCAGTCTATCAGTAGTAGTAGCTTTTATGTTGATGTTAGTTACTGGACAATTTAGATCTTTAGAAATATGATAACGCATCTGATAAATATACGTATTTATCTTTGGAATTTGCAAGATTACAGTGATATCTATATTTCCCAATAAATACCCGTGTGTGATAATTTTATTCCAAGAAGTTCTTAATAATTTTCGGCTATCTATATTATTATATTTAGAATCAGTATCTGGAAACATTGATCCAATATCTCCATAACAAGCAGCTCCTAATAAAGAATCGATTAATGCATGTATTAATACATCACCATCAGAATGTGCTGCTATTTTTTGTGTATAAGGAATATTTACCCCTCCAATAATGAGCGGCCGAAATCCTCCAAATTGATGCACATCAAACCCATAACCAATACGTAACATATTTTATAAATCCTGTTAAGTTTTATTATTTAATTCAGATAAATAAAATTTAGCCAATTTTAAATCATTTTGATAAGTAACTTTGATATTGTCTGAACGACCTTGTATCAAAATAGATGTATACCCACAATATTCTAGAGCTGATGCTTCATCAGTAATAATAACTCTATTTTTTAAAGCTTTTTTAAGACAACTTTTTAAAAGATTATAATTAAATAACTGTGGAGTTAAAGCATGCCATAGATTATTACGATCTAGAGTATATCTTACAAAATTAGTGCCGCAATAAGTTTGTTTAATAGTATTACAGATTGGTATTGCTAAAATTCCACCTACTTGAGAAAATTTTGTAATTTCAAATAACCGGAATAGATCTTCAGGATGCAGGCAAGGCCGTACTGCATCATGTACGATTACCCAAATTGATTTTTTTACATGTTGCAGGCCAGCCATCACTGAATCAGCTCGAGTTTTTCCTCCAATAACTACACTGATTCTAGGATCGCAAGCAATAGATAATTTTTTAAACCAACGATCTTGAGCGTTAATTACTACTATGCAACGACGAATACACGATTGATATAATAAAGTGCTAATTGAATGCTCAAGTAAAGTTTTATCACCTATTGTACAATATTGTTTCGGTAATATACTGTTCATACGTTTCCCAGTACCTGCTGCTGGAAGAATAGCTGTAATATCTGGAAAATTATTTTTAACACGTTTAATAAAGCATGCCATATACACCAATTTCGTTAAACTATTATCAATGTTTATTGAAATTAATATTGTTGTGATTACAATTTTATTTGATAAAAGGTTTCGTCAATCTTAATCATACCAAGATTATATCTTGATCGTTCTTCAACAGCTTCATATCCATGGAGTAAATCATAAATTTCATATAATAATTGATTATTGCGAAGTCTCATTTGGGCAATGTCATTAATGTTTTCATATAGTTTAATTTTATTATGCATGTTGATTAAATCATAAATGCCATTTTTACCTAACCAAAGTGAATATTGTAGCCAAGCAAGTAACGTCAATAATAGACAACTTAATTTATTCATGTTTATGCTACCTACCAATTTATTATATTTCAGTATCAATTGGATTTATCATATAAGCAACTTATTTTATTTGATAATAAATAAAAAATTTATGAAAGTAAGTAGGTAATTATAATTTTTATTAAATGTATAATACACAGTCGTTCAAACTGAAGATGATACACATGAAAATAAACTAATTCAAAAATTATTGTAAATTATTTTCATTTATTATAATAAATATTTTTATAAAAATTAATTTTTATTTATTATCAAAGAAAATAATTCCTATTAAAACAAATAATATTTTTGAAACATATCATTTTATTTATTATAGAGATTTGATTATTATAAAACTGTTAAGTATATGAATTTGTTTTATATCATCTAAGATGATGAATTTATTTTAAATAAAGATTCAAGGAACGATGATTGTAATATTTGGTTAATTAATTCTGTTATCGATTTTTGTCCATTTAAATATATATGTGGTTTTTTTGGTTTTTCATATGGAGAACTTACGCCAGTAAAATTTTCTATTTTTCCAGATCTAGCTTTTTTATATAAACCTTTTGGATCACGATTTTCGCAAATATGTAAAGGAGTATCAACAAATATCTCAATAAAATGATTAATAGGAAACATATTACGTATCATTTGACGATCATAATGATAGGGAGAAATAAAAGTAGCTAATACTACTATTCCAGCATCAACCATTAATCGCGCTGTTTCTCCTACTCGACGTATATTCTCATGTCGGTCATGATCACTAAATCCTAAATCGC
Organism: Candidatus Blochmannia vicinus; assembly: GCA_030020825.1. Taxonomy (NCBI): domain Bacteria; kingdom Pseudomonadati; phylum Pseudomonadota; class Gammaproteobacteria; order Enterobacterales; family Enterobacteriaceae; genus Candidatus Blochmanniella; species Candidatus Blochmannia vicinus (nom. nud.). The sequence continues at coordinate 261,556 of CP125213.1, forward strand.
GACATAGTCCATGTCGCGTATTATCCCCATCTAATATGTATGTGCTGATATTTTTATTATGTAATTTTTTTTCTAAAACATTAGCTAAAATTGATTTTCCAGATCCTGACAATCCTGTAAACCATAATAATATAGCACGATGTTTATGTAAAAATTCACGATCTTGTTGTTTTATATAAAACGTATTCCAAAAAACATTTCTATTGGAAAAATAATCGATATTTTTATTAGTCATAATATAAGTATGGTTATGATAAATCTTTAATATTCCAATGAGGAAAATGAAGACGAATGAATGCATGTAATGCTAATTCAAATTCGCTATAATCATTTTTATCTTTAGACTTATAATATTTTATAGGGACTCGGACCATTCCGGCTCCTACGGTTTCGTTAGTCAATAAATCAATAAATATCATGCTTCCGGTTGTTGGATAGTAAGAATACTGGTCTAATAATAATGGTTCATCAAATGATAATTTGACCAATCCAATACCATTAATCGGTATTGATTTCGTTTTTTGGAATTGTAACGTATCTACATCTACTTGATATTCTATATTACTTATTTGTGCTTTTATAATTTTAGTAGTAGTCTTAATATTAAAATATTGGTTTTCTTGTAATTCTTCCTTTTTCATCCATACTACATCTACTAATGCATACCATACAGGAGTAATAGTTGTATGAGCATCTATTATCATATCACCCCTGCTAATATCAAGGTCATCTTCTAAAGTTATAGTAATTGCTTCTCCAGTTTGAGCATATTTTTGATCTTTATTAAAAGTAATAATACGTTTAATACTAGAAGTAGTGTTTGATGGAAAAATATTAACATGTTGTCCAGTATACATACTGCCAGAAGCAATAGTACCAGAGTAACCCCTAAAATCTGAATTATGACGATTTACATATTGTATTGGGAAGCGTAATTCTTTTTTTTCAAAACAATAAGAACGATTAATATTAATATCTTCTAGTATCTCCAATAAAGTAGAGCCTTTATACCACTTCATGTTTGTTGATAATGTTGTAATATTATCTCCATCTAAAGCAGATATTGGAATAAATTTAGTAGTTATATCAGTAAATAATGGTTTAGAAAATTCTAAATATTCTTTACTAATCTTTTGAAATATCTCTTGATTGTAATCTATTAAATCCATTTTATTAATTGCTACTATTATATATCGGATACCTAAAAGTACGCTTATAAACCAATGCCTTTTAGTTTGCCTCTGTATTCCTTTACGTGCGTCAACTAATAAAATAGCCAATTCACTGGTAGAGGCACCAGTAACCATATTTTTTGTATATTCTGCATGTCCTGGAGTATCAGCGATGATAAATTTACGTTTTTTAGTAAAGAAATAACGATATGCAACATCTATGGTAATACCTTGCGCACGTTCTGATTGTAATCCATCTACTAACAACGCTAAATCCAATTTATTTTTCTGAGTACCAATTTTTTTACTATCCATATGAAGAATAGATAATTGATCATCATAAATTTGATATGAATCATATAACAATCGTCCTATCAAAGTACTTTTCCCATCATCTACGTTCCCGCATGTGAGAAAACGTAACAACGTTTTATATTGTTGCGCATATAAGTAATTTTCAATTCCTCCATAATTAACAATTTCTTGTTCTATGGTGCTAATCATAATGGTTCCTTAGAAATAACCTTGACGTTTTTTAATTTCCATAGATCCGGATTGATCAAAATCAATAATTCGTCCTTGCCGCTCACTATTTTTAGATATTAACATTTCTTCAATTATCTTAGGTAATGTTTCTGCTTTAGATTCTATTGCACCAGTTAATGGCCAGCATCCCAATGTACGAAATCGTACCATGCGTTCTTCTATAATTTCTCCAGGCTTAAGGTTAATACGTTCGTCATTTACCATAATTAAATTCCTATCTCTGTATATCACAGGACGATTTTTAGCTAAATATAATGGTACTATTTCAATCTTTTCTAAGAAAATATATTGCCAAATATCTAATTCTGTCCAATTAGACAATGGAAATGCTCTAATACTTTCTCCTTTATTAATTTTCCCATTATAATTATACCATAGTTCTGGACGTTGATTCCTAGGATTCCAGCAATGAAATTTATCTCGAAATGAATAAATTCGTTCTTTAGATCTAATCTTCTCTTCATCACGACGGGCGCCACCAAAAGCTGCATCAAATCCATATTTATTTAATGCTTGTTTAAGTCCTTCTGTTTTCATAATATCTGTATATTTAGCACTGCCATGAATAAATGGATTTATCCCCATAGATATACCTTTTAAATTTTTATGAACTAATAATTCAAATCCATAAGATTTAACAGTATTATCGCGAAATATATACATTTCATGAAATTTCCAACCAGTATCTATGTGCAATAAGGGAAAAGGTAATATACTAGGATAGAACGCTTTTCTTGCTAAATGTAACATTACTGAAGAATCCTTTCCGATGGAATACAACATGACTGGTTTATGGAATTCAGCTACTACCTCACGAATAATATAGATACTTTCTGACTCTAATTTATTCAAATAAGTAATATATTTTCTGTTTTGTATCATAATTACCCTTTTAATTTACATCAAATTAATAATTGAATTAATCGGATAGAAATGCAGTGTTTTTTTTCCAAACCAATCTATTTTATTATGTAATGATACAACATTTCCAATAACCAACAAAGCGGGCTGATCAGCCATTTTTGCTAATTTTTCTAATTCAATTAAAGTACCAATTAAAATTTTTTGATCCCTATATGTTCCTCGGCTAATTATGGCTACTGGAGTATGTGTATTTCGTCCATGAATGATTAAATTATTGCTAATATTTATGGCATTCAGTTTACCCATATAAATAACTAACGTCTGTTTATTATTTGATAAAGTATTCCAATTAAATTGACTATTGTCATTTATATTATGACCTGTAATAAAGATGACACTATGAGCATATTTTCTATGAGTTAACGGAATGCCAGCATAAGCTGGAACACCAATACCTGCTGTGATGCCAGGGACTACTTGAAAAGAAATACCTGCTTCTGATACTGTTTGTAATTCTTCTCCTCCACGACCAAAAATAAACGGATCACCTCCTTTAAGCCTAACAACTTTTTTTCCTTGTTGTGCTAATTGCACCATAAATCGATTAAGTTTGTTTTGAGAAATTGAATGATTTCCCGCACATTTCCCAACATAAATTTTATCGGCATCTCGTCGAACTAAATCTAATACATCTGAACTTACCAAATGATCATATAGTACTACATCTGCTTGCTGCATTACTTGCAACCCTCTAATAGTTAACAATCCTACATCTCCAGGGCCTGCACCTACCAAAATTACACTACCTTTTTTATGATTATTATTACTAATATTTTTAAGAGTAAATTTAAAAGCTTTATTAGCTTCTTCGAAGTGATTTTGTTCAACTAAGTTAGCAATGTGACCATTATAAAATATTTTTTCCCAGAATCGGCGCCTACATACTGTATCAACAATATGCTGTCTTACTTGATTACGCCATGATCCAGCTAATTTTGCTATAAAGCCAAGAGACTTTGGTAATAATGCTTCAAGTTTTTCACGTAAAATACGTACTAATATAGGTGCTTTTCCACAGGAAGAAATTCCTATTAAAATAGGATCCCGATCGATAATAGCAGGGAAAATACATGAACATTTATTCTTATCGTCCACAGTATTTATTAAAATATGTCGTTCCTCAGCATTTTGGTATATTAAAGCATTTAACTTAGCGTCATTGGTTGCTACAATTACTAAGATTACTTTATTTAACATTGTAGGATGAAATTTTTTTTTGATCCAATTGATATTTTGTGTAAATAAAAATTTTCTTAACTCTGGACAAAGAGTTGGCGCTATTATTGTAATAATAGCGCCAACTCTTTGTAGTATTTGTATTTTTCGCGCAGCGACACTACCCCCTCCAACAACCAAAACTGGCCTATTTTTGAGATTAATAAATAATGGTAAGTACTCCACGGAATTATATTTATATTCAGATATAATAAATTATTAATTAATTTTTAATATTATGTATTTTATTATATTAAAAATTAATAGAAATTATAAATATTAAAATATTTTATATATATAAATAACATTTTTGCATATACAGTATATTCAATTTTGAGGTTAATCCTTAATATTTATAAATAATACACAACTAACATATTTTAATAATTACTCATTTTTTGTAAATAACTATTGTTAGTAACAATATATTTTTATTCAAATACTTACTATTCAATTACAATTGAAGTATATCATATAAATGATTTATGTGAAAATTAATTTTAATCAATAATATGTAAACCACATTCACGCTGTAATCCAAAAAAACGTGTTTCTTCTTCTTTCATACCAGGCTGCCATTTTATACTAGTGTGCACATCTCCTATTGATACATATCCTTGTTGCCATAATGGATGATATTCTAAAGAGTGGGTTTTCATATATCTATAAATCTGAGAAGTATCCCAGTCAATAATGGGTAAAAATTTAAAAATTCCATTTTGAATAGTGATTATTGGCAATTTTTTACGGCTATTTGATTGATTACGTCGTAAACCTGCAAACCATGTTTTTACTTTAAGCGTGTTTAGAGCACGTTGCATCGGTTCAACTTTATTAATATTATTATATTGTTTAATACCATTTATACCTTGTTCCCATAATTTACCATATCGTGCTTCTTGCCATGCTGCAGATTGCTTTGGAGAAAATACATGTAAATTTAATTGCATTTTTTCTGTTAGTTGATCTATAAATCGATATGTTTCTGGAAATAAATAGCCGGTATCAATCAAAATAATCGGGATATTAGGATAATAATAAGTAGTCAAATGCAAACTGACTGATGATTGAATACCAAAACTTGAAGATAATATTGCCTGATTAGGTAAATGTTCTAGAGCCCATTTAAACCTGTCTTCTGTCGTTAAAGATTCTAAATGTTGATTTATTTTACTTAATATCAATTTTTGTTCATTTATATTGAATGAGCTAAATTTTGTAAAAGTCCAGCAATGATTAATAATATTTAATAATTTATTCATAAAAATCTTTTTCAGAATTTACGACAGCATTGACTATCCCGGATCTTACAACATAATCACCATAAGATTCTTGATTAATTCTTTCTCTCGCCCAATGTTTAATAGTCATATCAAGTATATTTAAGATATTTGTTTCTGTAATATTTTCTTTATACAATCGAGGAATACGCGTGCCGATATTATTACCCCCTAAGTAAAGATTATAACGTCCGATCGATCTTCCTGTTAATCCAATTTCTGATAACATTGCACGAGCGCAACCGTTTGGACAACCCGTCACTCTTAAAACAATAGCATCTTTTTCTAATTTATACTTTGACATAATATTTTCTATTTTAGTAATGAAATCGGGTAAAAATCGTTCTGCTTCTGCCATCGCTAAAGGACAAGTAGGAAGTGCTACACATGCCATAGATGCTTGTCGTTGGGGGGTAATATCATCATTTGTCATGTTATATTTTTTCAATATATTTTCAATCAGTAATTTACTATCTTTAGATATTCCAGAAATAATTAAATTTTGATTTGCAGTTAATCTAAAAGACCCGGAATGTACTCGTGCAACTTCTGATATTCCGTGTTTTAATAACTTTTTAGGACCATTATCTAATATTCTTCCATTTTCTATAAATAAAGTAAAATGCCAATTTCCATCAATACCTTGTACCCATCCCAATCGGTCTCCTCTATTTGTAAAGATATAAGGATGAATTGGGTGAAATTTTATTCCAGAACGACGTTCGACTTCTGATTTAAATACAGCTACTCCAACTCGAGCTAAAGTATATTTAGTTTTCGCATGTTTTCGATTAGATCTATTTCCCCAATCTCTTTGTGTTGTAACCACTGCTTCCGTAATCTTTAAAATATCTTTCGTAACAATGTACCCAAATTCACTAGCTTTACGAGGATATGTAGTCATATCTCCGTAAGTCATCGCTAATCCTCCGCCAACTAATACATTAAAACCGATTATTTTCTCAGTGTTATTACTTTTAATAGCAATAAAACTAAGATCATTGGCATGAACATCCACATCATTCATTGGTGGTATCGCAATCGCTATTTTAAATTTACGAGGTAAATAAGTAGCACTTAAAATTGGTTCAGAATCTGTAGATTCTGTTTTTTTTTCATCTAACCAAATTTCTGCATATGCTCGAGATTTTGGTAATAAATGCTCAGAAATGCTTTTAGCTAATTCCCATACTTGATAGTGTAATGTTGATTCCATTGGATTAGCTGTACATATTACATTACGATTCACATCCCCTGCAGTAGCTATAGAATCTAATCCTAATTTATGTAACAAATGATGTAAACTTTTTAAGTTTGGTTTCAACAAACCGTGCAATTGAAAAGTTTGTCTAGTAGTAAGACGGATTGTTCCATATAAAGTATATTTTTTTGAAAAATCATCAACAGATAACCATTGTTTTGGAGTGATTACACCACCCGGTAAACGACAACGTAACATCATATTAATTAGTGGTTCTAATTTTTGATTTGCTCTCTCTGTACGCACGTCTCGATCATCTTGTTGATACATTCCATGAAATTTGATTAATTGCGTATTTTCTGCACTAAAACCTCCAGTCAAGCTGTTATCTAAATTTTGAGCAATAGTGCCCCTTAAGAAGTTACTTGCTTGTTTTATTCGCTCATTATCGGATAATGACATTGTATTATTATTACTACGTTTTGTATTCATTAGTAAATATCTCTTTTATAACGCTGTTGTATTCGCATTTCATCCCAAAATTCATTTGCTTTGTCCAAATTCATACCTCCATGTTGGGAGGTTAACATAACTAAAGTTTTATCTACATCTTTAGCCATATATTTGGCATTACCGCACACATATATATGAGCTCCTTCTTGGATCCACGACCAAACTTCAGCGCCATTTTTTAATAATTTATTTTGTACATAAATTTTATAATCTTGATCTCTAGACCAAGCTGTATCAATTTTAGTCAATACCCCACTTTTGAAATAACTTTGCCACTCAATTTGGTAAATAAAATCATCAATAAATCTCGAATTTCCAAAAAATAACCAGTTTTTTCCTAATGCTCCATCTGCAGCACGTTGTTGCATAAAAGCACGAAACGGAGCAATACCTGTTCCTGCTCCAATCATAATTATTGGAACATTAGAATCTTTTGGTAATCTAAAATTATCATTAGGTTCAATAAAAATACGTATTTTATCATTTTCTTGTATACGATCTATTAAATAACTGCTGGCACCACCTGTTCTAAATCGTTCATTTATTTTATAACGTATTGCGCTTACTGTGATGTGCACTTCTTCTCCTACTTCTATTTGAGCAGAAGCAATAGAATAGAATCGAGGTTGCATAGGTCGTAACATTTGTAATAATTCTTGAGCGTTTATTTTCACTGATACATGATGCATCATTTCAATAATAGGCGTAGTTAAAATGAATGTATTTAATTTTCCTTGATCGCTAAATAAATCCAGTAATATTTTATTTTGAGTAATAGTAGCTATATTTTTTACAACAATTGTAGAATTATGTGTTAATTCATAGTGATTTTTTAATGCTTCATTAAGAGATATTAGTTTTCCTCTAATTTGTATTTCTTCAGTCCCTTTTAAATCTAATAATTCTAATAGCTCATCAATAAGATTAGGATCATTTTCATACCATACTCCCAATGAATCTCCTGGTTGATAACATACATTAGAGTCAGTAATATCTATTTCTAAATGGTGAATATCTTTAAGTGAATTACGACTAGTAACTTTTTGTCGTGTTGATAAATAAGCAATTAACGGATGTTTTTTATTATAAATAGTATGATTTACTTGTGTAATGTTATGAACTTTATTAATTTGATTGAATATAGAAGTATCCGTTATCTTTTTTTTTAATAAAAAGACTATTTTTTTTCTCCATATATTGGCTTCTTCTTTGAAATCGATGTCGACGTCGACCCGATCACATAATCGATGTGCTCCAAGCTCTTCTAAGCGACAATCAAAATCTTTTCCAGCTTTGGCAAAATATTCATAAGATCGATCTCCAAAACTAAACACAGCAAAATGAGTATTTTCCATTCTAGTTGCTTTATTAGAAAACAAATATTTGTGTAATGCAATTGCTTCTTCTGGGGGCTCTCCCTCTCCATATGTAGAAGTGATAATAATTAATAATGTTTCTTTAGCAATTTTTTTGAATTTATAGTCTCTAGCATTAAATAATACGACATCTAAATTAATTGCATCAATATCATCACGTAATTGTTCAGCTAATTGACGTGCATTACCAGTTTGAGAGGCAGATATAAGAGTAATTTTTTTGTTAGGAACAGAATTTTCAATTTTAGTTTTTTCAGAAACGTCAATGATCTTATCAGATTGTATAGCATTTATTAATCCCCACAAATATCCAGATATCCAAATTAATTGAGAATTAGACAAAGTGACAAAAATTGACTGAATGTCATTTAATTGTTCTGAAGTTAATGGTGTTATCTTGTTATGTGCAATTTTTTTCATCATTAAATCAAAAAATTAATTTTTAATGCTTATAAAAAAGCAAAGATTTGTTTATTATTATCAATATATATATCTAAATAATTTAGTGTTATTAAAGTTAGATGAGACAGATATACTAAATCTAAATGGATAAGTTAAATTTATCCAAATTTTTAATCTAATCAATAAATACCAATTTAAAATTATTTGTTGTGATTTTTGAAAACACTATAAGCCCGAGATAATACAAATTATATATTATATTCTTATCATTGCTATGATAGTACAATAAGTAGTACTTTAAAATAGTTTATATATTTATTTGCTATAAATATATATTAAAAAGTAATAGTACTACCATGACTACATATACACATATCTGTACGTTGTATACACCATTTACTTAATTTAATCAGTATCATTAAAATTAGCTATTTTTATATTTAACATTCTATTATTAATTAATATGAAATTATATTCTCGTTATTTAATTTTTATATAATAAATATAACTTGATTAAGTATTACGTATTTTCAGATGTACTTAATTACATATCAGAATATGTGTATGTATTTTATGTTATTAAACCCACGTAGTACTCCTTTTTTACTTAAACTTTCTTCTATGCGAATAAGCTGATTATATTTAGCTACACGCTCAGAGCAGCGAACAGGTCCAGTTTTTATCTGACCTGCATCAGTACCCACTGCTATATCAGCAATACTAGTATCTTCAGTTTCTCCAGAACGATGTGAAATAATTGTAGCGTACCCTGCTTTTTTAGCCGTTCTAATGGTATATAGTGTTTCTGTTAATGATCCTATTTGATTACATTTAATTAAAATAGAATTTGCAATGTTTTGATTAATACCTACTTGTAATAGATTTACATTAGTTGCAAATAAGTCATCTCCTACTAATTGAATTTTATCTCCAAGAAATTTAGTTTGATAAGCAAATCCATCCCAATCATGTTCACTTTGTCCATCTTCAATAGAAACTATTGAATATTTTTGTACTAATGATGATAAATAATGAGTCAATTCTTTAGAGGTAAATAATTTTTTTTCACTTTTTATATTATATTTGGCAGTTACTCTATCAAATAATTCAGATGCAGCACAATCTATTGCTAATACAATGTCTTTTCCTAAGATATAATTGGATTGTTCAATAGACTCTTTTATCAATTCTAGAGTGGTAATATGAGAATTGATATCAGGAGCATATCCGCCTTCATCGCCTAATTGCGTAGATAGTCCTTCATTCTTTAGTATTGTCCCTAAAATATGTGATATTTTAGATCCCATTTGAATTGCTTCTTTAATTGTTTTCGCGCCAACTGGAATTATCATAAATTCTTGAATATCTAAGTTATTAGCAGCGTGCTTACCGCCATTAATAATATTCATCATGGGGAGTGGTATAGAAAATTTATTTGTTGGCATGTCATATAAATCAGCAATGTGTTGATATAATGGGATATTTTTAAATACTGAAGCTGTTTTTGCAATTGCTAAAGAAACACTTAAGATAGCATTAGCTCCAAATTTTGATTTATTATTAGTGCCATCTAGATCAATCATGATGTTATCAATAACATGTTGTTGTGTTACATCTATGCCTTTTAATACTTTATTAATGGGTCCATTTATAGCATTAACTGCTTTTGTTACTCCTTTTCCGAAGAATCGATTTTTATCATTATCTCGCAGCTCTACAGCCTCTTTGGAACCAACAGATGCTCCAGATGGTACTGATGCTAATCTAGAACCACTTTTAATATATACTTCAGCTTCCACTGTTGGATTACCACGAGAATCGATAACTTCACGTCCAACAATATTTAAAATTTTAGGCATATATATTTCCTTTATAAAGTAATCTTAATTTTTAATTACTAACTATAAATATAGTACCATAAACATTGATTCATATACACTAAATTAATTTATTATGACGATGTTTATATTCCATTGCAGCTCTTATAAAATCTATAAATAAAGGATGGCCCTCGCGAGGTGTAGAATTAAATTCAGGATGAAATTGACTACCTATAAACCATGGATGTTTTGAGTATTCAATTACTTCTACCAAATGATTATTTCCAGAAAATCCAACACAAGTTAATCCAGCATGTTTGATATTTTTTAATAACATATTATTCACTTCGTAACGATGTCGATGACGTTCTAATATAGTGCTTTTCCCATATATTTGATATGTTAAACTTCCTTTAATTAAATAACATACTTGATTTCCTAAACGCATAGTACCACCTAAATTAGTATTATTATACGTCATCATAGTACCGTTTTCATCTTTGCATTCATTTATTAAAGCTATTACTGGGCATTTACAATTAGTTATAAATTCTGTAGAATTGGCGTCCGGCATTCCAGCAACATGCCTAGCAAATTCGATTAATGCTACTTGCATACCTAAACAAATCCCAAAATATGGTATATTGTTTTCTCTAGCATATTGTACGGATAAAATTTTCCCTTCTACTCCACGATAACCGAATCCCCCAGGCACTAGAATTGCATCTAATCCCTTCAAAGTTTTTTCTATACCTAACTTTTCTACTTCCTGGGAGTTAATAAGATGAATATTAACAATAAACCGGTTTTTTATTCCAGCATGTTTTAACGCTTCTGTTATTGACTTGTAAGCATCTGCTAATTCAATATATTTACCTACTATACCGACAGTAACTTCTCCTATTGGATGTTCTTGATAATAAATTACTTCTTCCCAATCTGATAAATTTGCTTCAGGACAATTTAAATTAAAACGTTTACAAATATAATCATCTAATCCTTGTGATTTTAGCAAAGCAGGTATTTTATAAATTGAATCTACATCCTGAAGAGAAATGATTGCTTGTTTAGGTACATTACAAAACAAAGAAATTTTTTTTCGTTCACTATTACTGATTACTCTATCAGATCTACAAATTAAAATATCAGGTTGAATACCTATAGAAAGTAATTCTTTTACTGAATGTTGTGTAGGCTTTGTTTTTAGTTCTCCAGATGCTGTAATAAAAGGTACTAATGTTAGATGTATACACAGAGTTTTCTCTTTGTTTACTTCTATTACCATTTGCCTAATAGCTTCTAAAAAGGGTAATGATTCGATATCACCTACTGTTCCTCCTATTTCCACTAATAAAACATCATACTCAACAGAAGCACCTGCTATAATCCATTTTTTTATGGTATCAGTAACATGAGGAATAATCTGTATAGTAGCACCTAAGTAATCACCACGACGTTCTTTTCGCAAAATATCGGCATAAATTTTACCAGCAGTAAAATTATTATGATGTCTCATCTTAGTACGGATAAAGCGCTCATAATGTCCTAAATCTAAATCGGTCTCTGCTCCATCTTCAGTAATAAATACTTCACCATGTTGCACAGGACTAATCGTACCAGGGTCTACATTAATGTAAGGATCTAGTTTCATTATAGTTACACGAAGACCACGTGCTTCTAAAACCGCAGCTAACGAAGCTGTAGCAATACCTTTACCTAAAGATGATACCACCCCTCCAGTGACAAAAATATAATTAATTTTCACATATTAATCCAATTATATATACATATAATTTTTATGATTTAAATTTTATTATAAATTATAGCGGATTATTTAGTGAAATATGAAATTTTTTGATATACTTATTTTTACTTCTGGAACATAAATTCCAATTATTTTCGAATATTATTTAAATTTTAATAGTGAATGATTTAAGGTTAATCAACATTTGATTTTTAAATCACCTACTAATATTATTAGTGCAATAATCGCGTGTATTTATTTTCATAGCACAACAATAGTATATAGTTATACTATATACTAGTATTAACTTTTTATTTTTATTATGGCTTGTATTATACAGAAAATGATATATATATTATTTTATTAATATAATTAGTATTGCATTCTATAATTATAGAAAATAAAACATATTTCTTATTTATAGAGTGAGTTATTACTTATGTTATGTATTTCATGTACTAAACGATGCGCCACAACTGCAAGTAGTTTTAGCGTTTGGATTAATTACAACAAATCTAGACCCTTCTAGCCCTTCATAATAATCTATAATACCTCCAAATAAATACTGCAAACTTACAGGATCGATCACTACAGTAATACCATTGTTTTCTATAACATAATCATCACTAGATCTTTTTTCATCTAAAGTAAATCCATATTGAAATCCACTACAACCTCCTCCTATAATATACACGCGTAATTTTAAATTTGAATTATTTGTTGTTTTATTTTTAATTAAAAACCTTATCTTGTTAGCTGCAAAATCAGTTAATTGTACAGGAAATGTTGCATTACTGTTCATAATTATCAGCCTTTTACATTATATAGTGTTATAATTAATCTTTTAATAATAAGTTGGTCAACTATATAAAATTCTTTATTTTTGTTAAAAATATTTAAATCAACAATATTGATTTGCAATATAGTATAAAAAATTACATAAACTAAAATTTATATAATTAAGTTGTTATTATTACAATAATATTGTAATACAACAAACAATAAATAATGTTTTATTCATAAATAAAGTTATTTAATTTATTCGGTTAAATCATGAGTATTTTGATTTGCTATAATATTATTTGTTGATTTTTGATGGTATGAAATTATGTTTGTTTGATTGGATGATTGATATAACAATTGCTGATCAGTTGTCCATATTGGTAATACCTGATAACAGGTATTTTTGCTATCATGTAAGATAAAGTTACCACGATTATCTACAGGTACGTGTTTAATACCACTAGGTGGTATTAAAGATAAGGGTGTTGGTTTTTTATGTTCCAAATAAAGACTATATAGAGTTAATGCCCCATTCGTACCTGTTAATTTAGTCTCTCCATTGTTGTCGCGTCCTATCCAAATTACAGTTACTTCCTTGCCATCAATTCCAACAAACCAACTATCACGAAGATCATTAGTAGTACCAGTTTTAGCAGCCAACTGTGAATAAGGAAATTTTACAGATAAAACATAAGAAGTTCCTTGTGCTACTACTTGTTGCATTGCATATAATATCAAATAAGCTGCTTGAGGAAAAATAACACGCTCTGTTTTAGGAAAATATTGATATAACATCGTATTTTCTTCATTCATAACATAACGAACAGACGATAAGGAAGAAAATTGACCACCATTAGCAATAGTTTGAAATTCTTGTGCAACTTCTATAGGTGTCAAACTGATAGATCCTAAAAGGATTGATGGAAAAGAAGAAATTAAATCAGGTGAAATACCCAGTTTTATTAAAATGTTAGAAACAGCGTCTAACCCTATTGTCATTCCTAAATTAACAGTAGGTATATTGAGAGATTTAATAAATGCATCAATGAGTGTAACTTTGCCCCTAAATTTTCGATCATAATTTTTAGGGGACCAAATCACTCCATTAGGTTGTTTTAAAGTAATGGGTTCATCAGCAATCCATGTGTTAAGGTGATATTTATTAGGATTACTCAAAGCTGCTAAATAAGTTGCTGGTTTTGCTAATGAACCAATGGAACGACGAGCATACATAGCGCGATTAAATCCATAAAAATGTGGTTCAGATCCTCCTACCATAGCACGTACCTTCCCGCTAAATCGATCTACTACAACTATGGCTCCTTCTAAATCTTTTATCTTATAAAAATGTCTTAGATTATGAATACCTAATTCCATTGCTTTTTCTGCTGATTTTTGGGAAATAGGATCTAATGTCGTAAATATCTTTATTCCAGAAAAATCATTAATTTGATCAATATTTTGTATCTCTTCGTTTACCATTTGTGCAAAAGCAGGGCTTAATATTAATACTTCTTCTTTTGATTGTATTCCTAAAGGACGTGCGCTAAGAATAGTATATAACTTTTTGTCAATAATATTTCTATGTGCTAATAGTTTTAGTATTAAATTTCGACGTTCTAACGTTATCTGTGGATTTTTCCAAGGATTATATAAAGATGCTCCTTTTATCATTCCAACTAACATTGCTTGTTGATCCAAACTTAATTCATTTACTGGTCTACCAAAATAATAAAAACTAGCTAAAGGAAATCCACGAATCTGATCATTTCTATTTTGACCAAAATATATTTCATTTAAATATAATTCAAGAATGTGATCTTTACTATATCGATGATCAACAATTAAAGCCATATAGGCCTCATTAAATTTACGCCATAATGATCGGGTATTGTTCAAAAATAAATTTTTTACTAGTTGCTGCGTTAGAGTACTTCCACCTTGTACAGTGCGCCCAGAAATAATATTAGCTATAAAAGCACGACCAATAGAAGATATTTTAATGCCATCATGTCGATAAAAATAACGATCCTCAATGGCCAATAGCATATCTATTAGCATGTCTGGAAATTCAGATCTTGGTAAGAGTAACCTTTGTTGTCCATTAGGAGCATATATAATAGAGATGATTTTGGGATCAAATCGAAATAATCCAAAATTATTTTTTGTATCTTGGTTATAAATGCGTAATAATTTCTCTTGATTAAAAAAAAAGGATGCATGTATTTCTCCTTCTTCTCCGCTTGGAAAATTAAAAGGTCTACGAAATAATTCAATTTCATTATTATGTACGACAAACTCCCCTGAATGAGTAATTTTAGACACTTGACGGTACTGTAATGATTCCAATAAATGAATTATATCACTTTTATTGTATGATATATTAGGTTCTACATTAATCATACGACTATAAACAACAGTAGGTAATTGCCAGACTTTTCCGTTAATCCGATTTTGAATTGTCTTATCTAAAAACATTCCATATCCTGCAATCAGGACAATAATAAACGCAAAAATGCATATTATAATATATAAAAAATGTAGAGTTCGTTGCACAATAATTAAATAACACTTATATGGTAATCGATCTATAAAAATTATAGTTTTTAATGCACATTATGAGAAGAAAGTAAGTTAATTATCAATTGATTATTTTATACTGCTTTTGTTATTATATGTATAAACGTTACGTAATGTTTATACATATTTATTTATGTTTGATTAATAGTATTTAAGATACTATGATCAATTTACAGTAATTTATACATTTTTTAAATAAGAATTTGTGTATTTGATTATTAATTTTTAGTAATTAATAAACAGAAATAGACATATTAAATAAAACATGATAACTACAAAAA
Source organism: Candidatus Blochmannia vicinus (assembly GCA_030020825.1). NCBI lineage: Bacteria > Pseudomonadati > Pseudomonadota > Gammaproteobacteria > Enterobacterales > Enterobacteriaceae > Candidatus Blochmanniella > Candidatus Blochmannia vicinus (nom. nud.). Next base: position 277,393 of record CP125213.1, read on the forward strand.
AATTATCTTAAATAATAATTCATGCCTAAATTTTTTAATCTAAATATAATTATTGATATTATAACTTTAATTTATATTTATATAATAATTTTTAAACTTATATTTTTGTAAATAAATATATTCTCGATAAATTATAAATAATTTTTATTAAATTAGTTTCAATAAGATTTTAAACATGAAACACAATATTGTGATGATTAAATTTATACAGCAATCAATTGAAATTATGTAGTATTTATGAATATAATTCATAAATACTATTTATATTTAATGTAAAAAAAAATCAATTAAATTTTTTAAATATAAATGTATTCTATACATATTATTATATAGTTAACAACTTTTTTATGAAAAAATATTAAATAATTTTTGCGGAATATATTATTTTATATCTTTATAGAATAAAGTGCATAAATAAATATTTTAAATAATGATAAAATAGCTCTAATACATGTGTTAAGAGTACATAAAATTATATATTGATCCAAATATTTCAATCAAATTTAACATTATTTTAAATTTTTTGTATTTAAATAATTAAATAAAATTTTTATAAAAATTTTTATAAAGTAAATTACTGTGAAAATAGTAAAAGTTATGTTTATACATATTTTTTCAGAAAAGTATTTAAATATTTTGATTATAGTTATATTTCAAGTTACTATTTTGATTTACGATTTATTTAAATAATTGAATTTTATGTAGGTTTATACAATTAATTAATACTAATTATTAAGTAGATTTAGTATCTGAAATTATAAATTTTTTATAATTATAAACCTGATAAAATTTTATATATGTATATATAAAATTTATACACAATGTAATTTAATAATATATAATATATTTTATATCGTTTCTTATACACATAAGAAACTTATTATTTTATATATCTATATTTCGATTTATGTTGAAAAATAATTTCAATTTATATTGTTTCTGTATATAAATACTCAGTTTTATATGTAATATTTAAATATTTTTACTTATATTTTAATTTATTTTTATATTATTGAGTATATACTGTGCTTATAATAATATTTAAATACGGTCAAATATTGAATAATTATATATTATATGTAATAATCATATAGTTTTAATCAATACAAATGCATGATATGGAAGTACATTTATTCTCTTATTATTATTTTAATACTGTGTAAAAATTAAATAATAATATAAATATAATAATTCTGTAAGGATCTAACTTAATATTATAAAATATTCAATCATTGAATCAATTTTTTATATATAAATTTATAAACAACAAATTGCTTCAATATAAAACTATTTAACAAAACACATTATTGTTTTATATATAAAATAAATACATAATACTGAAAACATTAGTATAAAAATAAATCTATATTATATATCTTATTACGATTATTAATTACATGATATATTCTAAGAATTAGTATGAAAAATTAATAAATAATATTTGTATATATTATATTTATTTATCTAATTTATTATTTATTTCTTTTAAAGAGGTGATTACAGAAAATCTTAACAAAATTCCGTAATCACCTTAGTTACTGCATTATCGTTTTGTACCAAAAATTTTATTTTTAAAGTAATGAAATTAATATATTTTAAAAATAATTTTGTTCGTTATGAATATAATCGTATATATAATAAATTTATATTTATATCGTATTAAATATTTATAATATTAATATAAGCAATATACACATATTCAAGCACATTAAGGAAACGCTACAATGTTAGAATGTTTATCTAATGATGTGGATCCAATAGAAACACAAGATTGGTTACAATCTATTTCTTCAGTTATTCAAAAAGAAGGTGTTAAACGAGCTCAATTTTTAATAAATCAAATTGTACATGAAGCTCGTAGTAACGGTGTTGTTACTTCTAATAATGAAATAATAACAAATGATTATATAAATACTATTCCGGTACAAGATGAACCAGAATATCCTGGAAATTTAGAAATAGAGCAACATATATGTGCTGTTATTCGTTGGAACGCTATTATGATGGTATTGCATGCATCAAAAAAAAATTTAGATTTAGGAGGACATATCGCCTCTTTTCAATCTTCAGCTACGTTATACGAAGTGTGTTTTAATCATTTTTTCCGCGGACGTAATAAGCATGATGGAGGTGATTTAGTATATTTTCAAGGTCATATTTCACCTGGAATATATGCTCGGGCTTTTCTTGAAGGACGATTACATGAGGATCAAATAAACAATTTTCGCCAAGAAATAAAAAATCTGGGGCTTCCTTCGTATCCCCATCCAAAATTAATGCCGGAATTTTGGCAATTTCCTACAGTTTCTATGGGACTTACTCCAATTAGCGCAATTTATCAAGCAAAATTTTTAAAATATTTAAATAATAGAAATTTAAAAGATACTACTTCACAAACAGTATATGCTTTTTTAGGAGATGGAGAAATGGATGAACCTGAATCTAAAGGAGTTCTAAATATTGCTGCTAGAGAAAAATTGGATAATTTAATTTTTATTATTAATTGTAATTTACAGCGATTAGATGGTCCAGTAATAGGCAATGGAAAAATTATCAATGATTTAGAAAATATATTTAAAGGATCAGGTTGGGAAGTAATTAAAGTTATTTGGGGAAGTAAATGGGATTCTTTGTTACATAAGGATACTAGCGGTAAGCTCATTAAACTCATGAATGAAACCGTTGATGGAGACTATCAAACATTTAAATCTAAAGATGGCGCATATGTACGTAAACATTTTTTTGGCAAATATCCAGAAACTAACGCATTAGTGGATGATATGAGCGATTCTGAAATTTGGGCATTAGATCGTGGTGGACACGATCCTAAAAAAGTATTTGCTGCCTTAGAAAAAGCTAAAAATAGCTCTGGAAAACCTGTCGTAATATTAGCACATACTATTAAAGGTTATGGAATGGGTTCTAGCGCTGAAGGAATGAATATTGCACATCAAATTAAAAAAATTAATATAAACGGAATCCGTCATTTTAGAGATAGATTTAACCTTAATCTTATCAAAGATGACCAAATTGAATCTTTGCCTTATTTAACGTTTAAAAAGGGTTCTAAGGAATATATATATTTACATGAACAACGCAAAAAATTATTCGGATACATTCCAAACAGATTGCAATACTCTACTTATTCATTAGAACTTCCAACATTAAAACATTTTTATCCTTTGTTAATCCAGCAAAATAAAGATATTTCTACTACTCTTGCATTTGTACGTGTCTTCAATATACTATTGAAGTATGAACCAATAAAGCATAGGCTAGTGCCTATTATTGCTGATGAGGCTAGAACCTTTGGGATGGAGGGGTTATTTCGTCAAATAGGTATTTATAGTTCTATGGGGCAACAATATACCCCTCAAGATCATGATATACTTGCATACTATCGTGAAGATAAACAAGGACAAATTTTACAAGAGGGCATTAATGAATTGGGTGCAGCAGCTTCTTGGTTGGCTGCTGCTACTTCATATAGTACTAATGATTTTCCTATGGTTCCATTTTATATTTATTATTCAATGTTTGGTTTTCAAAGAATTGGAGATTTTTTCTGGGCTGCTGCTGATCAACAAGCCCGCGGATTTTTAATTGGGGGCACATCTGGTCGAACTACCTTAAACGGAGAAGGATTACAACATGCTGATGGCCATAGTCATATTCAGTCATTAACAATTCCTAATTGTATTTCTTATGATCCAGCATATGCATACGAAATTGCTGTAATTATACAAGATGGGTTAGTACGTATGTATGGAAATAACCCAGAAAATATATATTATTATATTACTACATTAAATGAAAAATATCATATGCCAGCAATGCCAACAGGAGTTGAAGAAGGAATTCGGAAAGGAATTTATAAATTAGAATCTTTATCTGGAAAAAATGGAAAAATTCAGTTAATGGGATCTGGTGCTATCTTACGTCTTGTGCGTGAAGCAGCTAAAATTTTGTCTCAAGAATATAATGTAAGCTCTGATGTATACAGTGTTACTTCTTTTACTGAATTAGCAAGAGATGGGCAAGACTGTGAACGTTGGAATATGTTACATCCTATGGATATACCCAAAATACCATATATTACTACCGTATTAAATAATGTTCCTACTATAGCAGCTACTGATTATATGAAGTTATTTGCAGAACAAATTAGGTGTTTTGTTCCAAGTAATCATTTTTTTGTTTTAGGTACAGATGGATTCGGTCGTTCTGATAGTCGAGAAAATTTAAGACATCATTTTGAAGTAGATACAGGTTATGTAGTTACAGCAGCATTAGCTCAATTAGTAAAAAATGGCCATATTCATGCCAGCATTGTTCTAAATGCTATCAAAATATATGATATTGATCCTGATAAAATTAATCCACGTCTAATATAGGAAGTAGCAGCATGACTGCAATCGAAGTTAATGTGCCAAATATTGGTGATGATGCATTAGAAGTTACAGAAATCATGGTCAAAATTGGAGACAAAATTAATATTAACCAACCACTTATTATAATAGAAGGTGACAAGTCTTCTATGGAAATACCAGCCCTCTATTCTGGTATTGTTACTACAATTCATGTTCATGTTGGAGATAAAGTACATACAGGATCTTTAATTTTATTATTAGATACACAAAATAATACTGATGAATCGTCTTGTAATGATCAGAAAAATATTGATTTCTCTTCTTCTTTTTCAGAAACCAATAATATAAAAAAAAGAGACATATATAGTAATACAATAAACCGCAATATCTATTCTAAACTAAATATCACAATACATGCTACTCCATTAATACGTCACATAGCTCGTATATGCGGAATAGATTTATCAAAAGTAAAGGGTAGTGGTCGTAAAGGACGTATCTTAAAAGAAGATATTCAAGATTACATGAATAATATATCAATGCATCATACAAACTATATGTCATCTACTCAATCTAATCAATTATTACCTATATTATCTCCTTGGCCAAAAATAGATTTCAGTAAATTTGGGAATACTACAACTGTAACGTTAAGTAAAATACAGAAAATTTCCGGTGCAAATTTACAAAGAAATTGGATAATGCTTCCTCATGTAACACAATTTGATGAAGTTGATATTACTGATTTAGAGCATTTTAGAGAGCAACAAAATCTTGAAATTGAAAAGAAAAAAATAAATTGTAAAATTACACTGCTAGTTTTTGTTATGAAAGCAGTTGCAAAAGCATTAGAAGAATTACCACTATTTAATAGTTCTTTATCTCAAGACAATCAGACATTAATTTTAAAAAAATATATTAATATAGGTATAGCAGTAGATACTACTAAAGGATTATTAGTACCTGTTTTGCGTGATGTAAATAAAAAAGGTATCATTTCATTATCACAAGAATTAACAGCGCTTTCTTTGAAAGCGCGTTCTGGAAATCAATTGATTCCTTCTGATATGCAGGGAGGGAGTTTTACTATATCTAATTTAGGAAGTATAGGAGGTACAACTTTTACTCCTATTATTAATGTTCCAGAAGTAGCTATTTTAGGCATGTCTAAATCTTTTACAAAACCAATTTGGACTGAAAAAAAATTTGTTCCACGTTTAATATTGCCTTTATCATTATCATATGATCATCGTGTTATTAATGGTGCAGATGGTGCTCGATTTATAACACTTATTAATAGAATACTTTCTGATATGCGATTGTTGTCTATGTAAAATTGATTATTATATAAATTACGATAATCTTATCACATAAGATATAAGAGTATATGTCATTATCAGATATAAATTAATATGATAAAGAAATACATATCTAATCAAATTAGATATACTAGTTTATAGTTTTAATTAAAATCTGAGGGGTAAGAGAACTATGCATATGCAATTAAAAACTCAAATTCTTGTTTTGGGAGCAGGACCAGGAGGTTATTCTGCAGCTTTTCGTTGTGCTGATTTAGGAATGGATACCACCATAGTAGAACGTTACCCTATTTTAGGTGGAGTATGTCTTAATGTTGGTTGTATCCCTTCTAAAACATTATTACATATTGCTAAATTAATTGAAACAAAAAAAAATATAGATAAATATGGTATTCTTGCGTCAGCAGAAACAGCTATTGATATTGACAAAACACGTTCTTGGAAAGACAAAATTATTACTCAGTTATCAAATAGTTTAAGTACTATGGCAAAAGCACGTAACGTCCAAGTAATTAATGGAATTGGTAAATTTCTTGATAAGAATACTATTCAAGTTGAAAATAATCAAATGACTTTAGAAATAACATTTAATTATGCTATTATAGCGGCAGGATCTCATTCTGTGTCTTTACCATTTGTTCCTAATGATGATCGTATTTGGAATTCAACTGATGCTCTGTCTTTACAATCAATACCTAAGCGTTTGCTAATCGTAGGTTCTGGGGCTGTAGGATTAGAAATGGCAACAATATATCATGCGTTTGGATCAGAAATTGATATAGTGGAAGTATACAATCAAATTATACCAATTTTAGATGAAGATATTGTTAATCTTTTTTCTAAAATAATAAGTAGGAATATTAATTTAATTTTAAATACTACAGTAAACGTAATAGAAGCCAAAAAAGATGGCATTTATGTTACTATGGAGAATAAACAAACTTCATTAAAAAATATTGAACGTTATGACGTATTATTAGTGGCAATTGGGCGTGTTCCGAATGGAAAAACATTGAATGTTGAAAACGCAGGAGTCAATGTAGATAAATATGGCTTTATTCCTGTAGATCAACAAATGCGCACTAATATACAACACATTTTTGCTATTGGCGACATTATCGGACATCCAATGTTAGCACATAAAAGTATTCATGAAGGACATGTAGCAGCAGAAGTTATTGCTGGTAAAAAACGTTATTTTGATCCAATAATAATTCCGTCTATTGTATATACCAATCCAGAAATAGCATGGGTTGGTTATACCGAAAAAGATGCACAAGCAAAAAATATAGATTATAAAGCTGCTATTTTCCCTTGGATGGCTTCAGGTCGAGCAATTACTGAGGATTGTAAAGAAGGTATGACTAAATTGATTTTTGATAAAAAAACAAACAGAATTATTGGAGGATCCATTTTAGGTACGCACGCTAGTGAAATATTAGGAGAGGTTGCATTAGCTATTGAAATGGGGTGTGATGCAGAAGATATTGCTCTGACTATTCATGCTCATCCAACTTTATATGAATCAATAGCATCAGCAGCATCTGTTTATAATGGGTCGATTACTGATCTTCCTAATATAAAAATACGCACATAACAAATTTTATATGATTGTAAATAAAGTTTATAAATTAATTAATTTAAAATAATACTACATTAATATATGTTTTATTTAAATTTATAAAGCATATAAGTGTTAATATTTAAAATACTACATAATGTTTATAAATTATAATATAATAATTACATTCATTTATATTCTTTGTTTTATAAAGAATATAAATAATTTTTAAATATGTAGCAATATATATATTGCTACATATTTATGTTATTGATATGATATAACTCGTTCGATGACAATAAAAAATTTAAAATAATATTAGTCAATGAAATAGCGTTCATGTATTAAACGTAATAAATTATCTATGTAATTGCATACGTTATAGTTATAAAGTATATTCACATTATATTTATTGTTAATTATTTAGGGTATAATGAATTTATGACTATTAATTAATGATCATTAAAAAGTTAATATTTTATTATTTAAAATATTAACTTTTTTATAAAAAATTTTTTTTAACATAAAAACTAGTGATGTAATAATAAGTATTTAACTAAAAATTAATCTAAAAATATTATGTTGTATGTAAATAAAAATTTAAATAGTAAAACATACTAAATATACTGCCAATATCTTACAATATTAAAATAAATTAAAAAATCTGACATGTCTACATTTCATATATGTTTTAATCATTAAATCTAATTGATAATAATTAGATATATTTTCAATTCAATATAAATATTAACTATATTTAAAATCTATTAAGAACAATAACATGCATCATTCATAATTTTAACAATAATATCTATTTTATAGTTTTAAATAAAATATTTAGGAAAAATATTTACTGTATAAATTAATAATAATCTTTATTTTATTTATATTAATAATTATTATTATATCTGTGTATTTCTTATCTATGGAAATTTAAAAATAACTATTAAATCAACAGTATTTTTTATAATTAGTATTATATTTTCTAATAAAATAAAACGATTTATATCTAATAATAGTATAAATACACAGTAATAATTGTTTACTATTTACTGTTTAATCTGAAATATATTCCACAAAACAATTAGAATATTAACTATATTCTATATAAATATCTAAAAAAAATTAAATTTTTTGATAAATACTTTAAAGTATAAAAGTTATCAAACTTAACAATAAAAAAAATAATTTAAATTATTAAATATATAGACATAATTTTTGAATATTATTGTAGTATTATTTAATTAAAACTATTAAAAAATTTAATTTTTTAATTAATGATATGAAGGTTTATTATGATAATATTTTTCAAATCATTACTAATATTAACATGTTTTATAGCAACTATTTTTGTTATTAATATAATTAATTATTTGTGTAGTATTTATCATCAAAAACTAATATATCTGCATATATTTAAAAAGATAAATATTAATTTATTCTAAATTATATTGTGACTATTCACATATCAAATACTTCTATAGGTACAGAACATATAATACTTATTTTATAATAAGTAATTCATTTATTACTAAAAAGTATATTTTTACAATGAGAATGTATTGTCATATTCATATAAAAATATATAAATGATGATATATAGTAATCCGCGCTATTAACAATATACAATCATTATTTGCATCTCAATTACAAATTCTTTATTGTTTTATGAGAATATCAGTACCTGAAATTTATTTCATTTGTAGAAATTGCTAAAAATTCTAATAACTATTATATAGTTATTAAATATAGTAAAATAATTCTGGTATATAATTTTAATTGAGACAATAAAAATAAAATAATAGAGAATTTGTTATGAATCAAATTTTGATGATTAAATCAATATATTCACAATACCAAATAAATAGATTAATAACTTAAATTACACTGTAAAAAATCAATTGGTTATAGATGTACAATTTATTTTTTTAAAACAAATAATAATTCCCATATCATAGTTATAATAAATAATAATATTTTAACGATTTTATTTTTTCCAGAAATCTAAACCATTTTCAGGAACAGTTCTGGCAATATCTGTTATAATTTTTCCATTAGGAAAAATTAAACGATTATCTAATTCAATTAATGGATAAATTATAAATTCTCGATTACATATATCGTAATGCGGTATTGTTAATTCAGAAGTATATATATTATACTTTCCAAATAATAAAATATCTAAATCTAGTGTGCGTGGCTGCCATAAAGAAGCATTATGTAATCGAATACGTCCTTGTTTTTTTTCAATATATTGAATATGACTTAACAATGATTCTGGAGAAAGATTGGTATCTAATATTATTATCGCATTTAGAAAATCAGGCTGATTTTTCTGCCCCAGTGGCCGGCTACAATAATAAGATGAAAAAGCAATAAGTTTGGTCATTGGGAGTGTAGAAAGAGACCATACGGCTTTATCAGCTTGTTTTTTAGGATTTAACATATTACTGCCTAGTCCTATCCAAACACGTTCCATTTGGTTATATATCCTAACTAATTAACTGTCTAATCACCAATCTTTTGATTTTTATAAAAATTAAAAAATATCATTAAAATCAAAATATTTCAAAAATTTTTACATAAATACATTTCTATATATAAAATAATCACAAGATCTTAGTCAAACCAATTATCATAATAAAATTATGTATGAATCATTAAAAGATTAATTTTTTAATTATGTCTTCATATCATATGATATGATACTAATAAAGATCGATTGTCACTATAATAATTTATCCGGTCATTTGTTTTTCTTTAATTTCCTCTAAAGTTTTGCAATCAATACATAAATCTGCTGTTGGTCGAGCTTCTAATCTTCGGATTCCAATTTCTACATCACATGAAGCACAAAATCCAAATTCATTTGTATCTATTTTTTTTAAAGTTTTTTCAATTTTTTCAATAAGTTTACGTTCTCTATCTCGATTACGTAATTTAATATTAAATTCTTCTTCTTGTGCAGCTCTATCTACTGGATCTGGAAAATTAACAGACTCTTGATTTTGTATGCATAATGTAGAAGACCCTAAATCATGTTTAAGTTGATTTTTCCATGCTTCAAGGATACGTTTAAAATGTAATAGTTGATCACAACTCATATATTCTTCATTAGGTTTACGTTGATATGGCGTAACTCCAGCAATTATTAAAACATTTAAAGAAGAACACTTGTTACTATGATTTGATGACTTTGTCGGCATATAGTTGCTCCTGATTCTATATATATTAAAACTCATATCAATATGCTATAAAATTTAATTATTTGAATAAAACCTACTAATATTACAAACATATAACAAATAAAAAATTAAATAAATTAAAAATTATTATTTTATAAAATGTAACAAGCTTTATTAAGTAACTTTCTCGTCTTATTATGATACTTGATTATTTTTGAAACGTACACATGATTATAGAATCATATTAAAATATATACAAACCAATTATACTATTTACTAAAATAGTATAATTGGTTTGTATATATTTTAATATGATTCTATTGATAACAATAAGTATTGATAATTATTTAAAAAAATGCGCATTGTGTTATAGTATCATTTAAATGTTAATAACGATATTATGATTTTAATCATAAATAATAATTACATTGTATGTAATGTATTGAATACTTATACTAAAATTGTAATATTAATTTTATGATTTTTAAAAACCATATTTTTATAGAAACAAACATTTCTATTAAATAAAAATACATTATGTCTTATATTGTTGCGCTAACCGGGGGTATTTGTTCTGGTAAAAGTGTTGTTGCTAAAAAATTTTCTGATTTATCAGAAAGAGTATCTGTAGTAGATTCTGATTTAATTTCTAGAAAAGTCACACAACCTGGAAGCATTGCTTTACATATGATAAGAAAATATTTTGGATCAGGTGTATTATTTTCTAACGGTTCATTAAATCGATCCATGTTAAAAAAAATTATTTTTTTTAATCTTAAAGATAAAGAATGGCTTGAAAAATTGTTGCATCCAATTATTAGAAAAGAAACTCAAAAAACTATAAATCTATTATTCAATAGATCATATTATGTGTTATGGGTTATTCCATTGTTAATAGAAAATAATTTACAAAAATTTGCAGATCGAATATTAGTAGTAGATGTCCGTGCCGATATTCAATTGAATCGGATTATTGACAGAGACAAAATTAGCAAAAAATACGCTAAAAAAATTTTATTATCACAAACATCTCGTCAACGCAGGCTCGACTATGCTGACGATATTATTTACAACAACAAAAATCTGGATGAAATAAACATGGACATCTCTATTCTACATAAATATTATATGAATATAAAAAAAAATAATTACTAAAACTACTGTTTTTATTAAGAAAAATTTCAAAATTATGTTTTATTCATCATATGATGATACCCATTTCACCGTTATAATAACAAATTTACATTAATTATTTTTGTGATCATTTATAATTATTTTCATATCTGTGCTTTATACACATACACAATACAACCCATTATTAAAATTACACATAACTAATCTCAGATATAATTAATATTATGGTTCGACAATAAAAATCATGAATATCTAAAAATATTAATTGATCTAACTTAATAAAAACAAATTCAAGATAAAATAATTATTTTATATTATTTACATTTATAAATATTTATTTTGTATAATATACAAATTTTATTTTTATTTGAATGAAAATAAAATTTCATTGTCTGTTATAGTAATTAACTTAAAACAATTTCAAATAGTTTATGTATGTATATTAATAATACTTATATGTAATTTTACCATGACATTCCTTAAATTTCTTATTGGATCCACAAGGACAAGAATCATTACGACCTACCACTTTATTCTTAATTAGTGTATTTGTGTTCCGAAAATAATCTATAGACAATAATTTTCTATTAATTGTTTGTAGATTGGTAGATTGCATATGATTATATTTGTTATTTTCTGATGAAATAGATTCTTTTTTATTAAACAATTCCGTCACTAGTTTACTAATTTCACTTATCACTTCATATTTCAAATGATCTAACATTTTAGTAAACATGGCAAATGATTCTCTTTTATATTCTTGTTTAGGATCTTTTTGTGCATACCCTCTTAAATGAATTCCTTGACGTAAGTAGTCCATTGATGATAAGTGTTCTTTCCATAGGATATCAAATGTTCTTAACATAATTCCTTTTTCAAAAGAACGCACAATATTTATTCCTATTATTGTTTTGGCATGTTCATATTTTTGGATCATACTGTCCAATATACGCTGACGCAATCTTTCTTTTTCTTCATATAATTTAGGATCTAGATCTATCCATTCTACAAGAGGTAATGTTAAATAAAAATCAGCGTTTAAACATTCTTCTAATTTTATTAAATCATTTTTATCCTCTATGATTTGTAAAGGAATATAAATATTAAATAATTTGTCAATAACATCGCGACGAATATTACTTATAATATTATCAATGTCTGACATGTTTAATAATTTATCTCGTTGCTCATAAATAACTCGACGTTGATCGTTGGCTACATCATCATATTCTAATAATTGTTTTCTAATATCAAAATTGCGATTTTCTACTTTTTTTTGAGCATGAGCAATAGCTTTGGTGATCCATGGATGTTCAATTGCTTCTCCAGATTTCATACCTAATTTTTTCATCATATTTACTAATCTATCAGAAGCAAAAATTCGTATTAGAGAATCTTCCATTGATAAGTAAAATCTAGAGGAACCAATATCTCCTTGCCGTCCGGATCGACCGCGTAGTTGATTATCAATGCGACGAGATTCATGCCGTTCAGTACCAATAACATGTAACCCTCCAGATTTTAATACTGTATCATGACGTTTTTTCCAATCAGATTTAATTTTTGAAATTTTACATATGCTAGCTGTATTCAGTGCAGCAATTTCTGAGCGACAATTTCCTCCTAACATAATATCAGTTCCACGGCCAGCCATATTTGTGGCAATAGTTACCGCACCAGGATGTCCTGCTTGAGCTATAATATCTGCTTCTATAGAATGAAACTTAGCATTTAAAACTTTATGAACAATTCCAGCGTGCTTTAAAGCACGAGAAATAATTTCAGACTTATCAATCGATATAGTTCCTACTAAAACTGGCTGATTACGTTTAATACAATCTTTAACATCATTAACAATAGCATCAATTTTTTCGCGTTCCGTCATATAAATTACATCTGGTAAATCATTACGAATCATAGGGCGATTAGTCGGTATAACAATAGTATCTAATTTGTAAATAGATTGAAACTCAAATGCTTCGGTATGAGCAGTCCCCGTCATACCAGATAACTTTTCATATAAACGAAAATAATTTTGAAATGTAATTGAAGCTAACGTTTGATTCTCATTCTGAACTGTTACTCGTTCTTTAGCTTCTATCGCTTGATGTAATCCATCTGACCATCGACGGCCAGGCATAACGCGTCCTGTATGTTCATCAATAATCAGTATTTCACCATTTTTAACAAGATAATCCACTTCGCATGAAAATAAAATATGTGCACGAAATGCTGCATTTACATGATGCATTAAGATAATATTATCTGATGAATATAATGATTCACCTTGATTCATAATACCAGACTTAATTAATAATTGTTCTATCAATACTAATCCTTGCTCAGTTAATATAACCTGTCTATATTTTTCATCAACTGTGAAATATTCTTCTTTTTGTAAATCATTTATATTTTTTGTATTTTGTTGAATTATATTAAAGACTAATTCGTTTATTTTTAAATATAATAAAGAAGTATCATCTGATGGGCCAGAAATGACCAATGGAGTACGAGCTTCATCGATCAAAATAGAATCTACTTCATCTACTAATGCATAATATAACCCTCGTTGTACCCGTTCTTCTGGAACAAAAACCATATTGTCACGCAAATAATCAAAGCCATATTCATTATTTGTTCCATAAGTAATATCTGCTGCATACGCGGCGCGTTTCATAGATGTTGACTGTTCCGGTAAATTGACCCCAACGGTTAATCCTAAAAATTCAAATAATGGTCTATTATTTACTGCATCTCTATGTGCTAAGTAATTATTAACTGTAACGATATGTACTCCTTTACCGATTAGTGCATTCAAATAAGCGGGCAATGTAGCGGTTAAAGTTTTTCCTTCTCCAGTTTTCATTTCTGCGATACAACGATTGTTTAAAACTATTCCACCCAATAATTGAACATCAAAAAGACGTATATTAAATATTCTCTTGATAGCTTCGCGTACTACAGCAAACGTTTGTGGTAATAATTCTTCAAATTTTACACCTAACTTAATAGATGCACGAAACTCATTAGTTTTTGATGCAAGTTGATCATCATTTAACTTTTCCATGTCTTTTTCCATACAATTTATAATATCCACCACTTTTTTCATACGATGTAGTGCACGCTCATTTCTATTTTTAAAAATTTTAGTAAATAATTTAAATGGTGTTATCATAATAATTTATATCTCATTATAATGACGGCGGATTATACAAATAATAATGTGACAATATATATTTTTATTAATGATATATGCTGTATGCACATATATATTTGGCTATCTTAATAACAGTAATTAATTTATATTATTTTACAATCTATTAAAATAGATGTGAATAAATTGAACAAAATGTATGCGCAAATACTATAAATCATGTTGATTAACATAAATATGTTTACAAAAAATACTTAAACAATAAAAGCCCATAGATAAGTATAAATTTTTATTTACATAAATTTATGTGTTGTATATATGTTCTAAACATATTATATAATGCGACATATAATCAATGATTGATTAATATTTTTGATATTCTGAATATAAACTATTTAAATAAAGTTTAAAAATATTTTAAATAGTTACTAACAACTATCAAATTTATCATATACGAATGTATAATATATTTTTTATATGGAAACCTATACATTAATTTGATAGCATGAATAATTTTGGTACATACAAATAATAAGAAATAAAATATCAAAAAATATTCGTTTATCTCTGATTTTCATAATGATATGAATTTATAAATTAGACATACCATACTCAGATGTTTATATATATTGTCTATCTTATAAGATAAAAATGTTTATTACAGACAAATTTAAATAAATTTTTAGTACTTTTCATTTAACAAATTAGAAATATATGGCATGTAGTATAACTACATATGTACTAATACATAAAATTTTTTAAATAATTAATCAATAACAATGGAATTATTTTAAATAAATTAGATAAATTTATATGTTAAAATTTATGATGACATTATCATTTTTACATTTAAAAATATAAATAGATATCTAAAATACTAAAGGTAGATCAGATGCCTTAGAAAAAGTCGCAATTTCCCATGACTCTTGGCATGATAAAACAGTTTTTAATAATTTATTATTTAGAGTATGTCCAGATTTAAAAGCAATAAAAGAACCGATAAGATTGTGACCACACATAAATAGATCGCCAATAGCATCAAGCATTTTATGTCGAACAAATTCATCATCAAAACGTAATCCATCTTCATTGAGCACACGATCATCATCAATTATTATAGCTGAACTGAAACTTCCTCCTAAAGCAAACCCACGAGATTGTAAATCTTTTATATCACGCATAAAACCAAAAGTACGTGCTCGACTAATATTATGAACAAAAGATTCTGAAGAAAAATTAAAAAAACAATGCTGCGTATTAACATTAATCGCTGGATGATCAAAATCAATAGTAAAATCAAGCGTAAATCCATCAAATGGTCTTAGTTCAGCCCATTTATCACCATCTTCAACACGTACGGTTTGTTTTAATCGAATAAATTTTTTAGCGCTATTAAGTTCTTCTATACCAGCATCTAATAATAAACATACAAAAGGATTAGCGCTGCCATCCATTATTGGAACTTCAGGGGCATTCAGTTCTATAATAATATTATCAATACCCAATCCTGCTTGAGCAGCACTTAAATGTTCAACAGTAAAAATTTGAGCACCATATTCATTAATCAAACATGTACATAATGCGGTGCTTCCTACTGATTTAATATTCACTTGAAAATCTACAGGAGGATGTAAATCAGTACGACGATAAATAATACCAGTATTTGCTGCAGTAGGACGTAAAGTTAATGTAACTTTTTTACCAGTATGTAATCCTACACCAGTAATTTGTACAACGCGCTTTAATGTTCGTTGTTTTATCATGATATTATCTCATGCAATTATCATACTGTTACTATATATAAATTATATAGACATATATTTGCATTTTTGTGATGATTACTCATCAATATTATCTTTAATTTAGTCTTCTTGTTTTCTTAAAAAAGCGGGAATATCTAAATAATCTGAATCTTTATCAAGAGTTGTACTCTGCTGGTTAACTGTATCAGATGATGTATGTCTAGATTCTTTAAAAAATGTAGATACTCTTTGAGAAGAATGATTATGATAGTGATTATTTCGTACTATTTTTTTTTCTTCTTTGATATTTGATCGGATGACATCCGAACGCTTATCAATACCAATTCCTGTTGCAACCACAGTAACGCGTAATTCGTTATTTATATCCGGATCTAAAGCAGTACCTATTACTACTGTTGCATTATCAGAAGCGAAAGAACGTATAGTATTACCTACAGTTTCAAATTCATCTAATCGTAAATCTAAACCAGAAGTAATATTTACTAAAACACCACGAGCACCAGATAAATCAATATCTTCTAATAAAGGACTAGCAATAGCTAATTCAGATGCTTCTTCTGCTCTATCGTCTCCACATCCCACTCCAGCTCCCATCATAGCGTATCCCATTTCTGACATTACTGTACGTACATCTGCAAAATCTACATTCATTAAACCTGGTCGAGTAATTAATTCCGCAATACCTTGCACTGCCCCTTTTAATACATCATTGGCAGCACTAAATGCATCTAACAATGATATTCCGCGTCCTAAAACTTTCAATAATTTATCGTTTGGAATCGTTATTAGTGAGTCTACATATTTAGATAACTCAGAAATTCCTTGTTCAGCGAACATCATACGTTTCTTTCCTTCAAAATTAAAAGGTTTAGTAACTACGGCTACAGTTAAAATTCCTAAATCTTTAGCTACTTCGGCTACTATCGGAGCGGCACCTGTTCCAGTTCCTCCACCCATCCCTGCAGCAATAAAAACCATATCTGCACCTTCTATAGTGGCTTTCAATACATCGCGATCTTCTTCTGCAGAGTTACGACCAATTTCTGGATTGGCACCTGCTCCTAACCCTTTAGTAATGGAACTGCCAATTTGGATGGTTTGTCCTATTGTCATTTTTCTTAAGGCTTGAGCATCAGTATTAACAGCAAAAAAATCTACGCCTTCAATACGTTCACGTAACATATGTTCAACCGCATTACTGCCGCCTCCGCCAATACCAACAACTTTAATTACTGCATCACTAGTTAATTCCATTGGTTCAAACATAATTTTCTCCATATCACTTCAGTTATTTTAAAAATAAATTTTTTAACGGATTTAGCATATTTTAAATGCATTAAATTTTTTAAAATTCTTTTTTTAACCAATTATTCATTTTTTTTATCCAACTTTTAATTGTTATTCCTTTTTCTATATCTATCTCATTATTCAAATGAGATTCTTTTCCATAATGTAATAATCCAATAACAGTAGAGTACTGTGGATTTTTTACATCATCTATTATTCCGCTCGTATTTATAGAAGACGCAATGCGAACTTGTGTATGAAATACTTTTTGAGCACAAGCTGATAATCCATCTATAAGAGATGCTCCACCAGTTAACACAATACCTGCTGCAAGATGATGTTTAATATTAATTTGGCGCAGTTGTGATTGTAATTGTAGTATTTCTTGATTAACCAACATCATTAACTCAATATATCGAGGCTCAATTATTTCTGCTAACATATGACGTTGTAAAACACGAGGCGGTCTACCTCCAACACTTGGAACTTCTATATTTTCTTCTTTACTAATTAAAGATTCTAAAGCACAACCATAACGTATCTTAATTATTTCTGCATCAGACAATGGTGTTCCAAAAGCATAGGCAATATCACTAGTAACTACATTTCCGGCATATGGAATAACTTTAGTATGGCGTAAGGCTCCAGCAGTATATATTGCTACATCCATTGTGCCACCACCAAGATCTACGACACAGACGCCTAATTCACGCTCATCTTCTGTTAGCACAGCATAACTCGATGCTAATCCAGAAAATATCAGTTGATCTACCTGTAATCCACATCGTTCTACTGCTTTGACAATATTCTTAGCCATATCATTATGGCAAGTAATCAAATGGACCTTAGCTTGCATTCTAACTCCAGATAATCCAACCGGATTTTTTATCCCTTCTTGATAATCAATAGCATAATTCTGTGGAATAACATGCAATATTCGATGTTCATCACGTATTTTAACTGATTTAGCTATATGTACTACATTATCCACATCTGATTGCGTTACCTCTTCTTCTGAAATAGGCACCATACCTATTTCATTTTTACAACTAATGTGTTTTCCAGATAAAGAAAGATAAACAGATGAAATTTGACAGCCTGCCATTAATTCTGCTTGATTAATAGAATATTGTACACATTTTATTACTGACTCTAAATTATTTACTCCTCCTTTATCCATACCACGTGATGAACAATACCCTAATCCAATAATATTTATTATTCCATCAGGCAAAACTTCACCTACCATCGTAGCAACTTTAGCTGTACCAATTTCTAATCCTACTAGTAATTTTTTATCTGAAGTTTTGATCATATTTGTATTTGCCTTTATTTATTTTTTCTTTATTTATTATAAAGCACAGGACTAATCGAGCTAGAAATCCATCTTACAGCAAATCCTGATCGATAACGTAAATCTATATAATCAATATATTTATTATTGTCATTAATTTCTTGCAGAAGAATAGGATAAACTTTAATGAAATAATATAATCGTTCGATTATATTATTTCTACCTAATTTTAGATGAATATTATCTTGTAAAATCAATTGCCATGAATAACGTAGATCCATTGTTATTGATTTTATTTGAAATTTATTAGACTTTAATATTTCATTAAATATGTGGTAATTAGTTAATACAGTTTTTTCGCTGCCTTTTGGTCCATATAAATACGGAATTTTTGTATCATTATTTTGGTATTCTTTAGGTACACTAAAAATAGCACCTGTTATGCTAATGTTTTGTAAATTATTCCAATAAGCTAATGGAACATGCTCTACTATGTGAACCTTTAATGTATCTGGCCATTGTTTCCTTATACTCACTTGTTGAATCCATGGTAAACATTCAATTTTTTTTTGAATAATATTAATATCCTGTGTTATAAATGTCCCCAATACACCTAATTTTATTATTATCTGATTAAGCTCTGTGTTAGTAGTATAATAACGATTTCCAGTCACTATTATATAAGACACAGGATAACAACAAGAATTATAAATCCATGTTTTTATATAATAAAAAATCCAAACAACACTAACTACAGCGATAGATAATAATATCCAATTTAATAATGGATGACTAAATTTATAATATCTACTTGAACTTGGTTTTAAACTATATTTAATTTTTGTGTTTTTACCTGTGTTCAACACTGTTCGAAGTGTTTTAGCAATCTATTTCCTTTCATGATTTATTGCCATAAAATTCATTATTATTCTGCGTATACTTATATTTGTACTTTACATTATTTTTAATAATGTTTTATATACTACATATCTTTATTTTTTAATAATTAATTTACGCATAATCTCACTTATTGTACCTGCTCCTTGAATTAAGAGCAAATCGTTATTTTTCAAGAATTGAGCTAGTATATCTGATAACATCTGCGTATTTGATATAAATATTGGATTAATTTTACCATATTTATGAATTGTACGACATAGAGATTGACTGTCTGCTCCTAAAATAGGAGTTTCGCCAGCAGAATAAACATCTAATATTAAAAGAATATCTACATTAGAAAGTACGTTAACAAAATCATCATATAATTCTTTTATACGTGTGTACCTATGAGGTTGAAATACCATAATTAATCGTCTATTAGGCCATCCGA
The DNA here is from genome assembly GCA_030020825.1 of Candidatus Blochmannia vicinus. Lineage (NCBI taxonomy): Bacteria > Pseudomonadati > Pseudomonadota > Gammaproteobacteria > Enterobacterales > Enterobacteriaceae > Candidatus Blochmanniella > Candidatus Blochmannia vicinus (nom. nud.). The sequence continues at coordinate 297,790 of CP125213.1, forward strand.
TTCGAGCTGTTACGATAGTAGCATATAGTTCAGCGGGATGATGTCCGTAGTCATCTATTAATATAAATTCTCCTGTTTGACTATTTATTTTATTTAAAGGATAATGACCTAAATTTTCAAAACGTCGTTGCGTTCCTTGGAAATATAACAGAGTTTTAAGAATATGTTCATCACTAATTCCTGCTTCAGTTGCTACAGCAATAGCAGCCGTAGCGTTAAGTGCGTTGTGGCAACCGGGAGCGTTTAAAATTACTTTTAGTTTTGATTTATTTGGACGTAATACAGTAAAACTACTTTTTTCTATATTTTGATGATAATCAAAAACATGTAAATCAGCATTTTTATTAAAACCATAAGTAATAATTTTTCTATCAATCTTAGGTAAGATCTCACAAATTATGGGATCATCAATGCATACTACAGCATATCCATAAAACGGTAGGTTATGTAAAAAACTAATAAACGCTTTTTTAAGGCATTCAAGATTACCTTGGTATGCATTTATATGATCAGTGTCAATATTAGTAATTACCTCTACTATGGGATGTAAATGTAAAAATGAACCATCACTTTCGTCTGCTTCTACGATTAAATAACGACTATATCCAAGGCGAGCATACACACCTTCTGATTTTACTAATCCGCCATTTATAAAAGTTGGATTTAACCCAGATTCAGTATAAATATTAGCTATCATTGTTGTAGTAGTAGTTTTTCCGTGCGTTCCAGAAACAGCTATTCCATATTTAAACCTCATGAGTTCAGATAACATTTCTGTACGTTTAATAACAGGAATCCGAGCTTGTTTAGCAGCTAAAATTTCCGGATTATTTGGGGTAATAGCGCTAGATATGACGACAACATTAGCATTATTTATATTGCTATATTTATGACCGAAGTAAATTTTTACCCCTATTTCAAGTAAGTGACGTGTTATATTGTTATGTACAATATCAGAACCAGTAATATCATAACCTTTATACATTAATACTTCCGCAATGCCGCACATACCAGTTCCACCTATGCCAACAAAATGTATTTTTTTGACATGACTCATCATTAGAATAATATCTCTTGATTTAAATAATGGTATATTAAGCAGATCCATTCAATATATTTCAAAATTCTACATATATAAAAATTTAAATTATTAGTATATTTATTTTTTTAAATATTCAATGATTAGTTGAGAAACTTGTTGAGTTGCATTAGGCATAGCTATATTTCTAGCACGTTGAGCCATAATACATAATGTTTTTCTGTCCCACGATCCTAGTACTGTGCTAACATAATCGCTTGTAAAGTTTTGTTGTTCAATAATTTTTGCTGCTCCTACTTGTACTAAAGACATAGCATTCCAGTATTGTTGACGATCTTTATGATGTATAAAAGGTACAAATATTGCTGGCAATCCTACAATCGACACTTCGCTTACTGTTAATGCGCCAGCACGAGAAATTAATATATCTGCCCAAGAATATGCTTGAGCTATATCATCAATAAACTTTACAATTTTATGATAATTTTGCTTTATTTTTTGATAAGCCCATTTTACTTTTTTGAAATCTTGTTCTCCAACTTGATGCCATATGATCAGTTTATTAGATAATTTTTCTGCCATATTTGGAATAATTTTATTTAATATATGGGCTCCTTGACTACCTCCAATAACTAAAACACGAATAGGACCAACACGGCCTTCCCATCGTTTAATTGGATTTGGAATAGCTAATATTGTTCGTCGTATAGGATTTCCTACTGTTTTCGCATTAGGAAAGGTATTAGGAAATCCTTGTAATACTTTTTCAGCAAACATCGATAAATACCGATTAGTTAAACCAATAATTCTATTTTGTTCGTGTATGATTAACGGAATACCACATGTCCATGCTGCTAATCCGCTAGGTCCAGAAACATATCCACCCATACCTAACACTATATCAGGTTTCCAATATTTTATAATTTTTCGTGCTTGATATACTGCTAAACAAATATATAACGGCATTATACACTTGATGTACAATTTTTCGCCATGCCACCTTTTAATATGAATAAATTTAATATCAATACCATATTTAGGAACTAGTTTAGCTTCAATACGATCTGAAGTACCTAACCAAACAACTTGATATCCATTATCAATTAAGTAATGAGCTACTGACAATCCTGGAAATACATGTCCTCCGCTACCACCTGCTACTATCAAAATTCTTTTTTTTTGATTCATTTTTTCGTGCTCTTCAAAAAAGCTTGATCTTTAGATAAACGTGTTTCAAAATCTATTCTTAACAACAGCATGCTTGCTATTACTGTAGCTAAAAAACTAGATCCTCCATAACTAATAAATGGTAATGTTAACCCTTTAGTAGGCAATATCCCACTAACAGTTCCTACATTAATAAATATTTGTGACCCAAACCAGATACTAATAGAACAAGCCAAAATACCAGAAAATCTATGATTAATATTCAAAGCACTATAACCAATGGTCATGGCACGAAACACAATTACAAATAACATAAATAATACTAAAATTGCTCCAAAATATCCTAATTCTTCTGCAAGGATAGAAAAAATAAAGTCAGTATGAGCTTCGGGTAAATATTCTAATTTAAGTACAGAATTTCCCAATCCTTCTCCAAAACATTTTCCGCGACCAAATGCCATCAAAGATTGAGTTAATTGATAACCATTTCCAAATGGATCTTTCCATGGATCCCAAAAAGTGAGCAAACGTCGTATACGATAAGGTTTAATTACAATTGATAATGCAATTAAAAATATGTTGGATACAAAAATCAATGTTAACTGCCATAATTTGGCTCCAAAAAGAAATAATATAGATAAAGTAGTAATAAATAGAATAATAATACTACCAAAATCAGGTTGCACTAATAATAATATAGCTAATAGCATCATAATTACTATGGGTTTAGATATATCCCAAAAATTAGCACGTATTTCTTGTGATTTACGTGTCAAATAATTAGCAAGATAACAAATAAAAAATAGCTTTGAAAATTCTGAAGGTTGAATACATAATGAACCTAACATTATCCAACGTGATGCTCCATTAGTGGAATTATTTAGTATTAATGCTGCTATCAACGTTATATAACTATATAATAGCATTATAAAACTATAATTCTGCCAAGTTATTATTGGTATTCTTAAAATAACTACAGATAATAAGAACGTTATAGTATAATAAATAACCGCACGCTTTATGAAATAGCATGGATCATTCACTAATCGTATTCCAATAGGAATCGATCCTGAACTAATGATAATAAAACCAATACAAATTAATCCTAATACAAACCAAAAGAATAGACGATCATATAATACATCAATATGCGATGATTTTTTTTTATGTGATTTTAATAACGGATTAATAATTATTTCTTTTAATACTTTCATTATCCAAATTCTCGTGCAAAATAGGTAAACATAAACCCACGCGTTGCAAATGATTTAAATTGATCTAAACTAGAGCAAGCTGGAGATAATAAAACTATGTCTTTTTTTTTTGTACGACGACTGATAATTCGCATTGCTTGTATCATTGTATTTGTAAGAATAACATTATCAAAACCTAATTTTGTTAATAAAAATCCATCTTTTCCGAAACAATAAAGATGTATTTCATATTGTTTAATTAAATGTTTCAACTCAGAAAAATCAGCTAACTTACTATCGCCTCCTAGCATCAAATGTAGTTTTCCAGATAATCTTAAGCTATTAATCGCTTCTGTAGTTGCATTAACATTAGTAGCTTTAGAATCATTAATCCAACTAACTCCATGATTCTTATAAATCAATTGACAACGATGCGTTAATCCAGAGAATTGGCACAATACCTTTAAGGAAATAGAACGAGGAATATTGACAATATCTGATAATGCTAAAGCAGATAATGCGTTTGTATAATTAATACAACTATTAATTTTCATTGAAGAACAATTAAGCACATATTCGTTATATGCGATTATCCAATTATATCCTTTATAGTATTTAAGATGATAATCTGCAGAATCTGCATTTATACCAAAACTTACACAATAATCATAACTATCATATATGGGAGCTGTTAAAGGATCTAAAGAATTCATTACACAAACTGTAGCATTTTTATAAATCCTTTGCTTAGAGAGATAATATTGTCTTAATCCACCAGGATAACGATCCATATGGTCTTCACTAATATTTAAAATTATCGCTGCTTTTGCGCGTAAACTATAAGTTGTATCTAATTGAAAACTTGAAATCTCCAATATATATAATTGATATGATTTATCTAATAAAGACAGAACAGGTACACCTATGTTTCCTGCAACACCAACACGCCAACCAACACTTTTAGCTATCCTAGAAACTAATTGGGTTACTGTACTTTTTCCGTTTGATCCAGTAATAGCTATTATCGGAGCAGTTACTTCTCGAGCAAATAATTCAATATCACCAATCACCTCTACTCCCGATTTTAGCGCTTCAATTAAAATAGGATGATCTAATCGTACTCCAGGACTAACTACGATTAAAGTAGCACTCAATAACCACATATCGTTAAACGCACCCAAATAATACTTTACAATATGTGGTAATTGATTTATTCCTGGAGGATGCATGCGAGTATCTATTACTTTTGGTATTACACCTCGAGCTAAAAAAAAATTAACGCAAGATAAACCTGTCATTCCTAAACCGATAATCACAACTTGTGATCCTCGATAATTACTCATATTTTTATTACCATATCTTCAAAGTAATTAACCCAAATAAAACCAATACCAATGATATGATCCAAAATCGCACTATAAGTCGAGGTTCTGGACAACCTTTTAATTCAAAATGATGATGAATCGGTGTCATTTTAAATATTCGTTTTCCAGATAATTTGAAATAACTTATTTGTAAGATCACAGATATGGTTTCTATTACAAATACACCACCCATAATTAATAATAAACATTCTTGATGTAATAATACTGAAATTATTCCCAACGTACCTCCAAGTGATAAAGAACCTACATCACCCATAAATATTTGGGCTGGATAAGTATTAAACCACAAAAATCCAATACCAGATCCAATAATGGCAGCGCATATAATTATTAATTCTCCAGAAAGATCGAGGTAGGGAATATGTAAATAATGAGAAAAGTATATATCACTAGTTATAGATGCGACTACAGCTAACCCGACTGTAATTAATATTATAGGCATGATAGCTAATCCATCTAATCCATCAGATAAATTAACTGAATTACTTGTTCCAACAACGACAAAATACGCTAATACAATATACCAAACACCTAATTGTGGCATAAAATTTTTAAAAAATGGCACTACTAATTGTGTAGACATAATGTTGTGGTCTAACGAAAACATAATAATAATCAATGTTAATGCGATTAATGATTGCCAAAAATATTTGTGTAATGCGCTTAAACCGGCAGTACTTTTTCTTTTTATTTTTAAAAGATCATCAATTAATCCTAATGCCCCATATGTTATTAATATAAATAATACGTACCATATATACAAATTAGATAAATCGGCCCATATTATTATCGCTATAAAAATAGACAGAAGTATTATGATTCCACCCATAGTAGGTGTACCTTGCTTTTGAATATGTGCTTCTGGTCCATTCTCACGTACTATTTGAAAAAAACGTAAATTATGAAATCGCTTGATTATATAAGAACCTATCCCTAAAGAAATAAATAATGCTGATAACAAACTAGCAATAACCCTAAAGTTTAAATGACAAATAATATTAAAATTAGAGGAATATAATCCTAATATATCCTTTATCAACCAAAATAACATTTTTTTTCATCCTTGATAGCATGTATTATTTTCTCCATTTTAAAAACACGAGATCCTTTTACTAACACACTAACTGATGTATAGCTGGACAACATTTGTTTAATGTACATAATTAACTTATGTTTACTTCTAAAATGTTCTCCTTTCCTACACATTTTAGAAATAAAATAACTGGCACTACCTATAGTAAGAATTTTATTTATATTTGTTGTTGCAATTAATTTCCCAATATAAGAATGATATTTGATTTCTTTATATTTTCCTAATTCTGACATATCACTAACTACCAATATGCGATAACCTGGCATTGTGGTTAATACGTGAATCGCAGATATCATAGAACCAACATTAGAATTATAAGTATCATCTAATAATAACTTATCTTTACCTAAAATAATTGGAAATAACCTACCAGGTAACGGTTTTATATTTTCCAATCCAGCAACTACTTCTGATAATCCTGCGCCTACAGAAAATGCAAGAGCACTAGCAGCTAAAGCATTAGATACATTATGTCTGCCTAACATTGATAGAAATACTGGAGAGGTCCCATATGGACTATGCAAAAAAAACCGCATTCCATTTTTTTCAGAAATAATATTACTTGCAAAAAAATCCACACCAACATTAGTATACGAAGAAAAATTCCATATAGATTTTCCTTGTAATACTTTACGCCATAAATACAAAGCATGGCTATCGGCATTTATAATACCTTTTCCATGTGAATCTAATTCAGAAAAAATCTTCCCTTTTTCTTTTTTTATTTTAGTTAACGATCCAAATCCTAGTAAATGTGATGGGTAAATATTATTTACTAAAGCTGAATTAGCAGCAACAATCTTGCTTAGTTGCATCAGTTCTCCTGAATGATTTGAACCTAATTCAATAATTGCAAAATTGTTTTGTTTAGTTAAACGTAATAAAGTAATTGGAACTCCAACTGTATTATTAAAGTTACCTTGTGTTGCTACTGTATGTCCACAATTTTTTAGTATAGATGCAGTCATTTCTTTTACTGATGTTTTACCACTAGACCCAGTTATGGCAACAACCTTCGCTGATACTTGTTGACGTACCCAATGTGCTAATATTAGTAAAGCATAACGAGTATTAGGTACGATTAATTGAGGAACATCTAAAAACATATAACTATTTACTAATAATGCTTTAGCGCCAGAAGCAATTGCTTGAGCGGCAAAATCATGACCATCAAAACATTTACCTATCAATGCTACAAACATACATTGTTTGTAAATAATATTTGAATTAATGGTAACTGAATGAACAATCAAATCTATTCCAACATGTTTTGCATTTAAAATTGGCGCTATTTCATGAAGACTAAACGGAATCATAATAAATTATTTTTTAAAAAATTTTTTACTATATCTTGATCAGAATGATATATGTGATTATTTCCTATAATTTGAAATTTTTCATGGCCTTTTCCAGAAATCAATATTATATCTTCTGAACACGCTTGAGAAATAACAGTTTGTATAGCATTACAACGATTTTTAATAATTTTAAAAAATTTTTTTGAATCTGATACACCTATACCACACATAATATCATTTATGATTGATTGTGGCTCTTCAGTACGTGGGTTATCATTAGTAATAATGATGCAATCAGAAAATTTTTTTGCAACATAACCCATTAAAGCACGTTTGCTTGGATCTCGATCGCCTCCACAACCAAAAACACACCACAATTGTCCATAACAATGCCGTCTAATTGAAATCAGCGCTTTTTTTAATGCATCAGGAGTATGTGCATAATCTACAATAATTGTAGGATATCCATAGGAACGAAATACCTCCATCCTACCAACTATAGGTCGTAATTGAGATGATGTATGTACTAACAACGACAAAGGATATCCCAATACCAATAATGTACCTAAAGCCAATAATAAATTATTAACATTAAATTCTCCTAATAATTTACTATGAATTACCCCTCTTCCCCAACTTGAATCAAAAATAATGTCTGTACAATACAAATAATAATTTACTTTAATCACAGATATCCATTTACCTTTCCAAAAAAACGGTAAATTTCCTGTTATGGTTACTGCAACCGCTTTTGGCAAATAATACAACCATTGATAACCAACCAAATCATCAGCATTGATGACATATTTCTCTGCATTTAATTCGTTAAATAATCTCCATTTAGACATTGAATATTGTTCCATGTTGCCATGATAATCTAAATGGTCATGACTTAAATTAGTAAATATAGCAACTTTAAAATATAAAGCATCTACACGATATTGAGATAATCCATGTGATGATATTTCCATAGCAACAAATACGATCTTATCTTGAATAAATTGAGCCAATATTTTTTGAGTATCAATAGCGGAACAAGTTGTATTGTCGGATAAAGAGATACTATCTAATGTCCCGTTACCTAACGTACCCATCACAGCACTTTTTTCTCCTAACAATTGAACCCAATTAGCTAATAAATGTGTAACAGTAGTTTTCCCATTCGTGCCAGTTACACCAATTAAGTTCAAAAAACGCGATGGATGATTATAAAAGATTCCTGCTATATCAGATAAATTCTGTGATAAATGATTTACATAAATTACAGGTATTTCATTTTTATTACAACTATATTTTTTATATATTGTTGTATTATTCCAAGATTCCAATAAAACTGCTATAGCTCCTTTTTTGATTGCATAATCAATATATAATCTTCCGTCAGTCCTACAACCTTTAACTGCTACAAACAAGTTTCCTAAAACAACATCACGACTATCCAATTGTATTCCTGTTAATATGGGACTATCAGAATTATTAGAAACACATGGTAGAAGAAATTTATATAAATTATGTAATTCATGCATATAATTTTTTATTAAAAAGATTATAGTATTTCTTTTAAATTATTGTAAAAAATCTGGTGCAATGTTCATTATTTTTAATGTATTATTCATAACTGTACGAAACACTGGTGCAGATACCATACTTCCATAATAATGACCATTTTTAGGATCATTTATGACTACTGCTAAAGCAAATCTAGGATTACTCGCTGGAGCTACTCCAGCAGCACATGCAATATATTTATTAATATATTTTCCACATGACCCTACTGTCTTAATAGTACCAGTTTTTACTGCAACCCGATATCCTTTAATCGTTTCATTATAACTACTACCTGGTAGTAACGATATACTTTCCATCATATCTAAAACAGCACGTACTAACGGTTTTGGAAAAACTCGATGCCCTAATGTCGAAGGAGAGTCAACTCTTATAATAGAAAGTGGTTTAGACACTCCCATTCCACCAATAGTAGCATAAACTTTAGCCAATTGTAACGGAGTAATCATTAAGCCATATCCATAAGAAAACGCAGCTCGTTCTATGTCTGACCAACATTTATCGTATGGATATACTCCGCTACTTTCTCCTATTAATCCTATATTGGTCGCTTTACCCATTCCAAAATTTAAATATGTATTTACTAAAGCTGCTGTAGGCATGGATAGCGCTAATTTAGAAACACCAACATTACTTGATTTTTGCAATATTTCCTTAATAGTTAATTTATCACGATATATTACATCCTTGACTTGATGCCCATTAATCATATAAGGAGATGTATTAACAATAGTGCTTGTTGTTATTATGTTGTGTTTTAATGCAGCCATAATCACAATAGGTTTTACTGTAGAACCTGGCTCAAATGCATCAGTAATAGCGCGATTACGCATAACGGATTTATTAGTAATAGATAAATTATTTGGATTATATGATGGACTATTCGTCATAGCCAAAATTTCTCCGGTATTAATATCTATTAAAACTATGCTGCCGGACTCTGCTTTGTTTATATGTACAGCATTTTTTAATTCATGATATGCTAAATATTGTAGACGTTCATCGATACTTAAAACAATATTTTGAGAAGCTTGACCATCTTCTACAGTAGTTTCCTCAATTGTTCTACCAAATCTATCTTTTCGTATTACTTTTGTTCCAGATTGACCGGATAACCAAGTATTAAAGCTTTTTTCTATACCTTCAATACCTTGACTATCTATATCTGTTACTCCTATTAAATGAGCAGTTGTACAGCCGGCAGGATAATATCGTTTTGATTCTTGTTGTAGATATACTCCTGGTAATTTTAGCTGACTAATACACTGAGCAACATAAGGATCTATTTGTCGCGCTAAATAAATAAAGCGCCCCGTAGCATGATTATTAATAAGAGATGATAATTTACTCAATGAAATATTTAATATTTTAGATAACGCTGTCCAACGACAAAGATTAGAAGAGATACCACCATTCATATTGATTTCATGAGGGTCTACCCAAACAGAATCAGCCGGTATACTAATTGCTAGCAATTGACCCATTCTATCAGTAATAATACCCCGAGTGAATGAGATATGTTGCACACGCAATGAACGCATGTTGCCCTCATTAATTAACTTATTAGAATAAATAATTTGTAAATAAGTTAATCTTAATAGTAAAATAATTAATATAAAAAAAATACAACTGTATAATAAATTAAAACGTTTACCGATTAAAATTATTTGTAAATTATAAGGTTTAAACTTCATATAGAATATACTAGATCATCATATGATGATCTATAATATTAAATAAGTAATTTTTATATATCAGCATACATTTATTAAGTCAGTGGAACATATTATTTTGTGTTGGATCTACATAATGCATTTTTAGTTTATTTATAGCAATACGTTCAATACGGCTATGGTCAGATAATATTTTTTCTTCAAGGATTAAATTTCTCCATTCAATGTCTAAAACATCTTTTTCCAAAATAATTTTTTCGCGATCCATAATCATTAATCTAGTATTATAAGTTACTAAAATCACCAACATTGCTGACACTAACACTAAAAACAATAAAAGTAATTGCTGTTTACCATAAAAATATAAATCATTATAAATAATATTAATAAGGCTATATTGTTTTTTTTTCATTATATTTAAATAATTAATTTTTCAGCACAACGTAATATCGCGCTGCGAGCACATATATTTCTTTTAATTTCATTTTTTGAAGGCATTAATTTTCCCATATCTTTTAGTTTATATTTACTTTTATATTTACTGAATATTTGATAATCTGTTAATGGAATTTTAGGAGGTATTGGTAGAAGACAACTATGATTACGAATAAAATGTTTTACTAAGCGATCTTCTAAAGAATTAAAACTAATTACTACTAATCTTCCTCGTGTGGAAAGCATCCCTAATGAATCTTCTAATACTTGCATTATTTCTTCTAATTCATTATTAATATACATCCTAATTGCTAAAAAGCTTTTAGTTGCAGGATGCTTATGTATGTTGCGATATGGAACGATACTGCATATCAATTTAGATAAAATAATGGAACGTACAATAGGTTTATATCGTCTTGTAGATACAATAACTTTAGCAATAATTTTAGCAAATCTCTCTTCTCCGAAAGTTTTTAGTACCCAAACAATGTTTTCCAATGAAGCTTTCGATAACCACTCAGCGGCAGATTGTCCACTACTAATATCCATACGCATGTCTAAAGGACCATCTCTCATGAACGAGAACCCTCTGTTGTCATCATTCAATTGAAACGCACTCATCCCTAAGTCTAATAGAATTCCATCCACCGATCCAGTAAGGCCCATATTTTGAATATGTCTGTGTATTTTGGAAAATGTACTATGTATGATTGTAAATCTACTGTCTTGTTCAGCAATTTTTTTTCCAATTTTGATAGCTGACCAATCTCTATCAATAGCTAACAAACGGCCTTTTTTAGTTAATTTAGATAAAATTAACCTAGAATGACCTCCTGAACCAAATGTTCCATCAACGTATATTCCTGTTGAACTAATATTTAATGCTTGTATCGCTTCTTCTAACAATACACTTTTATGATCGTAGTTAATATGAAATATGCACATAACAGTCAAAATACAAACACGTCACATATGTATACTTAAATTTTAATAAATATCAAGAATCTGGCATAATAAAAACTATTAAACATGCAATATTCTATGCTTCATTGTACTTAGTGTCTATAAAAATATTTAATAATTGTAATATATTCTTATGCCCTATGTTTACGGTATGAAAATATACCTATTATTATTTTAAAAATGTGCAGAACACATTATCATTATAAATGGAAATAATACAAAAAATTATCTCTGAAACATTATAATATTACTATTATAATATTCTGTTTCTGCAGTATTAGTAGTTGACAAGTAATATTCAATAGACTTAAAATGAGTTTAATGTAATAAATTATTATTTGAATCTGATATTGTTAGTTATAGTGTATATATGATTATAAAATATCATGTATATATTTGTTTTTAACATTCATGAGACATGGATAATCTATGAGTCAACAAGTCATTATTTTTGATACAACTTTACGAGACGGGGAACAATCTTTACAGGCAAGTTTGAATGTAAAGGAAAAATTACAAATTGCTTTTGCTTTAGAACGTTTGGGAGTAGATATTATGGAAGTTGGATTCCCAATATCTTCTCCGGGAGACTTTGAATCAGTACGTACAATAGCTAAACAAATAAAAAATAGTTTAGTATGTGCCTTAGCTAGATGTGTTGAAAAAGATATTGATATTGCGGCAGAAGCATTAAGAGTTGCTAAAAATTTTCGTATTCATATATTTTTGCCTACCTCAGCTGTACATATTCAATCTAAATTAAATAAAAATTTTAATCAAATTATAGAAATGACTATTCATGCAATACATTATGCAAGAAAATACACGGATGATATAGAATTTTCTTGCGAAGATGCTGGACGTACTACTATAGACAATTTGTGTCGTATTGTTGAAATTGCTATTCAATCTGGAGCAAGTACTATTAATATTCCTGATACAGTAGGGTATACAACTCCATATCACTTTGGCCAAATTATTGATTCTCTATATAATCGTGTTCCTGGCATTGACAAAGCTATTATTTCAGTGCATTGTCATGATGATTTAGGTATGGCAGTGGGTAATGCCATTTCAGCTATACAAGCAGGAGCCCGGCAAATTGAAGGTACTATAAATGGTATTGGTGAACGAGCAGGAAATGCTGCGCTAGAAGAAGTAATTATGGCTATTAAAGTACGAGAGGATTTATTAAATGTACATACTAATATTCGTTTTCAAGAAATTTATAGGACTAGTCAAGTAATTAGTCAATTATGTAATATGCCTATTCCAGCCAATAAAGCAATAGTTGGCTCGAATGCTTTTTCTCATTCTTCAGGCATTCATCAGGATGGTATATTAAAAAATAGAAGAAATTATGAAATTATGACTCCAGAAAGTATTGGTTTAAAAGATATTAAATTAAATCTTACATCTCGGTCTGGAAGGGCGGCGGTAAAATATCATATGCAGTCTATGGGTTATCAAGAAAGTGATTATGACATGGATAAGTTATATGATGTTTTTTTAGAATTAGCAGATAAAAAAGGACAAGTGTTTGATTATGATCTAGAAGCTTTAGCATTTATTAATAATCAACAAGAACAATCAGAATTCTTCAGATTAAAGTGCTTCGATGTACATTCTAGTTCTTCTGGTATTGCTACCGCTTTAGTAAAATTATATTGTGGAAAAAATATATGTGCTTATTCAGCAACTGGAAATGGACCAATAGATGCGATTTATGAAGCATTAACGCGTATTACAAAGTTGTCTATGAATTTAGAGAAATATCAACTTAATGCAAAAGGGCATGGTCGCAATGCATTAGGGCAAGTAGATATTGTTGTATCGTATGAAGGCCGTAATTTTCATGGAGTTGGATTAGATACAGATGTAATAGAATCTTCAGTTAAAGCTATGATCCATGTTTTAAACAACATTTGGCGTGCAAAACAAGTAATAATTCAACGAAAATACTTACAAAAAGATAGTCACTAATAATTTTATAAACCTAAATGTCTATGAATATTAATTATCGAATCGCAATATTACCAGGGGATGGTATTGGACCAGAAATTACAAAACAAGTGTATAAGGTTTTAAATGTAATCAGGAAAAAGTTTCAAGTCAATATTGTTACTACAGAACATAAGGTAGGAGGAGATGCAATTAATAGTGAAGGCACTCCTTTGCCTGATAGTACTTTAAAACATTGTGAACAATCAGATGCAATACTGCTCGGAGCAGTGGGAGGGCCACAGTGGGCGCATTTAAAAGGATCAGATGGACCGGAACAAGGTGCTTTATTAGCTTTACGAAAACATTTTAATTTATTTGCTAATTTAAGACCTATATATCTTTCTGCTACGTTGAAGGAGTTATCTCCTTTAAATATAAAAATCATTTCAGATGGAATAGATATGATATGTGTACGTGAATTAATTGGAGGTATTTATTTTAGCAAACCACAAGGGCGTTCAGGCGTAGGTTCGCATGAATATGCTTTTGATACTACCATTTATCATCGATTTGAAATAGAACGCATTGCTAATATTGCTTTTAAATTAGCTCAAATGAGACGTAAGCATGTATCTTCTATCGATAAAGCTAATGTATTGCATACTTCTATGTTATGGAGAGAAGTAGTATCACAGGTTGCAAAAAATTATCCAGATGTTGAATTGGAACATTTATACGTTGATAACGCTAGTATGCAATTAATTAAAAATCCGTCTAGATTTGATATTATTTTATGTTCAAATTTATTTGGTGATATTTTATCTGATGAATGCGCCATGATAAGTGGATCAATTGGTACACTGCCTTCTGCTAGTATTAATGAGTGTGACTTTGGTTTGTATGAACCCGCTGGAGGATCTGCTCCAGATATTGCAGGTAAAAATATTGCTAATCCTATTGCGCATATTCTTTCTACTGCATTGTTATTTAGATATAGTTTAAAATTAAATCATATTGCAATTGCAATCGAAAAAGCGGTTTCTCAAGCACTAACGTTAGGATATCGAACGTTTGATATTGCATCAGAATACAACAAAAGTATAAGCACTAATGCAATGGGCGATATCATAGCTTCTTTAATTAAAAAATAAAAGAGAAAAATAATATGGGAAAATCCTTATACCAAAAATTATATGATATGCATATCGTATATGAAAATAAAGATGACGTTCCAATATTATATATTGATCGACATTTGTTACATGAAGTTACATCTCCACAAGCTTTTGAAGCACTGCGTTTAAAAAAACGTCTGGTTAGACAACCAGATAAAACATTTGCTACTATGGATCATAATGTTCCTACTACAACAAAAAATATTAATACTTCTGGAAATATGGCTAAAGCACAACTAGACAGATTGGCTAAAAATTGCAAAGATTTTGGAATTAAATTATTTGATTTGGATCATCCTTATCAAGGAATAGTTCATGTACTAGCTCCAGAGCAAGGAATTACATTACCTGGTATGACTATTGTATGTGGAGATTCTCATACTGCTACTCATGGAGCTTTTGGTGCGTTAGCATTTGGAATAGGAACCTCAGAGATAGAACATGTGTTAGCGACACAAACTTTAAAACAAATTCGATACAAATCTATGCAAGTGAATTTATTGGGTGTTATTGCTCCTCAGATTACAGCTAAAGATATAATTCTAGCAATTATTGGAAAAATTGGACATGGAGGAGGATCCGGTCATGTGGTAGAATTTTGTGGGTCTGTTATTAGTTGTTTAACTATGGAAGAACGTATGACTCTTTGCAATATGGCCATTGAAATGGGCGCAACTTCTGCTTTAATAGCACCAGATAAAACTACTTACAATTATTTAAAAAATCGTAAATTTTCTCCAACCGGAAAAGAATGGGAACAAGCATTGTTATATTGGAAAACATTATATTCTGACCATGATGCCTATTTTGATAAAACATTTAATTTTGATGTATCTAATGTTAAACCACAAATAACTTGGGGAACTAATCCTAGTCAAGTAATCTCTATTGATCAACCGATCCCATCTTTAGAGTCTTTTATAGATCCTATAGAGCGTAATTCTGCTGAACGAGCTTTAACTTATATGAAACTCCAGCCTAATACTTATTTAACAGATATTTCTATCGATAAAGTATTTATAGGATCGTGCACTAACTCACGTATTGAAGATTTGCGTTCAGCAGCACAAATCATTAAGGGACGTCGGATTTCCGATAGCACACAAGCAATAGTAGTACCTGGATCTAAATCAGTGAAAAAACAAGCAGAAAAAGAAGGATTGGATAAGATCTTTATACAAGCAGGATTTGAGTGGCGGTTACCTGGTTGTTCTATGTGTTTAGCTATGAATAATGATAGACTTAATATAGGCGAGCGTTGTGCTTCTACTAGTAATCGTAATTTCGAAGGGCGACAAGGGCGCGGGAGTCGTACTCATTTAGTAAGCCCAGCAATGGCAGCAGCGGCTGCCATTGCTGGGCATTTTGTAGATATCCGAAAATAAAACAATGTAAGGATGTGTATATATGTCTCAGTTTATTCAGCATACTGGTGTAGTTTTACCGCTCGACATTGCTGACGTCGACACTGATAACATAATTCCGAAACAATTTTTACAAACTATTACTCGTGTCAATTTTGGACTATACTTATTCTTCAATTGGCGCTTTCTTGAAAATACACCTAAAGTTTTAAATCCAAATTTTGTACTAAATAAACCATGTTATAAAAATGCTAGCATTTTACTAAGCCAAAGAAACTTTGGATGTGGGTCATCTCGTGAACATGCAGTATGGGCGCTTATAGATTATGGATTCAGAGTCATTATAGCACCAAGTTTTGCAGATATCTTTCATAAAAATAGTTTTAACAACCGATTATTACTTATAACCTTATCAGAACTACAAGTAAATGATTTATTTAAGGAAATTTCAATACAAAAACAAGGTATGTCTTTGATTATAAATTTATATGAACAAACCATTTATACACATGATAACAGAAAAAAATATTTATTTAAAATAAATGATTTTTATAGAAATTGCATGCTGAATGATATAGATGATATTAATTTGACTTTACAATATGATGTTGCTATTAAGAAATATGAAGACAATCAGCCATCATATTTAAAATAAAAACTTGAACAAAATACAACATATTATAGTATTTATTTATATAAATTAAAATAGAAATAAATATTAAAAATTACCTAAAATACATAATCCTTAATTATTATAATTGTTTATTTTGTATATTGTCGAATTAACAATCAATTTAACTGAATATATAGATATAATGGGTCAATTATTGAAAATAAATACAATTAAAGAAACATGATTTAATATACATAATCAAAAAATATACAAAAAATAACTGCTATAATTTAGTGTTATTCTAATAGACACATGTTAACATTTTTCTATATGGGAAAAGATAACACATCTTTATTACATACGAAACATAAAAGCAATATTGGAATATATAAATAAAAATTATATTTTCTAATTTAGAAATTCTTATGCACAGCACATATTATTTATAAAATCTATAATAAAATATTTCAATAACATTATTTAATTAATGCGAAGTACGTATCTAATAATAGTTAGATACTATATATATAAATTATTTTTGACTTAATCAAAAATTCCGTCTGTTTGATAAAATATGCATCACAATAGTTTGGTTAATAGAATTAGGTTTTTTTTTAAAAAAATTTTCGTTAATTTGATTTTTTTTATATTCTATACTCAATCTTGTTTTTTAGTCTGTGCATCTGATTGCACACAATTTCCTATGATCAGAAATTTCATTTCTGTTAATCAACCTATCTATATTCAATCTGACGAATTATACATCTACTATTATCCTAAAAAAATTCAGTTTTCTGGACATGTTAGTATTAAACAAAATAATCATATCTTAATGTCTGATAAATTAGTAATATCACATAATGAAAAAAATAAAGGATTATATAATACTTTATATGCCTATGGTCATGTAAAGTATAATAGCGATTATGTTATGTTAACAGGCACTCATGCTTGGATGAATTTTTATAATAAAAATATAGACATTCATAAAGGCACATATTGTTTATTAGAACCACATATTTATGGTGTAGCAAATTCTATTATGCAACGAGGCAAAAATCGTTATACCATCGTTAAACAAGGAAAGTGCACTTCTTGTATTCTGAATGATAATTATTGGAATATAACAGGATCAGAAATGATATATGATCATCATAAACGCAAAATAGATATTTGGAATGCATGTCTTAAAATAAAAAAAATACCAATATTTTATACCCCTTATTTATCATTATCTTTAAGACAAAATAACATTTTAGGGCACTATATACCTAGTATTAGATATAGTAATAAACAAGGGTTAGGATTTAAAATACCTTGTCCTATTAATTTTTCAAAATATTATTCAGGAAGTATTACTCCATGTTATACATCTAACTTAGGAGTAAAATTAGAAACAGAAATACGTTATTTAGTTAAACCAGGAACTGGATTATTAATTTTAGATATCATAGGAAATGAGAAAATACATAATGAAAAATTGGATAATAATCATTGTAATAGTAATTGGCAACTATATTGGAAACACAACGGCATCATGAACAAAAAATGGCATTTTTATTCTGATTATATCTTAACTACTAAAGATTTTAATAATTATATTGATGATATTAATGTACCAGCAAATATATGTTCTAATAACGACTATATGAATCAAAAAATTTTATGTAATTACAGCGATAAAAATTGGAATACTAGTTTTACTTACTTTGGTGTTACAAATATAAAAAAAACGACGAGCCAAAGTCATTATAACTATAGTGCAACCCCTCAATTGGAATTAAATACTTATTACAATAATATTAAAGATAAACCATTTAATTTAAAATTATTCAGTCAATTAACTCAATTTATACCTGTAAATTACAATTTTCCAAAAACAATCAGAATACATACAGAACCAACTTTAAGTTGGCCAATAAATAATTGCTGGGGAAGCTTTAATACTGAAGCAAAATTAAGAATGACACATTATCAGCAAAAAAATATTAATTACTATAATAAAACACGGTACATGGATTATTCTTTGCAAAAAACCGTCAATCGCCTTATTCCACAATTTAAAATCAATGGGAAAATGATTCTTAAAAAAAAAACATATGCTTCTAAAAAATATAGAAGTTTCTTAGAACCACAATTTCAATATTTATATATACCGTATCGTTTTCAAGAAAACATCGGTATATATGATACTAATATGATTCATATAGATCATAAAAATTTATTTCATGATTCTATCTACAGTGGATTAGATCGTATTTTACCTACTAATCAAATTACAGGAGATATAGCAATACGATGTTTTAAGAAAAAAAATGAATTTTTTTACGCGTCTATAGGTCAAATACTGAATTTGGCACAATTTAATACCAAGTGTCCAAGAATAACTAAATATAAATATTATGTGCCCAATATTAAGTTATTTTCTGGAACAAGTCGTTGGAATATTAATAATTATTGGAATACAAGCACTGAAATACAATATGATATGCAGTACCATACCTTATCTTTTGGAACCATAATTTTGGAGTATATAGGAAAAGACAATCAAATACTACAAACACATTATCGCTATGTCAACGAGAAATATCTTGAAAAAATATTACCAAAAATTAATGAATCAACTTATTGTAAAACGATTGCTCAATTAGGTATCCTCACTTGCTTTCCATTATTTAATAATTGGAAAATAAGTTGTTCACATTACCATAATATAAAAACTAATCAATTTATTGATCAAACAATAGGGATACAATATCATACCTCATGTTGGGGGATTAATATATCTTATGAACGAAAGATTATTGATTGGATCAATCAATCGAATCATCATATATACGATAATAAAATACGATTAGATGTTAAAATATATAATTCTGCATCAGATTTTAAACAACATCTGAATAAGATGTTAAATATCGGCATATTACCATATCAATATATCTCTTAATCTTATGTATCCGTAAGAGACTTGGAATTTATACTCACAATATTATTAAATTATCTATGAAATTTTTGAAAACATTAATTTTAGTATTTATAATAAACACAAGCACTGTTTTTGGAGAAATAAAAACAACAGACAAAATTGTAGCATTAGTAAATCATCATATTATATTAGATAGTGATGTTCGAAACAGTATGTATATGATTCGAGAGCACATTTCTAATATTGATAAAAATGAAGCGCAATATGTTGTATATTATCAGCAAATACTAAACCAATTAATTACAGATAAACTCATTTTTCAGGTTGCTACTCAACAAGAAATCAAAAATAACTATACTCAACTTAATCAGTCAATTTATCGCATTGCAAATCTATATGATATGACATTAGACCAGTTTCGTACATACCTGTATAATATTGGTTTAAATTATGAAAAATATTGTACACAACAATATCAAGATATGCTTAAAATCAGTATATGTGATCGTATCATTTATAATCGTGCTAATATACTTACTAATGAAATAAATCAAATTGTTAATAAATCAAAAATAATTGATGTTAATAAACAATTTAAGCTAAAACATATCACATTTTCATTACCGATACAACCAACTCAAAACCAAATAAACACAATAGAATGTTTTGCAAAATTTTTAATTAAAAAAAAAGAACTTAATAAGAATTATAATATTAAAAAATTAATACGTCTTTATTCTACTAAAGATATTATTCAAATAATTAAAATACAAGAAACAGAATGGGTTTCATGGAAGGATATACCAATTATTTTTGATCAACACTTACAAACAATAGAAAAGGGTGATCTTATTGGTCCTATTTTATCTCATGATGGAATACATATTGCAGAAGTACAAGATATACGTTATAAACAACTGATATTTCCTATTACTAAAATTAAAGCAAAAATATTTGGTGTAAAAGATTCATGTAAAAATGTAGACATAATAAAACAACTATTACAAATTAAAGAACTTGTTGAAAAAAACAATACTACATTTGACATAATTACTAAAGAAAAATTAAAAAATATATGTTTTGATAATTATGAAGAAAATATAATATATAAGGATTTGGATGATTTTGAACCATCCATACGAAAAACTTTAATTACTCTAAAAAATAATGAAATTAGTATGCCAATGCATATTTATGATGGATGGTATTTAATTCAATTAATAGATTTCTCCATATTAGATTACATTACAATAATACATGAACGTGCTTATTTATATTTATTAAGTAAAAAATTTAATGAAATTATGAGATCTTGGATTCAAGAATTACGATCTATATCATATATTAAAATCCTTAATTAAATGATTAAAACAAATAAAAAATTTCAACGAGTTATTATTACTACAGGAGAACCATCTGGTATCGGTCCTGATATAATAATCATGAGCGCACAAAAAAAATGGCCTGTAGAATTAGTTGTATGCGCAGATCCTAATTTATTATTAGATAGAGCAAATCAAATAAATTTGCCTTTAAAACTACGTTCTTATCATGCTAAAAAAACAGCGTTTCCTTGTATACCCGGAGAATTATCTATATTAGAAATGTCACTTCCAAAAAAATCCGTGCCTGGTCGATTAGATGTTGATAATAACGATTATGTTATTAATACTTTAAAAAGAGCATCACAAGGATGTTTAAATAAAGAATTTTCAGCATTAATTACTGGACCTGTACATAAAGCTATCCTGAATAAAGGAAATATAGCATTTTGTGGACATACTGAATTTTTATCTCACATAAACAAATGCAAGAAAACTGTCATGATGTTAAGTAATAATAACCTACGTATTGCATTAGCCACTACGCATATACCTATATCATCTGTTCCAAAAGTAATTACTCAAAAATCTCTTTGTGATACTATTTCTATTCTCGCTAAAGGGTTAAACCAATACTTCGGTATTCTATGTCCTAAGATTTATGTATGTGGTTTAAATCCTCATGCTGGAGAATCTGGGTATATAGGACAAGAAGAAATTGAAACTATTATACCTGCTCTAAATATTTTAAAAAAAAATACCGATTATGAAATAATAGGACCTTTATCAGCTGACACAATATTTCAATCAAAATATATACAACATGCAGACGTAATATTAGCTATGTATCATGATCAAGGATTACCTATATTGAAGTATTCTGGATTTGGTCAATCAGTAAATACTACTTTTGGATTACCTTTCATTAGAACTTCTGTAGATCACGGAACTGCTCTTGAATTATCTGGCACAGGATTAGCGCTACCTAATAGTATGATTATGGCTATCACAATTGCAATTAGTATGGCAAATAAAGTTCATGAAAAAAATATACTATTATAAAAATCATTTTATACAAAAAAAATGGGGCCAAATCTTCCTTATCGATCAAAATATTATTAATGCTATTGTTAAATCTATTAATCCTAAAAAATATCAAAAATTAGTAGAAATTGGACCTGGATTAGGTGCATTAACCAAACAAATTTTAAATACTATAGATAATATTGATTTCTTAATATTAATAGAACGCGATTCTAATTTAGTTAATCGATTAATTCAGATATTTAATAAAAAAATTAAAATTTTTAATCAGGATGCAATGACAACAAATTTTTTTGATTTATCCAACCAAGTCGGACAAAAACTACGATTAATAGGAAATTTACCTTATAATATAGCTACAAAATTAATCATATATCTATTCAGGTATGTTAATGTAATCGATGACATGCATTTTATGTTTCAAAAAGAAGTAGGCAGACGAATTTGCGCTGGTCCTAATAACAAGGAATACGGGAGACTAAGCATAGTAACACAGTATCACTACAAAATTATCCCATTATTTAAAATACCTGCAACTTCCTTTATTCCTATTCCAAAAGTAGAATCTTTAATGATACGCTTCATTCCACACACGAATAATCCTTATCCTATAGTCGACATAAAAAAATTATCTTTACTTACAAAACTAGCATTTAGACACAAACGTAAAACTCTGCGTAACAGCTTATCTACATTTTTTAATCAAACAGAAATAATACAACAAGGAATTAATCCAACATTACGAGCAGAAAATATTACCATTAATCAATATTGTGCACTGGCAGCTATACTAAATGACAAAAAATTTAATTTAAAATAATATTTTTAAATATATATATGGATAAAATACAATCATTTATGATTGTATTTTATCCAATCAAATGGTACTATATTGCCTATGTTGATTATATTTTAGTTATTTAGATCTTTTGTTAAAAGATCTAAATAACTGAATGGTTTATGTGAAAATAGTGATTTTAAAATTGATATCTTCTTGAATAAAAAATATATTTATTATTTTTATAAATAAATTTATCTTGTAAACTAATCTTTTACTTAAAGAAAAGATTAGTTTATTCGTATAAAATATAAAACTTATGATATATATATTACCGATTCTTTAATAAGAAAATTTATAATCAAAAATGTCTACTTATTTTATTGGAGACGTACATGGATGTTATAAAAACTTAAAAACTATGTTGGATCTTATACACTTTGATCCTAATATTGATACTTTAAATTTAACTGGGGATGTAATAGCAAGGGGACCTAGTTCATTAGAGGTATTACGTTTAATTCACAATTTTCATTCAAGCGCTCGTCTAGTATTAGGTAATCATGAGTTGCATTTGTTAAAAACATATTTTGGAATGGATCAAAAAAATAATAAAGATTACTTCAATGCAATATTAAATGCTCCAGATTTAGAAGAATTAATATATTGGCTACGACATCAACCTATACTATACATAGATGAAAATAAAAAAATAATAATGACACATGCAGGAATTAGTCCGAATTGGGATATTCGAACTGCTAAAAAATATGCCCAAGAAATAGAAGCAATTCTAGTTAGCGATTATCCTTATTTTATTTTCAAAAATATATATAAAGATGTATCTGATTTACATAAGATTCAGATAAACAAAAAAAAATTGGAACAAATACAAGAACATATTAATGTATTTACCCGAATGCGTTATGTTTATTTAAACGGAAAATTAGATTTTAAATATAAAGGAGCACCCAACAATGCTCCAAAAAATATTTATCCATGGTTTTCTTTGGAAAAATTAATCGATCCTACATATAACATAATTTTCGGACATTGGGCAACATTAAAAAGAATACAAGTTCCTGCTGGTGTCTATGGTTTAGATTCCGGATGTTGTTGGGGTGGTACACTTACTTTATTGCGATGGGAAAATAAAGAAAAAATCTGTATACCTTGTACTCCACCTGCTTAACATTTACAAATAAGAATTAAAATATCTTGGTAATTTTTTATAAATATTTCGTATAAACTAAAATAAATTAATAATTATATTCAATTCATCGATATTTTTAAGAAAAATATAGCTTATTAATCTAAATATAATTATTAGTTCTGTCGAAATAGAACACTTTTACAATTAACTTACAATGGTTTTATTACAGACGTTCTAGAATTTTAAAATTTAAATAATAAAAAAATCCATCATTTATTTTATAAAAACTATTAAAAACAGATTTCCACTCTTTTATATCATAATCAGGAAACCAAGAATCACCATCGATATCAATAATATTATTAACATATGTTAAGTACAAACGTCGCGCATAAGGTAAAAAAATGTTGTATATTGTGCTTCCTCCAATTACCATAACTTCGCATGTATCTTTTATCAAAGATAAAGCACAATCTGGATTGTCTACCATAAAAACATCATTATAGTTATTGTATATTGCATTACGACTTAAAACAATATTCAACCTATTTATCAGTGGTTTTTTACCTATTGACTCAAATGTTTTACGTCCCATAATAACTGGTTTATGAAAAGTGTGATACTTAAACCACTTAATATCTATAGGAAAATACCAAGGAATAACATTATTTTTCCCAATTACATGATTGGTGGTTAATGCAACAATTAAGCTAATAATCATATATAAGAGATTTTAATGTATATTAAATTAAACAAAATATTTTTAAAAAATACCTAATCATACCAACAGCAATTCCGTTAAGAATATACACGTACATATCATTATAATTACATCTATCTAGATATTATTAATTATAATTAATGTTCTATTTTAGAATGCATATCTTGAATTGATATAATGTGTTCTGTAGTATCAACAGTTAATGATATTGCTGCAGCAAAACTTCCATTTATTGTAGTACCATAATGAATATTATGTTGCAGTGCGATACGACATAGAAATGTAGCATTATTACCGCTGATTCTATCTGTTGAAGTAGTATCAACAACATAACTATATTCACCATTCTTAATTTTTTTATGAATATATGTATTAGCTATATGTACTGGCCTAATCATTTGAGAAACAATGCCAACACTTTTTAACATTTTTGCCGTTTCATATGAAACATCTAACATAAAACCATTTTGAATAAATTTAGTAACTAAATCTATCGCTTTACTTTTATCTCTTTTAGATAACGATAATAATATATCACCATGTTTCTTAATATAAGATTGACTACTTACCGTTGCTTTAGCAAATGCTTCTTCAAAAGTACGTCCGATGCCCATCACTTCTCCTGTAGATCTCATTTCTGGTCCTAATTTTGGATTTATATCAATAAATTTGTTAAACGGCAACACTACCTCTTTCACCGAGAAATAAGGAGGAGTCACCTCTTTTATAATACCTTGATCAAATAAAGATTGTCCCATCATTACTCGAGTTCCAATTTTTGCTAACGCTATACCAGTAGCTTTAGATACAAAAGGAACTGTACGTGATGCTCTTGGATTAATCTCAATTATATAAATTTCATTTTTTTGTATTGCAAATTGTATATTAACTAAACCTTTTACATTAAATTTAAATGCCAATTTTTTTACTTGACACCGTATCTTATCTTGGACATTTTTACTTAATGTATAAGCTGGTAAAGAACATGCTGAATCTCCAGAATGTACTCCTGCGTATTCAATATGTTCCATAATTCCTCCAATAAATACCTGCTGTCCATCACAAATTGCATCTACATCTACCTCAATTGCATTTTCTAAAAAATGATCTAATAAAACTGGAGCATTATTAGATACTTTAACAGCATTTTTAAAATAGCATAATAATTCTTTTTTATTATATACTATTTCCATAGCTCTACCTCCTAATACATAAGAAGGCCTAACTACCATAGGATACCCTATAATTTCAGCGTTTTTTAAAGCTGATTCTAATGATGTAACAGTAACATTATTAGGTTGTTGTAATCCTAAACACTTTATTGAACGTTGAAATCGTTCTCTATTTTCTGCTTGGTCAATTGCATCTGGACTAGTACCTATAATAGATATTCCAGCTGCTTCCATTGCTTT
This sequence comes from Candidatus Blochmannia vicinus, assembly GCA_030020825.1. NCBI lineage: Bacteria > Pseudomonadati > Pseudomonadota > Gammaproteobacteria > Enterobacterales > Enterobacteriaceae > Candidatus Blochmanniella > Candidatus Blochmannia vicinus (nom. nud.). The sequence goes on from CP125213.1 coordinate 324,057, forward strand.
AGCTAATTTTAATGGAGTTTGTCCTCCATATTGAACGATTACACCCATTGGTTTAGTAATACGTATGATTTCTAAAATATCTTCTAAAGTAATTGGCTCAAAATAAAGCATATCTGATATATCATAATCAGTAGAAACAGTCTCAGGATTACAATTTACCATGATTACGTTATATCCGCTCTCACGTAATGTTAATGCTGCATGCACACAGCAATAATCAAATTCAATACCTTGTCCAATACGATTAGGCCCTCCTCCTAATATCATGATGGTTTTATTACTTTGATTGAATTGGAACTCACACTCACCATCATAAGTAGAATACATATAAGAAGTATCAGTAGAAAATTCTGCTGCACAAGCATCTACATGCTTATACGCAGGATGTATATCATACATAAATCTTAATGCCCGAATCTTATTTTCTGATACACCTGTTAATTTACCTAATCTTGCGTCAGAAAATCCTTTCTTTTTAAGAAAATATAATCGATTTCTATTAAGGTATGATATACCTGCAGATATTACATCATTTTCTAATTGTATTAATTCTTCAATTTGAGCTAAAAACCAACGATCAATATTAGTTAAATGAAAAATTTGTTCTAAAGATATTCCGTATCTAAAAGCATCAGCAATGTACCATATTCTGTTACTACTAGCATTTTTTAATTCATGTTTAATAGTATTAAATACTTCAGGATTATCTAAATTAATTTTGGAATCTAATCCTGTTACTCCTATTTCTAGTCCACGTATTGCTTTTTGTAAAGATTCTTGTTGACTACAGCCAATTGCCATCACTTCGCCTACTGATTTCATTTGAGTTGTCAATCTATTATTGTGTCGTCCTGGAAATTTTTCAAAATCAAAACGAGGAATTTTAGTTACTACATAATCAATAGATGGCTCAAAAGATGCAGGAATTCTACCATTTGTAATATCATTTGACAATTCATCTAGGGTATATCCTACTGCTAGTTTAGTAGCTATTTTAGCTATAGGAAACCCAGTTGCTTTTGAAGCCAATGCTGATGACCGTGATACTCTCGGATTCATTTCAACGACAACAAGTCTTCCATTATTTGGATTTACTGCAAATTGTACGTTAGCGCCACCAGTTTCTACTCCAATTTCACGTAATACCATTATTGAAGCGTTCCTCATAACCTGATATTCCTTATCAGTTAAAGTTTGAGCTGGAGCCACAGTAATAGAATCACCAGTATGGATACCCATAGGATCAACGTTTTCTATAGAACATACAATTATACAATTGTCTTTAATATCACGAATTACTTCCATTTCATATTCTTTCCAACCAATTAAAGATTCATCAATTAAAAGTTCATGATTAGGAGATAAATTTAATCCATATCTGCAAATCTTTTTAAATTCTTCTTCAGTATAAGCAACACCACCCCCACTGCCTCCTAAAGTAAAAGAAGGACGAATAATACAAGGTAGTCCGATTTTTTCTAAAGTTATCATAGCTTCATTTATGTCGTGTGCGGTTTCAGATTGGGCTATATCTAAACCAATTTTTTTCATAGATTCTCGAAATTTTCGGCGATCTTCTGCTTTATAAATCGAATCTATCGTTGCTCCAATAGTTATAATATTAAATTTTCTTAAAATTCCGTGACGTTCTAAATCTAAAGTACAATTTAAAGCAGTTTGTCCGCCCATGGTGGGAAGTAGTGCATCTGGACGTTCTTTTTCAATAATTTTAGATATTACTTCCCATTGAATTGCTTCAATATAAGTTGCGTCAGCCATATCAGGATCTGTCATAATTGTAGCAGGATTAGAGTTTACTAAAACAAGACGATATCCCTCTTCACGTAATGCTTTGCAAGCCTGAGCTCCGGAATAATCAAATTCACAAGCTTGCCCGATAATAATTGGACCGGCTCCCAATAACAAGATGCTTTGTATATCGGTTCTTTTTGGCATGTTTGTATTCTCCAAACATATTATTGATTACGATAATTTTTAATTAATTTGATAAAATGACTGAATAAAGATGATGTAGCATCGTGAGGACCAGGGCTAGCTTCTGGATGACCTTGAAAACTAAAAGCAGGTTTATTAATATGGTGAATACCTTGTAATGTTCCGTCAAATAATGAAATATGTGTTATTTTTAAAGTATCAGGCAAAGTTTTTTTATCTACTACAAAATTATGGTTTTGAGTAGTGATTATAACCTTATTTGTTTTTATATCTTTGACCGGATGATTAGATCCATGATGACCAAATTTCATTTTTATTATTTTTGCTCCATTGGCTAGTGCTAGTAATTGATGACCTAAACAAATTCCAAATAACGGTATTTTAGTAGTATTTAAAAAAATTTGAATAGAATTAATTGCATATCCGTATGCATTTGGATCTCCGGGACCATTAGCTAAAAAAATTCCATCTGGTTTCATATCAATTATTTCACGCGCTGTAGTATGTGCTGGGACCACAGTTAATAAGCAACCATAATCTACTAATATACGCATAATGTTTCTTTTAATACCAAAATCATATACTACAACACGATAAGGTAAACTTAACGGAGTAACGAATACTCCAGATTTGATATTCCAAGTACCTTGATTCCAGATATATTGTTGAGAAGTACTTACTTTATGAGCAAGATTAAGCCCGTGTAATCCAGGAAATTCACGAGCTTTACGCAATGCTAATGTAGGATTAGGAACATCACGAGCAATAATGCAACCATGTTGTATTCCTTTTTCTCGTATTAGTCGAGTTAATTTACGGGTATCTACCCCAGCAATACCAACAATATTTTGTTGTATTAAATAATCTGAAAGAGTTAACGTATGGCGAAAATTACTAACAGTAATTGCTAAATTATGAATAATTAGCCCTCTTACCTGAATACAAGAAGATTCATTATCAAGTTCATTGGTTCCAACATTCCCAATATGAGGATAAGTTAAAATTACTATTTGATATGCATAAGAAGGATCAGTAATTATTTCTTGATATCCAGTCATTGATGTGTTGAATACTACTTCTCCTACTGTTTCACCTTCAGCTCCTATTGCATATCCATAAAATCTATTGCCATCTTCTAACACTAATAATGCCGGTTTCATCAAAATACCTCTATATTCGTCGAGTAAATTAATTATTAAATATATAATTTATATTTAATTTATTAAAGGAAATTGATGAGTCAAATATTAAATTATAATTAATATTATAGTATAATAAAATAAAACATGTGTAAATAAGATTTACACATGTTTTATTTTATTATACTATAATATTAATTATTTTCATCTAAATGATCATAATAACGCATTTATTCCCAAAGTGTCTCCTATATCAAATAATCCTATTTTATCACGTCCTAACCAAATAGCAGAATATAATGCCCCTCTAGCAAAGACTGTACGATCTAACGCTTTATGCGTTATTTCTAAACGTTCTTCTGCTCCTATAAATAAAACAGTATGTTCTCCAATAATATTCCCAGCACGTATCGAATGAATTGAAACATCACGATCAGAAGGTACTGATGAAGATGTTGTATCATCAACATTGCAATCCATAACTTTATTAGATCGGATAGATCTCAATGCATTTATAATAGTATTTTGCATCATTAAAGCGGTTCCAGACGGAATATCACGTTTTTTATTATGATGCGCTTCAATAAGACTAATGTCTGAATTATCGCCCATAATACGCGTGATTTTGTGTAATAATCTTAATATTAATGCTATACCTATACTAAAATTAGAAGAAAAAACAATTCCTATTTTTTGAGATGCATTCATAATAAAATGCTCATGAGCTTGATTAAATCCAGTTGTGCCAATAACTATATTTTTATTATTATTAACACAAAATTTTAAATATTCCATAGATATACTAGGAGCAGTAAAATCTACCAAAACATCAAAGTCATCTTTGACTAATTCAAGATTATCAGTAATTGTTATACCTAAAGTATCAGTTTTCATTAGCTTTCCAACATCCATGCCACAAATGCTAGAATTTGAATGTGTTATAGCAGCTCCTAAAATAATTTTTCGACTAAATTTTTTCTCTCCCTCAATAATAATACATTGTATTATTTTTTTGCCCATACGTCCGGTTATTCCCGTAACGGCAATACGAAGAAGTGCATTATTCATAATTTTATATACCCTATAATAGTATTGATTATATACAGAAGAATGTACGACCATGATTTATTTTCATATAAAAAATATAAATATAATAATATGTAAATTTTTAATAAATTTTAGTAATTAATTATGTTTTTTTAATAAAATACAATAAATAACATACACTATTATTATATAATTTTTATGTGGTCTGATTTTGTTTAAAACCTATAGTGTCATTATTACACTAAATCAATAGATATATTTTTATATAAATATACTAAATTTTAGGTATATTAAAAAAAATACTCTCTTCTTGTCCAATCATTTCTTCAACAACAAGATGATCTTTACTTAATATACGTAACTTATTCAAGACCTGATGTACTAAAATTTCCGGGACTGATGCTCCGGCAGTAATGCCAACATTATTCATCCCATGTAACCAATTTCTTTGAATATCATTAGCATGATTAATTAAATATGCAATTTTTCCAATACGATGTGCTAATTCAATTAATCTCATAGAGTTAGATGACATCCTGGATCCTACAACAAATATTATCTCTACTATTAAAGCTAAATTTTTAAGAGCATTTTGTCTGTTAAATGTAGCATAACAAATATCATTTTTTCTAGGACTTAGGATATTAGGAAATCTTTTATGTAAAATCGTAACAATTTCTGCAGTATCATCTATTGATAAAGTTGTTTGTGTTACAAGAAATAAATTATTTGGATGATTCACCTGAAGTAACAAAGCATCTGATCGAGATTGAACTAAGTATATTCTTCTTCCAGAATTTTTAGAAATATATTGCCCCATCGTTCCTTCTACTTCTGGATGGCCAGCGTGACCTATCAAAATAACTTCCATATCATTACGATTAGCGCGTGAAACCTCCATATGTACTTTAGTAACCAATGGACAAGTAGCGTCAATTATTACTAAGTTTTTAATTTTAGCTTCTTCCCGTATCTTTTTTGATACTCCATGAGCAGAAAAAATTAGAACTGATCCATTAGGCACTTCATTTATTTGTTCAATAAAAACAATCCCTTTCTTAGATAATTGATTCACTACATAACTATTATGTACTAACTCATGTTTCACATAAATTGGGATGCCATACGCTTTAATAGCTTGCTCCACAATACTAATTGCTCGATTTACTCCTGCACAGAATCCCCGAGGATTAGCTAATACAACTTTAATATCTATCTCCTTATTTGTAGATATACAGATATCAATAACATGATATCATAATATAGTTTTATAACCATATGCGAATATCTTCAATTAAAATTTCTTAAAAATCATAATAGTGTTTTATTATTAAAATAATAGTTCCCATACAAATTGCCATATCTGCAATATTAAAAGTTGGCCAATGCCAACTTTTAATATACACATCAATAAAATCAACTACTGTTCCATATAACACTCGATCTAATAGATTTCCTAAAGCTCCTCCAATAATCATAGAACAAGATATACTATAACACTTAGAATACTCCATCATTCTACATAAAGCTATAACAAATGCTATAATAATTAATATTGTCATCCATATAAACACCCAATGATAATATAAATTAACATTAGAACATATCCCAAAAGCTAATCCTGAATTATGAATATAATAAAAATTAATACCAGGTAGTATCGATGATACCTCTCCAATCAAAAAATGAGTTTTTATCCAATATTTAGTTTCTATATCTAATAACATTAGTAGTATAGATAACCATAACCATTTAAAATTTTTATAATTATACTTTTTCTGCTGCATTAAAAGAACCTACGATTTTCTCCTGGACCAACTATATTAGAAACACAACGTGCGCAAATATTTGAATAATTTTTATATTGATCAATGTCTAATCTATAATGCCAACAACGTAAACATTTCTTTCCTTTAGCTTTTTCTAAAAAAATCCGCAATCCTGGTATTCCTTCTTTTTTGTGTCTAGTTGTATTAAATTTATCGTAATAATCTAAAACTATAGCAGAGGATGTTATTAATCCAAAAGACAATTCATTATCTAATATACGCAATTTACTTGCTAATTCTGGAGTAGCATATAAAACTACACTAGCATCTAAGGATCCTCCAATAATTCCGTTAATACGTGCTTGTTCAACTATTTTATTTACTTCATTTCGAACATTTAAAAAAGTACTCCAATGGTTATTGCTCATGACTTGTTTCGAATTTATGCTGAATAACCCATCATACCATTCTTCAGTAAACACATATTCTGAACGATGTCCTGGAATATACTTCCAAATTTCATCAGCAGTAAAAGATAAAATTGGAGCTATCCAACGTACCATAGATTCAATAATATGATATAATGCAGTTTGACAACTACGACGTGCTGTACTGTTTTTTTTTGTAGTATACTGTCGATCTTTAATAACATCTAAATAAAATGAACCCATCTCTACTGAACAAAACTGCATAATCCGCCGTATTACATTATTAAAATTATATTTTTTATAATCTGATATTACTCCTAATTGTACAGACAAGGCACAATTTATTGCCCAACAATCTATTGCAATCATATTTTCTGGATGAACACAATCTTGTTCTGGGTTAAAATCACTAATATTAGCCAAACAAAATCGAGCGGTATTACGAATACGTCTATATACATCAGTTGTCTGTTTTAAAATAGCACTGGAAATCGTCATATCCTTAGAGTAATCAGAAGAAGCTATCCATAACCGCAAAATATCTGCTCCAAAATTCTTTATTATTTCCTGTGGACTAATAACATTGCCAAGAGATTTAGACATTTTACGTCCTTGAGCATCTACAGTGAATCCATGACTTAATACTTCTCTATAAGGCGCTTTTCCTTTAATTACAGTTGATATAATTAAAGACGACATAAACCAACCCCGATATTGATCTGAACCTTCTAAATATAAATCTGGTAAATGTTTATGATATTTTAATCTTTCTGGTATTACTGAATCACAAGTAGAACCAGAGTCAAACCAAACATCGAGTGTATCTAATACTTTTTCATATTGATCTGCTTCTTTTTCTATAAGATCTTCAGTTTTTAGATCCCACCATGCTTGTATTCCACATTGTTCTACACGTTGTGCAACTATTTCCATTAATTCAAATGTACGTGGATGTAAAATACCTGTATATTTATGAATAAATAAAGGTATTGGTACGCCCCAAACACGCTGCCTTGAAAGACACCAATCAGGTCTATTAATAATCATTGTTTCGATACTAGATTTACTTTTTTCTGGAATCCATCGTACTTCACGTATTGCTTTCAATAATTTATCTCTTAAGTTATATTTATCTATACTCAAAAACCACTGTGAAGTAGTTTTAAATATAACAGGAATTTCATGACGCCAACAATATGGATAACTGTGTTTATAATTGTAATTTACATGTAATAAAACACCCAATTGATTCAGTAAATTTATTATTATATTATTTGATTGAAAAATGTGTACTCCATCTAACATAGGATGTGTATTAGATATATAATATCCTTTATCGTTTATTATATTATTAATGTTTTTTAAATTATATTTTTGAGCTATAATATAGTCATCAACACCATGGTTTGGAGCTATATGTACCGCTCCTGTTCCAGTATCCAATGCTACATGACAACTTAATACAATAGGGACATCAAAAGGCATAAATGGATGCTGAAATTTTAACGATTCTAAAGAATTACCTAAAGTTTCTCCTAAAACCTTCCAAGATAAGCATTGGATACGTTTCATTACAAGATTTACCAAATTGGCTGCAATAATGATATGTCTATTATTATTTATCAAAATTAATTGATAACTATAATCAGGATGCACAGAAATAGCTTGATTAGCAGGTAATGTCCAAGGAGTAGTAGTCCAAATAACTAATTCAATAGTACGTTGATATAAATCAATATTAAATATTTCAGAAACGCGAATACTGTCTACTGCAGAAAAAGCAACATCAATAGCAGAAGATAAATGATCATTATATTCTACTTCTGATTCAGCTAATACAGAATGACATTGAAAACACCAATGTATTGGTTTAATACCTTTATAAAAATAACCACAAGATATTACCTTACTTAAAGTACGAATAATGTTTGCTTCAGTCTTAAAATTCATCGTTAAATAAGGTTTAGCCCAATCTCCTAAAACGCCTAACCTCATAAAATCTTTTTTTTGTATTTCTATTTGATCTAAAACGTAATTACGACAAATATTACGAAATTCATTTGGACTAATGTTAATTCCCGGTTGTCCTATTAATCGTTCTACTTGCAGTTCAATAGGCAATCCATGGCAGTCCCAACCTGGGATATAGGGAGCATTATACCCCATGAAACCTTTATATTTAAGAATAATATCTTTCAGCACTTTGTTGACTGCATGTCCTAAGTGAATACTACCGTTTACATAAGGTGGACCATCATGTAATAAAAACAGTTTTTTTTTATTTTTTTTAAGACGAATAGCTTCATATAAATTATTTTTATACCAACGTTCTAATATTGCAGGTTCACACATAGATAAATTAGCACGCATCGGAAATAATGTATGTGGTAAATTTAAAGTATTTCTATAGTTCATCATTTATAAATTATTCCATTTTTATAAATTTTGTTGATATTATTTTTGTTGAAATAACTACGTACATTTATTATATCGTTTTTAATTTGATGTTGTAATGTTTTCATAGAAGTGAAATATTGTTCATCACGTATTTTAGCTAAAAAAACTACTTTAATGTGATAAGTATATAAATTTGTAGATATATTTAACAAATGCACTTCTAGTTGTTGTTGGTTTTTACCCGTGATTGTAGGACGTATTCCTATATTAGCTATACCTGGTAATGGCAGATTATAAATACCATATACTTCTACTGCATATACCCCACGTATAGGTAATCTTTTACCCTGTAATGATATATTAGCTGTAGGAAACCCAAGTTTCCGTCCTAAGCTATCTCCATGTACTACTCTACCAGAAATACAATAAGAATGTCCTAGTAGTAATTCAGCATCCAAAATTCTATTTTCCGTTAGAGCCTCACGTATCGCAGTACTACTTATTCTTTTTCCATTCGAATCAAGATAAGCAGCAGTACGTATTACTTTAAAACCTTCATGTTTACTTATTTTTTTCAATAAAAAAAAATCTCCTTTCCTACATGCTCCAAACCTAAAATCATCTCCAATATAAACAAACTGCACTCCTAGTTTATAGATTAATATATTTTTAACAAAATTATATGCTTCTATTGAAGCAAATTTTTTATTAAAAGTAATACATAGAATAACATCTACACCTGCAGTGTATAAATAATTAATTTTATCTCGTAACCTAGTTAATCGTATTGCTATTATATTAGATAAATATTCTCTAGGTTGCGGTTCAAAAATCATAACCATAACAGGTAATTTTAAATTATTCCTTTCTTCTTGTAATTTTGAAATTAATGCTTGATGTCCACGATGAAATCCATCAAAATTGCCAATAGTAAGTATACAGCCTTTATGACGAGATTTTATATTGTGTAATCCTCTAATAAATTCCATGTCAAAATTTAAATAAATTATTAGAAAATATTTATATTATTCTATAATTTAATTAATTAAAAATAATAAAAATAATTTAATTTTAAGATAGAATCAAGAAGTAAAAAGTATAATATAATCGTAAAATGATTATATTTAAATTATAAATAACAATTGTAATATAAAATATAACAATATAATATAGCACATATTATATTGTTATATTTTAACGCCTGGGAGTGATATTTTGGCTAATACTAAATCAGCTAAAAAAAATATTATAAAATCAAAAAATCAACGTAAGCATAATATAAGTCGTAGGTCTATGTTACGCACTTTTATTAAAAAAGTGCGTATAGCAATTGAAACTAAAGATAAAAATGCCGCAATGGCATCATTTGTTTCTATGCAAAAAATAGTAGATCATCAGGCTTGTAAGGGTTTAATTCATAAAAATAAAGCTGCTAGACATAAATCTAGAGCATATGCGCGTATTGAGTCAATGACTCAGTCTTCATTAGAATAAAATAAAAAATTAAAAGAAGTTATTTCTCAAAAAATAACGATAACTCCACTTTTATTGAATCAACGAGTAAGATCATCGAAAAACTTTTTTACGCCATCAAAAAAACTTTTAGATTTAGGACTATTTCTGTTGCCATTAGGTCCTTCAAAACTATCTGACAAATCTTGTAGCAGTTGTTTTTGGGTATTGCTTAATCTAACTGGAGTTTCTACCACCACTCTACATAATAAATCACCATTACTACCACTACTACGTACTGATTTCACACCCTTTCCTCTCATCCGAAACAATTTTCCAGTTTGCGTTTCAGGAGGAATTTTTAATTTAACTCTACCATCTAAAGTAGGTACTTCAATTTCACCTCCTAAAGCTGCCATAGCAAAATTAATTGGCACTTCACAATAAAGATTTTTTTCTTCTCTATCAAAAATTGGATGTTTTCTAACTTGTACTTGAACATATAAATCCCCTGAAGGTGCACCATTCATTCCAGATTCACCCTCACCTGACAATCGTATGCGATCTCCTGTATTTACGCCCGCAGGAATCTTAACAGAAAGAGTTTTAGGTCGTTCTACACGTCCATTTCCATGACATCTATTACAAACTTCTTTAATAATTTTACCGTGTCCATGACATGCAGGACACGATTGTTGCACAGAAAAAAAACCTTGACGTATTTGAATTTGTCCTTGACCATGACACGTCATGCAGGTCACTATTGCTGTATTAGACCTTGCTCCACTTCCATGACATTTATCACAAGTTGATAAAGTTGGGATGCAAATTTCTTTAATAACCCCACGTACTGCATCTTCTAAATTTAATTCTATATTATACCGTAAATCTGAACCTCTACCTGAACGACTGCGCCTATTTCCTCCAAATATATCTCCAAACACATCACCAAAAATATCACTAAAATCTGATGCCCTTCCTGAATTACCTGCTGACCCCATATTTCCTTGTTCAAACGCTGTATGACCATATTGATCATAAGCGGCGCGTTTTTCTACATTACTTAAAATTTCGTACGCTTCTTTAATTTCTTTGAACTTTGTTTCAGCTGCAGTATTTCCTGGATTACGGTCTGGATGAAATTTCATTGCCAGGCGTTTATAGGACTTTTTGATTTCACGCTCATCCGCATTTTTGGAAACGCCTAAAATCTCATAGTAGTCTGATTTAGCCATGGTTTTATTTATGTCCCTCAATATACCTATTCATTAGGTATGTAACATATTTGTTTTCCCAATATTTTTTGAGTTATAACTTTAATATTATTTTCTCCTATTCTAAATTTAATTTTTCAAAAAATTACTTTTTATTTTTTATTTCTTCAAATTCTGCGTCCACCACTTCTCCAGTTGGATCAGCAGTACTATTAGAAGTTTGAGATTTAGATTGTTCTTGATGTTTTTGACTTGCTTCTAACAATTTTCCAGAAACTTTTATTACAGATTGAATTTTAGATTCAATTTCACTTTTATCTTCATTTTTTATTACTGATTCCAACTCTCTTAATGCGCTTTCTATAGAAGATTTATCATCTAATGAAATACTGTCACTTACTTCTTTTAATTGTTTTTTTGTACTATGTAATAAATGATCAGCCTGATTACGAATTTGTACTAATTCTTCAAATTTACGATCTGATTCAGCATTAACTTCTGCTTCTTTAACCATTTTCTTAATTTCTTCTTCATTTAAACCAGAAGAAGCTTTAATAGTTATCTTCTGTTCACGTCCACTATTTTTATCCTTAGCAGATACATGCAAAATACCATCAGCATCAATATCAAAAGTTACTTCAATCTGGGGTGTGCCACGCATTGCTGGCGCTATTCCATCTAAGTTAAATTGTCCTAACGATTTATTATCACTTGCTCTTTTTCTTTCACCTTGTAATACATGAATAGTAACAGCAGATTGATTGTCTTCAGCTGTAGAAAAAATTTGACTATGTTTAGTAGGGATAGTAGTATTTTTGGAGATCAATGAGGTCATGACTCCACCCATAGTTTCAATCCCTAAAGATAATGGAGTTACATCCAACAACAACACATCTTTCACATCTCCTGACAATACTCCCCCTTGTACCGCTGCTCCGATAGCCACTGCTTCATCAGGATTAACGTCTCTACGCGGTTCTTTTTGAAAAAATTCGGAAACCTTTTTTTGTACAAGAGGCATTCTAGTCTGACCACCTACCAAAATAACATCATTTATTTTAGTAACAGATAAATTAGCATCTTTTAATGCCACTTTGAGTGGCTCCATAGTACGATTTACTAAATCTTCTACAAGAGATTCTAATTTAGCACGCGTTACTCTAAAATTCATATGCTTCGGACCAGTATTATCTGCTGTAATATATGGTAAATTTACATCAGTTTGATGCGAAGTAGATAATTCTATCTTTGCTTTTTCTGCTGCTTCTTTTAATCGCTGCATTGCTAAAGGATCATTATATAAATTAATGCGCTGATCTTTTTTAAATTCATCTACTAAATGATTTATTAAAAGACTGTCAAAATCTTCACCACCTAAATGAGTATCCCCATTAGTAGACAACACTTCAAAAGTTTTTTCTCCATCAACATCATCAATTTCAATAATCGAAATATCAAAAGTTCCTCCACCTAAATCATATACAGCAATAGTACGATTGCCCCTAGTTTCTTTATCTAAACCATAAGCTAATGCTGCAGCAGTTGGTTCATTTATGATACGTTTAACCTCTAAACCAGCAATACGCCCAGCATCTTTAGTAGCTTGTCGTTGAGCATCATTAAAATAAGCTGGGACCGTAATAACCGCTTCTGATATTTGCTCTCCAAGATAATCCTCTGCTGTTTTTTTCATTTTTTTCAAAATTTCAGCGGAAACTTGAGGAGGAGCCATTTTTTGACCTTTAATATCTAACCAAGCGTCTCCGTTATTGGCAGAAATTATTTTATACGGCATAATATTAACATCACGCTGAACTTCTTTATCTTGAAATCTACGACCAATCAGTCGTTTAATAGCAAACAAAGTATTTTTAGGATTAGTAACAGACTGACGTTTGGCCGGCTGACCAACTAAAATCTCATTATCTTGTGTATAAGCAATAATAGAAGGAGTTGTACGATCACCTTCGCTATTTTCTAATACACGAGGCTTATTTCCTTCAATAATTGCAACACAAGAATTGGTCGTGCCCAAGTCTATACCAATAATTTTTCCCATCTAAACGCCTCCACTGAAAATCAATTCAACCACACTATGCACCTGATATGCGGTCAAAACTGTACTTTTCAACCTTAAAATAAGTTTGTTTTCAAAACTTTTCAAAAACATCATACAAATTCTAATTTAATTATTATTTTTCAAATATATTACTAACAAAATTATAAAAATACCTATCTTAATAATAGAGCATGACTATTATTATATAACATTTAGTCTTCATCATTATTTCTATAAAAATTTAGTCTTGTTGCACTAATTGCACCATAAACTGATTAAATATTTATTATTGTATACATCAATTGAATGTATACAATAATAAATATATTAAAAATTTTTAATAATGATACATATCGTTTATACACAAAATTTAAGATACTATTTTTAAAATTAAATTACGTAATGAAGAAAAACATTTAGATATTTCATATGATAAAATAGGTAATCTCATACGTTCTTTCAATGCACCCGGTAATATCACTTGTATCTTTTTTTGTAAAAAACATTCTACTAGCTCTTTAAATTTAACAGGATGAGCAGTACCAAGACATATGCCAAATTCATCAGAATCTAATTGATCAGATAATAATCGATACGCTACAGCAGTATGAGGTTCAGAGAGATATCCTAAATCTGAAATTTCTTGAACTGTTTTTTCGGTAAGCATATCATTGACACAACCATATTTTAATTCTTTAATAGATCTATTTTCTCGACGAAATAATTCTTCTATTCTAGGCCAATTATTTGGACGACTTACATCCATTGCATTAGAAAAAGTTGAGACAGTAGGATGAGGCTCCCAATAACCATTTCGTAAAAATCTAGGAACAGTATCATTAATATTAGTAGCAGCAATAAACTTTTTCACTGGCAACCCACAAGATTGTGCTAATAACCCCGCGGTCAAATTTCCAAAGTTTCCACTGGGAACTGCAATAACTAATTTATTACGCATTTGATGTGGTAATTGCGATACTCCTTCAAAATAATAACAAACTTGCGCTAATAAACGACTAATATTAATAGAATTAGCAGAATTTAAATCTAAAATTTGTCGTAATGTACTATCTTCAAAAGCTTTTTTTACTAAAAATTGACATGAATCAAAATCTCCATCTACTGATATAGTAGAAATATTACCTCCTAAAGTGCAGAATAATCTTTCTTGCAATCCACTAATTTTCCCTTTAGGATATAGAATAATAACGTGTATGTTACTCAAATTAACAAAAGCATGAGCTACAGCTGCCCCTGTATCTCCAGACGTAGCTGCAAGAATAACCATAGGCTTATTGAACCGATGATTAACTTTATTTAACATTCGCGCCATCAATCGGCTTCCAAAATCTTTAAAAGCCAAAGTTGGTCCATGGAAAAGTTCTAAAATGGCAATATTTTTTTTTATAAATACTAACGGTACTGGAAAATTAAAAGCGTTCTGAACACAACTTAATATACTATTTTTTGATAACTCAGGGCCAATATATGTAGATAAAATATGTGCACTACGTTCTATGAAATTCATTTCTAACATAGAATTAATTTCAAGTACTGAGAACTTTGGAAGATCTACCGGAAAAAATAACCCTTGGTCTTTTCCTAGTCCTTGTATAAGAGCTTGACAAAATGTAACTTGTTCAGCATGTTGTTTAATGTTATATAATTTCATTAACTATTCTACCATAATACGTGCTCCGCGCTTATCGAGGGAACAGATTCGAACAAAACCTGAATCATTTTGCAAATAAAAACGTGATAACCAATTAGAAATATCTTCTATTACATCATAAGTATTACATAATACAAAAATTGTTGGACCAGATCCTGAAATACCACAAGATACAGCGCCTTTTTTAATAATATTATGACGTATATAAGATAACTTTACTGGAAATAATCGCGAGCGATAAGGTTCTGCGATAATATCTTTCATGCATTCAATTGCTAAAGATTCTTGTTGAGTATGGCAAGCATGAATGAATCCAGACAAATACTGACTGTGATTAATGCAATCTTCTCGATTATATTGATTCGGTAATATTGATCGAGACATCGCGGTAGATATTTTCACGCCTGGATATGCTAAAATCCATAACCAATTATTAAAACTAGGAATCATTTGGTTAACAATATTACAATTTCTTAAAATCAAACGCATACCTCCTAAAAAACAAGGTGATACATTATCAAAATGGATTGACCCTGAAATTTTTCCTTCCATTTCTCCCATCAACGAAAGCAATTGATCTTTATTAAGTGGAGATCCATAATGATAATTCATTGCTACTAATACAGCTACTATAGAACAAGCGCTAGAACCCAAACCGGAAGAAACAGGAATGTTTTTTTCTAACTTAATATTTACAGGATACATTTGTCCTAAAGTTTCACAAAATTTTTTCCAACATTGAAATACAATGTTTTCTTCCAATTGTGTTGGTAATTGATTATGAAAACATCCTGTATTTTTTAAACTAAATATATTAGAATCTTCAATGCTTACACAATCTCCCAGTAAACTACCATTTATTGGAGTAATTGCCATACCTAATGTATCAAATCCTACTCCAATATTACCAATAGATGCTGGAGCATAAATTCTGACCATATCTATATATCCTTACTATTTTTATGATAAAGTACGTAATAAATCTGCAAATACTCCTGCTGCTGTAACATCATTTCCTGCACCATAACCGCGTAATATCAATGGTAACGGCTGATAATATCGTGTAAAGAATGCAAGAGCGTTCTCTCCATCTTTTACTTTAAATAATGGATGATTATTATCTATAGATTCAACTTGCACACGACATTGTCCTTTTTGTATATTTCCAACATAACGCAATACATGTCCTGATTCATATGCTTTTTTAGCTTTACTCAAAATAATATCATCTAACAAATATAACTTTTCCAAAAAACTTTCCGTATTATGCTCACTCATGAAATTATGTGGTATTACTGGATCGATTTGAATATCCTCTAATTCTAATTCATATCCAACTTCTCGTGCCAAAATTAGTAATTTCCTAGCGACATCTATACCAGAAAGATCGTCTCTAGGATCTGGTTCAGTATAACCTTTATTCTTAGCTAACAAAGTTGCAGCAGATAATGATAATCCCTCATCTAATTTTCCAAAAATAAAAGATAAAGATCCGGATAGAATACCTGAAAAACTTATTAATTCATCTCCAGCATTCAACAATTTTTGCAAATTTTCTATAACTGGTAATCCAGCCCCTACATTAGTATCATACAAAAATTTTCTTCGTGATATTATCACAGCTTCTCTCAGCGTCCGATAACGTTTCATAGATCCTGTATTAGCTTTTTTATTTGGAGCAATTACGTGACAACCATTTAACAAAAAATTTACATAATGATCAGCAACATCAACACTACTAGTGCAATCAACAATAACTGGATTTAAAAAATGATTTTCTTTTATAACATCTATTAATTTCTTCAAATCACAAGATTCATGTGATTTTTTAAGTGATGATTTCCAATGATTTAAATCAATTCCATTTATATTGATATACATTACTCGTGAATTAGTAATTCCACATACTCGTAAATCAATGTGTTTATTTTTTAACCAATATTTCTGACGTCTAATTTGCTCGATTAGAGCAGTACCAACACCTCCAGATCCAATAATAAATACCTCTATTAGTTGATCAACACTAAATAACATTTGATGAGCTACTCTAATTCCAATAGCAGTAACATTATTTTTTACAACTACCGAAATAGAACGCTCTGAAGATCCCTGAGCAATAGCAATAATATTAATATTAGCACGAGCTAATGCACCAAATAATTTGTTAGATAAACCGAGTTGAGTGCGCATACCATCTCCAACAACCGAAATAATTGCAAGATCTTGTATCACATCTATTGGCTCTAAAAGACCATTTTTTAACTCTAAATTAAACTCGTCGTTCAATGAAGTACAAGCTTTTGATAATTCTTGATAAGGCACACAAAAACTTATGCTGTATTCAGAAGATGATTGAGTAATTAACACTACTGAGCATATGGCCTTAGACATTGCTGAAAATACACGAGCAGCCATACCAATCATACCTTTCATTCCTGGCCCAGAAATATTTAACATTACCATATCATTTAGATATGTAATTCCTTTAACTATATTAGTTGAATCATCATTAATTGGTCCAATTAATGTTCCAGGGGCATTAGGCTTAAAAACATTTTTTATTAAACAAGGTATGTGGAATTGAGCAATTGGAACAATAGTGCGTGGATGTAAAATTTTAGCTCCGAAATAAGAAAGCTCCATGGCTTCTTGATAAGATAATGAATGTAATAATTTTGCATTAGGTACTTGATGCGGATCACATGTATAAATACCATCTACATCTGTCCAAATTTCACAACGATTAGCTCTTAAGCAGGCCGCTAAAATTGCGGCTGAATAATCGGAACCATTTCTCCCTAAAGCAACTAATTCTCCTTGCTCATTACCTGCAGTAAATCCAGCCATCAATATAATATTTGAATGAGAAATAGATATATTTTGAATACGTCGTGCAGATTCTTCAATATTTACCATAGAAGCAAGATATCCTCCTCCTTGAGCTACAAGATTATCTACTGGATTAATAACAGTTATTTGGAGATTTCTTGCGATTAATAAACCTTCCATTAAGATAATAGATAATTTTTCTCCTAAGCAAATAATATTAGCGTTTACACTGTCTGGACAAAATTTTAATAATGAAATTCCATGGAGTAAATTTTTTAAATGAACGAATTCTTTTTCTAATATAGCTAGCAAAGCTATATGACTAAATCCTGGTTGAATCTGACCTATATCTTTTAATAAAGTATTAAAAATAATTTCTATATTATGAATATGTTCTAAAATTGAATCACCATTCAATGTGTGGTCGATGATGGATACTAGATGATTAGTAATCATTGCAGGTGCTGATAATACTGCTGCTATTTGTTCTTCTTGAGCATTTTTTTCAATAATATTGGCGACATGAATAAATTGATTTGCATTATAAAGCGAAGTTCCACCAAATTTCAATACTCGCATATTTTATCTCCTAAATATGATTTCTAATATCTTGAACCTTTATTAATAAAATAGATACGCAAAAGTCCCTTAATATTTATCCATATTATTTAGCGTATTTTTATGAATAATCATTATAATAAATAGTTAAAAATTAGAACAAGCACACATTATAATCAATTATATCATTATATCACTTAATATAAATACTATCTATAATAAAACTCCGTGATGAGATAACTGATTATTATTTAGGTATAGTAAAACTTCGCTAAAATTATAGTATTTATTTTAATTAAAAATTAAAATAAATACTATAATTTTATATATACAAGTCGTCTCACTATGAGAAATATACAACATGTATTTATCAAAGATGTTTTATATATAAAATAGAATGAAATTAAGCAATGTTTATATATTCATATACTTGAATATTTATTATATTAAATATGGAACAAAATAATATCTTCTAATAGAACAATAACAAAACAATATTGTTCATTAACATAAAATATATTGTTAATATAAGAAATAATTTTACGAGGTTTTCATATAAAAATATGAATATCAATAAAGTAAAAAATAGAATTAGTAAAAATTGAAGATTTATTAAACATTAATATACTTTTAAATAATTTTATATGTACTCCACACATGTGGAGTACATATAAAATTATACAATTAGCATTAATATGGTGTTAAAATAACTTATCATTTCTGCAACATTGACTTCAATTATGCGACAAACTTTTATCTATCTATATAGATAGCTTTAAATAAATGTATAGAGTGTTCATAAATATATTTTTAAAACTCAAAATATAAAATAATATTTATTATTATAATAATATAATTAATTACTTTTCATTTTTGATAGAATATTTTTAAACAACTTAAATATTAAATTTAATACAACTAATTTGTCGCCACAAATCACGCTTAGCTTTAACATTACATTTTAATATTGGTAATGATGGAGTATTTAAACATATGCCATGAAAATTTTTTGATACTTCAGTACCAATCCACCAACAGTGACAAGAAAATCCTGATGGAATAATCAATTGGTTAATTTGACTACTAGTTAATGCGTATACTTTTTTTGGATTCAACTGCATAGCGCGTATAACATCCTTAACAAATGGGTCATTTAATGATATTGGAAAATCTGATGATATTAACAACAAACGAAGACATATCCATAATTTAATCTGATTATTATCATTTAAAACTACAGGATATCGCAATTTCCACAGTACAATTCCTAATTTCTGTAGAACAGAATTATTTTGTTTATCTTCGTTATTAATCCACATACTTTCTCACATTTAATGTATATAGTATTATATATAACTAATATAAATAATTAATGCTGCAATAGTAATTGCATGTTTAACTAATTTAATTTTTATATAATCTTATCAGATACACATATATTTTCAGGAAATTTTTTTTTATTGTGATACACACTACTACGCAAAGACGTGCTACCTAATAATTTCATATTTATTGGTTTATTTAAAATTCGTGCATGAGATAACTGAGTTAATATTTTATTGTTAGATAGTCCTTTATTTAGTTCAATAATAGAATGACAAGAAAATAATCTAATATTACCTATTCCATAGCAACGAATATTATCAATTTTATTTGAAAGCATCCCAATAATATGGCGGATTTTCACTCCATCGTTGCGTCCTACTGATATATGATAAATATCCATATTTTCAGAAGATATTTTCTTAGATTTCAATTTAGCTTTCGAAACTCTATTATCAATACGACAGTTATTTTTATAGTTATTTTTCGTATTTATTTTATAATGTGATTTGTTTTTAATAATTGGATCTGGAGGCAACACTAATGGACGATTTCCCTGTGCTATTTTTAATAAAATGGCTGCTAAATTTTCTATTGTCAAACCTTGTTTAGGTTTTATTTGTGGTAATAATGATCGATATATATCTAAATCATTATTAGTATTTAATTGACATTCTATTTTGTTAGCAAATTTAGCTAAACGACACGCAAGTAAAGTTTTAACAGTAGGATACCGAACCTCTGTAATATTTAAATTTATTTTACGTTCAATATTACGTAATAGACGATAGTCTTTATATTCTACAAACAATAAAGATTTGCCGGAATGTCCTGCTCTACCAGTTCTTCCTATACGATGTATATAGGCATCAGAATTTATTGGTATATCATAATTTATTACTAAACTAATACGATGAACATCTAATCCACGAGCAGCAACATCAGTAGCTATAAGAATTTCTAAACTTCCGTGTCTTAATCGATCTAACGTTTGGTGTCGTATTGCTTGATTCATATCTCCGTTTAAAGCCGCACTATTATAACCAAATTTTTCTAATATGTTAGAAATTTCCAATGTTGCGCATTTAGTACGAACAAAAACAATGGCTGCTTCAAAATCTTCTGTTTCTAAAAACCGCATTAACGCTTCATGTTTAGTTATCCCGCGCACTAACCAGTAACTTTGTTTAATATCAGCACACATATTTGTATCAGTATGAATATATACTTCTTTTGGGTTATTCATAAATCTATAACTTATGCGACGAATACCCATAGGCAAAGTAGCAGAAAATAATGCTGTTTGATGTTTAATTGGAATATTTTTAATGATACGCTCAATGTCTTCAATAAACCCCATACGTAACATCTCATCAGCTTCATCTATCACTAAAGTTTTTAATTTAGATAAATCAGCAGTACCACGATTTAAATGATCTATTAACCTACCTGGAGTACTGACAATAATATGAGGTCTCTTATTCAAAGCACTCAATTGAATATCATAGCTTTGTCCTCCATATAAAGTCACAATATTTATTTTATCCATATATCTTGTAAAATTAGAACATACTCTTCCAATTTGGATCGCTAATTCTCGAGTAGGTGTCACAATTAAGCCTTGAGAAAATGAATCATTAATATCGACATTATGCAATAATGGCAACACGAATGCTGCAGTTTTCCCACTACCTGTATGCGCCATTCCTAATACATCATATCCAGCCAATAAATATGGAATACACTGGGTTTGAATAGGTAAAGGTTTTGCATATCCGATATCCTGTAGGACATTAATTATATGATGATTTAACCCTAAATCCATAAAAGAATCTGCGGTTTTTGACATCTGTAATTACTCCATGTTTAATAAACCAATTAACTATATAAGTTAAATATAAAAATTTTTTAAAAATAATATTCCCTAACGTAGAAATACGTGCATATATGGATTAAGATCATTCAAAGAATAATACTACTATTTCATATATATATTAAATTCAGGAGATTATGATTAAAAAAGCGTATAATATTTGTGAAAACTACATTAAAAAATATAAACACTACCTTTTCTAAAAACAAAATATTGATTTCTAAAATATTACTAAATCATCACCTATATACAGTAATAATTTATATATCGCTGCATAATAACATGTACAAATAAGATTCCAATTTTTATTAACTTCTTGAATATCTATATTTATTTTGTAATGCACCAATGTTCCATTGTATACCTACTCATTTTAATCTCTATTTATGAATAATAATTTAAAATTTACTCTTAAATTTATTCCTACAAATATATTATTAAACTATTTATTTTTTATTTATATTAAACAATTTCAAATATAATTAAATCACTATAAATCGCAATGCAACACGCTTCAAATAGATCAATAAATAATTATCAATTTATGTAAACAAATACACATTTGTATATTAGTATATACACATACAATAACTAAATAACTATTATTATCATTACAGTATATAAATGTGTATTTATACGGCTGTTATGCCCTTCATACTCAAACGAATTCGTCCTTGACGATCTATTTCTAATACCTTAACTAGTACTTCTTGTCCTAATTTTAAATAATCAGTGACTTTATTTATTCTTCTTTCAGAAATTTGAGAAATATGTACCAATCCTTCTTTTCCAGATAAAATAGTTACGAATGCTCCAAATTCAACAATATGCGTAACTTTTCCAGTGTAAATAGCTCCTATCTCAACATTTGCAGTAATATCGTTAATTCTGCGAATAGCTTGTTTCGCTTTATCATAATCTAAAGAAACTATTCTTATAGTACCATCATCTTCAATGTCGATAATAGTATTAGTTTCTTCAGTCAATGAACGAATGACAGATCCTCCTTTTCCTATAACATCTTTAATTTTACCTGGATTAACTTTAATACTGTATATTCTTGGGGCAAATATTGAAATTTCCTTCTTGGGGGTCTTGATAATTTCATCCATAAGATCTAATATTTGAAACCTAGCATGTTTTGCTTTTTCTAATGCAATATTTATAATATCATAAGTAATTCCATCTGTTTTAATATCCATTTGTAGCGCCGTTACGCCTTGACGACTACCAGATATTTTAAAATCCATATCTCCAATATGATCTTCATCACTTATAATATCAGATAATACCACAAAGTCGCTTCCTTCTTTAATTAATCCCATAGCAACACCAGCAACTGATGCTTTAATCGGTACTCCAGCATCCATTAACGCCAAAGATGTTCCACAGATAGATGCCATGGAAGATGATCCATTAGACTCAGTAATTTCTGACACTACACGTATTGTATAAGGAAATTCATTAGAATCAGGCATAACCGCCAACATTCCACGCTTTGCTAATCGCCCGTGCCCGATCTCTCTTCTTTTTGGAGCGCCCATAATACCTATTTCCCCAACACAATATGGTGGAAAATTATAATGCAATAAAAATCTATCAATACGTGCCCCAATTAGTCCATCAACATTCTGTGCATCACGTTCTGTACCAAGTGTAACAGTTACCAATGCCTGAGTGTCACCTCGAGTAAATAATGCTGATCCATGAGTACGAGGTAATATACCTGTTTTTATATCTATTTCGCGAATTACATCTTTTAAACGTCCATCAACACGTAATTTATTTGTTAGAATGCGATAACGAATTGATTGTGTTTCTAAACAATTTAAAAGATACATTATTTCCTTTTCTTCTAAAACGCCATTACTATTATAACTACTATTAAGAACAGTCTTTATTATGTCTTTCTTAATATTATCAACTTGAGCATGACGCTCCTGTTTATCAAAAAAACAATATATATCCTTAGAACGAGACTCATATAATTCAGATAAATATGTTTTTAAAGACATATTAATTTCTCTTTCTTTCCAAAAACATTTAGATTTTCCAGATGTTTTGACTAATTTATTAATATTGCAAATTACTGTTTGTTGTTGTTCGTGTCCAAATATAATAGCATCTAATATTTCTTTTTCACTTAGTAAACATGATTCTGATTCTACCATTAAAATATTAGATTCAGTACCTGAAATAACCAAATCTAATTTACTATTAGATAACTCCGTTGTTGTTGGGTTTAGTACGTATTTATTTTTAATATAACCAACTCTAGCGGCTCCTATTGGTCCCAGAAATGGAATATCGGATAAACTTAATGCAGCAGAAACTCCTATTATTGCTACAATATCTGGATCGACCTGCGGATTTACTGACATCACTGTAGCAACCACTTGCACATCACTAGTAAATCCTTTAGGAAACAATGGTCGAATAGGACGATCAATCAGACGCGATGTTAACGTTTCGTTTTCACTTGGACGACCCTCTCTACGAAAGAAACCTCCTGGAAATTTCCCGGCAGCATACGTGCGTTCTTGATAATTCACAACAAGAGGTAAAAAATCTTGTTCTAATTTTACTTGATTAGAACTAACTACAGTAACAAGTACTGTAGTATCATTCATACTCACCATGACTGCAGCATTTGCTTGACGAGCTACAGTTCCAATGTCTAAAGTTACAGTATGTTTTCCATATTTAAATTTATGAATGATCGGATTTAACAAAACAATATCCTTTTATATTTAAAATATAATTTTTATGTATCGAATTAATTATCTATGATTTATTAACAAATACTTCTCATTTTACTTTTAACTTTAAAATAATAAGCTACAAATACATCATGGCTTTAATTTAATTACAAATTTATCTTAATGACGTAATCCTAAATTTTTTATTAAATTAGTATAACGTAAAACATGATTTTCCTTTAAATATTTCAATAATCTTCGTCGATGAGCAACCATTTTAAGTAATCCACGGCGACTATGATGATCCTTTTTATGTTTTAAAAAATGATGCTTCAAATAATCAATACGTTCAGTTAATAAAGCAACTTGTACCTCAGTAGAACCAGTATCTTTAAGATTATGACCAAATGTAGAAATTATTTCTATTTTCCTTTTAGTATCCCAAGACATGCAAAACACCTTTTATTTTAGAAACCTATGTTTAAAAATAAATTATATTTTAAACTGAAATTAAATAAAACTTTAATTAATATTTAATGTTCTATTTTGACCACTATCTTATCTAAAAAAATAAATAAATTAGATAACAGCAAAACGTTGTTCTTGTTCCTCGTACATGATTATCACAAGTTTGAATTATTGTTTCAATCCGCTTTTCTTTTATAGACAATAAGTAACACAGTAATATTTATACTCGGATCATTTAATAGAATAAAATAATTAAAATACATTCTGCTATTATATTCTTAATTTGATTAGTAAGAATATATACGCTGTGATTTCATTTATATTTATTGACTATATTTAATGTGTTCAATCATAATCGAGTTCATTGGTATCAATAATTCGTCTAATTTACAAAAGGCTTCTAAATCATCAAAAGAATCGTTATAAAAAATAGTTTCCAAGGTTTTTATATTTACCATAGAAGAAGATATATATTTCCCAACTGATAAACGACGCAATTCTATGACATGAGCTCCACAACCTAAGTTTTCCCCAATGTCATTTACCATACTCCGAATATAAGTACCTTTAGAACAATGAACATCTAACTCAATAATATTTTCTGTCTTTTTAAGAAGATGTAAATTATATATATGAACTATCCTAGGTTTTCTAGGAATAGTCATTCCCTTTCTAGCATATTTATATAAAGGCAACCCACGATATTTTAATGATGAAAACATAGGAGGAATCTGATTTTTTACTCCTCTAAAAGATTCTAAGCATTGTTCTAATTTACTATTATTTAGTTGTACAGATGAAACACGAACAACTACTCCATCTGAATCAAAAGTATCAGTACTTGTTCCCAATTGAGCGATTACTTTATATCTTTTGTCATAATTCAACAAATATCTAGCAAATTTAGTCGCCTTGCCAAAACAAACAAGAAGCATTCCTGTAGCCAAAGGATCTAAAGTACCAGCATGCCCTATTTTATTTGCACAAAATAATTTATTGATTTTATTTAATAATGCACTAGAAGATATTCCTTTAGGTTTATCTAATAATAGAATACCATTAATATCTCTAATTAATCTGATTTTATATCTCTTCACTAATAACTCTAATATATTTAACTTAATTTCTCTATCGAGATCTTCGTTGTAACAGCAGTGATTAAATCACACACTTTTGTTCCTTCACTTAATGAAGAATCATACTTAAATAACAAAATAGGAATGATACGTAAACACATCGTATTAGCCAACAGAAAACGAATGAAACGTGAGGCACGTTGTAATGTTACAATAGCAGAATTTATTTCTTCTGGACTATCTTTATCAATAAAAGTAACGAAAATATTAGCGTTTTTTAAATCTTTAGATACTTGAACTCCTGAAACGGTAGGTTTACCTATACGGATATCATCAATTTTATGCTGCAAAATAATAGAAATATTTTTGTGTATTTCTTGAGAAACACGTTGAGTGCGATAATAGCTACTTTGATGCTGAATGTACATGTCTTCTCTTTACCTTTTATAAATAATTACACCTCACGTTCATAAACAAACACGAACCTTCCCCTTTTATTTATAATTAAGGGGATCCAACGTAATCAAGCATGTCTTATGTAAAGTTATACACGAGGCATTTTTATGATGTCAAACACTTCAATCATATCTCCAGAATGAATATCATTATAATTTTTTATACTGATACCACATTCTACCCCACTTCTTACTTCATGAACATCATCTTTAAAACGACGTAATGACTCTAATTCGCCTTCATAAGTAACTATATTATCTCGTATAATCCTAATCTTTTTATGGCATTTTATCATCCCCTCAATAACTACACAACCGGCAATATTTCCATATTTTGGAGAACGAAACACACTCCGTACTTCTGCTAGACCAATACTCTCATGTTTATATCGTGGAACTAACATACCGTGCATCATTTGTTTTACTTCATTTATTAAATCGTAAATTACTGAATAATAACGCACATCTATTTGATCTAACTCAATTATACGTCGTGCAGAAAGATCTGCTCTAACATTAAACCCTAAAATAACTGCGTTATAAGTTACTGCTAATGCGATATCAGTTTCAGTAATACCACCAATAGACGAAGATAAAATTTTTACTATTATATTACTAGTTGATAAATTTTCTACAGATTCACGAATAGCCTCAGATGAACCTTGTGTATCAGATTTAATAATTAAATTCAATTCAGTAATAGTACCGCTAGTAGTATTCTTAATGTTAGCAAAGATATTTGCTATATTAGGTTCTTTTTGACGAGCCAATTTCATTTCTCGAAATTTTCCTTGACGATATAAAGCCACCTCTCGTGCTTTTTTTTCATCACGAACTACAATAACCATTTCTCCAGAATCAGGTATCCCTGATAAACCTAATAATTCAACCGGAATTGATGGGCCTGCCGAAGTAATATCATGACCAAATTCATTCCGCATAGCACGCACCCGTCCATATTCTGTTCCACATAGAATGATATCACCACATTTTAGTGTACCTTCACGAATTAAAACAGAAACTACAGGACCACGTCCTTTATCTAAAAAAGACTCAATAACTGTAGCACTTGCCATACCATGGCGCATTGCTTTTAATTCTAATATTTCTGACTGTAATAAAATAGCATCTAATAAATTATCTATTCCATCGCCTGAAATAGCAGAAACATTTATAAACTGCGTATCACCACCCCAATCTTCTGGAATAAGACCATGATTATTTAAATCATTTTTTATTCGTTCAGGATTTGCTTCTGGTTTATCAATTTTGTTTATTGCTACTACCACAGGAACATTAGCGGCTTTGATATGCTGTATTGCTTCAATAGTTTGAGGCATAACCCCATCATCAGCAGCTACTACTAAAACTACAATATCCGTTAACTGAATTCCACGAGTACGCATAGATGTAAATGCTGCATGTCCAGGGGTATCTAGAAAAGTAATCATTCCATTATCAGTACTTACATTATATGCGCCTATACTCTGAGTAATACCTCCTATTTCAGAGGGTGCTATTTTAGTCGAACGAATATGATCAAGAAGAGAAGTTTTTCCATGATCTACATGACCCATAACAGTAACTATCGGTGCTCGATTTTCGATCACAGCACAACTATTAATACGATCATTCATGATCGATTCTTCTAGTTCGTTATCATGACGTAAAATAACTTTATGCCCCATTTCTTCCGCCACTAATTGAGCCGTTTCTTGATCAAGAATTTTGTTAATAGTTACCATGATACCCAATTGCATCATCACTTTAATAACATACGAGCTTTTTATTGACATTTTATTAGCTAAGTCAGCGACACTTATAGTTTTTCCAATAATAATATCACGAGTAATTATTTGAACTGGCTTATTGAAACTCTGCAGTAATGCACTTTGTTTGCGCTTATTTTTACCTATTCGATTTGAAACATATAACTCTTCTTCTTTACCAAGTTCATCAGGCATAATTGTGTATAGACGATGATTATTATTGCTTCTTTTATGTTGCTGTTGTTTAGTTAATTTTCCTCCGCTTCGATTCCGTGTACGCGTACGAGAGCGATTACGTCTCTCATTCTCTAATTTTTGATTGTTATTTTTTTCTATTAGTGAATGCATACAATATAATTTGCTACTGTTATGACTATTTTCTAAATTAGGACGAATTATTTTTGAATCTTCAATATTCCAATTATCTTCAGATCTATTTTTAATTGATTGTGTTTCATTTTTTTCTTGTAAATATTTACCTTCAACTTTACGATGATGCGGCTTTCCTGTCACTTTTTCTTTATATTTTGCTGATTCAGAATAACGATGATTTTTTTTAGAATGTTGTGTTAAAAAAAACGGATTTATAGTGTCATCCACTTTTTTATTTATTAAATTATTTTTTTCAGTTAAATCAGTTACATCATGATGAACATTAGATACCATTTTATTTTTTAAGTCAATACACTCTGGCTCTTGTAAAGTAGTATATTGTATATATGTAAGTTTCTTTCGTATCTCTATGTGTACTTGTTTACTTCTACCACCAATACCGGATACACTCAAAGTACTACGTGTTTTTCGTTGTAATGTTAATTTATTAGATAATTCTTTTTTATTATCATTCATATGTTTAAACAAGATTTCTTTTTCTATTTGAGTTATAACATCCTTTTCTGTTTTAAAAATGCCAAGATATGAAAACCATTGTATTAATTGATCTACCGATGTCTTCATTTCCATAGCAAATGATTGTATGGTGCTACCTATCATGGCGTTCCTTAATTATTATTATAATATAATATTAATGTTTATTATCATTATTAAACCAACAAATATTGCGAGCTTCCATAATTAATTCTCCAATTTTTTCCTTAGTTACTCCTTCGATATCGGATAGAATCGATACATCTTGTTCAGCTAAATCTTCTAATGTAGAAATACCACGGTCAATTAATTTTAATGCTAATTCATATTCAATATTAGATAATCTCAACAACTCTATAATAGGATTAACAATATCAACATGATTATTATCTTTAACATCTTGGTTATGTGTAATAGAAAAATTTTTTAAAGCATCTTTTGCACGATTCCTAATTGCTTCCACTGTTTTAGTATCAATTTTCTTTATCGATAACAGTTCTGTTATAGGCACATACGCTAATTCTTCAAGTGAAGAAAATCCTGAATCAATTAAAATTTGAGCAGAGTGTTCACTAATATTTAAGGTATTCACAAAAATATTGGTGACAGCACATATTTCAATCTGACGTTTTTTTTCTAACTCGTCCACAGTCATAATATTTAATTCCCAACCACTTAATTGAGATACTAGACGAATATTTTGTCCGTTTCGTCCGATAGCTTGAGCTAAATTAGACTCTTCTACTGAAATATCCATTGTATGCTTATCTTCATCTATAACAATGGATGCGACATCAGCAGGAGACATAGCATTAATCACAAACTGTACAGGATTGTCATCCCATAACACAACATCAACACGTTCTCCTCCTAATTCACTGGAAATTGCCTGAACACGTGCTCCTCTCATACCCACACAAGCACCTATTGGATCAATACGCTTGTCATTTGTTTTGACAGCAATTTTTGCTCGTGAACCAGGATCTCGAGCAGCAGTCTTAATCGTAATTAATTCTTCTCCAATTTCAGGTACTTCAATACGAAATAATTCAACCAACATTTCAGTTCTAGTGCGACTTATAAACAATTGAGGACCTTTAAAATCTGGTCGTACTAAGTATAGAATACCACGAATTCTATCTCCTAATCTAAAATTTTCACGTGGCAGCATTTCTTC
This sequence comes from Candidatus Blochmannia vicinus, assembly GCA_030020825.1. Taxonomy (NCBI): domain Bacteria; kingdom Pseudomonadati; phylum Pseudomonadota; class Gammaproteobacteria; order Enterobacterales; family Enterobacteriaceae; genus Candidatus Blochmanniella; species Candidatus Blochmannia vicinus (nom. nud.). The sequence continues at coordinate 354,284 of CP125213.1, forward strand.
TTTATTAATAATCCCTTCAGCATTATTTCCTAAATCGATATTAATGCTATCTCTATTAATTTTCTTTACTATACCAGTTACAATGTCGCCTTGGCGACTTAAAAACTGTTCTATAATAATTGCACGTTCAGCTTCACGTACTTTTTGAACAATAACCTGTTTTGCAGTTTGCGTTGTAATACGATCGAAACTAACAGATTCAATAACATCTTCAACATAATCATAAATTTTAATTTTTGGATTCTCAAACCGAGCAGCATCTAATGTAATTTCCCTAGTGGGCTGAGTAACTTGTTCCACTACAATCCACCTCCTAAACGTGTTAATCTGCCCTGATTTACGATCAATTACAACACGTACTTCAATATCCTGTTCATATTTTTTTCTTGTAGCAGCGGCCAATGCAATCTCCAATGCTTCAAAAATTTTTTCCTGAGGTACAGCTTTTTCATTAGAAACTGCTTCTACTACAGCCAAAATCTCTTTATTCATCTTAGTTATCTCAAAAAGCTATTCTTAATAACTACCAAATGTTACTTACTTTAAGTAAACTTTTTTAAATATAATAATCTTTTAGTCATTTTTATTTAAAATACAAAATTACCACAATTATAGATTCAAATTATAAAAATTAATGATTAAATAGACAAGCGCTAATCCAGCATACTTGCGTATATAAGACAACCTCATAGCACGTATAACAGAATTCTATTTGATATCGTGAAACTAATAATGAATATCTTGATAAATTTTCATATAAAATAATTAGCAATATACTTGTTCGATAATATATATTATTAGTATCAGAATTAATCTATCAAGACTCGCTAGATATTAATTGGTTACCGGCAACCCAATTAAATAATTGATAGATTTTAACTAAAAATACTAACATATTTTAATTATTTTTTATTTTATGATACCAAGACTTATCAAGTGTGTACTGCATCAATACAGGGTTGCGGGGGTCGGATTTGAACCAACGACCTTCGGGTTATGAGCCCGACGAGCTACCATACTGCTCCACCCCGCGTCGATACTAAAACAATAAAATTATACACTATACGACTCTAGAAAATCAAATTATTTATATCATAAAGTAATACCGAGGGCGGGATTTGAACCCGCAATCTCAAACAAGAGAAACTACCACCTCAAAGTAGCGTGTCTACCTGTTCCACCACCTCGGTATTGATGCAAACATTATTAAAATAATATATACACATCACTGTTATTTATATTGATTACTAATTACATGTGTCTATGTATATATTGTTCATCATACATGAACGAGTACGCTTGTCTGATATACTATTATATATTGTGTTTTCCAAGAAAAAGTTTAAATAAAATTTAATTTAATATTAAAATTGACTATTTTGTACACTGCTTTGAATATGTTTCTGATTTTGTTTGCTATTCATATTTCCTAATAACAAACTAAGTAAAAAAAACAATATAGCCAAAATTACTATCAAACGAGTTATACCATCATTGAAACCTCCTGAACTCAACATATCACTTAAAGATCGATTACTAAACATTCCTCCAGAATCATTACCTTTATTTTGTTGCAACATAATCAATACAATTAAAGCTACTGCTATTATTACAAATATCACTAAAAAAAATTGATACATAACATTATATTATCCTTACATAAACATAAATTATTACAATTAAATAATAGCTATGTACTTAATTTTATACTTATATGAATAAAATTCATATAAGTATAAGTTAAATAACTTACTAAAATTGGCAGTGCATAATATATAGAAAATACTAAACTCAATTACCATCGTATTTATTTTATTTGCGATCTTATTACAGAAGCAATTTTATTTGCTAAATACAATATTTTATCGTAACTTTTTCCTTCCACCATAATACGGATATATGGTTCAGTGCCGGACTTACGTAATAACACACGTCCTTGTTCAGATAATTCCTCTGCTACTGCTTTGGCTTCTTTTTTAATTAAATCAGATTCTAAAGGATTATCAATACCAGAATAATATACATTAACTAAAATTTGAGGTAATAAATACATATCGTTACATAATTCATATAAACTTACACAATTATTTACCATTGCGGACAATATTTGAAGAGCAACAATAATACCATCTCCTGTAGTAGTTTTGTCTAAAAGTACAATATGTCCTGAATTCTCTCCACCAATATGCCAACCCTTTTTTTTTAACATTGAAAGCACACAACGATCACCTATGCCAGCACGTATAAATGGAATATTTAACTGTTTTAATGCTGATACAAGGCCCATATTACTCATAAGAGTGCCTACTACGCCTCCTGTTAGTTGCTTTTTACGATACAATTTTTCTCGAGCGATAATATATAACATTTGATCGCCATCTACTTTATTTCCAAAATGATCAACCATAATTACCCTATCGCCATCCCCATCATAAGCAATACCTAAATCTGCCTTTTTTGCCAATACTTGTGCACGTAGTTTCTGAATATTTGTAGCACCACATTCCTTATTAATATTTACTCCATTCGGACGACATGCAATAGTAACCACGTTAGCACCTAACTCACGAAATACACTCGGAGCTATGTGGTAAGTAGCTCCATTAGCACAATCCACAACTATTTTTAATTTTCTCAAACTAAGATGAGTGGGAAAAGTTCCTTTACAAAATTCTATATAACGACCAGCTGCATCAACAATACGACTAGCTTTTCCTAGTTCTTTTGGATCAACGCATGTTAGACATTTATTTAATTCTATTTCTATAGAATGCTCTACTTCGCTATCTAATTTAGTACCCTTAACAGAAAAAAATTTAATACCATTGTCATAAAAAGGATTGTGCGAAGCAGAGATTACAATACCAGCCTCAGCTCTAAAAGCGCGAGTTAAATATGCAATAGCTGGAGTAGGCATAGGACCAGTTAATGCCGCAGATAAACCAGCTGCAGCTAACCCTGACTCTAATGCTGATTCTAACATATACCCAGAAATACGAGTATCTTTTCCAATAATAATTTGATTAGATCGACCTGTACTATAACAACTTAATACCTTACCTGCAGCCCAACCAAGTTTCAGAACAAAATCTGGAGTGATTGGAAAGCTCCCAACTCTACCTCTAATACCATCAGTACCGAAGTATTTGAGGCGCTTCATATTAGGTTTCCTTACTTTTTTCATGTTGCAACATAGTTTTAACTACTTGTAATGCTTCTGCCGTTTCCTTAACATCATGTACACGAACAACTCGTACGCCTTGTATGACCGAAATTACTGCACAAGTAATACTACCTATTAACCTGTTTTTAGGATTATGTTGATTGTCACTAAGGTTAAGCATCGATTTACGTGATATACCAACTAATAAAGGCAAACCAAAATGCTGAAAACATTTCAAATTAGCTAAAAGCTGATAATTATGTGCTAAATTCTTTCCAAAACCAAACCCTGGATCAAGTAATATTTTATCTCTGGCAATACCAGCTAATTCAAAACGGGATATTTGTTCAGAGAAATATTCATTTACTTCAGCTACGACATTAGAATAATATACCGGAAAATTTTGCATTGTCTTAGGCTCTCCTTTCATATGCATTAAACACACCGATAACTTACAATCTACTGCAGCTTGCATAGATCCTTTAGTAGTGAGAGAGCGTACATCATTAATTAAATGAGCACCAATAGCCGCGCTTTCACGTATTATTAATGCTGATGATGTATTTATTGAAATGTAAGTATCAAAACGTTGTGCTATAGCACGTACTACAGGTATAACACGTTCTGCTTCTTCTTCATCACTTATAATATCAGATCCAGGTCGTGTCGACTCCCCGCCAATATCAATCAAAGTAGCGCCGTTAGAGATCAGATGAAATGCATGATCAATCGCTTTAGAAAGAGTATGATAATTTCCTCCATCAAAAAAAGAATCAGGAGTAACATTTAAAATACCCATAATTTGAACTTCAGAAAAATTTAAATTACGTTTATTTATAACTAAACTCATAAATTCACATACATCTCCAATATATTTTTTTAAATTAATCTAAATATTATTTTTTATAAAATAGAAAATACTTTTTGATAAAAAACTAATATTAATTTTTATTCTTTCATATAAATTATTACATATTGTTATGACGCAATATCAGGATTATCATTATAAGATTTTCTGTTTACTGATTTTGGTGGTTTTACAGCAGAAATACAAGAAGCAGCATTCTTATCGTTACTTATATCAAGTGAACTATTTTCCCATCCAGACGGAGGTTCAATTGATTTTCGATCCATCAAATCATTTATCTGAGATGCATTAATTGTTTCATATTTTATTAATGCATCTTTCATAGAATGAAGGATATCTACATTTTCTATTAAAAGATTTTGAGCACGAACATAATTTCTTTCAATCAAAAATTTAATTTCCTGATCAATAATACGAGCAGTTTCATCAGACATATGTTTTGCTTTAGCTACTGAACGTCCAAGAAATATTTCTCCCTCTTCCTCTGCATACAATAATGGCCCAAGTTTTTCAGAAAATCCCCATTGAGTCACCATATTCCGAGCAATAGAAGTAGCTACCTTAATATCATTAGATGCACCAGTAGATACTTTATTTGGGCCATAAATTATTTCTTCAGCAAGTCTACCTCCATATAACGTAGAAATTTGGCTCTCTAATTTTTGTCTACTTGTACTAATTGCATCGCCCTCTGGTAAAAAAAATGTTACACCTAAAGCACGTCCCCTAGGAATTATAGTAACTTTATGCACTGGATCATGCTCTGGAACCAACCTACCGATTATAGCATGGCCAGCCTCATGATAGGCAGTAGATTCTTTTTGAGCTTCTGTCATTACCATAGAACGACGCTCAGCACCCATTACAATCTTGTCTTTAGCTTTTTCAAATTCTACCATTGATACCATATTCTTATTATTACGAGCAGCAAATAATGCTGCTTCATTCACAAGATTAGCTAAATCAGCTCCTGAAAATCCAGGTGTTCCCCTAGCAATTACTAATATGTCTACGTCCGATGATAATGGTACATGACTAATATGTACTTTTAATATTTGTTCTCTACCTCTAATGTCTGGTAATCCAACAACTACTTGACGATCAAATCGACCTGGCCTCAATAGAGCTGGGTCTAGTACATCTGGACGATTAGTGGCGGCTATAACAATAATACCTTCATTCCCTTCAAATCCATCCATCTCTACTAACATCTGATTTAAAGTTTGTTCACGTTCATCATGTCCTCCTCCTAATCCTGCACCTCTTTGACGACCAACTGCATCAATTTCATCGATAAAAATAATGCATGGTGCAGCTTTCTTGGCTTGTTCAAACATATCCCGTACACGAGATGCTCCAACACCAACAAACATTTCTACAAAATCAGAACCTGAAATAGTAAAAAATGGAACTTTTGCTTCTCCAGCAATTGCTTTTGCTAAAAGCGTTTTTCCAGTACCAGGAGGTCCTACCATTAATATTCCTTTTGGAATTTTTCCTCCTAATTTTTGAAATCTACTAGGTTCACGCAAATAATCTACTAATTCCTTTACCTCTTCTTTTGCCTCATCACATCCTGCTACATCTGCAAAAGTAGTTTTAATTTGATCTTCAGTTAACATACGTGCTTTACTTTTCCCAAAAGACATAGCGCCCTTTCCGCCTCCTTGCATTTGACGCATAAAGAAAACCCATACCCCAATTAATAATAGCATTGGAAACCAAGAAATAAAAATAGATGTAATTAAACTAGGTTCTTCTGGAGGCTCTCCAACAACTTTTACTTTTTTGGTTAAAAGAATGTCAAGTAATTTTGGATCATTTACTGGAATATAAGTGGTATAACGATTACTATCCTTTTTTATAACAACAATTTCACGACCGTTAATACGAGCTTCTTTAACTTGATCTTGGTTCAAATCATACATAAAAGTAGAATAATCCAATTTGCGACTACCCGAGTCGCTAGGCCCGAAACTCTGGAACAAAGATATAAAAACTACTGCAATAACCAACCAGAGACCTAAGTTTTTAGCCATATCACTCAAAAGATTAACCTCGCAATTGCATTACAACAAAATTTGAATAATTTTAACACGTTATACGACAAATCAATTATATTTACGTTTTTTCGCTACAATATAGACTTCACGAGAATGAGATCTAGAAGCATCTGGTTTACGGATTTTTACTACATTAAATAAAGAACGCACATCATACATATATTTATCTAACCCGTTGCCCTGAAAAACTTTTACTAAAAAAGCTCCCCCACACATCAAGACATCACGACATATATTTAATGCTATATGTCCAAGACATATAGATTGATTAACATCAATTATTGATATACCAGTTATATTAGGAGACATATCAGATAAAACAACATGAGCCTTTTGTTGTCCTATCCATGTACGCAACATTTTAAAAACATTAGGATCAGAGCAATCTCCTTGCAAAAAATCTACTCCAGAAATTCTACGCATAGGTAATATATCACACGCCATAATTCGTCCTGTACTGCCTATTCTATTTTTTACATAAATTGCCCACCCTCCGGGCGCTGATCCTAAATCTATTACTGTCATTCCGGATGTAATTAACATATCCATATGATTTATTGCATCTAATTTAAACCAAGACCGTGATCGTAGTTTCTGTTTTCGTGCTTCTATCACATATTGATCTCTGCAATATTTTTGTAACCACTTCGAAGAATATATAGAACGTTTTTTATTTACCATATCAGATTATTTCTTAAATATTTTCCATAAACAATATTGATAAAATAACAATAACTAGTATTTTTAATCTTACTTAAATAAAAATTATAATTTTTTCGTGTGTATATAGCCTAAACATCACTCTAAGTATTACAAAAATATACAGATCAAAATATCTCTTTTAATATAAATTAGTAAATATCCAAAAATATATAACAACTAAAAATAAACCTTATTAATAACATTACTGCATCATATACTTTCACTATAATATATATTAATATAAATTACATAATAAACAAAATTTAAAATTTTTAATTATAAAATCACTATTTTTCAAAATTTTTAAGAAAAAATGTAACTTTTACAACATATTATTTCAATAATATTTAATCTGAATAATTTTATATCTTATCTTCCCTTTTGGGGTATCAATCTCAATAACATCTCCTGCTTTATGACCAATCAAACCTCTAGCAATAGGAGAATTAATAGAAACCGTATTTTCTTTAAGGTTTGCTTCATCATCCCCTACAATACTATATGTTCGTCTATGTGCTGTATCTAAATTTTCAATATTAACTGTAGCTCCAAAAACTATTCTATTATTAGCGATTAATTTAGTGACATCTATAATATGCGCATGAGAAAGCTTAGATTCTATTTCTTGAATACGTCCTTCACAGAAACCTTGTTGCTCACGGGCAGCATGATATTCAGCATTTTCTTTTAAATCACCATGCTCACGTGCTTCGGAAATATTTTTTATAATTTCCGGACGGCGAATATTTTTTAAATAATCTAATTCTTTTCTCAACTTTTCAGCTCCACGTAAAGTCATTGGCACGTACTTCATGATTTACCTTCATAAAATTACATATATTTAAAAAAATAAATTCTTATCTGTTTACAATGTTTACATTATTAATCAAAAATGTAATTAAAACGTATTCTCTAGTACAGAGATATAATCTTATAAAAACACTGCTCTCTATAGATAAACATCATACAGATGAAATACCATAATATAAAAAATTTTAAATCTAATAATATGCTCAGTTTATTATTTTAATAACATAAATTAAATCACATTAATTTGACTACTTTATTTCGTTGTCTCACATACATGTATGTAAAAATTTATTCTTAATTTTGATCATGATAGGTAATAAACTTCATAATGCTGTTACACAGCAATGATATATTTGTATTATGTGTTGAAGATATAGAATAATAACGGTCTTTCCACTGTAAAGAACTAATGATATAGTTAATCTTTTTTTCTACTATATATTTCTCCAATAAATCTATTTTATTAAATATTAACCAACAAGGTTTACAAATCAATTTTTTATTGTAGTTATTTAACTCATGTCTAATAGTAATAATATTTTCTAGCGGATCAGAATTATCCAAAGGCGCAATATCAATAAAATGCAACAATATTTGGCAATGTTCCAGATGCTTTAAAAACCTCATTCCTAATCCTGAACCATTAGAAGCACCTTTAATAATACCAGGAATATCTGCAATAATAAATCTATCATAACTATTAATCTGTACTACGCCTAAATACGGTATTAATGTGGTAAATGGATAATCTGCTACTTTTGGTTTCGCTGATGATACTACACGAATAAAACTAGATTTTCCAGAATTAGGTAATCCAAATATTCCGACATCTGCCATCAGAAGTAATTCCAAATTCAAGTGTTGAAATTCCCCTGTCTCCCCATGTGTATTACAAATTTTTTTATTCCGTAAAGTACCTTCTTTAACATGTCCATTCCCAAAACCATGGTGTCCTCCCTTAGCTACCATCAACCATTTTTTATGACTGTCTATTTCTCCTAATAATTTATTTGTTTTTATATCACTCACTCTAGTTCCATAAGGAACTTTTATAAAAATATCCTTTCCTTTTTTACCAGTACAACCCCGGCTACGACCACATTGTCCATTCCCAGCCTTAAAAACATGATGAAAATGAAAATAATTTAAAGTATTTACATTAGGATCTGCTAATAACCAAACATTACCTCCGTCTCCTCCATTACTACCATTAGGTCTTTTTAAAAAAGAGCCTCTTCTTCTTATTTTTTGAAAACTAATACAACCATTCCCTCCATTCCCAGCAATAACCGTAATACTAGTCATATCAACAAATCTCATAATATACCTCTATACATATCACCTAAATTTTACAGCATACGGATATAACCCCTCATTTTAATAAATTTAATATAAATTAATATAATAATTAATTCTATTTCATATTGCTAAATCACATTTCAATATTTTCCATTGTATATGCTGTAAATACATCATTTTTACAATTTGATTTAACAAAACCATAACTACAAACAATCTAAAAATAGCAAAAATTACTATAATCCTAATAAAATATACGCGCAACCAAATCAAATATTAATACAGATATATACTTAATTAATCTTATAAATTATAAACAATCCAAACGTCATAGATTTTATATTCACCATACCATAAGATATGTATGACATGGTGAATCATTATTTTCTATAAAAACTTATACCCACACTTGTAATTATTTTTAATCCATCTAAAAATATGTATTAAAGATCCATCAATGTTAATACAACTATTATTTTAACTATAAAATATAATCAGAATCTAGCTTTAACCAATTTATTTATATTAAGTTAAAATTTAATCATTAAATAATATTACTAAAATAATATCCTTTTATCCATTAGCAATAATACTAATAAACTTACGACGAGATACTCCTTTTTTTTCAAATAAAACTTTCCCAGCTTTTAAAGCAAAAAGAGTATAATCTCTTCCACAGCCTACGTATTTTCCTGGATGAAACGTGTTACCACGTTGACGCACAATAATAGTACCTGAAGATACAAATTCTCCCCCAAAACATTTAATTCCTAAACTCTTACTATGTGAATCTCGCCCATTACGAGTAGAACCTCCGGCTTTTTTATGTGCCATTTTTATTCCTTATGTCTTTATTTTTTAGATTATAACTGTTTATGCTTGTTATTTTTATTTTTGTGAAACACTGACGATGGCCTTGAAATTTACGAAAATGCTTACGCCGGCGAAATTTAATAATTTCTATCTTTCGATCGATATTTTGCTCTACAATTTCCGCTATAATTTTTCCCTCTTTTACAAAAGGATACCCTATTTGAACACGATCATTACGTTTAATAAGCAATATTTGATTAAATTCAACTTGATTACCAACATTAATACCAATCTTTTCTACATTAATTATTTGACCTTCAGTAACACAATACTGTTTACTACCAATTTGAAAAACTGCATACATAAATAATGATCCATCTCTTGTTTATAATCTGATATTATTTCTATGTATGTTCTTATACATTAAAAAAGAATGTTTCTCAACCATAATAGTAAATTATTATTATTAGCAATTATAATAATAATAGAATTACTACATGTATTCCTTATGGAATAGCTATATATAATATAAATTATTACATATATGCATATGTATTACTTAACATTTAATAGTTATAATAATATCAATGAATATTACTCAAATTGCCAAATTAACTGAACAAGATATGATAGATGTAAATGCAGAAATTCGCGTACGATTAGCATCTGAAATTACTTTAATCAACGAACTTGTTCAATATATTATTAATAGTGGAGGAAAACGAATTCGACCAATGATTACCTTGTTAACTGCAAGGGCATTACACTATAAAAAAAAACAACACGTCATTATTGCTACATTAATAGAGTTTATTCATACTGCTACTTTATTACATGATGATGTAGTAGATAAATCACATATGAGACGCGGTAAAACAACTACTAATGTGATGTTTGGAAATGCTGCTAGCGTGTTAGTAGGTGATTTTATATATACACGAGCCTTTCAAATGATGACAGAATTAGAATCCTTACGGATATTATCATTGATGGCAGACGCTGTTAATATAATTGCAAAAGGAGAAATATTACAATTAACAAATTGTAATGATCCAACTATTACTATAGATAGTTATATGAAAATTATTTATAGCAAAACTGCTCGTTTATTTGAAGTAGCATCTCAAGCATCTGCCATTTTAGCTAATGCTGATACTTATCAAGAAAAAGCATTGCGTAATTACGGACGATATGTAGGCACTGCTTTTCAATTAATTGATGATCTATTAGATTATTCTGCTTCAGAAACAATATCTGGAAAAAATATTGGAAATGATTTAAATGAAGGAAAGCCTACTCTTCCTCTCCTACATGCTATCCATCATAGTACCCCAAAGCAAGCATCATTTATATGTCAGGCTATCAAACAAGGTAATCATCGTCATTTATTAGGTATAATTCTAGATACAATGCGTCAATATGGATCATTAGAATACACTCGAAAACGTGCTGAAACAGAAATTAATAAAGCTATTTCTTGTCTTAATATTTTACCTATTTCTCCTTACCGAAAAGCACTAGCAAGCTTAGCTACTTATATAATTCAAAGAATTCATTAGTTATTATTTTTAGAATAATACATGTAATTAATACTTGAGAGTGAGATATATAAAATATTAAATTGTAATTATTCTCTAAAAGAGATATAGAATACTGTTTGTCAACGACATATAAATATAATATCATAATTATGAAAAGTAAAATAATATAATGTTTATGAACATGTTAAAAAATAAAATATAAATAACATATATATTGTTATTTACTAAAAATTAATCTTATGAAGATATAAGGTAACATACATGCATTTAAACCAAGTTCCGGCTGGAAAAAATATTCCAGAAGATATATACGTTATTATTGAAATTCCAATGAACTCCGATCCAATTAAATATGAGATTGATAAAAAAACAGGAACAATATTTGTCGATCGTTTTTTGTTAACACCTATGTTTTACCCTTGTAACTATGGTTATATCAATCAAACTTTGTCATTGGATGGTGATCCAATAGATGTGTTGGTTCCTACTCCATATCCCTTGCAATCGGGTTGCGTAATATTTTGTCGCCCTATAGGTATGCTCAATATGATAGACGAATCTGGTAAAGACACTAAAATAATTGCGGTGCCTCATAATAAAATATCAGAACAATATTCATTAATACAAGATATAAATGATTTTCCAAATTTACTACGTAATCAAATAAATCATTTTTTCAAAAATTACAAAGATTTAGACTCTGGAAAATGGGTTAAAATAAAAAGCTGGGAAGACAGAAACGCTGCTAAAACAGAAATTTTAAAGGCTTTTGAACGTTTTAAAAAGATCACATAATTTTTAAATTTTTATATTTTACATACAATCTTTAATTAAATGTTGACGATACATAGGTTAATAGTATTAATTAAAAGTCAAATTTATATAATAAATCGAGCGCTTGATTACTTCCAGATGTAGCTTCTAAATACAATTGTGAACATAAACAATAACGTACAGTTATTGTCGTTAATAAATCAAAAATACTTATTCCGTATTTAATTTGTAAACCAGGAGCTATATATCCACTTATTGCAACTAATGGCTTGGTGGTTCCGATGATATCTTGAGTACTTAATGCCAAATCTTGCACACCGAATATTTTTCCTATTTTGCTAATAAACTGTTCACTATTTTTAACGCTTGCTCCAATTAAAAAAGATGTTATTATACTTGCATCCGTATTAAAAAATATAAAATTTCTATTATCACTTAATAAATAAGATACTATTTCTTGTGGGGAACACAATGAAGCAGTAGAAAAAACTTCTAGTTTTGGTTGATCAAAAACACCAGTAATTCGTATACCAACTATGTTTCTATTTCTAATATTGGATGGATTACAAATTGCTTCAATATCAAGATATGGTTGATTTATTGATCCAGAAAATAGTAAATGTCCCTTTTTTATTATCAAATTTTGCCCATATACTTGAAAAGTACCAGAAAGCATATCAATATGCCCTGTTAAAAGCAAATTACTTCTATTATATCCAATTTCTAAATTACCCCTCAATTTCGTGCGTAAACCTAATCCATTGAAATTGACATCATTACCGAGAGACACAGTAACGTTAGAATAAATAGAAATATATAAATTTTTAGAATTATCTAAAATAGGTTCAAGATTATCATCTAATAAAATTTCTTCTGAAGATGCTCTAACTATATTTTTCGAACGTTCTTTAACTTCAATATGAGCCCAAGGGATTTCTATATTGCCTCTAAAATGAATTTTTTCTGCAGTCATCATACAAGTAATATTAGGAGACATTTTCATTTTTATTTTTGGAGATATACAAAAACTAATTTGGTTTCCCCATATTTTGAAAAATGCACGCATATTACGAATAGAATCAAAATTAACAATATTGCCACTTAAATTTAACTTGCTGTCGTTATCCGTCTGCATTGTTCCATCTAATATGGCATAATCTCCAAAAAATCTTATAAACAGTTGAGCATTTCTTACAAAAAAAGGTGTATCAGACTTATTAATATTAAAATTTTGTAGTTGAGCAGAACCATAAATTTTTAGGTGATGCGCATATCCATAAAAATGAATGTTTAAATTTAATAATCCATTTATAGGTTCTCTCAATGCGATCAATGAACGACAAAAAGGCAATAACGAGGTATTTTTAATCTGTATATTTCCTGTTATTTTAGATGTATGATGTAATTCAGTTATTTTAAATGATCCATAATTTTGATCACAATTACCAATATTTATAGACCATTCACAATATAAAGTGGTTTGCATTAATACAAATTTTACAGTAACTTTATTTATTTTAATTGCATCTATTTCTCTATCTTTGATAGAAGATTTGACATTACATTGTTTTCCTGAAAATAAAATTGTACCCTTAGGTAATAGTTTTCCTGCTATCCAATAACAATTTGAGCAATATATACGAACAGTATGTATATTTATTAATTCCGGCAATAATATTTTTAAAGAAATTATGTTAAAACTTTTAAGTAAACCATCTACTTTATTTAAAATATTTGCCTTTAAAACATTAGAAATAGGAATTGTATAATTAATAATTTCCCAATAATGGGCATCGCAAATCATTTTTCGTGTCAAATAGTGATAAGTAAGAACAATATCTTGCATTAATTTCCATGTTCCTGTTGGAGTCATAATGCAAGTTTTACTAACTCTGCTATGCCAAGTTTTATTAAAAAGATCCAGATTACCACACAGTTTTATTTCTCCAGACAATATGTCGTCACAAACTATTAAATTTAAATAATGTTGTTTAATATTGCCTTGTCCCTTCGTTATTATTTGACGTAACGACAAAAATCCACACTGTATTTTATCTGCTTGTAAAAAAATTTTACTTTGCGTAATACCATCACGGTAAATATCACTATTTATTACTATTTTATTAATATTAATATTTTTATCTTCCCAATTCAAAGAAGATATATCAATATTTGACAATAATCTAAGATATCTAATAGGTCCATATAATTTAAATTTTCCATATACACTACCACTTAATCCAGGCGCTATTACTTTGCAATCTGGTGCTACAAGCGTAGCATTTAAAACAGAATCTTTTTTTAAGTCTCCTTGTATTTCTAATGCATTAGTTCCCCATTTTATTAATAATTCCGGGATTTTCCATTCACCGAATGAGTTACTGTATAATGCGCCTGTACATGAGATATTATTATTCTCTACACTTCCATTAAGATTTAAATCAAACACTCTAATATCCCAAGAATTAGAATATAAATGTCCTTGAGTAGCGATATTACCCGATAATTTAATCGGATTTTTAAACCACTTTTGAAAAAAACTAACTTTATTCAACAAAAATACACTGTTCCAACTAATCATATTAGTCCAATTAATAACTCCTTGCATATTAAGATATCCATCTGACATGGTTGCTCTTAATTTAGAAACGGTACAGCTATTAGTATCCCCTTGAGCATTCATGATTACATGAGCTGGTGAAAATTTGATACTACTTAATTGTAATGTTACTCTAATATAATAATTTCGTATTTCACCGTTTAAACATAAATTAATATCTTCTATTAAATAATCATCCCTTCCTAAAAAAGAAAGCGGTATTTTTTTTCCAACTATAGATATGCCTATAGGTATACCAAATTGCATCATATTAATTTTTAATAATACATTTACTGTAGAAACAGTACTTAAAAAATCACAACGAAGACATATGTCATTGTATAATTCTCCAGTGAGAATTAATTTTATTTTACTTATACTCTGATTTTTTGTTTTCTCAGGATAGTTATTGATGCTGGCAACATCATACACAGTATAATCGGCTGTAATATTTATTGGATAATATTCCCTAAATATTACATTTCCTATCGCATTAAAATAACCACATGGTAACTTAATATGTAATTTTAAACTTGCAGTCTGATCATTTAAATATGTCCGAAAATAAAAATGATTAATAGTATAATAATTACGATAATTATCGAAAATATAAACATCCTCTCCTTCTAAATCTTTTAAAATTAAATTCACAGGGATCTTAAAAGAAGATAATGCCACTAATACTTTAC
The DNA here is from genome assembly GCA_030020825.1 of Candidatus Blochmannia vicinus. Taxonomy (NCBI): domain Bacteria; kingdom Pseudomonadati; phylum Pseudomonadota; class Gammaproteobacteria; order Enterobacterales; family Enterobacteriaceae; genus Candidatus Blochmanniella; species Candidatus Blochmannia vicinus (nom. nud.). The sequence goes on from CP125213.1 coordinate 369,605, forward strand.
TAGACAATGATTTAAGTAAACACTTTATATTCCATTGGTTATTATATTTATACATGTCTATAATATTAGTTTTTACATTTGACATATTTACATTAGAAACATTTAAAACTGCTCCTTTAATACATACCGGTAATACTGTTAATAAATTATCTTGAAATGTTAATCCAGTATCTAATTTTTTTAATTTAAATATAATATTATTTGAAATAATATGAGTATTGTGCAATACCATTTTTTTTAGTATTACAGGAAACGGAAAAGAAAAAATATTTTTTATATTTATTTTTTTATATCTCTTACTTTCTTGATTTTTCGTATCTTCTATTTTTATTTTTATAAACACATTTTTCAAAAAAAGATGATCAATATATATCTGTTTATTCCATATGTATTTTAGATTTAATAAAATATTACATTGATCAACATCAATTATACCTATCGGCGTTTTATAGACTATATTAGTTATATTAAAATTACCCCAAGTACCGGAAACAGAATCAAATGTTAACCCGGGGATACAATAGGCAATTCCTGTAAGAGTTATATATGTTCCAGTATTAGTACCTAACAAAAACATAAAAACTCCACATAGTATTGATATCCATAATAAGAAAATCAAATAGATTTTCTTTATAAAAATCATAAATCTGGTCCTAAATTAACATATAAGTATAAAAACTGATGATTTATTTTCCCTCTATGTATTAACGGAGTTGCTAAATCTAATTTTATAAGACCTACCGGAAATTGCCAGCGCACTCCAATACCCATACCAGATCTGAAATTATTCCATTTAATATTATTACTAATCTCTCCTATGTCCATAAAAATAACTCCCCACCATTTACTAATCATATTATATTGATATTCAAATGCAGTAGTGATTAATTTAGTAGCAACTCTTGTATAACATTCAGAGTTCTCATAAGTATCTAAATATTTATATCCACGAATGCCACTATCTGTACTAGAAAAGAAACGTAACATTGAATTAATAAATGAGAAATTATTAGTATTTATCCAGCTTAAATTCCCACGAACTAAAACCCGATGTTTTTTTAATAATGTTCGAATCCAAATATTTTGAGCCTGCACAGCAACAAAATTAATATCTGATTTCCAACAATTATTAGATATATTAATCGCATAACGCTGGCTATCCCCCCAATGCGGCATTACATCACCACGCTTGCGAACACGATATATACTTATTCCTGGATAAATTAATATTATATTTTTAACAATATAATTGTTAATATAATGATTAAGATACCAATGTAGATTAATTGCGCGTTTCCACTTGTGGGAACAATCCCAATAACGAGCCATATTTATAGTTATAATGCTAGACCGAATATTATATATATCTTCATGTATTAACCCTCCCTGTAATAAATAATATTGTTCTAATGGATCACGAAGAATTGGAATCTTATAACTTAAATCAATAACTTGCTCTGATGTAGACAAACTAAAATTATTTTCTAAACTGTGTCCATATGCATTAATCCATGGTTTTTTCCAAATTATTTTAGTGCGTGGACCTGTTTCCATACTATAACCAGATCCAGTTTCAAAACTATTTTTAGCACAAGGATAAAAAAAAATATCTAATATTAATTTTTTTTTTTGCTGATAACGCGTATAATCTGAAGAGATCGATACTGATTCAAACCAATTAGTAGAAGAAAGTCGACGATTTAATTCCATAACAGACGCTGCATTGTAATATTCTCCTGAATGTATATTAGATATGTTCTTTAAATAGTCTTCTTTAATTTGACTTCCATGAAATTTAATTTTCTCAAAAAAATAACGTTGTCCGCTATAAAAATTTATATTCCAAATACTCTGACAAAGTGAAGGTATAACAATAAGTTGACTGTTTTGAAACGCGGCATCAAAATATCCTTTAAATAAAGCTAAATTATAAAGTTTACTTTTTAATTGTTCATAATCACTATGTTTTAATCTTGTTCCGATAAAAGATTTCCCATCTTTTATCATTTTCTGATAATCATGATCTTTGCTCCCATCTCCATGTATAACAATATTTACCTCAGTCACCATAATTGGAGATCCAGGTTCAATTTTAATAACTAGTAGATCAGATTGTTTATTACAAGATTTAAATGAAGAAAAAATTAACGTTGGATCATAATAACCTAATGGACGCAAACCAGCTCTAACTGCACTATCTATTTTTTTTTAAATCTAAATCTACATATTTACAGTCAGTATTAACATCAGATAATTTCTTACGTACATTATAATTTAATTCACCATCTAACCCTTCTATTACTATGTTAATATCACTATTACATATCAACGGTATGAAAAAATAAACTATTAAATATGATCTTTCCATCATATATTTTTTAAGCTCCTTTAACATACATTAAATCCTTGATTATATTTAATTTTTAAATGAAACAATAAAGCATTATACTAACAAATACAGTATGTTTGTGAAACACCTTTATGAAATACTTTGTTTTATTCCATATCTATTAAGTATAAATAGATATATTTATTCATTTTTATATAACATATGATTATATCTGATAATTAATAAATGAAACCCAGTATTCCATGCTTCTTAGCAAATCATTAATATTTTAGTAGCCACTCTCCCAAACAATATTAAAAATATAAAATTTAAATATTGACAGAAATCATATATATCTATACCAATTTATATAGATAATAAAATACAGACATACAATAAAAATTAATATGATGAAACTTGAAAACCTGAGTTTAAAAAAGATTGATTTATATTTCTATAGTGCAAAGCATTTCCATCCCAATCATTAATTATAGCACCAGCTGATCTAGCTATAACATGTCCAGCAGCTGTATCCCAAATCTTAGTACAAGAAAACCTTGGATAAAAATGTACACTACCTTCCGCTACTAAACAAAATTTAAACGATGAGCCAATATTAATAATTTTATAATTTTTAAATCTTTTCAAATAATTGCATAAATGATGTTGATCATAATCAACATCATTACGACTCATCACTATCATCGGATAACAAGATGTACGAACTGAAATACTTATACGCTCTCCTCTATAATTAATCTTCCATACTTGCCCATTATCTGCCGCATACAGTATATTATATGCAGGAACATACACTACTCCCATAATAGGTTGACCATATTCTATGAATGCTATATTCACAGTAAATGCGCCATTTCTCAATAAAAATTCTTTTGTTCCATCTAAAGGATCTATCAACCAAAAACAATTTCCGTCTCTGCATTCTTGCCATTTAGTAATATCCTCTTCAGATAGCACTGGAATTTCAGGTGTTAAATTTCGTAACGAATACATGATAATCTTATGAGAGAGTAAATCAGCATTAGTTACAGGAGATTGATCTAGCTTCTGGTATGAATCTAACTTTAAACTCCCATTGTAAATCTTCATGATTTCTGTTCCAGCAGCACGAGCAATATAACTTATTTTTTCAATCATTCCATTATGGAATATCATAATACATATCCTAATAACCTTTTATATACGTCATAACATAAATTAAAAAATATACCAATAATCTATATATAGAAAGAACTACATTTAGGTGTTAATAACTACACATACTATAATTTGTAATTTACATGAAAGATCATTTGTTCTTTATAATTGGACTAATAATAACGTTTATTCTAGCAAAAATATCATTATAAATATGTATATTTATGTTATACGTACCAGTAGTTCTCAATACATTGTGATTAGGTAATCTAATCTGAGATTTAAATACTTTAAAACCAGAAGCCGTTGTAATTTCATCAGCAATATCGCGAGAACCTATAGAACCAAATAATTTTCCTTTAACCCCTGCTTTAGCTCTAATAGTAATACTCTTTAATTTATTAATTGTTTCTGCACAAAGTTCAGCCTTAGTCTTCATTTCTATCGCTTTATTTTGCAACTCAAGCTGCTTTTCTTTAAATATTGTAATATTATTTTTTGTAGCTGGCATTGCTTTATGTTTTGGTATTAAAAAATTACGAGCATAACCTGATTTCACAGTAATTTCTGATCCCATATTTCCAAGTTTATCAACGTTATTAATCAAAATAATTTTCATTGTTATTCCAATGTTTTCTAATAACAAAATCACACTAATCTATATTCATCCTAAATTTATTAATGATGATCAGTATATGGCAACAAAGATAAATAACGCGCTCTCTTGATGGCACGAGCTAATTGTCTTTGGTATTTTGCTCTCGTTCCAGTAATTCTACTTGGAATAATCTTTCCACTTTCTATAATAGAATGTTGTATTGTAATAAGATCTTTATAATCAATATTAGTACACTTTTCTGCTGTAAACCTACAGAACTTACGATGACGTACAAATCGCCCCATAACTAACTCCATATTTATTATATAAACTTTTATATTTAACTAAATTAATATAATGATAATATTATATTTATCCAATGCAGTGTACAATAACATGTTTGTATAGTTTTAATTGTTATTGGTTACTAAAAATTCATGAACATTTAATTAAATGAGTATAATTATTAAAATATATTTAAATAAAACATTTAAATTATTTTTATATATAAAATATATGTATATTTTAATATTTTACTATGCATTAGTAACATGGTTCTCTTGATTGTCTTCTTTCTTTTTCATCATAGGAGACGGGTCAGATATTGCACATTTAGTTCGCATGATCATACTACGTATGATCAGATTATTAAAACGAAAAGCGTTATTTAGTTCTTGCATAACATTTTGCGATACTTCTATATTTAATAATATATAATAAGCTTTATTAAATTTATTAATTGGATATGCTAATTGACGACGCCCCCAATTTTCAATACGATGAATTTTTCCTTTAGAATTTATAATGATTTCTGTGTAATTATTAATTATACCAGATATTTGTTCACTGCAGTCAGGATTAACCATAAAAACTATTTCATAATAACGCATACTTTATTCCTTTCATTCTAGAATATTTTTGTTTAATTAGTAACATTCTTAAAAAATAATAGGACATTTATATCTTCTTTTACTTAATTTCACATAAATGAAATTTATATATACATGTTAATCTTTTATGATTAACACCATACATCTTAAATAATAATGTATACTTTATGTTATAATTAGATGATTGAATATATATATATTCAATCATTATTTATTTATACTTTCCACGTTGTCTTAACGTTTCAAACAAACATATTCCTGTAGCCACTGAAACATTCAATGATGTAGCAGTTCCTAACATTGGAATAGTAATTAATTCATTACAATATTTTTGAGTTAAACGACGAATACCATTTCCTTCAGAACCCATTACAAAAGCTAATGGTTTAATTAATTCAGTATTAAAAATAAGACGTTTAGATTTCATTATAGTACCAATAATCCAAATATTATTGTTTTGAAGTAATTTCAATGTCCTAGTCAAATTAGTTACTTGCATAAAAGGTATATGCTCTACAGAGCCGCTAGCTACTTTTCTAACTGTCCCATTCAAACGAGCTGATCGATTACGGGGCGCAATAACTATATGAGCTCCAGCTGCATCTGCAGATCGTAAACATGCGCCCAAATTACGTGGATCAGTAATTCCATCTAATATCACCAATAATGGTGTAGTTTTGCATTGTATTAAAAAATTGGGCAAATCATTTTCTTTCATACAATATCTTTGAACTATTTCAGCAATAATTCCTTGATGTAATGCTCCTTGCGCTTTAATATCTAATTGCTGACGATCGCATGTTTTAATGCTAATTTTACATTGCTTTATCTGGTCAATTAACGATTTTAAACGAAAATCTTTATATTTCTGTGTAATATACACAGATAAAATCTGTTTTGCATTATTATCTAAAACAGATTTTACAGCATGTATGCCGTACACTAATTCGATCATCGTATTTTCTAAAACAACTCTATTTTAGTAGATAAATTTGAACTAATATTTTTAAAAATTTAAACACATGAATACAGAATAACATTTTTTAATTCTATTTTATACTCTGTTTCCACATCCAAAAATTACAAAAAATATTAGTTCAAATTTATAATTGAGTATTAAATCCAAATGTTTCACTTATTATCACCGAATATTAATATAAATGAAATATATATATCAAACAAATAATTATTTTATTTAAAATAAAGTATCAGTTCCTTGTGTTAATTAAGAATTAAATGGATTACATAATACTATTATCGCTGAACGTTCTGAACCAGTAGAAATAATATTGATAGGAATCCCAATAATTTCTTCTATACGTTTAATGTAATATTGCGACTCCTTAGGAAGTTTATGGAATGATGTAATACCTACAGTACTTATTTTCCATCCAGGTAATGTTTCATATATCGGTTCTAAATTTTCTAATTCTTCTAAAGAACATGGAAAATTGTATATTACTTTCCCATTTTTCTTACGATACGCAATACAAATTTTTATTTCTTCCAAACCATCTAAAACATCAAGTTTTGTTAAACAACATGAAAAGAAAGAATTAATTTTCACAGAATATCGTACTGCTACTGCATCAAACCAACCAGTGCGACGACGACGTCCAGTGGTAGAACCAATTTCATTTCCATTTATACACAACCGAGTACCTATCTCGTTCGATAGTTCTGTAGGAAAAGGACCGAACCCAACACGAGTAGAATACGCCTTTACAACACCTAAAATATAATCAATACAATCCATGCCAATCCCTACACCAACACTTACGCTTCCGGAAATAGTATGAGTGGATGTAACATAAGGATATGTTCCATGATTAACATCTAATAAACTACCCTGAGCTCCTTCAAATATAACCGTATTTCCTCGTTTTATAGCATCATATAATAACTCGGGAACATCAACAATCATATCAATTAATATATCAGATGTTGATATCACTTCATCTAAAACCACATGATAATTAATAGGTTTCATCTTGTAATAATGAACTAATTGAAAATTATAATAATTTATTGTATCTTGTAGTTTATTTTTAAAATTTTCTATGTTATATAAATCGCCCACCCGTAACGCACGTCGTGCTATATTATCTTCATAAGCTGGTCCAATACCACAACCTGTAGTACCGATAGTTTTAGAAGATTGATAATTTTCTCTAGCTAAATCCATTGCTACATGATAAGACAATACTAAGGGACAAGATGCGGAAATAAATATACGTTTACATGTTGATACACCTGCTTTTTTCAGCATTTCTATTTCTTTTATTAAAGATACTGGTGATATTACAACCCCACCAGCAATAATAGTAGTTACATGATTATGTAAAATACCAGAAGGAACTAAATGCAAAGTAATTTTTTTTTGGCCTACTACAATAGTATGACCAGCATTATGTCCTCCTTGATAACGCACCACATATTGAACTTGTGAAGTTAACAAATCAACTATTTTTCCTTTACCCTCATCGCCCCATTGAGCTCCTAATACAACAACACTTCTAACCATTTCTTAAAGTCACCTATTAATTTAAATAATTATTTCCTATAAAGATTAGGTATATAAAGTATAACAAATAATACTTGCTTATAATGTATATAATATGGGTACTTATTAATCATAAGATTTTAATTTGTTAATACTCGGCAGAACTTGTGGAGATTGCATAAAACGTAAAAAATCAGTTTCTGTGCTTAACACCATTAGATCATTATTATTTTTCTTAAAACTATTTTCATATGCACGTAAAGTACGTATTAAAGCATAAAATGATGGATCCTCATTAAAAGTAGTAGCATACAGTTTTGCAGTTTCTGCATCAGCTTCTCCTCGAATAATTAAAGACTGACGTTTGGCTTCAGCTAAAGTACGTGTGACCTCATAGTCTGCAGTAGCACGTAATTTTTCTGCTTCTTCCCGTCCCTGAGATCTATGACGTCTAGCAACGGCCTCACGTTCTGCTCGCATGCGCTGATAAATTGCATCAGATACTTCTGTTGGCAAATTAATTTGTTTAATCCGCACATCTACTATCTCAATACCCAATGCGGCCATACTGTTTGGATTGACCACATTAGAAACCCGATACTGTTTTTGTTCTGAAATATCGTATTTTTCTGAATTAAGGTTAAAATTTTTAATATTGTTAGGACATGATGCAATCGCTTCTTCTCCTGAAGTACCATTGTTTAACGATGCGCGTACATCAGTCATTAATCTATTTCGTGAATCTGTCACAATACCTTGAACATTTAATCTTCCCAATTCCGAGCGTAATCGATCAGAAAATTTTCGTTTTATTAATACTTCTGCTTGGGAAATATCACCCCCCCCTGTTGCTAAATAATATTGGCTTAAATCACTGATACGCCACTTAATATAAGAATCAATAATTAAATCTTTTTTTTCCATAGTAACAAAGCGATCTGCTTGATTATCCATAGTTTGAATACGTGAATCTAAAATTTTTATTGTCTCAATAAATGGAATTTTTATATGTAATCCAGGATTATAGATTAATGGGTTATTATCTGTATCACGCAATACTTTGCCAAAACGTAATATAATACCTTTATGCCCCTCTTCTATCGTAAATAAAGAAAAAAACAATACTACTACTATTATACATATAAAGAATGAAAAAACATTTCGTATCATTTATGACTCTCTCCCTTTACGCATAATATTAACACGTTGTGTATTAGCTTGTCTTTTATCTAAAGATTTTTCTTCAGCTATAGTATTTGTATGCCGAGACGGTTGACTAATTTTCGATGTTAACTTTGAATGATCAGTATTAGAGTCATCGGTAACACATATTTTGTTTAAATTAAAAGTATCATCAGTGTTATCAATGTTATCAGAATATTCAACTTTTCCGTTATTATTTTTAATTTTCTTTACTTGACCTGAAGGCAATAATAATACATTCTGAGTATTTTTTGAGTTTATGAATATTTTTCTAGTATTGCTCAATACACGTTCCATAGAATTTATATATAGTCGCTCACGAGTAATTTCAGGAGCTGCTTTATATTCCGGCAAAATTTTTGAAAATCTTTGTACTTCTCCTTGCGCTTCTAAAATAGTGCGTGCTTTATATGCACGACCTTCTTCTAAGATACGTTGTGCTTGTCCATTGGCACGTGGTTGTACTTCATTAGCATAAGCTTCAGCTTCTCGAATATATTGTTGTTCATTTTCCCTAGCAGCAATAGCGTCATCGAATGCTGCTTTTACTTCTTCTGGTGGACGAGCTGTTTGAAAGTTTACATCCAATAAAGTAATACCCATATTATAAGGATATATCGTTTTTTCTAAAACTCTTCGGGTATCACTACGCACTACTGTACGCCCTTCAGTTAAAATACGATCCATATTATACTTACCAATAACTCCACGCAATGCGCTGTCAGTAGCTTGACGCAAACTATCATCTGCGTCAATAACGTTAAACAAATAATTTTTCGGTTCAGTTATACGATACTGCACATTCATTTCTACTCGAACTACATTTTCATCTGAAGTCAACATCATGCCAGATGCTGCTAATTCACGTACCGATTCTACATTTACTGGGATTACAACATCAAAAAAAGTAGGTTTCCAATTTAACCCTGGCTGCACTAAATGATGATATTTTCCAAATCTTAAAATTACTCCACGTTCTGCTTCTTTAATAGTATATAAACCACTAAAAATCCATACAAAAATAACGATAATCAATATTAAAATTATAAAAAAATTTTTGTTTTTAGAAAATTTTTTTATATCTTTATTTTTATTACTAAATATATTTAATTTATCATTTATTTTATTTAAGCATTTATCTGGATCTAATATGTTAAATTTAGATTTATTTTTATCTTCGGAAGAAGAACTATTTACATCATTTTTATCATGATCCCCCCATGGATCATGAATATATTTGTAGTTATTAAAAAAATTAAAAATCATATTTTGCCTCACATATTATATGAGTGATATACATCATAATTCCTTATTTTAAAAATATTAAATAATATAATCTATTAATAATTTATTATTTTTTAACAAACGACACCAATCTATAGAAGACAAATATATCTTTAATCTAACATAATTATTATCTTCAACCCAATACTTTTTAACAACTTGCAACCTATATAATTTTTGGCATAAATCATTATTTATAGGCATTCGTAATTCATAAGAAATCATATTATTTAATAACAGCTCATTAAGAGCTTGTATTAATAAAGAAATACCCAAATTGTCTTGAGCAGATATCCATACTCGTATTGGACGGTTATCATGATCCCGGTCAATATGTGGTAATGTTTTTTTTAATTGATCTATTTTATTCATCACTAAAAGTATTGGAGTGTTATGAATATTCATACTATTTAAAATATAATGTACTGTATTAATATTTTGTTCAAATCTTTCGTTAGAAACATCTACGACATGTAATAATAATGTTGCTTGTATTGTTTCTTGTAAAGTTGCCTTAAAAGAAGATAACAAACCTTGTGGTAAATTTTGAATAAAACCTACCGTATCTGATAATATAACATTAGAACCTCCTTTATACACAATACGTCTGCATGTAGGATCGAGAGTAGCAAACAATTTTTCTGCTGTATAAACATTTGACGCGGTCATCGTATTAAATAGAGTAGATTTTCCAGCATTTGTATATCCTACTAAAGAAACAGTAGGTGCTCCAATTCTTAACCGATGTCTTCTATTTTGCTCTCTTTGATTTTCTATTTTCTTTAGACGCAATAAGATTTGAGTAATCTCTTTACGCAACAAACGACGATCACTTTCTAATTGCATTTCCCCTGATCCTCCTCGCAAACCAATCCCGCCCTTTTGACGTTCAAGATGACTCCATTCATGTACTAAACGAGAATTTAAATGACGTAATTGAGCTAATTTTACTTGTAGTTTACCTTCATATGTACGCGCACGTTGCGCGAAAATATTAAGAATTAATTGATTTCTATCAATTATTTTACATTGTAATAAATGCATAAGATCACGTTCTTGATGAGGGGATAAAATGCAATTGAACAATATAATAGATACAGGATTATTTTTAACTATTTGTTCAAGCTCTAATACTTTTCCAGTTCCAATAAAATATTTACTATTGTAAGTTTTACAATGGCTAGTAAGAATACCTTGAATTTGTATTCCTGCTGTAGAAGATAAAGATAAAAATTCTTCTAAATTAAAATTTTTCTCTTCTTTTTTTTTGGAAAAAATAGTATGAACCAATATAGCTTGTTTACCAAAAACATTTAAATCATACAACAATAACTACTCCAAATAAATTTAATATACATAATCACATATAATAGAATTAATTAAACAACTCCACAGTATACTACACTTAATACTACTTGATAGTAATAATCAAGTTTAATATATAATCATATGCAAAAAGGCAAGAAATTTTCTGAAATAAACGATTATACGATTATAGTAAGAAATGTTTAACTATGACGATTACTGATATAGTATGGGACGATACGAGAAGGCACAATGGTAGATATAGCATGTTTATAAATTATTTGATTAACTGTATTTCTTAAAAGTATCACAAATTTATCAAAAGACTCAATTTCTCCTTGTAATTTAATACCATTTATTAAGTAAATAAAAACTGGAATGCGTTCTCGACGTAGTGCATTCAGAAATGGATCTTGTAATGATTGACCTTTGTTCATTTTTCGATTTCCTTAAAATTTATTTTTTATCATTTTAAATAATCCAAAAAATTATATAATTCCAAGTTTATTTTTCAAAATTTTATACAAAAAATTAATTTTTTGTTAATATTTTTGATATACTGTCAATTGCAGCAGATAAATTATCGCTACATAGCCAATGTAAATTTGGCCATTTGCGTAACCAAGTTAGTTGCCGTTTTGCAAGTTGTCGAGTAGCACAAATCCCTTTAATTATCATCTGATTGTAGTTAATATCACCAGATAAATATTCCCACATCTGACGGTAACCAACACAAGAAATAGATGATCTTACTTCTTTTTTATGTAAATAAGAACAATTAAATAATTTACTCACTTCATCTTCAAATCCAATTTCTAACATTCTATAAAACCGTTGCTCAATTCGTTTATTTAAAATTTCACGACTTGATGGAACAATAGCAAATTGGTATGCTTGATATTTCAATTTGAGACCAACAATTAATTTCAACTCTGTCCAGGTTTTACCAGAAACAAAAAAAATTTCTAATGCTCGAATTATTCTTTTATGATCATTTAAATGAATTTTATTAGCAGCAACAGGATCAACATGTTTAAGTAAATTATATATATTTATCCATCCTATTTTTTGAGCTTCACATTCCAGATCATCACGAATTCTTTGATTAGTTGTTGGTAAAAAAAACAAACCTTCCAGTAAATTTTTAAAATATAACATTGTTCCTCCAACTAGAAAAGGCGTATGTCCTAATTTTATAATTTTTTCTATTTCATTATTTGCATCGTGACAAAAATCTGCTGTTGAATAACATTCAAATGGATCACGAATATCTATTAGTTTATGAGGAGCAATCTTTAATTCTTCAGGAACAGGTTTGGCTGTACCGATATTCATACCACGATATACCAAAGCTGAATCAACACTAATAATATCTATTTTTATGTTTCTTTTTTTTAAAGCTATAGCTACACTTGTTTTTCCAGAAGCTGTAGGACCCATTAAAAATATAACTAATGGTTGACGACGTTTAATACTATTTTCCCTCAATTTATACAATATAAAAATATTATCTTCATAAGTCGTATAAGTACATTAATCATGAATAAATTACATTATTTCAACGAACATATTAACTCTTATACATAAAAGTATACAATAAATATTGATAATAATTTTTTAAAAAATTTAATTTTCATAATAACAGTACCGATGTAGTAATACTGATCATTTATTAACTTGCAGCAACATATGTCTTTTTTACTTGCGAGGAATCTAACGGTTTTTTTTGTGATTTTATAAAATAAGAACGTAAACCTTTGTACAAAGCATTAGCTATTTTTTCTTGATAAAGATTACTAACAAGAAGATACTCTTCTTTTATATTACTAATAAATCCAGTTTCTACTAAAATAGATGGAATATCAGGAGATCGTAATACAGCAAAACTAGAATACTCAGGTGTATTCTTATGTAAGGGAGCAATATTTTTTAATTGATGTAACATATGCACCGCAATATCGTACCCTACTCGTTTAGCATAACCAAACTGTAAATCTAAAACTAAATGGCTAAAATATGGATCATTACAATAACTAGTTAGTAAATCTCCTAATCCTCCTAATAACTCTGAATGTTTTTCACTACATTGTAATAAACGTATCATTTCACTTTTAGCACGACGATCAGATAATACCCAAACTGACGCTCCTCGAACATTAGCGTTTAAAGCAGAATCCGCATGAATAGAAATTAAAACATTTGCTCCTCTTTTTCGCGCCAAATTAGAACGTTCCATAACCGATAAAAAATAGTCCCCGTCTCGGATCATTACAGCTTTAAAGCTCGGATCTGAATCCAATAACATTTTTAGTTTTTTAGCTATCTTAATCGTAATATTTTTTTCATATATCCCACCATGACGTCCCATAGCTCCTGGATCTTGCCCTCCGTGTCCAGCATCAATTGCTACAATAATCGGAGACAATACCTGTTTGGGATTTTGATTTTTTTTAAATTGCGTATCTATTATTTTTTTTTGGTGGTGGTGATTTATTACTTTATTTACATATGCGCTAGTTTTACGAACCATGATGGGCGGCATCTCATGAAGTTTTATTTCATCAGCAGCTACAGAAAATGTTTTCTTTTTCAAAATTGTCAATATAATACGATAATTTTCTTTTATTTGTTTTTGTGTTACTGTTCCTATATTTGAAGGACAAGTTAAATCTAATACTATACGTATATTTTGATGATTAATAGATGTGTTTGTTCGAATACATCTAACTAAATTGGAACCGTTAAAATTTATTGGAAATATATCTTTTTCAACTTTAGATGCTGTTAGAAGATCTATTACAATTCTTTCTGGATTATGCAAAGAAAATATCATATAAACTGGAACAACAGCACAATCTAGCATTACTGTAGATTGATTTTTATTATTCGTAACAGAGATTGCGCTAAGAGTTGATGCTATTATCGGTTCAATGCATAAGTATTTTGATAAGATCATCATTACAAAAACTATTTCATATTTCAACTTCATATATGCAATTTCCAATACGATAATAAATCACCTAGCATTCCATGACCTAAATTACTAAAAGATTCTATAACTACTTTCCTAGATTTTTTACAATCATGATAGTACATTGTTACTGAAATATCTTCTGTTGGTAAGATTCCCATTCCTTGTTTCGGCCATTCTATCAAACATACAGTATTTCCATTATCAAAATAATCTCTAATTCCCATATATTCAAGTTCTTCTGAAGAAGTTAACCGATAAAAATCAAAATGATACACATGCCAATTCGTTAAAATATAAGGTTCAATCAAAGTGTAAGTTGGACTATTTATATGTCCAACATGTCCTAATGCGTTTAAAAAACCTTTACAAAAAACAGATTTTCCAGATCCCACATAACCATTTAAATAAATTACACAGCTTCGAACACAAACAGAAGCCAATATAGCACCTAATAGCAAGGTTTTTGATTCATCAGGCAACATTAATACACATTTTTTCATCTTCAATATAATTTAAGATCTTATGCAACAAAATAATCTCCACATAAAACAATATAAAAACTTAATGTAAAAGTTCTTACCATTTGAACATATATATCATATGTAAAAACATGATAATATATCAAACATTGAGTCAATGTATTACATACTGCATCACAACAGTATTAATTTTTTGATAAAGATTCGCATTTATCAAGGAATTAATAAAATAATAAGTGCTAAATATATTGAAAAAAGATATACACTGCTGATTTATCATTAGAATTAACACGTAATAATTCAGTACGTCCACATTCCTAAGTATAAGAAATCCTTACTTCCATAAATACAAACAATCATTCAATTATTTGAAAATTAAATAAAAATTTATAATTTACTATGTTACATATGTAAATATGTACCCAGTCTCAAAATTTATTAATGTTGATATTAATGTATAATATAATCAATACACAAAACATTGTAATAAATTAAATAAAGCGGGAAACGAGACTTGAACTCGCGACCCCAACCTTGGCAAGGTTGTACTCTTCCAACTGAGCTATTCCCGCTTATTTAAAATAAAAATCAAAACCGTAAAATTACCACTCATTAATATACATATAGCTATTTATATCAATAAATTTTTATGCTAATTAATTATTTTATAGTAATATTTCATCTTAAATATGACCAAATGATACTTATATGATAAGTCATGTATTATCTTTCAATTTTATAAAATATCTACGATAATACATCAATTCTATAATAGATTCACGAATATCTTCCAATGCACGATGAGTTTTGTGTAATTTCAATCCAGATATCAAATCTGGTCTCCAACGAATCATTAATTCTTTAATAGTGCTAACATCCAAGTAATGATGACTAAAATATGATTCTAATTCTGGCATGTATCTAAATAAGAACCGACGATCCTGAGCTATACTACTTCCACATATCGGTGATTTTTTAAAAGGAACCCAATCTTTTAAAAAATTTACTGTCAAATTAGACGCATCTATCTCATCTAATTTGCTAGATCTAACTTTTTCTAATAATCCAGTAAAACTATGAACACGTACATTCCAATCATTCATTAACGATAACTGATATTCAGATTGATGTATCGCTATAACAGGACCTTCTGATAAAACATTCAGTTTACTATCAGTAATCACTGTAGCTATTTCCAAAATCCGATCGTTCTCCGGATCCAATCCAGTCATCTCTAAATCAATCCATATTAAATTCTTATCATGCATCAACTTCACCTGTACGTTATATTACTTAATGTTTAATTACGCACATAAATTTTACCCATAAACACTTTTATTTTTTAATATTATGCTGATTTTTATTAAATAAAATATATTTAATATATTTTATGTATGTTCATGCATATTATTATAATATAAATACACATTAAATGTTAAATATGAATTATTATACTATTGAATAAAATTTGTATATTTATCACTATTATTTTATAACTTCTTCTTAAAAAAAACTTAACTTCGTTTTAAAGTCGAAAGTTTAGCATACTTTTGCGCACTTTTATACAATATACAACCATATTATATGTTATATTGATATCTGAGAATAATGTGAATTTATAAACAGTTAACAGCAAGATATATAATCGCTATAATCATTAACTAAAAATTAATAATCTAAAAATTAGGTACACATTATGTTAGAAAAAATACAAGTTCTACTGCAGTACTTATTACCAAAATATTGGATTACTTATTTATTAGGACTGGGAGCTTCATGGAAAGGCGGATGGATAACACATTATATTATTCAATTATTTATTCGTATCTATAAAATAGACATGAAAGAGTTCGATAAACCCGATCCATCCAATTATACAACATTTAATGAGTTTTTCACTCGAAAATTGCGTAATCATTCTCGACCTATAGATACTGATCTATCTACATTAGTTATGCCGGCTGATGGAATTATTACTCAAATAGGAAAAATAAATCAAACAAATACCTTCCAAATAAAAGGAATTCCTTATCATCTAGATGGATTACTAGCAGGACATGATAACATCATTGACTATTTTAATGATGGGAGCTTCGTTATCATTTATATACCTCCACAAAATTGTCATCGCGTCTACATGCCTTGTACGGGCACACTGCGTGAGGTGTTGTATATACCCGGCAATTTATTTTCAGTACATCCAAAAATTACAAAAAATATACCTAATATATTTTCTCGAAATGAAAGAGTCATCTGTTTATTTGAAACGGATTTTGGTTATATGGTTCAAATTTTAGTTGGAACTATAATAGTAGGAAGCATTGAAACTACATGGTTAGGAACAATTACCCCGCCAAGAGAAGGTATTGTTAAACATTGGCGTTACCCAAATACTTCAAATATTGAGGATTCAATTATATTACAAAAGGGACATGAAATGGGGTTATTTAAATTAGGATCTACTGTTATTAACTTATTCGATAACAAAAAGGTTATATTAAACAATCTATTAAAACCATACGATATTGCTCGTATTGGAATGCCTTTAGCACAAGGATGTAATCAAAACAAAGAGAAATAATCCTCACATATTATGCATTATCTAAAATCATGCAATAATATTGTACATAATATGGTTTCTTTTCAAAAGAAATCCGTATTTTTTGAATATTTTTCTTTATTGATATTTATTGTAGGATGTTTGTATTCACTGATAATATTTTCTTACGATTTTTTAGAAGAACACGAAATTAAAAAATATTTACAATATGCACAACAACAAGAACATATTGACATTCATCAAAAATCCATTATAAAAAATCTACAATCTACTTTATATTTTATTTCTGAAAGAAAATCTTCTAATATTAAAATTAAAGAATATCAAAAAATAATAGATGATTTTCCATGTATAGCTCTTCAATTATGTAAAGAATACAACAATATCTCTAATCAAAATATTAATATTAATAATAATCTTTCTGCTCATGAACTAAAACAGAAAATACTCCAAATTAATAATCAATTAACAGATTTGTCAAAAAAATTGAAACAAGAACAAGATTATATATCTTCAATTAACAAATCATTAATATTATTACCAGAACAACAAACTGTAGCTAAAAATATATTAAATAATTTAACACGACAACAAATATTACCTGTTGTAAATATAAGTACTCCGATAGAACAAACCAAATTTACTGTATTACAAGCAGAACAGGCAGCTAGACAATTAAAAGTAGCCGAACTTGAACTCGCTCAATTAAGCGCCAACAATCGTAAAGAATTATCCCAACTTCGATCAGAATTATTAAAAAAAAAATATAAATGTATAAGTAATGAACTGAAAATATTAAAAAACCAATTAAATTATTTATGTCAAAATGAAGCAAAACAACCTATTGAATATAATGAAAAAATATTATCAGAAAAGAATAATACATTACCAAAGTCCATCATCAATCAAATACAAATCAATCGTGATCTTTCAATTATTTTAAAACAACAAGTACATCATATAAACAGTATCATATCTAAAAAACAAGAAGTTACATCATATACATTACAAGTACGTCAAACTTTTGCTAATTTGCTTGAACAAGCACAGTGGTTAGATAAATCTCCAGCTCTTGGAGAAACACTACGTTCTCAAGTTTCAAAGTTACCAAAAATGCCTAAATCGCAACAGATAGATCATGATATGGCTCAATTAAGAGCTAAACGTCTTCAATATGAAAATCAATTAAATAATTTAATATTAATATCATCACAAAGTAAACAAGACGATGGATTGTCATTAACATTACCACAAAAACATATTCTTGAAAAAAAATTAACTATACAACGTAATCTTATTACTTCATTATTAAATAATTATGATACACAAATCCTTGAATTAACAAAATTAAAAATTTCTTATGCAGAACTTAAAGAAGCATTACAAGATGTACAAAAAGCTACACATCGTCATTTATTTTGGGTAGCTGATGTGCATCCAATTACTATATCCTACCCGTTAGAAATTTATCATGATTTATACAGATTATTAACTACAAATAAATTTGATCATCAAATAATATATATTTTGAAAATGATTTTTTCTGATCAAAAAACCTTAATACTAATAATAGTATGTTTTATTGGATCAATTGTATTTCATTTTACTGCACATCGTTATTATCAAGAATTTTTAAAACGATCTAGTAAAAAAATAGGTAAAGTAAATCAAGATAATTTTTTGCTTACTTTATATAATATATGGTACTCAATGTTAATAGCATTACCAATCCCAATTTTATGGGCGGTCATAGGATATAGTTTAAATCAAGCTTGGTTATACCCTATTTCTGTAGAAATTAATGATGAAATTAATGCTACAACTTTTATATTATGGGTATTTATAGTGGGCGTTTATTTTGCCTCTCCAAAAGGACTGTTCATTATCCATTTTGGTTGGCCAAAAAAAAGAGTTCAACAAGTTTTTTCACATCATTATATTTGGGCTGTTATAACAGTTGTTTTTTTAGTCATGATGCTAACTATATTTAATAACTATAACGATAGAGAGTTTTCTAATACTTTAGGACGATTATGCTTTATTTTTCTATGTATTTACTTAACATTCATTACCAATAATCTAAAATGTTCTGGTTTACCTTTATATTTAAATAAATATGATTCTTCTGATAATATCATTAATCGTTCTTTGTGGAATATTCTGATATGCGCGCCAATAATAGCAGCGATTTCTTGTATTTTAGGCTATTTATTCGCTGCTCAGGCATTATTAGCGCGATTAGAAACATCATTATTTATTTGGATTATATTACTAATCGTATACCATATTATTCGTAGATGGACATCCATTCAGAGACGTCGTATTGCTTTTGAACGAGCTAAACAAAGACGGGCCACTCAATTACATCTAAGAAAGTATAATAATGAATCAAATTCTTATCAATTACAAACTAACAAATCAGCATCTAATGATAAAAGCAATAAAAAGATTTTAGATTTAGATACTATTAGTACTCAGTCATTGCAACTAATACGATCTATTATCACTCTTATTGCCTTATTGTTAACTACTTTATTATGGTCTGAATTGTATTCAGCATTCTCTTTTTTAGAAAATATTACATTATGGGATGTTACTTCTACTATAAAAGGTGTAGATAATATTCAACCTATCACGTTAAATTCATTTATTATTTCTGTCTTAGTAATTGTTATTACCACAAAAACAGTAAGAAATTTGCCAGCATTTCTAGAACTCACTTTTTTACAGCATTTAGATCTTACACCAGGCACAGGATATGCTATTACTACGTTAACTAAATACATCTTGATGTTTTTTGGAGGAATAATAGGATGTTCATTGATAGGCATAGAATGGACTAAAATACAATGGTTAGTAGCAGCATTAGGTGTAGGATTAGGTTTTGGATTACAAGAAATTTTTGCCAATTTCATCTCTGGCTTAATAATATTATTTGAAAAACCAATTCGTATTGGCGATACTGTAACTATTAGTAATCTTACTGGTAATATTACTCGAATTAATACTCGCGCAACTATCATTACTGATTGGAATCATAAAGAAATTATTGTTCCAAACAAAGAATTTATTACAAAACAATTTATTAACTGGTCTTTATCGGATACATTAACACGCGTAGTATTACGCGTGCCAGCTCCATTAAAAACAGATGCCAAAAAGATAGTACAAATCTTACTACAAATAGTAAAAAACTCTTCTCTTGCCTTAAATACTCCACCTCCAGAAGTATATTTAGTGGATTTACAACAAGGACTACCTGTATTTGAAATACGAATGCATATATCAGACATAAAGCTTCGTATGCCCTTATGCCATCAAATACATATGTTAATCATAGAATATTACCAAAATAATGGGTTAAAACTACCATATATACCTATATGCGCTTATAATAATCAACTATTTATTAATAATTTTGATTCTAATTATCCTAATGCAAATTATTATGCAACAAAATAGATATGTACATCTAGTAAATATTTACTTTGCTCGAGAGATATATGTTCCTGAGCGAGTATTTATTTTAATTAACTCTCCTGATTGAATAAAAATCGGAACTTTAATCATAGCTCCAGTATTTACAGTAGCTAATTTAGTTTCAGATGATCCAGAGTGATTCTTTTTTATTGAGGTAGTGTTGATCACTTTCAGTTCTATACAATTAGGAGGAGTTATAAGAATTGGCACGTTGTTCCATAAAGTCACTACATAATGTAGTGGAGCGGTAATCCATTTAAAGTTATCTCCTATTATTTTTGAAGTAATAGCGATCTCTTCAAAATTTTTTTCATCCATAAAATACCAAAATTCACTATCATGATATACATAAATCAAGCTGACATCATAAAGATCAGCTGATCTTAACAAATCTCCAGACTTAAAAGTCTTTTCTAAAATTTTTCCAGATATTATTTGTCTAAACCGCACACGACTAAAAGATTGTCCTTTACCAGGCTTTATAGATTCACTACTAATAATAACACATGGTTCATCATTTTGAATAATTTTAAGTCCAGTTTTAAATTCGTTAATGCTATACAGTACCATAAACAAATTAGTTCTAAAATAACCTCACGATGCCCACCGAACTAAACAACCCTAATCTTCTTTCTATATTTAGATTAGGGTTGTTTAGTTCGGTGGTGATTATATTATATTCTAATGAAAATTACATCATGCCGCCCATATTAGCACCAGCTCCTGCACTTCCTAAATCTGGTTTATCTTCTTTAGGTAATTCAGTAACCATACATTCAGTAGTAATCATTAAACCTGCAATAGATGCAGCATATTGCAAAGCAGAACGAGTCACTTTAGTAGGGTCTAAAATTCCTAACTCGATCATATTACCATATTTTTCAGTAGCAGCGTTATATCCAGTATTGCCTTCCCCGGATCGAACATTATTAGCTATTACTGATGGTTCTTCCCCAGCATTAGCCATAATCTGCCGCAACGGAGCTTCCATTGCACGACGAGCTACCTTAATTCCCACATTTTGATCTTCATTATCACCGCATAAATTTCTAATAGCATTTGCCACGCGAATTAAAGCTACACCACCGCCTGCCACTACACCTTCTTCTACAGCAGCACGAGTTGCATGTAATGCATCTTCTACACGTGCCTTCTTTTCCTTCATTTCTACTTCAGTAGCTGCTCCAACTTTAATTACCGCAACCCCACCAGCTAATTTAGCAACACGTTCCTGAAGTTTCTCACGATCGTAATCAGAAGTAGCTTCATCACGTTGTTGATTAATTTGAGCCACACGGCTATTTATAGCAGATTTATTACCAACTCCATCAATAATAGTAGTAGAATCCTTAGTAATGACTATACGTTTAGCTTGTCCCATATCCTCCAGTGTTGCTTTTTCTAAATCTAATCCAATTTCTTCAGAAATCACAGTTCCTGCAGTCAAGATAGCTATATCTTGTAACATAGCTTTACGTCGATCACCAAAACCTGGAGCTTTTACAGCAGTTACTTTGACAATGCCACGCATATTATTTACTACTAAAGTAGCCAGAGCTTCTCCTTCAACATCTTCAGCAATAATAAGTAATGGTTTTCCTGCTTTCGCAACAGATTCTAATATAGGCAACATTTCCCTAATATTAGAAATCTTTTTATCTGCCAGTAGAATGAAAGGATGCTCCAATTCTACTGTACCGCTTTCAGGTTTATTGACAAAATAAGGAGATAGGTAACCACGATCAAACTGCATACCTTCAACCACATCTAATTCATCCTGCAAACCAGATCCTTCTTCTACGGTAATCACTCCTTCTTTTCCTACTTTATCCATTGCTTGCGCAATAAGTTTACCAACAGTTTCATCAGAATTTGCAGAAATAGTACCTACTTGAGCAATAGCTCTAGGATCCGAACAAGGAACAGACAATTTTTTCAGCTCCTCTACTGCAGCAACCACTGCTTTATCAATCCCACGTTTTAAATCCATAGGATTCATCCCAGCAGCTACAGCTTTCAATCCTTCATTCACTATAGACTGAGCCAAAACAGTAGCAGTAGTAGTTCCATCACCTGCAGAATCATTTGCTTTAGAAGCAACCTCCTTCACCATTTGAGCGCCCATATTTTCAAATTTATCTTCTAATTCAATTTCTCGAGCTACAGATACCCCATCCTTAGTTATAACTGGAGCTCCAAAAGACTTATCTAACACCACATTTCTACCCTTAGGGCCAAGAGTAACTTTTACCGCGTCGGCTAACACATTCACACCGCGCAGCATTTTAACACGAGCATCATTACCAAATTTTACATCTTTAGCTGCCATTTCATTTTCCTTAAAAATTTTTAGTTCAATTAATAAGTTAGTCGCGAATTATTTCTCAACGATAGCAAGGATATCGCTTTCTGACATAATTAATACTTCTTCATTATCAATTTTCTCCACTTTTACACCATACCCGTCATTGAAAATCACGGTATCACCAATACGAACGTCTAAAGCTTTTATCCCCCCGTTTTCCAAAACACGGCCATGACCAACAGCCAATACCTCTCCACGTGTAGATTTTCCTGCTGCAGATCCAGTCAATACGATACCTCCTGCAGATTTTGATTCAACCTCTTTACGTTTAACAATTACACGATCATGCAATGGACGAATTTTCATTTAATGCTCCCTAATTATATTATCTAACTATTTGCATACCATATTAACAATTTCTTATATCGAACATTAGATGCAAATTTTGTTAATATTCACCACTTCAGGACAATACTTAAAATGGGGGCATTCAAGATTGCTTCAAGGGGGGGTGAAAAATTTTTTACGTATATAAATATCTTTATCCTCATAAATAAGCAAGTCTATCCGTTATTCATACCGATCAATTTTCGTTACAATTAGCATTACATTTACAAACACTATTTAATTTAATTGACATAAAAAGCAATACAAACACAATACAATAAAAAATCGATATATACTAAAATAATTGACTTTTGTTAAAAACAGAGTACAAATATTTCACTATAAATGTAAAATTTATGGATGGATAGTTTTTGATTGTTTAAAGAGAGAGATATGATAATAATTTTATGTACTGTCCCAGACAATATGTCTGTTGTTGTAAATATCACAAAAACATTACTAAATAATAAACTGGCAGCATGCATAACTTTACATAAAGTGCGCTCATTTTATTATTGGGAAACCACCCTGAAAGATCATACTGAATTACAATTATTAATTAAAACAAAAAATTTTTTAAAAGATTCAGTATTCACAACAATTAAAAAGTTACATCCTTATGAAGTTCCAGAATTATTAGCATTACCCATTATAGATGGAGAACCAAACTACTTGTCGTGGATGCAATCTGCATTACTATAATACTGATAGCTTATATAGTAAGATAAAACTAATTTGTAACCAAACACGCAATGCAACCCAGTATACTTACTCCAACAAATAGGTATTAGAATCGAACTTTATACTCTAGAATTTTATAAAAATTATTTATTTAAAAAATTAATAAAAATAAAAATTACTATTCCAAATAGTAACATTGTACAATTTCTGATAAAAGTAAAGAACAATATCTGTTTATTGCTATTTATATTGTTTAATTTAAATAATATTACTGATGTGAATTAATACAAAATCTAGAATTATTTGGTATTTTGAAATATTATTAGATAATAATTTTTATTAACAAATAAAATATATTGACGAAATGAATAGAATAAAGATAATACAATCAAATTCTTTGTTTGTAGCAACCAAAAATATTAATCAAAACTAACAAGCCCGGATAGCTCAGTCGGTAGAGCAGAGGACTGAAGATCCTCGTGTCCTTGGTTCAATTCCAAGTCCGGGCATATTTTAAAAATCAACTAATATATAAATTGAAATATTAAGAAATTTGTTTACATTTTAGAAATAACTAAAACCTAGTAGTATCCAGTACAAATAAAAACGCCATATTTTACATCGAACCAATATAAATATTGGAATAACTGAGAGATTATGTATAGTTTTAAAAAAACCTATTATTTTTTAAAATAACACTAGAAACAAAATATATCTATTTATTGTATCTTAATGTAAGAATATTATAATAATAGTGATCTATACACACAAATATAATAATTTTTTAAATTATTATATACTTATTTATGTCATACTATATTTGAAAAATCTAAACTAGATTTCCTAATCTAACGATTAACAGCTTCTAAAAATTAGATGAATCAACAATATTTAACTTCAATAGTGTTATATTGACTATGCACGAAACTATTCACAAACATAAATATAGTAAATTTCATACTTACACACATTCATACTTGTATGTAACAAGTTTATCGCAACAATAAATTAATCAAGATCTATTAAAAATATATGTGCTCATACATATATGTTTAAAAAATAAACAACTAATATTTTTATGTTAAAAATCAAACTGTACAACTATATTCAATGATAATTAAATAAACCAATTACAATTAGTCTACTCAATTTTATCAACTATAACTAATACTAGCTGATAATCCAATGATTACTACAATAATATCAAAAATTTTATTTTTCCTCTATGCTATTTATTTTCATAAAGATATACCTCAAAGGTATTTTCATTTTAAAAAATAATTAATTATCTACTACTATGATAATTAACATGTATTTGTTCTAATTACTTAAATAATGTAATATCTATCATGATAGAATATTTACTTGTTTATTTTATTAAATTCTATATATCGTATAAATAATGTAATAATTCAATTAAAATATGAATTCATAAACTTATAATAGACGTTATTTCCTAAAAAAATCAATATAACAATTATATTCAATCATAGTATATTCCAAACGGAAAAATAAAATTTATACAAAAATTATCTAAATAATTAACACATTAAATGTATATTTAACACCACTGAATAACCATCCACTTTATACAAATCATTCAATTAACAAATAGTCTTCTCTTTGACATAAATCGTGCTATATGTTACGCTGAAAAGCGTAACATCAAACATAATATACATATATCCATTTAAATTATAGAAATATATAGTTATTATGTTGTAATTTAGTTACATGACTTACACACACATGCATTTAATAAGTGATTTAAATGAAATTTAGGTTTCCTATATAAAGGAAAAAATAATCACATTAAAAGTATAATATATAATCAAAGCTAATCGCAAAGCTTGAAGGCTCATCAATTTAATACAGTAATTATGATAAAATTTGAAACCGAACTAATTGCCTCTGGAAGAGACAAGCAATATACATACGGCTCAGTTAATCCTATCATTCAACGGACATCTTCAGTAATATTCAATTCTATTAAACAAAAAAAACAAGCTATAAAAAATTGTAATACAACTGATACATTATTCTACGGTAGGTACGGGACTATCACCCATTTTTCTTTACGTCAATCCATGACTGAGTTAGAAAATGGTGTTGGTTGTATGCTATATCCATGTGGTACAGCGGCAATTACTCATGCAATACTTTCTTTTGTTGAGCCAGGAGACCATATATTGATGACAGGATCAGCATATGAACCAACTCAAAAATTCTGTCGACATATTTTAAAAAAATTAAACGTGTGTACCACCTGGTTTGACCCATTAATTGGAAGTGATATTTATAATTTCATTCAACATAACACCCGTTTAATTTTATTAGAATCGCCGGGATCAATAACTATGGAAGTACAGAATATTCCTGATATCGTTAAAACAGTGCGTGAAAAAAAATCAGATATAATCATATTATTAGATAATACTTGGTCGGCAGGAGTTTTTTTTAAAGCACTAAATACAGGCGTTGATATTTCATTGCAATCTGGTACTAAATATATTACAGGTCATTCTGACGCCATGCTAGGAACTGCAGTTTCTAATGCACGTTGTTGGGATCAATTACAAGAACAATCTTATTTGATGGGCCAAATGGTTGACGCTGATACTGCTTATATGGCATCACGTGGACTACGTACTTTATATGTTAGATTAAAGCAACATGAAGAGAATGGACTGCATGTTGCACATTGGTTAGCCAAACATCCAGCAGTAGAACGGGTAAATCACCCTGCTTTAGCTACATGTAAAGGACATGAATATTTCATAAGGGATTTTAGCGGATCTAGTGGATTATTTTCATTTATTCTGAAGAAACGTTTAAATAATTTACAATTATCTAATTTTATTGATAACCTAAAGCATTTTAAACTTGCATATTCTTGGGGTGGATTTGAATCTTTAATTTTAATAAATCAAGTAGAAGAGCTACGCTACATACGTCCAGCCGGAACATTAGATTTCACAGGAACATTGATTCGGGTACATATTGGATTAGAGCACCCTGATGATCTGATTCGTGATTTATCAGATGGTTTTAATCGTATTAATTTAAAATAGCATAAATATAAATTTTTGATCTTACATTACTACAAAAAATGATAATGATTACATAAGATAGAAATTTCCACGTTACTGTATAACTATATTGAATATATTATGTAATGTTGTTAACTAAAATAATAAATCAATACGACTGTCCCTCTATGGAAAAATTATCTGCAATGAAATTTTAAAAGCTATTTTGTACAACGTAGCTTGAATGATTGAGTAACCTGTGTTTCATATACAGTTACTTCTTGATTTAATGCATCAATTTTTGTTTTCATAATTTTATAACAATATTTAGTCATGCTACGTATTTTATTAGGTTCGTATGGTTGAGTTCCTATAGGAGGCATAACTTCAATAATTACTAAACCATTAGACCAACGATTTAATTTTATTTTGTTAAAAGTATTAGAAACACAAACAGGTACAATAGGTACTTTAGCAGAAAGTGCAGCATGAAAAGCTCCTATTTTAAACGGTAACAATCCCTTTCCAAAACTACGTGTACCTTCTGGAAACACCCAAATAGAGATATCACGAGTTCTAATAGATTTAGCTATTTTTATTAAAAAATTATGAGACTGAGAGCTTTTATTCCGATTAATTAATATATTTCCGCACAACCAATATAATTGCCCAAATAATGGAATCCATAGTAAACTTTTTTTCCCGACTATTATTGTACGTGGTTGTACAACACAAGCTACTGTAACCATATCATAATTACTTTGATGGTTAGCAATATATATACAATTTTTCGGTAATGGGGTATTTGAAACATTTCGTATCTTAACTGTAATACCAAAAATAGGAGCCATACTTCCAAACAAACGACCAAAAAAATAAGAGTAGTATGACTGATGAGGTCTTAATAAACAATAAACGATACCAAATATACAAATAATAATTGACAATATTAAAGCTACAATAATGCGTATAACTGCAAGCATATTCTTTCTCTCTGAAAGTATCACAATATAAATTTTTTATAAAAACACTAACTTCATCCATAACATATAGGGTTCTATTTATAAAATAAAAATATTTACTATATAAATAGTACTATTAAATATACAAAGAATTCATTTAACTAAATACGTCACCATTCATTATATTTAACGATAATTATTTATTATTAATATCTTAAAATACTTCCAAGTCCATAAACAACTAACTATTACTTAACATGTATTATTACATTACATTAACACGATAAGTTATTAAATCTGAAATAGTAAGAACTGGCATCGTATATTTATTTGCAAATGTAACAACTTCTAATATACGCGCCATACTTCCATCTTTATTTGTTACTTCACACAATACTCCAAATGGTCTCAGTCCAGCTAATGAAGTTAAATCTATCGCCGCTTCCGTATGTCCAATACGAGCTAAAACTCCACCCTTTTGAGCGCGTAAAGGAAAAACATGGCCAGGACGATTCAAATCAGAAGGTTTTGCATTATCTTCTATAGAAGCCTTAATTGTAGTTAATCTATCTGCAGCTGAAACTCCAGTAGTGATACCTTCTGCTGCTTCTATGGTAACAGTAAAAGCAGTGCCATAACGATTACTATTATTTTCTACCATCATTGGTAAATTCAACTGATTACACCGATCTTCTGTCAAACACAAACAAACTATCCCGCTACCATAACGGATAGCTAATGCCATTTGTTCAACTGTCATATTTTCTGCAGCAAATATCATATCACCTTCATTCTCACGGCTTTCATCATCCATTACTAAAACACCACGACCATTACGCAATGCTTCTAATGCATTTTGGACACGCTCTATAGGTGTACCAAATTCGGATAAAAAACCCCGCTCACGCATGATAATTTAATCCCCCATTTAATACCACTATTTATAGAATAAAAGAAAATTAAACATAAACTAAAACTATGATTCAATAAACCCAGATATTTATAAACTAAAATTTATTCCGTACATCGCCCTTTTTATACTATCGCCATAGTATCAAAATCATGTTAAAACACTATTTAAAAATTAAACTAACAATATATATATAATATATTGTTGAAAAATATAATTTATGTATGTAATAAATTATCCTAATCCCAAAATTATATCTGATTTATAAGATAAACTGACACATTATGTTCATCAGATATGTTACATTACAATATATTCTAAAATTTACAACTAAAACATCGATTATTAAACTTAATATTCGCAGTGGTTAAAACATAACTAAAAACACTAATTATTATAAATATTGAAAAACTGAAAAATGTACTGCTATTCTTGTGAATTCACTCTAAAATTATTTAACATTTTACATATAATGCAAAAAGTAAAATTAAATAATTATTATACCTCTAGATAATTAATGTTCATTACATGAATAAATAAAAAATTAATGCAACTATAAATTTTATTCAAGATGTATAACTAAATAAATTATAAAACATTAAGGCTAATTAAAATACAAACTTTAATAATAAATAAAACTAAAAAATAAATCCTGTCACAACTACATAATTATAAATACATCCATTCGTAATTATTCCCTTTCATTATTCAAATATTTATTATACCATTCTCTAATATTCTGATAAAAATGAATCATTCATAATTAATTTATACTGTTTTCTAGTTTTTACGTTTAATAGCATCAATAATATTACTACTAGAGTAACCAGTTTTAAAATTCAATACATGTACTTTCCCTCCATTTTTAAATACCTCTTGACTTCCTTCAATATCACAAATGTGATAGTCACCTCCTTTCACTAAAAAATCTGGAGACAAATTTGCGATTAATCTTGCAGGTGTATCCTCATAAAAAGGTACTACCCAATCTACTACTGCTAAAGCAGCCAACACAAGCATACGTTTCTCTAAAGTATTTATTGGTCTTGCTTCTCCTTTTAATCGTTTTGTTGAACTATCGCTATTTACAGCTACAATTAATCTATCTCCAAGTTTTTTAGCATTAGTTAAGTAACTTACATGACCAGGATGGAGTATATCAAACACACCATTAGTCATCACTATTTTTTCACCTTTATTACGAACTAAGGATATTATCCGTTTTAACGTCTTTTCGTCTAATATACCATAAGGCAAATTGGTATACGCATAACTATTTATAATACTTTTGATTTCATTTAAATTAGTAGTAGAAGTACCAGATTTTTTAATTACCACACTAGCAGCTAAATTAGCTAAAAAACATGCTTTCTTTAAACTTTTACCAGAAGATAACGCCGCTGATAGTACACCAATTACTGTATCTCCAGCACCAATTACGTCATGCACTTCTTTTGTTTGAGTTGGGAAATGTAACGGATCTGAATTCCGTGTACATAAAGTCATACCTTGTTCAGAACGTGTAATCAATAAGGCTGACAAATTATAATCAATTATAATTTCCCGAGCTCGACTTATTAAAATTTTTTCATTACGACAAAATCCTACTATCGATTCAAATTCTGATATATTAGGAGTTAATAAAGTAGCCCCTTTATAACGAGAAAACTGCATACCTTTAGGATCTATTATAATTGGTACATTGATATAACGTGCTAACTTAATAATTTCTTCTATACCATTTAAAGAACCTTTAGCGTAATCAGATAATACTAATACCTTATATTTAGGTAAATGAAACTCAATTTGTTTAAGCAATTTTGTGGTATCAACATTATTAAAATATTGTTCAAAATCTAATCTAATAATTTGTTGATTACGTGACATTACTCTCAATTTAATGATAGTAGGACATGTGTTAATCGGAATAAAATTCCATTTTACATTAGATTTATCAAGTTGCTTTTCCAAAATGTTAGCCGCTTCATCAACTCCGGTTAATCCTAATAATCTTGGTTGAGCACCCAAAGCAGCAATGTTCATTGCAACATTGGCAGCTCCACCTGGTCTATCTATAACTTTATTAATCTTAACGATCGGAACGGGTGCTTCTGGAGAAATTTTATCGGTAGACCCATACCAATATCGGTCTAACATAACATCTCCTACAATTAATACACTAGATTTAGAAAAGTTTGGAAAAATAACAGTCATAATTTACTTAAATACATCCTACTTAAATAAATAAAAACATAATTAATTTTATATTAAGTTAATAAAACAATAACATATTAAATTATTCAGTAAATAATTAAAATCTACAATATAAATAATTCTTGGTGTTTTATAGCATTATGTTTAAATTAAAATAAAGCGTATATCTCCCAAAAAATTTATAGATAATAATTTTATATTAAATTAACGGGCATATATTAATGATCTTATACTTGAAATTATCTACATCATATGCAATTTTATATATTCCAACTAATTTTTTTATTATTATTATTTCTAAAATAGTTGATTGACTAATTTATTATGTAAGATAATTAACAATAACAAAACCCACTATATTTTATATTAAAAAAATTATATAGCATATGAAATAATTTTATTTTCTAATTAATCAGTATCACATAAAACATATGTATAATTTATATATCTCCTATATTAGGAAATAAATCATTTAATTAAAAATGGCACAAATGGAAAAATATTTAGTAGGTGGCGCTGTACGAGATACATTGTTAAAACTACCAATTAAAGAAAAAGATTGGGTAGTAGTAGGATCTAACCCTCAGGAAATGTTAAACAATGGTTATGAGCAAGTTGGAAAAAATTTTCCAGTATTCTTGCATCCAGAAAATCATGAAGAGTATGCATTGGCACGTACTGAACGAAAATCCGGTCAAGGCTATACTGGTTTTACTTGTCATACGGATCCGTCAGTCACTATCGAAGAAGATCTATATCGAAGAGATTTAACCATTAATGCTATGGCCTATGATACACATGGCAATCTTGTGGATCCATATCATGGACAACGAGATATACAATTAAGATTGTTGCGACATGTTTCTCATACATTTAATGAAGACCCTCTACGAGTATTAAGAGTTGCTCGATTTGCTGCTCGGTTCGCGCATATGAATTTTACTATAGCTCCAGAAACACTAATATTAATGAAACAAATGATTCATGAATTATTATTTCTATCCCCAGAACGTATATGGATTGAAACAAAGAAAGCTTTAATTACAAATAGCCCACAAATATATTTTATGGTTTTGCATCATTGTGGAGCATTAAAAATCTTGTTTCCTGAATTTGATACATTATTTAATATACCTGTTTCAATACAACGGAGTACACCAATAAACACTGGGAATCTTACCATGATGATGCTTACTAAAGCAGCTTGTTTAACAGATGATATCAATGTGCGCTTTTCTATTTTATGTTGTGACTTAGGAAAATCCACTCTTCTTAAGAATAAAAAAAAATGCATCAAATATCATGATTACAGAAAATTAGGAATTCCTTTAATTAACAATTTATGTAACAGATTAAAAATACCACACGAAATTCGTAATTTTGCAAAAATTGTTTCCGAATATCATGACTATTTATATAATATTGAAACATTAACACCCAAAATGTTAATGACATTGTTTAGTGTTTTTGATTGTTGGCGACGTCCTAAGAGACTAGAACAAATCATTTTAGTTAGTCAATCTAATAAGTTAGGATATATAAATTATAACAATTATTTATATAATCAAAAAAAAATCTTACATACAGCTTTTGCTATTACTAAAAAAATTTCCATTGCAGATATTATCGAAGACGGATTTACTGGAATCAATATAAGCAAAGAATTACATTCTAGACAACTGCATGCTTTAAACATCTGGAAAAATAAAAATAAATAAATAATATTTAAATAGAAAAATTTTAAAAACTATAAACAATAAAATCAATTGAAGTACATACTCCAAACTAAAAAGCGATTATTAAATATGCATAATATCTGATTTTAAGCAGTACCCCAAAATTATCTAAAAAATTTTCCATATAGATTTAAAATTGTTATATGTTTAACAAAGGTCTTTCTGTGTAATGTTCAAAATAAAATATACTAATCCGTTCCTAATTTCCATGTAAGCCATTAATAACTATTTGAAAAACATCAACTTTAATTATGTTATTAATCCCCAATAAATGCCTCCAGCTAACAAAAACCGATATATAGCAAAAGGAATTAAAGAAATATTTTGAACTATTTTTAAAAAACATCTTACAGTAAGTAAAGCTACAATAAGTGCCACTATGCTACTGCCAATTAATAAAAAAGCATCCATTCCGCTAATAGAAGATCCACAATGGTATAAAGTTAATACTACAGAACCAAATATAATAGGCACTGCTAAAAAAAATGAAAATTCTGATGATATACGTCTATTTAATCCAACCAATAATCCTCCTCCGATAGTAGCCCCAGCACGAGAAAATCCTGGCCAAAACGCTAAACATTGGAAACATCCAATTAAAAAAGATTGCGCATAAGTTATATTATTAATATCTGATATACGTGGTCCTTTAAGTAAATAAAATTCTCCAATTAATAAAAATATTCCACCAATTATTAATCCATACATAATATATATTAATCCGAAAATCAGTCTAATTTCTTCATAAAAAATCAATCCCAATATTACCCCAGGAAATGTCCCTAATAATATATGTCGAATACATAAATGATTATTATCATAATGTTGTTTAACAAACATTTTTTTTATACACATTACACCCATACTATATAATCTATTCCAAAACATTATTATTATAGATAAAATTGCACCCAGCTGAATCATCACAGTAAAAGTTTTTGCTGAATCATCCATATAATGAAAAATACTCTCCACTAACATCATATGGCCTGTTGAAGAAATAGGAAGAAATTCTGTTAATCCCTCCACTATCCCCAGCATTAATGAAATAATTAATCTACGTACGTCTAGCATTAATAATCCAGAATAAACAACATAATTATAACGTTTAATCTAAAATAAATGATTGAAATATAAACTACTACATTGTTTGTAGGACATAGAATACAATTTTCTCTATTTAAAAAAATTATTTAATTTAAAATATGCACACATATTTTCTTAATAAGAAATTAATCTTATTTTAAACATTCAAGAAATATTCACTTTTCGTTCGATACATATACCAACATTAGAAGCGTCACGAATTGCTCCAGGTTTACTCACTTTTACACGAATCCAATAAATGCAAAACTTTTTTACTAATGTGTTTACTGTTAAATTAGCAATATCTTCTATTAAATAGAAATGTCTTTTACTTACCAAATCAAGTATTGTTTGACTTACATGAGTATAATCTACATAAGATATTATACTTGTTTCACTTAAAAAAACTTCAGTATTATATGATAATTGCACATCAAAAATTAACTTTTGTAAATATTTTTTTTCCCAATCATATATACCTATATATGCCATTACTGTTAGTCGTTCTATAAATAGAATGTTCATTTACATGTTATGATATTTAATTTACATAAACAAATCATTTGTTAAAATGATATTAACGATATAAAAATACACTATATATTAAACCCATATAATAATTGCCTATTGTACATCAATAAGAAGAACTTATGACTCTTATTTCTATTTTAATAATGATATTAGCTTATTTTTTAGGATCAATATCTAGCGCTATTTTAATATGTAAAATATTAAATATTCCAGACCCAAGATTTTCTGGTTCTAAAAATCCCGGTGCTACTAATATTTTTCGTATTGCAGGTTATAAAATTGCAATTTTTGTAATATTATTCGACGTATTAAAAGGAGCCATTCCAATATGGTTAGGCTATTATCTGGAAATTTCATCTAATTCTTTAGGAATTATAGCTATTTTTTCCTGCTTAGGACACATGTACCCCATATTTTTCAAATTTTATGGAGGAAAAGGCGTAGCTACCGCATTTGGAGCACTAACCACAATGAACATTAACCTTTCCATTATCATGATAAGCACCTGGTTATTAACTGTATTATCTTTTGGATATTCCTCATTAGGTGCTATTGTTTCTGCATTAATCGTACCTTGCTACACTTGGTATTTTCAACCACAATATTTACTTCCAACAATAATAATATCTTCTTTAGTTTTAATCAAGCATATTGTCAATATTAAACGACTATGGAATCATCAAGAAAAACGTATTTGGCGTAATTAATATAAAATATTACTAATAATAATTATGGTAATTATTTTATTCTTGGAAGGGATTCTAAAGACCAGCGTGGTCTCACTAAAATTGATAAATCACTAAATAATCCAGCCTTAAGTCTAATAAATCCAGTATAAGCAACCATTGCTCCATTATCTGTACAAAATTCCGAACTAGGATAAAATAATTTTCCTTTTAAGACATACATCATTTTTGAAAAATACGATCTCAACGCATGATTAGCACTAACACCTCCAGATACTACTAAACATTTTAATCCAGTTTGATCTAATGCACGACGACATTTTATTGCTAACGTTTCAATAATCGCATCTTCAAATGCACGCGCAATATCAGCATAAGTTTGACCGTCATGAGTGCTTGACATAATAGTATTTACCGCAAAAGTTTTTAATCCAGAAAAACTAAGATTTAAGCCTGGTCGATCAATCATGGGACGAGGAAATATATAACGATTCGAAATACCCTGTCTAGCCATTTGTGATAACAAAGCGCCACCAGGATATTTTAATCCTAATAATATAGCAATTTTATCAAACACTTCCCCGACAGCATCATCAATAGATTCTCCTAATATTTTATATTCTCCTATCTTATTTGCAAATACAAGTTGAGTATGTCCTCCAGATACCAATAATGCTACAAACGGAAATTTAGGAGCCTTTTTTTCTAACATTGGCGCTAATAAATGAGCTTCCATGTGATGAATATCGATAGCAGGTATTTTACAAGCATAAGCAAGTGTTCTGGCAATAGTCGCTCCAACCAACAAAGCGCCTATCAAACCAGGGCCAGCAGTGTACGCTATTCCATTGATATCTTCAAGTTTTAAATAAACTTGCTTTAATGTAGACAAAATTAAAGGAACTATTTTCCGTACATGATCACGAGCAGCTAATTCAGGTACAACTCCTCCATAGTCAGCATGTAACGCATCTTGACTGTATACTTTATTAACTAATAATCCTTGATGTTGATCATAAATTGCTACGCTGGTTTCATCACATGAAGTTTCAATACCTAAAACTCGCATATACATTTCCATATTTAATGAATAATTATAAAATACTTCACATTAGTTTTATATTTCATGTCATAATATTTAATATTATAGTACAAACTATTAAAAATATAGTTATTTTAATCATATTACAATTATAATCTTCAATAGGAAGATTAAAAAATAAACAATAATAGAGAAAATATATGCCAATAATCAAAGTGCGTGAAAATGAATCATTCGACGTAGCGCTACGCCGTTTTAAAAGATCTTGTGAAAAATCAGGAATTTTATCTGAGGTGCGTCGTAGAGAATTTTATGAAAAACCAACTACAGAACGTAAACGAGCAAAAGCATCAGCAATTAAGCGTCATACAAAAAAATTAGCCCGAGAAAATTTACGACGTGTTCGATTATATTAAATAATTTTTACTCATGTAGTTTTTAATGTGCAAAAAAAAATAAAAAAATATTATTTTATGATTAGTAAAATTAAGTCACCTACACTTATAGACACAAAATGTAATCATAATTTATAATGATGTTAGTGTTATTTATTATTTAATAGCACAAACTAAGGAGATATAATTACCCGTATTCCAAACACAGTAATCCATGAATTGATATCGCGCACTAATATTGTTGATTTAATTAGTCGACGCATATCTTTAAAAAAACAAGGAAAAAACTTTCTAGCTCGTTGTCCATTTCATGTCGAAAAACACCCATCATTCACTGTTAATATCGAGAAACAATTCTATTATTGTTTTAGTTGTGGATCACATGGGAACGTAATAGATTTTTTGATGAATTATGACCAACTTACATTTATTGAATCTATCAAAGAACTATCAGTTATAAATGGGATATCATTAGAGCTAAACGTAGACGTTTTAAAAAAAAATAATTGTCAGAAAACTAACCTATATCAGTTAATGAATAAATTAAGCAAGTACTATCAAAGTATATTGATTCAAAAAAAATATTTATATGCTTACAAATATTTGCAAAATCGTGGATTAAACGCCAAAACTATTACCGACTTCAACATCGGATTCGCTCCACCCGGATGGAATAACATAATAAAAAAATTTAGTTTTACATCATATGATCAAGCACTACTTGACCAATCAGGTATGCTAATTAGTAATAACAAAAAATATAAATATGATCGATTTCGTAATCGTCTTATGTTTCCTATACGAGATATAACAGGAAGAATCGTGGCATTTGGAGGGCGTGTTATTACACATAAAAAAATGCCTAAATATCTAAATTCACCAGATACCGAAATTTTTAAAAAAAATCAACATTTGTATGGTCTATACGAAGCACGCACACAACAAAAAACCCCCTCTTACCTTCTTTTGGTAGAAGGTTATATAGATGTCATTACATTGACCCAATTTGGAATCAATTATGCAGTAGCTTCTTTAGGAACTACGACTGCCAATCATATTCGATTATTATATAATACCACCAATCAAGTTATTTGTTGTTACGATGGTGATCATGCTGGTAAAAAAGCCGCTTGGCGTACATTAAACATCGCTTTACCATATCTTACTGATGATCGACAAATAAATTTTATATTTTTACCTCATGGAGAAGACCCAGATACATTAGTACGTAAAATAGGAAAAAATAACTTTTTAAAAAAATTAACACAAACACAAGATTTATCAAATTTCCTATTTAAAACACTATCACAAAAAATAAATTTACAAACATTAGCAGGTCGAGTTAAATTAAGCAACCTAATATTACCTATGCTTAATAAAATTCCTGGGAAAACACTAAAATTATGTTTACTACAACAATTAGGCAATAAAATAGGAATTTTAGACGAAAATAAACTAAATCAATTACTTATAAAAAAACCTATTTTATCTATTAATAAAACAAAAAAATATTGTATAAATTACAGCATAGAACACATATTAATAGGATTGTTAATACAAAATCCACAACTTGCTAAATTAGTACCAAGCATACAAGAATTAAAACAATTTAAAAAGGACGATATAATAATATTTACTGATTTGGTTCAAATATGCAAAACATATCCAACACCAACTCCTGCACAATTGTTAGAATATTACCGTGAGAATAAATTTTTTTCAAAACTTGAAACACTAGCATATTGGAACCACTTGATTACAAATGATATGATAGAAACCACTTTTATTGATGCATTAACTAAACTATACAATTTGACTCTTGAACAACGTCAAGAAATGCTTATTGCTCGTGATCGAGTATCTGGATTAACAACACAAGAACGTCAAGAATTATGGTTATTAACTCAAACATTATCAAAACGTTAATATAAAATTATCAACTTTTTAGGTTCAATATTACCAATGAAAATAATCATAAAAATACCTCCTGAATAAATTATTATTAATAGTTTTATTTACATATCATCGATAGATAGGCGTATACCATCTATTAAACTTTTAAATATTACTGCAAACGTGGGAGTCTTTTTATGGAACATAACCCACAATCACAATTTAAGTTACTTGTTACACTTGGGAAAGAACAAGGATATTTAACTTTTTCTGAAGTCAACGATCATTTACCAGAAGATATTGTGGATCCAGGTCAAATCGAAAATATAATCCAAATGATGAATGATATGGGTATTCAAGTCATGGAAGAAGCTCCTAATTCCGATGAGTTTTTATTAATTGAGCGCACTAGTTCTACTAATGACGAAGAAGACGCAACAGAAGCAGCTGTGCAGGCATTAGCTAATGTTAACTCAGAGTTGTTAGGTAGAACAACTGATCCAGTACGGATGTATATGCGAGAAATGGGTACTGTAGAATTATTAACACGAGAAGGCGAAATAGATATCGCTAAAAGAATCGAAGACGGGATAAATCAAGTGCAATGCTCGGTTGCTGAATACCCAGAAGCAATTACTTATCTTTTAGATCAATATAAACGCGTAGAAACCGGAGAAACACGTCTTTCAGATTTAATTACAGGTTTCGTGGATCCTAATGCAGATGAAAATATATCAGCACACACAAATATAACTCAGAATATAACTTCTGAAATTAATTCTGAAACAATATCTGACGACGATGAAGAAGAAAATAATGATGAAAATAATATTGATCCAGACATAGCTCGTAAAAAATTTATAGCGCTACGTGATCAATATGAGATAACGCGAAAATCAATAAAATATAATGGAAGAAATCATGCTCAATCATCAAAAGAAATTTTGAAGCTTTCTGAAGTATTTAAACAATTTAGATTAGTTCCAAAACAATTTGATAATTTAGTTAATAATATGCGCTCTATGATGGAACGAGTACGTATACAAGAACGCTTGATTATGAAATTATGTGTTGAAATTAGTAAAATGCCTAAGAAAAATTTCATAGAGTTATTTTCAGGAAATGAAACTAATAAAGCTTGGTTTAATGCGGCTTTATCTATGCACAACACGTCATGGTCAGAAACATTACATAAAGTTGATGAAGATGTACAACATAGTTTATCAAAACTACACCAAATTGAAAAAGAAACAGGACTAACAATAGAACAAGTAAAAGATATTAATCGTCGTATGTCAATTGGAGAAGCTAAAGCTCGACGAGCTAAAAAAGAAATGGTTGAAGCTAATCTTCGCTTAGTCATATCTATTGCCAAAAAATATACAAATAGAGGATTACAATTTTTAGATTTAATACAAGAAGGTAATATTGGTTTGATGAAAGCTGTAGATAAATTTGAGTATCGTCGTGGCTATAAATTTTCTACTTACGCTACTTGGTGGATCCGCCAAGCAATTACTAGATCAATAGCAGATCAAGCACGTACTATTAGAATTCCAGTTCATATGATAGAAACCATTAATAAACTTAACAGAGTTTCTAGGCAAATGCTACAAGAAATAGGACATGAACCAACACCAGAAGAATTAGCAGAACGCATGCTTATGTCAGAAGATAAAATTAGAAAAGTATTAAAAATCGCAAAAGAACCTATTTCCATGGAAACTCCTATAGGAGATGATGAAGATTCTCATCTTGGTGATTTCATTGAAGATACAAATCTTGATTTACCTTTAGATTCAGCAACTTCAGATAATTTACGTGCTGCTACCCATGATGTGCTTGCTGGATTAACTCCACGAGAAGCTAAAGTATTACGTATGCGGTTTGGTATTGATATGAATACTGATCACACTTTAGAAGAAGTAGGAAAACAATTTGATGTAACTCGGGAACGTATCCGCCAGATAGAAGCAAAAGCTTTAAGAAAATTACGTCATCCTAGTCGCTCTGAAATATTACGCAGCTTTTTAGATGATTAAACAAATATAAAAATTATAATTACCAATTTGATATAATTATGACATTATATATTAATTTACAATATGCGCATATTTAGTATATAAAAATCAAACATAATAATTTTTTTTGCAAAATTACACAAAGTATGCTATACACTACAACATTGATAATATCAATAAATAAAAAATTATATGATATATTACAATAAAATTTAATAAAAGTTAAATAACTTCATCATAATGATTTATTTAATATAAAAATTAGATTTTTTCAGATTTTAAGTAATTTAGTTTAAATTGTGCTTATGCTGCTGCTATGCTAAGAGCAACTAAACTTACAATCAAGGCCCCTTAGCTCAGATTGGTTAGAGCAGGCGACTCATAATCGCTTGGTCGCTGGTTCAAATCCAGCAGGGGTCACAACACATTTTTTACTAAAAATATAAACAATAATTTTTTAATTCTGTTACCTCATAAACTTAAAGTGTTTTTACGAAGTGCTTTTTCATATAAATAATACGCTAATAACATTTAGCCATCATTAAGAGTAACTTTTACTACATTATCTATCACAATACATAAAAAAATTCGGATCGTTCCAAAAAAAAACCCAAAACAATAAGTATAAATACCCATACAAATGAACTAATCCAATTAAATAATTGGAAACGAAAAGAGCTCAGTCCAGATACTCCTGCAATAGTTGGCAACACTGTTCGCACGAATACTATGAAACGACCAATAAAAAGAGCAGATAATCCATGTTTATGGATCATACGATTTGCTCTTTGATAGGATTTATTAGGTATAAAAGACAACCAGCGTTTTATAGTTTTATTGTTTTCTAAAAACTTACCTTGCAAATAACTCATCCAACTGCCCAAACCTGCAGCTACTGTTAAAATTCCTAAAGTTGCAGTAAAATTCAACATACCTTTCGCAATCAATATTCCTAATACAATTAATAAACTATCTCCAGGCAAAAAAAATGCTGGAAGAATAGCATTCTCTAAAAAAAGAATAATAAATACTAACGAATAAATAGCTAATGCTATTCTTAAGTTGGGAAATAATGTAAAATTATTTTGCCATATTATATTTAGTAATTCTTTTAAAATATCCATTACTCACTTAATTTCATATGTACAAAAATATATAATTAATTTAAAATAAATATATATTTTCATATATCTCTATTTTAGAGACATCATTTTTCAATGCAAAACAAAAAATACACTTTTCTTCTAAACCTCTACATAATAATAATATTACTAACGAGTAATTAGAAACTAACATTTATTAATTCAATTACTATAGTTAAAAATTCTGAAACTTTTTATAAAATGTTAAATTCTTTGCTTTAAATTTTTACATGAAATATCTATTTATATTAAATAGCAAAATGGTATATTTCAAATAAATACTGATTAAATTTTAATTCATATATTTATCTATTTTATTTATCGATAACATTAAAAATTAATTTAGCGATATAAAAACAAAAGATTTATTCTAATAAATAACAATATGTAATTTAAATATTACAATACCAAATAAAATTTTCACTATCTATTATAAATAATATAATTTTTATATAATTAATGAATTTAAAAAAATATTACCAAATAAAAACTAAACACTTAATAATATTATATGATTTCTTATTTTATTCTTACTCCTCTCTTTTACTATATTTGTCTTTAACAAAGAGCTAGCCGTTAAGCCGGGTTCTGTCTTGAACAATCATTCATCTACGCTAACATTCTCATGATAGCTTAAGCAGCTTACCCAAGTTCAGTACGGACCATACTATAGAACTTCTATTCAGCCTTGCTCCGAGTGGAGTTTACATGATACGAACTGTTACCAGCCCATATGGTGTGCTCTTACCACGCCTTTTCACCCTTACCTATATTATTTATTACTATCTGTGTTATAAAAAATAATTATTGGCGGTTTTCTTTCTGCTGCACTTGTCGTAGATTCACATCCCCCAGGAATTACCTGGCACCCTGCCCTATGGAGCCCGGACTTTCCTCCCCTTCACTTGTAATTATATTAACTTTATCTTCATTACCACAAATACAAAGAAGCAGCGATTGTTTGGCTAACTCCCTAGAATATTATAACCATTATTTTAAATGATGTCATCAATCAATTAATATTTTGATCTTCAATTTTATTTAATTGCTTACTCAAATATTTTTTATAAAGCACGTTTTTTTTTACTCCATATATATATTCTACCAAAATTGCAGCTTTTTTTACAGGTAATTCTGATGCCAATAAATTCATCACATGAAATATTTTTGGAGATAATCCATGATTTTTTAGACAATTTCCTGCTACTACTAAAACCATTTCTCCTCGAATTCGAGAATTATCTTTTTGTATCCAAGATAATAATTGTCCTACAGGAGCTCCATAAATAGATTCCCATATTTTAGTTAATTCCCGAGCTAATACGACATAACGTTCTAATCCAAAAATACTAACCATATCCTTTAAAGTATCTATTATACGATATTTTACATCATAAAAAATTAATGTGCGAGGTTCTTCTAATAAAGCTTGTAAACGACCTATGCGTAAATTATGTTTATGCGGTAGAAATCCTTCAAAACAAAATCGATCCGTTGGCAATCCAGATCCACATAACGCAGTAATAGCAGCACATGGCCCAGGAAGCGGAATAACTTTAATTTTTAGTTTCTGACAACATTGTACTAAACGATATCCTGGATCGTTAATTAATGGAGTACCTGCATCAGAAACTACAGCAACACTTAATCCTGCTTGTAATTTTGAAATTAGTGTTGGTATTTTTTTGTATTCATTATATCGATGTAATACACACAAAGATGTACGAATAGAAAAAAAATTTAATAATATGCGAGTACGACGCGTATCCTCTACAGCAATACAATCTACTTGACGCAAAACTGATAACGCCCGGTATGTAATGTCTTCTAAATTTCCAATAGGAGTTGGAACTATGTACAAAGCAGATGCACAATTGGTTATTGATGACGATATTTTCTTCATATATTCATATCTATTTTAATAAGTATCGTTTTAATGAAATTACTACAAATATAATACATTTTTACTATTAATACTCAATACACTAAATTAATATCTTATATATTAAGACCGCTGATATATAAATAATTAAATAATATATAAATTAACTAATATATTATTCTTTAAAATTTTAAATGAATCTTAAGTATGTATTTAACAAAAATATTTTTTGATCAATACTTCAACATTAAATAATTAAAACTCACTGGTTGGAATATAATGCATTTAAAAACTATTTTCTATCAAAATGGTTACTTTAAAATTAGGTATAAACACAATGAAATTATTAAAAATATTTAACAAAATACAATAATTTTATGTAAATTTTTTAAAAATATACTATACTACATTTGTGGTAAATGAATATTTTTAATTATAATATAATTATTATAGATAGGTTTATACAATTAAAGTAGTTCATTTCAAGTAATTTATTTATATATAATATAATAAACGAACTAAACATTAATATCCAATTTTTAATATCTTAATTTGTAAATACATATAAATGAATATTAAATATCATATAGTTCAATTATTATTAATTTTATTTTCTATATTAATATTGCAAGCTTGTTGTTCAAGCATGTTAGCTGTTGGAACTGCCGCATTTATTACTACAGCATGGCATGATCCTCGTACTATAGGCACTCAACTAGATGATAATATTTTAGAAACTCATATTGCTTATTCTTTCAACAAAAATCAACATATTAAAAAATTCACACGTATAAAAAACACTGTATACCAAGGTAATGTATTATTAACTGGAC
Organism: Candidatus Blochmannia vicinus; assembly: GCA_030020825.1. NCBI lineage: Bacteria > Pseudomonadati > Pseudomonadota > Gammaproteobacteria > Enterobacterales > Enterobacteriaceae > Candidatus Blochmanniella > Candidatus Blochmannia vicinus (nom. nud.). Next base: position 414,103 of record CP125213.1, read on the forward strand.
AGGCTCCTTCTATTTCTTTTGTTGAAGAGGCCATAAAAATAGTAACTAAAATTAATGGAACAAAAAATATTTATAATGCAATTCGCCAAGGTACACCGATATGTTTACAATCTATTTTCATAGATACTTGGATTAGTAATCAAATACGTTTAAGTCTTTTTCTTAAAAAAGATATACATGCTTCTAGCATTAAAATAATTACAGAAAATAAAGAAGTATTTCTTTTAGGTCAAGTTACTCATTTAGAAGGTAAATATGCTGAGAAAATAGCAAATACAACAAATGGAGTAAAAAATGTAACTACCGCTTTTTCTTATATATAGGAACATTCGGTAGTTACAGGTAAAAAATATAAGTTTTTTATTTAATAAATTTATTATACTTTATAGATGTTATTTATAATCTAATTTGTTTACTCACTTTTATTATTACTATAACGGTAGCAGTATAATTAACTGATTAATAAAAATTTTTATATTATATTAGGTATAATTATTAAAAAATTAATTAATCTGTTTATCAAAACAATATATTTATAAATCAACATTACCTTAATATATATATGAGTGTTATAAAACAACAATATCCTTAGCACTAAATTTTCAATTTTTAATTTTGTATACTAATATACGCAAAAAAAATAAACTATTTTATTTAAATTTATAAGCAATATTTAATATAATTTATGAATCTTAAATAAAATTTAGGTATAGTACATTATCATCTTATCTGTAAATTCATTCACTTATAGAATCTATGAAAATAATAAAAATTAAACAACACAAATTATTTATACATAAGTCATAATGTATATACTTATATCTTACTAAGATAAGAAGAAATAATAAAGATACATATAAAAAATGGACACTTATATAAAATATACTTATCTTATATATCTAATTGCCTTAATGATAATCAACAATCCTATGTGTAAACTCTATCTTTATAAAGATTCTATTTTTTTTTTATTTATATTAAAAATATACCGTAACTTTAAATTAAAAATTTCATAAATTCAAATACATAATTAACATCATTAAATTTTCAATATTCTATAGTTAGAAAAATTGATAATGCCATTATAATAACATCCACATTATTGTAAATATTAGTTCTCTTATAACTAAAACACCCCTACAATTATTAGATCAAACATAATTCAGTAAATATTAAAATATATAATTTCTTTACAAAAAAAGAAAAATGTAAATTTTGTTTTATTGTATAAAACATTAACCAACCTAATTATCAGCTCATAATCTATCTATATATCGATCACCAATGCAATTATTTAAATAATGCACCAAACACCTGAAGTTAATATTATTTTAAATTATATTATCGTCTCTCCAAAATTTTATTAACCAAACACACCTACAGTACACTCAACATTTATCTCAATATTCATTATTGAAAATAATTTCACATTTATTTTTAAATCCCATTTAAAAATAAAATCATTATATTCTTATATTTAAGTATAAAATGTATAAAAAATATCAACGTTTGGAAAATTGAGGGCTCCTTCGTGCTTTACGTAATCCTACCTTTTTTCTTTCTACTTCCCTAGAATCTCTAGTAACTAATCCAACTGAACGCAATACATCACGCAATTTCTCATCATACTGCAATAATGCACGTGTTATTCCATGACATATAGCGCCAGCCTGACCAGATGTACCCCCACCTTTTACAGTGATATATACATTAAATGTATTGTTCAACAAATTAGTAATTTTCAAAGGCCTTGTAACAATAAATTGCATACTACCTTTAGGAAAATATTGATTCAATTCACGTTTGTTTATAATAATTTTTCCATTATTCGTTGCATCCAGTTTAATGAATACTCGAGCAGAAGCACTTTTTCTTCGTCCAGTACCATAATATTGATTATAGGTCATACTTTATTTTCCATTTTATTTTATTCATTAACAATCTAAGAATTGAGGGACTTGAGCAGAATGTATATGTGTATTCCCCGAATATACTTTTAATCTGCAATACATAATACGACCTAAAGGTCCTTTAGGTAACATGCCTTTCACTGCAATTTCAACTACCTTTTCAGGATGCCTATCAATCATTCTTTTAAAATTAGATTGTTTAATTCCTCCAACATACCCAGTATGATGATAATAGATCTTATTATCACGTTTACGACCACTTACAGATACTTCTTTTGCATTTAAAACAATAACATAATCTCCGATATCAATATGGGGAGCATATTCCACTTTATGTTTACCAATTAAATATCTAGAAATCACAGTAGATAAACGACCAAGTATTTTATGTTTAGCATCAATAACATGCCATTTTCGTCTAATTACATTCGATTTTATCATAAAAGTTTTCATGAAAATAAAACTCAACTCAATATAAAAATTCACCCATGCTAATTTAAAAAATAAATTTTTAATATAAAGGCATAATTATAACACAACAAATTTCATACTATCATAGCATCATTAAAAAATAAAATTTCTACAGTATTATTTAAAATTAAAAATAGATATGCATTAATACTTAATACATAAATATCTCGCATCTATATCTCTCAGATTAATTAAAATAAATAATAGAGAAGTATAATGATATTAAACTTTATAATAAATAAATTCGTAGTATATTATTAATTATTAGAATTAATAATTCAATGTGCCTAAACAGTTTTTAAAAATTATTTTTATTTTTTAATTACCTAAATATTTAGCCAAAATATTAATTCCACTTAATTTTCTTTATCAATAGTATTTTTGAAATACTATTGATAAAGAAAATTAAGTGGAATAGAATCCTACTTCATAGTATTTATTATAATAAAAACAATTAGTACTTGGATCTAAATCACTCAGTTAACATGCAAAACAGGGTATATCAAACGATATAAATTTAGGAGTGTTATCATGATATGTATGTATATACTTGCAAGTTTAATAATTGGCATTGTTACAGGAGCAATCATAATGTATTACAGAACTCGCTATTTATTACACAATCAAAAAACTTTATATGAAGAATTACAAGAAAACAAAATTAAGCTAAATGAATACCAAAGAGAATTAAGTAAACACTTTTTATGCACCATAGAGTTATTAAACAAGATGATCATTGATTATCGTCATCTGTATCACAATGTCAAAAAAAGCGCTAATTTTTTTTTACCAAACGCACATATTCAAGATATAATGTGTATGTTTAATACTAAAGAAGCAAATATACAAAAAGAACAACTACCAATAGAAGCTCCATTAGATTATTCTAATAACACGGAAAATACTCTAAAAAATCATGATAACAAATAACACTGACATCACTTATATAAACTTAGTTACACACCATATTATATTTTCATATATAAAGTGTTATCTACAACATCACAACTTGCAGGCAATTAAAATCAATTATAGGTCTAAATGTACGTAATTTAGTCACTAAAATTTTATAAACATTTTAGTATAAATATTATTCTTACTTAAGAATATAACTAACTAAATTAATTATTTATGAAAATAACACGATTACTTAATATATTGAGTATATTATTTGCATTAGGCATTTCATATTCTGAATCTTCTATAAATCATACAACATTTTCTACAGAAATATCAGGATTCCTACCAAGTTTAGCTCCCATGTTAGACACAGTACTTCCAGCAGTAGTAAGTGTACATGTAGAAGGTATTCAACCAGCAAGAAAACTAACATTACCTAAAGAATTTAAATATTTTTTTGGACCAGATATACCCGGAGGAAACTTCGGATCTAGACCATTTGAAGGGTTAGGATCGGGAGTTATTATTAACGCTAATAAAGGTTATATTATTACCAATAATCATGTTGTAAATGGAGCGGATAAAATTAAAGTACAACTCAACGACGGTCGTGAGTTTGATGCCAAATTAATAGGACATGATGAACAAACTGATCTAGCATTACTTCAATTATCAAAATTTAAAAATCTTTCTGAAATAAAAATGGCTGATTCCGATATCTTAAAAGTTGGTGATTTTGCTGTTGCGATAGGCAATCCTTTTGGATTAGGTCAAACTGCAACTTCTGGAATTGTATCAGCATTAGGAAGAAGTGGTTTAAACCTAGAAGGACTAGAAAATTTTATACAAACCGATGCCTCTATAAATAGAGGAAATTCTGGAGGAGCTTTAGTAAACTTACATGGAGAACTAATTGGAATTAACACTGCTATTTTAACACCTGGTGGAGGAAATATTGGCATCGGTTTCGCTATTCCTAGCAATATCGTAAAAAATTTAAGTCAACAATTAATCGAGTTTGGAGAAGTAAAGCGAGGACAATTAGGAATTAAAGGAACAGAATTAACTGCTGATATTGCTAAAGCACTTAATATAGACGCACAACGTGGAGCATTTGTTAGCGAAGTTTTACCAGGAACTGCAGCTGCTAAAGCAAATATAAAAGCAGGAGATATCATCGTATCTATAGAAGGGAAACCAATAAAAAATTTTGCAGAATTAAGGGTCAAAATTGGTACTACTACTCCAGGTAAAACTATAAAACTAGGATTGTTACGAGATGGAAAAATACAAACAATATCAGTTTTACTAGATGATAGTACTTCTGTTAGCACCAGTGAAGAAGTTTTAACTCCTGCATTGCAAGGAGCTTCTTTAAGTAATGGATATTTAAAAGATGGGACAAAAGGGGTACAAGTTGAAGAAGTAGCCAAAGATTCTCCAGCTTATTCTATTGGTCTACAAAAAGGTGACATAATCGTCGGATTAAATCGTACTAAAATACATAACTTATCTCAATTACGAAAAATTTTAAACGAAAAACCATCCATTATAGCACTTAACATTGTTCGAGGAGATACAAACATATTTCTATTACTACGTTAATTTTATATTGATTTTCAAATCAATATAACTAATAAAACAATATCTAATCTAAAATTTTTAAACACTTAAACAAGAATGCATTTCTAATAAATTAGAAATAATAAAATAAATATTGTAACTAATTTTAATTAATACTGTAATAAATCATATCTCAAACTTATATTAAATATATGCTTACAATATTATTTATTTAAAATAAAACACCTTTATATAAAAATCACAAAACCATTTAAATAAAAATCATTATACATCTGTTGATATAAGTTATTTATTGGTAACTCGTTCAATACGAGCTCCCATGTTTCTTAATTTTTTTTCAATACGATCATACCCTCGATCAATATGATATACGCAATCAACTATCGTTAACCCTTCAGCAATACAGCCAGCTAACACTAAACTTGCAGATGCTCGCAAATCTGTCGCCATGACTTGTGTCCCAATTAATGAATCAACTCCATGGCAAATAATCATATTATTTAATATTTTAACACGAGCCCCCATACGAATAAGTTCTGGCACATGCATAAACCTATTTTCAAATATAGTTTCTATAATTTTACTCGTACCTTCAGAGACTACATTTAACAAAGTAAATTGCGCTTGCATATCGGTAGGAAATCCTGGATATGGTTTAGTACATATAGTGATAGCTTTTGGTCGTTTCCCATTCATATTTAAACTAATCCAATCTTTACCAGTTTTGATCTCAGCTCCAGATTCACGTAATTTTTTTAAGACAAAACGTAAAGTATCTGGACGTGATCCTAAACAAACTACATTCGCACGTGAAACAGCGGCAGCAACCAAAAAAGTTCCGGTTTCAATACGATCTGGTATAATACAATACTTTCCACCACCTAATTTTCGAACTCCTTCGATAGTAATTCTATTACTCCCAGCTCCATTAATATTCGTTCCTAGCATAATAAGAAAATTGGCGGTATCAACAACTTCTGGTTCACGTGCAGCGTTGTCAATTATAGTAGTTCCTTCTGCTAATGCAGCAGCACTCATAATAGTGACCGTAGCCCCAACACTAACTTTATCCATTATAATATGAGCACCATGTAATCGTCCATTCACCGAAGCTATAACATATTCCTTCTCTAAAATAATTGTTGCTCCCAATTTCTTCAACCCATTAACATGTAAATCTACTAACCTTTTACCAATTGAACATCCACCAGGTAACCAAATTTTTCCTTCTCCAAACCGAGCCACTAATGGTCCTAATGCCCAAATAGAAGCACGCATAGATTTAACTAAATCATAAGGAGCGCAACATGTATTAACACTGCTAGTATCTGCAAAAACTACATCACAATGTTCCACTTTTGCTCCCAGAGTTTTTAGTAGTTTTATAGTAATATCAATATCTTTCAATTTAGGAACATTAAAAATTTCTACTGGTTCTTCAGTTAATAACGTGGCAAATAAAATTGGCAATGCAGAATTTTTAGCTCCTGATATCTTCACTTCACCGTTTAAAGGAGTCGGACCATAAATATAAAATCTATCCATTATCATAATTTAATATCAATTACATACTAATACCATAGTAATTAAAAATCTGCGTCATATATTATATAATATACGCTTTTTATTCCATTCTTCAGGATTGAATGCTTGAATAGATACAGAATGAATTTCATTATTTAATATATGTTGCATAATAGGAGCATATACTATTTTATGCCGTTCTAATTCACTCATATCATAAAATATATGGCCTATAGCGATAATTTGACAATTCTTTTCATAAAAAGAAACATACACTTTATCTAATAACAGATTTTTTACTAAAATATCTTTAACTTCGTTCTCATTCATAAGCTTTAAAACCATTTAAAAAATATGATTAACAGTAGAACAGACAATTATCTCTATTTTATTCTACTAAAAAATTGTTTTAAGCTGTTACTTTTCAATTAATATATCCTGAAATTTATATTTAATTTTAATCTTAAATAACTAATTATTTAGTTTTATTTTCAGTTACTATATGATAGTAATCATTACTACCTTTATCTTTCAATAAGAATATTTTAAGAATAAAATATAAATTTAGATATCACATCATACATCTATAAAAATTTTTGTATCTATAGAATAGATTGTATACATAACAATATCTTTTATTATCTAAAATTCTTATATGCTACATTTATTATCATTAAATTGATCCTAATAAGGTTAAATTATCTAAGTATGAAAGTATATCAAATCTAAGTTGATTTTTAAAAATAAAAAACAAAAAATTATTTTGTAAAAACTTTTATTACATATACTTGTTTACATCATACTTTCCTTAAAAATGTTATTTTTATATCATTAAATTAAGTGTTATGATTTAATACATTAAATCAATAGTAATTGATTATAATAGTCATTAACCTATCCATAAAAATAAAAACTTGATCAGTTATAAAATCTATAAAATATTAAACAATATAAAACTAAAATTGTACTTATAAACTAATCATTTCACTCATCCAGATATTATTAACTTATAATGCTCCAACCATGTTCTAATAAGTTTCATATTTATATATTTATAATCAAGAACTAATATTAACATTATAAAAGTAATATTTTTTATAAATCTTTGTTAGAAGAACACTTTAAATTATATCAATCAATACACCATTGACTATATCTACTACCAAGTGGAGTTAATAATCTTAAATAATCATATAGTAATCAAATCTTATATAGAGATCATATTCCATACTCATACACTTATATATATTAAATATTTTAATAGTTTATATATCTAAAAATATATAAAAAATTATACTTAATTAATAATTCCATAAAAAATACATTCATTATTTCATTAAGTATTATAATTATTTTTAATTTTATAAAAATCATCGATAATATATTTTATACAAATTAAAATTTTATTACTTAATAATAAAAATTATTTATCTTACACGTAGAACGTATACTTCCAATAAAAAATAAACTTAAGAATTACATATATAAATATTTAATTACACATAATGTGTGTCACTTATATTACTTAATACAATACAACTTAATGACAAAATATTATTACAAATTAAAATTTAGAACGCTCAATTTATCAGAAATACATAACACTTAAATTGAACATATACTACTATGTAGTAATAACATAAATTTCAAAATTAATAACTAAACTACAAATTAATATATTGAAGCTAATTCCATTATATGTCACCTTAAGTTAATGAAAAAATTGTCATATCTATTACCACACAAAATGTAGTAATAGATAACTATAACTGTTTTAATTATACCATTTTATAACATAAATCACTTTACACGTAGTCTTCCACACCAAAATAACATTAAAAATTAACAATGATAACAATAATCTTTAATTTAAATCGTCTCCTGATAATATTTTTTATTATTTAAAACACAAATAAACATTAAATCATAGCCATGAAATAAGAGATAGCATAATGTTTTATATATCTAAATTATTAAACAAAAATAAAAAATATATATTTATTTTAATTTCATCAATATTAATAATAATCTTTTTATCTATTATTGCACAAAAATTATTAATCATCTTTAATACACCTCTAAATTCATTAGTTAATGAAGAAACATATACTCATCAAGGTAACGATGTAGTGATTAACATATATCATACAACAGGACAACTTAAATTTAAATTAACAGCACATTGTATTCAACATTTTTCAGATCAAAAAATTACCTGGTTTATACGTCCTGACGTTATTGCTTTTAATGAAAAAAATACTCCAATATGGAAAATTACAGCAAATCAAGCTAGATTAAATCATGAAAAGACATTACATTTATACGGCTACGTTTACATGAATAGTTTAGTAGATAATGCATATTTTCAATCCATTGAAACAAACCAAGCAATAATTAATTTAATAACTCAAGATATTATTGCAGATAAAAAAGTAATTATACATGGTCATTATTTTCATTCTGTCGGAATGAAAATGCATGCCAATCTACATACACAAGCAATCAAATTAATTGATGGTACACAAGCTTATTATGATATTCAATATATGCGGTAAAAACAGGACAATACTTATTTATATTAACATATTTTTTCTGTTTACTTGCTCTCATGCAACAACACATAAACAAACACAAATAATTAAAATTTATTCTAAATGCCAATCAATTAATATACTAACTAATACAATAATTTTTACAGATCAAGTTACTCTTAAATATAAAAATATCAATCTTCATGCAGATAAAATACTCATCTCTCATACACAAGATATACATCATTTATCTGTAATAGAAGCACATGGAAAACCTGCCATTTTAAATCAAATACAAGAAGACACAGAGAACACAATATTTGCTCAATCATTAATGATACATTACAGTACTTATGATGATACTATTACTTTTATTGGTAATGTTTATATAGAACAATCTGGAAATTCTATAAAAAGTGATAAAATCATATACTCAATTAAAAAAAAACAAATGAAAGCTATTTCTAATCAAGGAAATAAAGTTGTAACAACTTTATTAGCAAATCAATTTAAAAAATATATTTAATATACACTATATAATTAATTCTAATTTAGTAGAATGACAACACTTACTATAAGAAATTTATCCAAAATATACAAAGGACGACATGTAGTTAATGATATAAGTTTATATATTTCTTCCGGAGAAATAGTCGGGCTATTAGGCCCAAATGGCTCAGGAAAAACTACAACATTTTATATGATATTAGGAATTGTTCAACATAATGCTGGTAACATTTTAATCGGCAAAAAAGATATTAGCCTACTCCCAATCTATCTCAGAGCTCGATTAGGAATAGGTTATTTGCCTCAAGAAAGCTCAATTTTTCGTCGATTAACTGTATTTGACAATTTAATGGCTATATTACAAACCCAGCGTAATCTTAATACAACAAAACGTAATAAACTTATTATAGAATTAATGAATAACTTCCATATCAGTCATCTACGTAACAATATTGGGCAAACATTATCTGGAGGAGAACGAAAACGCGTAGAAATTGCTCGAGCATTAGCTGCTAATCCTAAATTTATATTACTTGATGAACCTTTTTCTGGAGTTGATCCAATTGCAATAACAGATATACAAAAAACTATTAAACAACTTCAATCCCGCAGACTTGGAGTGTTAATAACTGATCATAATGTAATAGAAACATTACGTATATGTAAACGAGCATATATCATTAATCAAGGAAAATTAATTGCCCATGGATCTCCCAATGAGATATTGAACAATAAAAATGTACAACAAGTATATTTAGGGAACATGATTAAATTGTAATCATACTATAAACCATAATTGATACATAATAATGAAAATTAAAAATTTTAACCATTTCTAACAATTGCGTATATCAATATTTATAGAAACTAATCTATGTTAACGGAATAAATAATTTAAATCAAACTAAATATTAGTTTATGAATATAATTTAATTATGAAACTGCACGTATTTTATATACCATTTATATAAAACACAAAATCTTATTAAGTAACGAGAATTATTTTAAAAAACTTACGGTAATAGGTAATTATAAACGTCAGTTTTAATATGCTTATTTATAGGCATATTGCATCATATAAAAAACACTCACATTTGTGAACATAAGTAAAAATATATATACTTTATTCCTAAAAACACAAAGCATTTATCTTTACTATTTCAAATTACTTTATTTTTATTTAGAAACAACTAATTTTTAACTGCTATTCTATATCCTCTTTTAAAAAAATAAAATTTTTTAATCTCCTCATTTTCATTGTATCAACTTAATTGAAATATACTATTATTGGTATAATTATAAATATTAAAAGTATATTAATTTAGTTGATATATATATCATCAATCCTACACTATCATATTCTTATTTGCTAAAAAACAATAATAATGATTATCAAAATAATTGTATATTAGTTTTACTTATAATCAAAAATATCTAATTTGAATAAAATTATATATATGTAATTTTATCAGTAATATTAAAACCATCACTAAAAATTTATGAAGATTATTAAAAACTTAATATGTCAATAGACAAGTAGATACAGACAAAATTTCTAAATAAAATTCATATAAAAATTAAAATTACTTATATATAAATATCCGATCATTATATATTCATACTTAACAAAAATCATATTTTTAAACAAACACACTTAATTTTTACTAGTACAATAAATGATTAATTAAATAAATAATCTAAAAATTTCATTTTTTATGGTACATATAAAATAAAATGCCTTTATTTCTTCCGAAAAATACCGAAATTAGAAATACCATACTACCACACAGCACTATAGCAGGACCTGCTGGAAAAACCATATAAAATGCTCCAAGTAATCCTATCCATGAACATAGCAAAGCAATTAGTACCGATAACAAAAGCATATTTATTAAACTCTTAACCCAATACCGAGCTGATAACCCAGGTAACATCATCAACCCAACAGACATTAAAGTACCAGTTACTTGAAAACTTGCTATTAAATTTAACATAACTATTGATAAAAAAACTATTTGAATAAATTTAGATGCCTTAATACCATTTTCTCTCAAAAAATCTGGATCGAACGTTTCAATAATTAAAGCTCTATAAAGTAACGCAACAGTAAGCAGAGTTATTGTTCCAATTATTCCAATACATTCTAAATTCAATAAATTTACAGATAAAACAGATCCAAATAATAAGTCTAATAAATCTACATTAGGACCATGCAATGACATTAATATCACTCCAAGCGCTAAAGATCCAAGATAAAATCCAGAAAAACTCGCATCTTTTTGCAACAATGTTTTTTCACTAATCCAATTAGACAATATTGCAACAAATAAACCAGAAAAAAATCCTCCTATACTCATTATAATAAATGACATACCTGAAAAAAAATATCCTATAGCTACTCCCGGTAATATAGCATGAGACAATACATCTCCCACTAAACTCATACGCTTCAACATTAAGAAATTACCAATTGGCGTCATACTAATAGACAATACACCACAAGCAACTATAGCCCTACGCATATAACCACAATTAATAAAAGGATCAAATAACATATAAATAGTCATATTTTTTACCAAAATAAATATAATATATATCAATAATTTCACATATAAAATAATATGAAATCACACAAGATTAAACTATCATATTTGCACAGAAGGATTCCAAATACTACAAGAATGAGTTAATGATAATATATTAGGAAAATATTCAGTTACTAATTCGTCATTATGCAACGCAGCAATCACAGTACAACCTCTCCTACAAAGCAGATTTACAGAACGTATCATTATTTTACAAGTATTTTTATCAACACCTTGAAACGGTTCATCAAGCAAAATTAATGATGCTTGTTGCGTTAATATTCTAGCAAATAACATACGTTGAACCTGTCCGCCTGATAAGTTTTCTATATATTGATTTAATAAATCCAATAATTTTACTTGCTCTAAAGAACGCCAAATTACAATTTTTTGACGTCGATTCAGTCTTTTTAACAAATTTATTCTAGGCCAACAACCCATAGATACTACATCAAAGACAGTTAATGGAAAATGATAGTCTATGGTTTTATCCTGAGGTAAATAACTTATACGAGGTTTACCTCTTTTTCCAAATGCTAATGTACCAGATATTGGAGGTAATAATCCGGCTAATGTTTTTAACAAAGTAGATTTTCCTATTCCGTTGGGTCCCACAATAGCAATCATACTGCCATACTTAATACGACCGCTCACGGATGGACTAACATTACGACCATAGTAACCTGCTATTACATTATATAATGTCATCATGAGGGTACATTATATTATTATGGTAACAAAGAAGACCAAAGAATAGCAGCCCACAAACATATTAATATCACTAATGCTATGAGCATACGAACTAATCCTGAAGCAATAAACAATTTCATGCCAATAGACAAACGTTGTTTAGAACAAAATGATGACATGCAATTCTCTTGATAATTAAGGTTATGTTATAACATAACATTTATTAATAAAAAAATCCCCCTAATTTAATTTTAACCAATTCCAATCATAAACCCACTTATCTACCCTCCTAGTCTTTTAATAAAACTTTACAATACTTTTGTATTATAAGTCTAATATTTATTAGAACATCAACTCAAAATCCTCTAATTATAACTATAACATGCAATCATGCTTTAATTGTAAAAATAAATTACATCCATTAAACATGAAAAAATATATTTTTCGTTCTCTCTAACGTAATACTTCTATATCTCAAAGTAAAAAATTCAAAATATTGTAGATATTTTTACGTTTTTCTGTTGTAATTACCTCATATAAACACTGCCGAAGGCCGGAATCGAACCGGCACACTGTGAAAGTGATTGATTTTGAGTCAATTGCGTCTACCTATTTCGCCACTTCGGCAAATAAACAAATATACTTAAAAATAATTTTTTAAATTACAATTTAATAATAAAAATTTATGTATATTTCATAAAACATAATCTTAACACATAAAAATTTGATTTATTCATATTCTCTAAATTTAATTATCAAAATCAAAAAATCATATTTTTATATTAATTAAATATTAATTTTTAATACCATCGTAGAAATAAATATATCATACATCTTTATTTCTCTCAACTATGACTATCACCTATGGCTATTGTTTTATGTAAAATATAAATATCATATTTATCTCTAATACACTTATTACTGAAAAGAATATTATAATTGATTACATTAATATATTTTACTCTTGTATATTTATACATTATAATACCTAGTAAACAAATATTATATGAAATTTTATTATATGAACAATTTTGATTTTAATTTATTGATAGTTCTCAATGCGTTACTAGAAGATAATAGCGTAAACTTAGCAGCAAAAAAACTAAATGTCACTGCTCCAGCTATTAGTAAATCCCTAAATAAAATACGTGTTCTATTTAATGATCAAATTTTAGTTCGTAGTGGAACTAAATTGATTCCGACACCTAAAGCAATTTCTCTAAAAGAAAATGTTAAAGAATTAGTAAATCGTATTGAATCAGTATTCAATAGTAATATAGCATTTGAACCTAAGAGTACTACTCTATCATTTACTGTTGCATCAAATCATGCTATTTTTTTTGTTCTTAATACTATCTTATTCCAAGAGATTCAAAACAACGCTCCTAACATATTTATTAATTTAATAAATGATTCAGATTATGATGACGATTTTTTGCGCAATCACACCATAGACTTATACATAGGAGAAATGCGTTCTCTTAATCCCGAAATAACTATTAGAACTATTTATGTATCTAAGTGTTGTTTAATCTGCCGGAATCACCATCCCATTCTACCAAAAAATAAAAATATAGATAATCTATTAAAATATCAATTTATTAAAACTAAAAATGAATACTTAACCGACTCTGACGAACATAACAAATATTTTTGGTCAGAACGAAATCTAATTGGCATCACTCCTGAATACATTACCACTGTAAATGCTATCATTCATTCGGACGCATTGGCTATAATCCCAGAATTTGTATTAACAATTACACAAAAATTAAGCATACCAGTAACATATTTCTATGCTGATTTTAATTTAGGAAAAAGAAACATCATTCAAGCATGGCATTCTAAACATAATCATTCTCCTGCTCATAAATGGTTACGAGAAATTACCAAAACTATGTTTTTAACTAAAATAAAATAAATATGAAAATTTTTAAAAATTTTTAATTTAATATATTTACGAATATATCCATATGATAACTGTGCTAATTATCAAAAATATTATACTAGGCAATATCGATCCAACTATTGGATAAATACTGTACATTGTACCTAATATTCCAAATATTTGATTTAAAATATAAAATAAAAATCCCACTATACTTCCTATAAATAATCTAAATCCTATCTTTTTTTTATACAACGGACCAAAAGTACATGCTAATGCCATTATGGTCATAGCTGATCCAGATATAGGAGATAATATTTTATTCCAAAAAATCATCTGATAATACTTAGAACTTTGACCAACTTTATTAAAATATTTAACACTATGATATAATTTAGAAATAGATAAAACATTTGGATGAGTAATCATCATCGATAATTTATATGGAGTTAACGCAGTATTCCATTCGGAATGTGGTATTTTTTTATTAAAAATACGCATTTCACTAGAAACATTCAATTCGTTTACATCAATTAAATGCCACACTTTATTAATAAATACCGCTCGATTAATTAAATATATCTTTTTTAATTTTTTTTTTCATCAAAATTATACAATTTTACCCCTAATAACTCGCTACATGAAACTACACGTTCAACACAAACAAAATCATTATTATCTATAAACCACAAATTTTTAAACTTCATAGATAATAAATAAGTATCATATTGTGATTTATCACGATATGTATGTATTATTTTTTCACTATTAGGAACTACCCATTCGTTAGAAATCATACTACATAGTAGCACAGGAACAGAAGCTTTTATAACTGACAAAGCAATTTGCAATCTACTAAATCCAGACACTTGCATTGCTATAAATTCATTATGAACTTCAAGTACACTTAAACCTAAAAGACCACCCAATAAAGTAGCTATAGGAAAAAATAATTCAAAATCTTTTGGTAAACTTAAAATAATATAAATAACAATTTCAGAAATAGAATAGTTTCCTTCTTCTATTTTACGTAACTCATCAACTAATCTAATTATACTAGATAAAGATATCAACACTAAAAACACCACTATTGTGCTCGATATAATTACTTTTCTAATATAATGATTCAAAATATTGTACATATGAACTATATTGTTATTTAATTACGATGAAGTACTCTCAAAGCTAATTTTTTCATGCAAGAAGTATCCCATGCATTAAGTAATAAAACTATTAATAAATAAATGCTATTTATAACCCACATCCATGCAATAGGATTTGTTTTTTCTAAAATAATATGAGAACGTAATAAAGTATGCAAAACAAAAAAAATAGTATATAAAAAAATTGTTAATAAAAAATTAGATAAATAGTTATATGAAATAGTGATAGTTAATAACGTTGTAATCATTGGCATAATAAAAATAGACATTAACAAAGTTAAACGCCAATGCAACTCCACACGCGCTTCTGGCGCAATAGAAAACCACAATTGATGTATAGGCATATGATCAATAGGCTTATTTTTTTTTAACAATGTTTTAAACGTATTATTGATCGACATTTTGTACTTAGCAAAATCAGTTATAAATATATTTTTATATAATCCACATTTATTATAAATTTCGTAATACGTACCTTTCTCTAAAATGATTAATCTGGAACCATCAGGATTTTGATCAACATTACCTTTTTCTGACGTAACAATTGTAAACATACCGTTATCTTTATCTTGATTCATTTTCACTAAAAAAACATGTTTTAATTTTTTTCCCTGAATACTATCTGCAAATAAAGTTAAATATTTATCAGATAATGGTTGAAATTTCTTTTCTGACAAAACAGATAAATTAATGTTTTCTTTAATTTCATGCAATAATTTATTTTGATAACTCGAACAATAAGGAGATAACCATCCTACATTGATCATAGCAAACGTTGCAACAATTCCACTAAATAGAAATATACTCCTTATGAAAATATATTTATCTACAGCACAAGAATACATAGCTATAATTTCATTATGAATTTGTAAGCGATAAAAAGTTACTAGTACGCTTAAAAATACACTAAAAGGAATAAGTAATTTTCCTGCCTCTGGTACATACAAACCAAGACACAGAAAAACTAAATATATTGAAATATTACCATCTATTACTAATCCTAACATTTTTATCAATTTTTGACAAAAACAAACTAAAAATAATAATATTAAAATAATTAATTGATTTCTAAATATTTCTTTTAATATATATTTCGTAAATATCATTGATTTGCCTAAAAAACTTGTTTTTATATCAAAAATCAGTATCGTAACAATAATGACATTACAATATCAAAACAATTCATACTTAATTTATTCATAACGCAAACGAAATTTATTAATGAAAAATATAAATTCAGATCATATAAACAATATACCTCATTGTTACATATAATATATAATTACGCATATTGTGATTAATTTATTTCAACATGTTATTTAGCATACTTATATAGGAAAATTTATGATAAAATTTAGGGTCACTGATAATCATCTAGAATTATATCCTGATAGTTGCATAATTACTGGTATATTTGAAGAATCACATTTATTTCCTGCAACAAAAAAAATTGATACCATAAGTAGGGGATATATCAGATCATTATTGCATCGTGGAGCATTTCAAGGAAAAATGGAACAAACACTCTTATTATATGATATTCCTCAATTATATAATAGACAAATTTTATTAATTGGTTGCGGTAAGAAAGATAATTTTGATGAATATTGTTATAGAAAATTAATTCGTAAAATAATACTCTTATGTAAAGAAATACCCATAATTAAAATACTATTTTTTTTAAGCGAATTAAACATCAAAGGATATGACAACTACTGGAAAATAAGACAAACAATAGAAATTGTTGAAGAAGAATTGTATGTATTTAACAGATTTAAAAACAATAAGAGTAAATTGCATCAATCACTGAAAGAAATAATTTTACATATACCCGATTCAAATGAACTTACATGTTGTAAACAATCTATTAAAGATGGATTAACAATCGTTCATGGAATAAAAATAGCTAAAGATTTAGGAAATATGCCTCCTAATTTTTGTACTCCTGATTATCTCATCGATCAAGTTAATAAATTAACCAATTATAATAATATCACAATAAATATAATTGATGCTTCAGAAATGAAAAAATTAGGTATGAATGCTTATTTAGCAGTAGGGCTAGGATCTAATTATACCCCTAAAATGCCTATAATTAAATATACAGGACATCCTGAAGGATCTGATGTTCCTCCTATTGTGTTTATAGGAAAAGGATTAACTTTTGATTCTGGTGGTATTTCTATTAAAGAATCAAATAAAATGGATGAAATGAAATATGATATGTGCGGAGCTGCTGCAATATATGCAGTTATGTGTATAGCTGCAAAACTTAATTTACCACTAAATATTATCGGAATACTTGCAATTAGTGAAAATATGGTAAGTCATACTGCTTTTCGACCAGGAGATATTTTAACTACTTTATCAGGACAAACAGTAGAAGTACTCAATACCGATGCTGAAGGTCGTTTAGTGTTATGTGATGCATTGACATACGCAGAGCGATATAAACCTGATGTTGTAATCGATATAGCCACATTAACTGGAGCTTGTGTTGTTGCATTAGGGAATCATTTTAGCGGTTTAATGTCTAATAATGAAGATTTAACCAATGATTTAATTTTAGCCGCAACACAATCTAAAGATTATATCTGGAGATTACCACTACACGATGCATTCCAAAAACAATTAAAATCTACATGTGCAGATATGACAAATGTTGGAGGTAAATCTGGTGGAGCTATCACAGCTGCTTGTTTTCTTCAAAAATTTGCACATAAATATCGTTGGGCACATTTAGATATTGCTGGAACAGCATGGATATCTAATTATCATGACAAAAGCGCTACGGGACGCCCCGTAGCGCTTTTGTCGCAATATTTGATTAATAAATCATTCCCATATAAAAATAAATAAAAAACATCCTAATTATAAAACTTAATAAGAAATTAATGATATATGAAGCATGGCACTTTTTATTTGATACCTCAAAAATTTAAGCAAAAAACTGAACATAGTTATATAGAAAAACTTGTTTGTAATTTAATAAGTACACAATGGAGATCTGGAAAAAATATCTTAATAACTTGTGAAAATGAACATCAAGCTACAAAAATAGATGAAATATTGTGGACATTTGATCCAAATACATTCTTACCACATAATTTATTTGGAAAAACTGTTCATAATACTCCAATAATTATATACTGGAATCAATGTTGTTATGACAATAATCCAAGAGATTTATTAATTAATCTTATGAAACAAAATATGAATTTCTTTTTTAATTTTAATGAAATAATAGATTTTGTACCCGTAACTGACGTTTTAAAAAAATGGGCAAGACATAGATACCAATCTTACAAAAAAAATGGATTTGAATTAAATGTTATTAACACCCCAATTTCATGAGTAAACATATCGTGGAAAAAACATATAATCCTAAAAATATAGAAGAACCAATTTATAAATTTTGGGAACAAGGAGATTGCTTTGATCCCCATGGAGACACATCTCATAAAAGTTATTGTATTATGATGCCTCCTCCTAATATTACAGGGCAATTACATCTTGGTCACGCATTTCAACAAACTATTATGGACGTTTTAGTACGTTACCACAGAATGAATGGGAAAAATACTTTATGGCAAACGGGTACAGATCATGCTGGTATTGCTACACAAATTCTGGTAGAAAATAAAATTTATAATGATACAGGTAAAACTAGAAACAACTATACACGCGATGATTTAATAAAAAAAATTTGGACATGGAAGAAACAATCTGAAAAATCTATTACTTACCAAATGAAACGATTAGGAAACTCTGTACATTGGAAACGAGATTGTTTCACTATGGATACAGAAATGTCTTATGCGGTAAAAGAAGCTTTTATTCGTTTATATCAAGATAATTTAATTTATAGAGGAAAAAGACTAGTAAATTGGGATTGCACATTACAAAGCGCAATTTCTGATCTGGAAGTTATAAATAAACCAATAAAAGGATCCATGTGGTACTTATACTATAAATTAGATAATTCCACTATTGTTACAGATCATTCTACTATCGATCCACATCATTTAATTGTTGCAACAACACGTCCAGAAACCATATTAGGTGATGCTGCTGTCGCAATACATCCAGAAGATTCTCGTTATAAAAATTTAGTTGGAAAATACGTAATCACACCAATAACTAACACACGTATTCCTATCATTTTTGATGAACGTGTGGATATGTTTAAAGGAACCGGTTGTGTTAAAATAACCCCTGCTCATGATTTTAATGATTATATAATAGGAAAACGACATAAATTGCCCATGATAAACATTTTTTCACTTAATGGGACAATTCTTAAACACCCAGAAATATTTGATAGTTATGGGCAACCTAACGATCAATTATACTATAGTATCCCTCAAATATTTCATAACCTTAACAGTTATCATGCACGAAAAAAAATAATTTCTGAATGCACCAAACTCAACTTATTACATGACATAAAACCCTATAATTCAACAATTCCATATAGCGACCGTACTGGAACTATAATTGAACCTATGTTAACTAATCAATGGTACATACGAGCCAAAATTTTAGCTCAACAAGCGGTAAATGCGGTAAAATTGGATATCATTAATTTTGTTCCAAAACAATATAAAAATATGTATTTTAGTTGGATGAATAATATACAAGATTGGTGTATTTCTCGGCAAATATGGTGGGGGCATAGAATCCCTGCTTGGTATGATGATGCTAATAATAAAATATATGTAGGACATTGTGAAAAAGATATCAGAATAAAAAATAAATTAGATCATGATATAATATTACGTAAGGATAACGATGTATTAGATACATGGTTTTCTTCAAGTCTGTGGACATTTTCTAGTTTAGGTTGGCCTAGAGATACTAATTTATTAAGTGTTTTTCATCCTACTAATATCGTAATAAGTGGATTTGACATCATATTTTTTTGGATTGCACGAATGATTATGTTAACTATGCACCTCATAAAAGATAATAATGGAGTATCTCAAATTCCATTTAAAACCGCATACATTACTGGTCTTATACGTGACGAGATTGGTCAAAAAATGTCTAAATCTAAAGGTAATATCATTGATCCAATAGATATAATAGATGGAATTTCTATAGAGAATTTATTAAAAAAACGTACAAAAGATATGATGCAACCACAATTGGCCGATCAAATTATAAAATGTACTAAAAAACAATTTCCTAATGGGATTCAATCCCATGGAACTGATGCTTTAAGATTTACTTTAGTAGCGCTAGCGTCGTCTGGACGAGATATACACTGGGATATGAAACGGCTAACAGGTTATCGTAATTTTTGTAATAAGTTATGGCATGCTAGTCGCTTTGTTCTAAAAAACACTAAAAATAAAGATTGCAGTATATCCTCCACTACAGAAAAATTATTTTCCTTAGCAGATCGTTGGATCATTACAAAATTTAATCAAACAGTACAGAATTTCCATAAAAATTTAAAAATTTATCGTTTCGATAAAATAGCAAATATTTTACACGAATTTATTTGGCATCAATTTTGTGATTGGTATATAGAATTAACTAAATCAACACTTTATCACGGAAACGCACTGGAACTACGAGGCACGCGTTATACATTAATTACATTACTGGAATCAGTATTACGCTTAGCGCATCCAATTATTCCTTTTATTACAGAAAAAATTTGGCAAGAAGTTAAAGTAATTACTGGAAATAACGGCAAAACTATTATGTTACAACCATTTCCAAAATATAATGCATCCATAATTGATAATAAATCAATAATAGATTTTGAATGGATAAAACACACTATCACAGAAATACGTAATACGCGCACAAATATGAATATTACTTATAATACACCCCTACAAGTAGTATTTAAACATACCTCACCAGAAGCTAAAACACGAATTTTAAATAATTACAATATTTTATGCAATATTGCTCACTTAAAAAGTATCAATTTCATCTCAAAACATGAAATATATCCACAATCTATTACTATATCTTTAGATTCAACAGAATTATTGATACGCACACCAAAAGAATTCAATAAAGAAATTAAAATAAATCGAATAAATAAAGAATTAGAATCAATAAATCACAAAATTGAAATAATACAAAAACTGATAAGTAATAATGATTTTATAAATCATGCACCAACATCTATCATAAAAAATAAACAAGAATTATTAAATTATTATATACAAACTAAACATAAATTACTCAATCAACATGCTACAATAACGAAACTATAGTTACTTTATACAACAAAATTTATACCAAAAAAATAACTTAAAAATAAAGTTTCTTTATCCGTATGTTAAATCTAAAAACTAAACCGTAAATTTATTTTCATTATTTTGATTAGTTATAAATAACCTTCATACTTTATTTTAATTAAAACTAATTTACAAATATTTCAAAGATTTTTTATTAAAACAAAAAGTTTATTTTTTTAGATTGTATATTATTTTTTACTTACGTATAAACAATCACTTTATATAGAATCAATATTCTAGGTAAATATCACATGAATCAATTATATCAACGGTCTTTTTTACGGCTAATGGACTTTACCGCAGATGAAATTAAAGTCTTACTGCGATTATCAAGTCATTTAAAACATCAAAAAAATACACAAACTGAAATCCAAAAATTAAACAGAAAGAATATTGTACTCATCTTTGAAAATCACTCAACTAGAACAAGATGTGCCTTTGAAGTAGCAGCATTTGATCAAGGCGCACGCGTAACTTGTCTAACTCCAAATATTAGCCAAATTGGACACAAAGAATCCATTAAAGATACTGCTAAGATTTTAGGACGAATGTACCATGGAATTCAATACCGTGGTTATAGCCAAGATATAGTTACCACTCTTGCACAATATTCTGGGGTCCCAGTATGGAATGGCCTAACCATGAAATTTCACCCGACACAATTACTTGCTGATCTTATGACCATGCAAGAACAATTACCACATAAAACATTTCGTCAAATGAAGTTAGCTTATGTAGGAGATGCAAAAAACAATATCGGAAATTCTTTATTAGAAGCTGCAGCAATAATGGGTTTTAATTTAAGATTAGTATCACCCAAGATATTTTGGCCCACACAAGAATTATTTCAAAATTGCCAAAATCTTGCACAACGTAATAATGGAAACATTATGCTTACTGAAGATATTTCTAATGGGATAAAAGATGTAGATTTTTTATATACCGATGTGTGGGTATCTATGGGAGAAAATGAAAAAATGTGGGAAAAACGTATTTCTTTACTATCTCCATATCAAGTAAACCATCGTATGATTCAAAATACCAACAATCCAAATATAAAATTTTTACACTGCTTACCGGCATTACATGATGCAGAAACCACTATTGGTAAAAAAATAGCAAAAAAATATAACTTAAGAAATGGACTAGAAGTAACAAATGATATATTTGAATCTTCATATAGTATAGTATTTGATCAAGCTGAAAATCGTTTACATGCAGTCAAGGCTCTAATTTTGGCAACGTTACTTCCTGATGATTCTTGTTTTTTTTGATCTAATCCATTACAATAATTTATGATATAAATGATAAAAATTATACTACTTTAGTATAGATAAGTTTTAAATTTAATATTTTACTTTTTATTTCACTACAAGCTACGATATTAGGATAAATTCATGCACGATGAAAACACATATGATGACGATTAATACCAAAAAAAATGCTCCTGCCCCCCTCGGTCCCTATACACAAGCTATAGGGATTGGCAGCATAGTATTTGTGTCCGGCCAAATTCCCATATGTCCGGACACAAATACTATGCCTAATAACATTTACGATCAAACCTATCAATCCTTACTAAATATTAAAAATGTTATAGAAACCACTGAACTAAAAATAAATAATATTGTTAAAACCACATTATTTATCATTGATATAAACGATTTACATATAATAAATACTAGTTATAAAAAGTTTTTTAACACATACTCTTTTTCTGAAAACATAATTTTGCCGACACGCTCCTGTGTAGAAGTTTCTAAGTTACCAAAAGATGCCAAAATAGAAATTGAAGCCATCGCGATGCGTGATTTTTTATAAATTAATTACATCCGTATAAAAAATCACGCATAAAATAAACAAATAAATGAAATACCATCATTCATTCATTTATTACATAAATTTTTGCTTTTAATCACATATATCTCTATATCTTTCATGTATTTACTTTACTTATCAAGTTAAATATACAAAAGATTACGACAACCCCACACACTCTATGGCTGGCATCTTTTAAAAACACTACACAAAACAAAAACACATCATTTTTATAGAAAATATCTATCTATAAGTTACCATATAATAAATAGTATATATTATTTATGTAACATCTCTGATTCATATAAACGTGCCTGTTCTGTATCATACTGATTTTCCCATTTTGCAATTACCAAAACTGCTAAAGCGTTACCTATCACATTAAGTGCTGTACGACCCATATCTAACACTCGATCCACTCCTGCTATAAACGCTAATCCTTCTAACGGAATACCTACGCTACCTAGCGTAGCTAATAATACTACAAAAGACACCCCAGGAACACCAGCAATACCTTTAGAAGTGATCATTAAAGTTAATACTAAAATAATTTCCTGACTTAAAGATAATTCAATACCATAAAGTTGTGCAATAAAAATAGCAGCAATACTTTGATATAAAGTTGATCCATCTAAATTAAAGGAATAACCGGTAGGTATTACAAATCCAGTAATAGTTGATGGTGCTCCATAAGCTTCCATTTTTTCTATAATACGTGGTAACACAGTTTCTGAGCTAGCAGTAGAAAAAGATAGGATAAGCTCTTCTTTTAAAATACAAATTAATTTCCAAATTCTGAGATTACATATACGCGCTACTATACCTAATACTACTAATGCAAAAAAAACAATAGCAGCATAAACTAACAATACAAGTTTAGTAAGCGGTAACAAAGAACTAAAGCCAAAAGTTGCAACCGTAACTGAAATCAAAGCAAAAACCCCAATAGGAGCATAACGCATAACTATATGAGTTACTTCAAACATAGTATCCGCTATAGAATTAAAAATATCCAACAATGGATTCTTAGTTTTATCTGGCAATGTAGCTAATCCAAGTCCGAAAATTACCGAGAAAAAAATAACTGGCAACATATCTCCTTTAGCCATAGAATAAATAATATTCGAAGGAATTAACGATAACATAGTATTTACTAAATTCGACTGTATCTCAGATGTGGTTTGCTCATACATAGAAATATCTGTTTTGGACAATACAGACATATCAATTCCATAACCAGGATGAAGTAAATTAGCCAAAGCTACACCAAGTACTATAGCAACTGTTGTAATAACCTCAAAATAAATGATGGTTTTCAATCCAATACTTCCAAGTTTTCTAGCATCTCCAATACCAGCTATTCCAACTACTAATGTTGCCATTACAATAGGAACTACAATCATTTTTATCATTCGGATAAAAATTTCTCCAGCTGGAGATAAGAATGTAGTGATCATCCAATCTTTCAATTCTATTTGATTATGTAATGCGATTCCTAAAATAATACCCAAGTTTAAAGCAAAAAAAATTTTCCAAGCAAGGGTAATTTTAAATTTTTTCATCATCATAGTTACCCCTTAATTAAAATGAGTTATTTCGTTGTTATTCATCCAATCAATTCGTAAACAATCACACTAAATTAATTTATATAACAATTATTTAAAAATACTTATTAAAACATAAATATAACCAAAACTTTTTTTAATAAAACTTATAAATTATTTTATATAGTAAAACTGCTAAATCATCTTCACTCAAAACAACACACATACATAAATTATTTATTTAAACACATTGCTATTAAAAAATAAAACTCAACGCAACATCTCTTTATGTGCATTGAGTAATTATATAAATTTAACACCTAAAATTAAATATTAACTATTTTTTGATATAAATAACCACATACTACAATACAATTACAAACACTAACACTTTATAGTTTCATAAAAAAACAAAAAATAATTAACAATTATGAACCAACCTATAAGGAATGATATTATCTATTGCTTATTAAGTCAACAACTACATAATTAAATATCATTGAGATTAGATTTATTTGCATTTAAATTTATACCGTACATTCGCCCATAATGTATTGTGTATGTATAATGTAAAAATTTATAACAACCCAATATTATTCATGTTCCGCTAATAAAGCTTCTAAAAAATCTAAATCGCGTAATAATTTCGTTAATGTTTCGTTGCTAATTTTTTGTTGTGCGCGTAAATGATAATATTCTCCTCGTTCAGCACGTAATGCATTTAATCTCATTCTCCTCTCTAAGTCTTCAGTTAACATAGCATGCGCATCATTGTTGCCATCTATACGACGACGTAAATTACCTATAACACGCGCACTTACTTCATTAATCATTTGGCTGTCAATATTTTCTTCTTGACTGTGTATTAACCGCTCTTCCAATTTATATAAACTTTCAATAGCCACTTCTGCTGCTACCACCCGTGCCATACGTTCTTCTTTTCGTTGTAATAATTTATCAGATACTATAATTCCCCGTAATAACCACGGCAAAACAATTACACCACATAACAAAGAAAGCAAAATAACGCCAGTAGCAATAAAAACCAATTGATAACGAAGCGGAAATACTGAACCATCCCTTAAGAATAGTGGTATCGAAAGTACCCCTGCCAATGTAATAGCACCCCGCACTCCAGCAAAAGAAGCAATTAAAATTTCTCGTATATTATATTCACTAAATACCATTGGACGTTTAGTCATGTAACATAAACTTATATGTTTCATTAACCATAACCACCCAAATCTAAGCATCATTAATGCAGCATAAATAAAAATTACGTATAAAAATAACATCCATGTTCTAATAGTTGGATCCATTGCTGCTTGTGAAATAGAAGTTGATAAAATATCTGGTAATTGTAATCCAAGCATAATAAACACCATGCCATTAAACACAAACTCTAACATTGTCCAAACACTATTTCCTCGTAAACGCATAGCTAACGGTGCATTTCGAATAATTCCAGATTGACCAATAGTCATTCCAGAAGCAACTGACGATAATATTCCAGATACTCCAATATGCTCAGCAACCAAATATACAGCAAAAGGTAATAATAAAAGCAAGATCGTTTGAGTAGCAGGATCACCACCACTCCAACGAGTAATAAATCTTAATGATTTGCTATATCCCCAAGTAATAGTCATGCCTGCTAATAAACCACCCATAGATACTTTGATGAATTCTATAGAAGCCCCGCTCACACTAAAAACCATAGTGCCCATAGCTACTGAAATAGCAAATTTTAGGGAAACTAAACCTGATGCATCATTCATCAAAGCTTCTCCTTGAAGAATATCCATAAGTTTTTTGGGAATACGTCCCTCTCCTACAATACCTGACAGTGCTACTGCATCAGTTGGAGATAACACTGCCGCCAACGCCAATGCTGCTACCAAGGGCATTTCTGGTATCATCCAATGAATTAAATATCCAATACCAACTACAGTAATGATAACCAATATTAATGCTAATAGAACAATTTCTCCCCCATGCCGTAAAAATTCACGCATGGGAGTTTTCCAACCGTCTGAAAATAATAATGGAGGAATAAAAAGCAATAAAAATAACTCGGGATTAAAATCTACGTGTAATCCAAATTTAGGCCAAGCTAATAAAGCACCTAACACAATTTGCATTAAAGGCAATGGCATTTGAAATGGCAAAACCCGTGTTATTACCCCTGAAATGGAGACAACTAAAGTAAGAATAAGAATTGTAAAAAAAATCTCCATGCTTTAAATCTCAACTGTATCCACAAAAATAAATATTATACCTATAGACATTAGATTATCTTTTACATTTATTTCATATTCTATATGGACATGACAAACTTACAATTTATAAAATAGGTAATAATATATAATCAACTTTAATTATATGCCATTTATTAACAATGACATATTCTATATCTGTCCTACCAACAAAGATAAACTTTAATGCTTTGTTATTTAAATATACATTGCTTCAATAGCTTTTATAATACTGAAAAATGCTTAACATACGCCAAGTTAATTAACTTGAATTAAGAATATATATAATACTAATTTTTACAATTTAAATGATATAACAAAGATGTGAAATTATGATGAATACATCAAAATAAACACAACCTAATCCATATATATTGTGTCTACAAATTTATAGATTTAATTCAATGATAATTAAAAAATTAAATACATACACATCATCTATTATAGAAATGATGATGAAAATAAATCTTAATTTATATTTAAATTTTTTCTAAAAAGGAATATCTGCTTCATCGAAGTTAATATTAGATCCCTCATCCTTAGATGAAGTTTCACTATCATTATTTATTTGATCCTGATCATCCAACGATACACTCTCTTCTACATGACGATGACCTAGCATTTGCATTGTGCCTCCAATATTAACGACAATTTCGGTAATATATCGATCTTGTCCATTTTGGTTTTGCCATTTTCTAGTTTTTAATGACCCTTCGACATATACTTGAGAACCTTTATGAAGATATTCTGACGCAATCTCTGCTAATTTTCCAAATAATACCACACGATGCCACTCAGTTCTTTCTTTAAATTCATTAGTTTGTTTATCTTTCCAAGATTCAGTAGTAGCTACAGAAATATTAGTCACTATATTACCATTAGACATATAACGAGTTTCTGGATCTTGACCTAGGTAACCAATCAAAATAACTTTATTAATCCCTCTATTAGCCACAGTTCCTCCAATAATTACCATATTATTTTATCATATGGTAATTTTAATATGATTTAAAAAATTAAATATCTTATCGGATAATTAATTATATAATATATGATTTAATCAATTAATATAGTTACTCAACCATAAAATTGATATTATTAACTAATATGTGCATAAAATATTTATTTACCTATATATGATTTTAATATTGTATTAGTTTTCTTTATCTAAAAATAAATAATATATTTAATAAAGAATTTAAACTACATATAAACTTACATACGGAATAATAAACTCTTAAGCAATAATTTATTACAATTTTATTATTTTTACGGTAATAAAAATACTTTTAAAAATAACATACGTAAATTATACTTAATCTTTATAGCAACAAACACTAAGATAATATTCTACACATATAAATTATTGTCAAAATAATATCTGTAATATAACTGACATAACTAATAGCGTATCAATAACGAATAGGATCAATATAATTATCAAATCGAGACCATTGTCCATTAAAAATCAACCGTATGGTTCCAACAGGACCGTTACGTTGTTTCCCCAGAATAATTTCAGCAATACCTTTCATATCACTATTTTCATGATACACTTCATCACGATAAATAAATAAAATAAGATCAGCATCCTGTTCAATCGCTCCAGATTCACGAAGGTCCGAATTAACAGGGTGTTTGTCAATACGTTGTTCTAAACCTCTATTTAATTGAGATATTGCTATCACTGGTACTTTTAATTCTTTAGCTAACGCTTTTAATGATCTAGAAATTTCTGAAATTTCTAATGTACGATTATTAGATAAAGATGGCACTCTCATTAATTGTAAATAATCAATCATAATCAAACTTAAACCATCATGTTCACGACATAACCTACGAGCACGCCCACGCACCTCCGCAGGTGTTAAATATGAAGAGTCATCAATATATATATTACGTTTCTCTAAAAGTAGCTTCATAGCACTAGTAATTCTTTCTCGATCTTCATGACTAAGCCGTCCTGTTCGAATACGTACTTGATCAACTCTAGATAATGAAGCTAACATACGTATCATAATTTGATCACCAGGCATTTCTAAACTAAATATCAATACTGGCTTTGTTTCAGTCATTGCTGCATGTTCGCATAAATTCATAGCAAAAGCAGTTTTTCCCATAGAAGGACGAGCGGCTATAATAATGAGGTCAGATTTTTGTAAACCATCGGTTTTTTTATCAAGATCCTTATACCCGCTGGATATTCCTGTAACACCACATTTTGGCCTATTGCATACTTGCTCAATATGAGCCACTGTATTTTCTAAAATATGATCTATTCCTTTTGGATTAAGATTATGATTGCTTTTACTGCGTGAAATTTGAAAAACAAGAGACTCAGCTAAATCCAATAATTCATCGCTGCTTCGTCCTTGAGGATTATATCCAGCATCAGCAATTTTATTTGCTATAGCAATCATTGCTCGTATTACCGAACGCTCACGTACTATATCGGCATATGCAACTACATTAGAAGTACTAGGAACATTTTTTGATAATTCTGCTAAATATGCAAATCCTCCTACTGACTCTAATTTTCCCTGAATTTCCAAAGATTCTGCTAGCGTTATTAAATCAATAGGTTTATTTGTTTCTAACAAACGCTTCATTTCATTAAAAATAATTCGATGAGCATAATTAAAAAAATCATCAGAATCTACTTGTATTGATATATATTCCCATTGAGTATTGTCTAACATTAATCCACCTAATACTGATTGTTCAGCTTCTAACGAATATGGTGGTATTTTTATATTATTTACTTGTTGATCATGAGCAATATGCATCGTATTAATATTGTTTCCCGTATAAACTTGTCATCTTCCTCAAGAATAAATATACTAAATACTTAAATATCAAGAACCATACTTGTATTTATAATATTATTTAAAATGACTACAGTAATTATATTAATTGAAATCCTAACCATACCATAAATGAAGATATCATAATATATATACATCAGTTTCTTAAACTATTGTAAATAAAATTATAAAAACATGTTTTCATGCCAATCCATTTTAGTATTTTTCGCTAACATAACTATCGAATACTGTACAATATTAGTAATTAATTATTAATATTGAAAATATATAGAGTATTCCACTATACATAATAAAATAAAGTTGTTTATATATGATTATTCTTCAATTATTTTCAATATTCATTTGTTAAATATTGTATACATAATTACTATACAAAAATCCAATTAATTATATAAACCTTAATTTAATAACGCTATGTAATGACTGTAAAACACCATTTTATTTTTTAAGATATATCTTATTTGTACCTCCTATGCTAATAGAAACACGCTTCATATAATTAATAACTAAGGAACAGTATGAATACTAATGTCCAAAAAACCTTAACTCAAATTAAAAAATTATGCGAACAACGATGTGTACGTTTAACACCGCAACGATTAGCAGTATTACGATTAATATCCCAATACAACGGAGCTATCAGCGCTTATAATTTACTGCATTTACTGCGACAATCTTCGCTACCTCATGCAAAACCTTCTACTATTTATCGAGCTTTAAACTTTTTATTAGAACAAGGATTTATTCATCGTATTGAATCTACTAACAGTTTTATGTTATGTCATTATTTTTTTGAGCTATCGCATAATTTTGCTTTTTTTATTTGCAATAGCTGTAAACAAGTTACTGAGCAAACAACAAAGGGTATTGAAGAAATATTGCAAAACATGGCTAAAATTACAGGATTTACTATGTTTAACAACGTTATTGAAGCACATGGACTATGTACAAAATGTATTAACATTCAATTACATTCATATCTTAGATCTTAATTGTTGATATACAATTAATATAATAAAATATTTTTATAAAATATACGTAAATATATACTAATATAAGTAATAATAAACATTGATCTGATTTAAAATTTATAATCTCATCACAAAATGTGATGAGATTATAAATTTTAACTAAAAGCTGCAAATAAATTTCATTGTATTATTAAGAGTGATAATGAATACTCCCTCTACATTAGTACAAATTTAAAGCAATTCCCACAAATATTAATGCACCTATATAATTATTACTTAAAAAAGCTTTAAAATATTTCATTTGTTTTCTCTTATTAATTAAAATTTGTTGCCATACAAATATTATGGTGACTCCAAATAATGAAAAAAAATAAAATAATATAGTAAATCGTTCCTTCCAGCCAATCATGCCCAATATAAATATAATAATGAACTGAAATATTCCTATGATAAATTTATCCATGTTTCCAAATAATACAGCAGACGACTTTACACCAATATATTTATCATCTTCCCTATCCATCATAGCATATTGTGTATCATATACTATTGTCCATATGGTATTCATTGCAAATAATAACCACGCAGTACTGCTTATAGGACGATTAATTGCAGTAAAAGCCATTAAAATAGGCCAACTAAATAATAATCCTAACATTAGTTGGGGCAAATAAGTATATCTTTTAAGATAAGGATATACTCCAGATAATACGAGTGCTACTACAGATAAAAATATAGTAATTAAATTAAGAATTAAAACCAATGCTAATGCAACAATGAGCAATATTGCTAATACCGTTAATGCTTCTTTTTTTGTAATTGTGCCAGATGACAAAGGACGCGTTTTAGTACGTTTAACACGCCTGTCGATATCATAATCAACATAATCGTTGATTATGCAACCTGCAGAACGCATACATAATACGCCAGTAACAAATATTATCAAAATAACATTTTCGGGTATGCCTCTATTTGATAACCATAACCCCCATAAAGTAGGCCAAAGCAATAGAAAAAATCCAATAGGTTGATTAATACGCATCAACTGTGCTAAATTGTAGAACTTTTTAATAAAAAATAGCCTATTTGACATAAAATTAGTAAATAATATAATTATTATCTGTATCTATAATGCTATCAAAAACTGATATCTTTATAACAACGCGCGGAAATGATATAAAAGACACTCATTTAGCTTATATTTAATGAATAATTACATACTACTATATGTATCCATTGCAATTTATTATACCAATAAATATCATGTTACATACAATAGGAAACTGATATGAAACTTTTTTATAAAAGAATGATCATACGACAACACAATATATCATTGTATATATGATCACTATAAAAAATATAATTTTTTTTTCTACATAGATTCTCATAGATAATACGAATTTTATCATTTTAATAATGGCGTATTTTCTTATGTCACATTTTCTCTTCAACTTAGAAATACATATCAGAATTATGTTAATTCTTGCATTAATTCTTGTATTTATTTATGAAGCTATTAATGGTTTTCATGATACTGCTAATTCTGTAGTCACCGTAATTTATACCTGCGCATTACGTTCTCATAGCGCAGTATTAATGTCAGGAATATTTAATTTTTTAGGAGTAATATTAAGTGGTTTAAGTGTTGCATATACAATTATTCATTTACTTCCTACATATTTTTTTACAAATACTAATCCTAATCATATTCTAGCTATGATTTTTTCCATGCTATTTGCAGCAATACTATGGAATCTTGGAACATGGTACTTCAGACTACCTACCTCTAGTTCTCACACTCTGATCGGTACATTAATAGGAATAGGATTAGTGCATGCAATAATTACACATTGTCCAATGATGCAAGGATTAAATATCCCGCAACTAATTAATATTTTTTTATCATTAATCATATCACCGATAATAGGTTTAACACTAGCTAGAATAATAATGTTGATACTATGTCGATATTGGAATAATGGCAAAACACATAAAGATATTCATATCACTCCAACTCAACAAACACAAGAATACGGAAGATCTCAACCGTCATTATGGACTCGTGTTGTACTAATTTTATCTGCAGCTGGAGTCAGTTTTTCTCATGGAGCGAATGATGGACAAAAAGGGATTGGTCTCATTATGTTACTGCTAATAGGAGTAGCCCCAGCAAGTTTTATGCTTGATATGAATGCCAGTAGTCATGATATATCTCGTACTCGAAATGCAGTCAACAATTTTTATGAATATTATACTCAACACTACAACAGTTTTAAAACTATTATCCCATCAGAAATAACATCTATACCCATGTCGATAGCATTAAATCAATTAAAAGTTATTATTCCTTCCATCACAGATTCTACACAAATTTTTGTAAAAAACAATAACATAACATATTTCAATCAATACTTATCTTCTACAGACACAGAGATGCAAATAAAAAAATTTTTATATGATTTATCATTAACCCTTACTATTATTCATAACGCCTCATTATTGCTTGAAAATTTAGATAATTATGCACAACTAAATATAGAACAACGTTCTCAAATGAGGCAATTGCTGATCTATATAGTAGATATTTTAGATCAAATAGTAGCACTTCCAGAAACTTCTCATAATAATAAAAATTTTCTTAATCATTTAAAAGAACATTTACTGAATACAATTGAATATGCCCCGACTTGGATTATTTTAGCTGTTGCGCTATCATTATCTTTAGGTACAATAATTGGTTGGAAACGAGTTGCCATTACTATTGGTGAAAAAATAGGAAAAAAGGAAATGACTTATGCACAAGGGCTATCAGCACAACTAACTACAGCCATATCTATAGGTACAGCTAGCTATGCTGGAATGCCAGTTTCTACCACTCATGTATTATCTTCATCTATCACGGGAAGCATGCTAATTCGTGGATGGGGAGTACAAAGAAAAACAATAAAAAATATATTAATAACTTGGTCGTTAACCTTACCTGTTTCTATCATATTAAGTGGAAGTTTCTATTGGGTTACATTAAAATTATTACATAAATATATTCAAATATAAACTAAATAAATATGATAAAATTTTTATAATTATTGTAAATAATGCTATTATTTTTAATTTAATTGATATGTTTATTTATATACGATACCCTATTTTAATAACTTAAACTAATCATTAAAAATTTTTATAGACCAAGGCAAATACAACATATTTATAATTTATACTTCGCTAACTCTTATAACAAACAATGTAAAACAAATATATACACTGCCTTTAAAACAAAACAGTCCCACATATTATTAATAATAACAATAATAAAAAATGGTTTACAAAACAATTTATTATTCTTAATTTAAAACATATACAGTACATTAAAATCATGTTATATTAGTAATAGGTTATGGGTTATGATTACGTCAAAAAATGATTATCTGTAGATACTGAAATTTCATAGTGCCGTAACATAGATTCTAGTGTCACTGCACGTTCACAGAATTCTATAAGACATTGTCTCAAATCAATAACTCCTCCTAATGAAATAATATTATTAAAAAATAATTCTCCTATTTTTGGATTAAGAATACCTAATTTTTCAAAACGACACCAAACATTAGATGCTAACATGTCTGCCCATAAGTAACTATAATATCCTGCCCCATAGCCATCAGAAAAAATATGAACAAAAGAATGAGGGAACCGCTCCCAATTTTTTGGAAAATGATGAGTCAATGTTTGTTTTACTACTTCATTAAATATTTTCAATGCATTTCCCTGTTGTCCTGGACTATACTCATAGTGTATCCGTAAATCAAACAATCCGTATATCACCTGACGTAAAAGATAAGATGATGAATGATATGCTTTTGTTTTTAGTAAATTATTTATTATACAATCAGATAATGGTTCCTTTGTTTGATGATGCTCAGAAATTAGTCGTAATACATCAGGTTCCCAACAAAATTTTTCCATAAGTTGACTAAGTAATTCTACTGCATCCCAAGGTACTCCATTAATTCCAGATATTTCTGGAACATCAATGCGAGTCATAACATGATGTAATACATGCCCAAATTCATGAAATAAAGTAATTACATCATTATGTGTCAACAAACATGACGATTTTTTATTTTCTGAATGACTGAAATTACAAGTTAAGTATGCAATAGGTTTTTGGCTAATAGCACCTTTTCGATACATCATACCTACTAATTCATCCATCCAAGCACCTTCTCGTTTATCTTCTCTAATATAAAGATCTAAATAAAACCCTCCCATCCATTTATTTTCATCATCAAAAATATCAAAAAATCGTACATCAGGATGCCATGTTTCTACATTATAACGTTCTTTAATAAGAATGCCACAAATACGATTCACTACTAAAAACATACCATGAAGTACTGTTTTTTCAGGAAAATAGTAACGTAACTCTTCATGTGTAATAGAAAAAAGATATTTTTTTTGTTTCTCTCTATAATATGCAAGATCCCACGGATTTAAAGATCTACAGGAATATTGTGTTTTAGCAAAATTTTGCGTTTCTAAAAATTCTTTATATTCATTATGAGATATTTGAGTAGATAAACTTGTAAGAAAATTAAATACTTCTTCTGGGCTTTGTATCATTCTTTTCACTAAAGATTTTTCAAGATAATTATTAAATCCTAACATTTTCGCTGATTCGTGACGTAACGCCAAAATTTCATCCATTATTACAGTATTATCCCACTTCCCGTTATTAGGTCCTTGATCAGAAGCACGGGTATTAAAAGCCCAATATAATTCTTCTCTAAGTTCTTGGGTATCACAATATAAAAGTACCGAAGAATAACTAGGATATTGCAATGTAAATAACCATCCTTTTTTCCCATGAGCTTGTGCTTCTAAACGAGCACTTTCCAATCTATCCTCTGGTATTCCAGATAGTAACTTCTTTTCAGTGACTAATTTATTCCAACCTGACGTTGCATCAAATACATTATTAGCATAACTTAAACTCAACTGTGACAACCTAGAAGTTATGTAGATATATTTTTTTTTTTGTTTCAGAGATAAATTAACTCCCGACAATCTAAAATTAAACAAAATATTATTTACAACTTTTTTTTGTACTATACTCAATTGCTGATAAGAATCTCCATTCTGTAATAACTGATAAGATTTATACAAGCCATTATGCTGATTTATCCAATCTTTATATTCAGATATCAATAATAAACTCTCTTCATAAACCTTACGTAATTCTAAATTATGTTTTACAGAATTTAAATGTGCTATCGGAGACCAAATACGTTTCAATTCATTTTCTGCAATCATTAATGGATAGTATAATGTATCCCAAGTTATATTTTCTTTTGATACAACTTGATCTACCGTATTATAGCAATTAGTCAAAACCCGTTGTATAGATTCTTTTATATATTTTGAATCAATAGAAGAAAATAAAGGAAATACAAAAGAATAAAGTAATGAATTATTGTTCATATAGCAAACCTTAATTTATAACTATTTTTTCTAATTTTACAAATTTTACGCTATATTAGATATATAAGGTAAATATATTTACCTATTAAATGATTTCAATAAAAAATTTCATTCATCATTACTCTATCATTAAATACAAAAATATTAAATATACCTTTTATCGGTAAAGAAGGATTTAAACCTTCGACCTATACGATCCAAACATATTACACTACCAAACTACACCCTTACCATTCTATAATATAAACATTTCTTGCTTTTACTAAAAACATAACAGATAAAAACTCAAGTATTATTAGTATAATCTGAGTTGATAACAACATCATTAATCAAAAATTTGAACTATAAATAAAAAAGAAATAACATCATTTAAATAATAAGATTATATTAATGCATTCTTATAACAAGAAGATATTTAAAATAAAAATATATTATATATTTCTATTGCTGAGTAATATGAAAATGTTGTATAAGTTATATTTATCAATAAATTATCTAAAAACAATATCGTTATTTATTATATATTTTTAATATTACTGATTTTTAAATTATCATTATAATATTCACGTAATCATGGAGAACTGTATATCATGAGTTTTACATTACCTTCTTTAACTTATCCATATGATGCTTTAGAACCATTTTTTGATGAACAAACTATGAAGATTCATCATACAAAACATCACCAAGCATATATTGATAACGCTAATGCAGCACTAATTGATCTACCTGAATTTTCCAATTTACCCATTATAGAATTAATACAAAAATTAAATGATTTGCCTAACCAAAAGAAAACTATATTACGTAATAATGCTGGAGGTCATATCAATCATAGCCTCTTTTGGAAATTTCTTAAAAAGAATACTATGCTTAAAGGATCATTAAAAGATGCAATAGAATACAATTTTTCAAGCATCTCTTCTTTTAAAGATCGTTTTGAAAAAACTGCTATCAGTCATTTTGGATCAGGTTGGGTATGGTTAACAAAACAATATGACACTTTATCTATAGTATCTACCGCTAATCAAGATAACCCATTAATGGGGACAGATATTTCCGGTACAAATGGATACCCAATTCTTGGATTAGATATCTGGGAACATGCTTACTATTTAAAATATCAAAATCGCAAATTGGATTATATTAAATCTTTTTGGAATATAGTTAACTGGGATGAGGTATTTATACAATTTAATCAAGTATAAAATGTTATTAATTCACTAATATATCAAATATTATAACATATTCAAGCACTTTCTCTTATACTAAATATTTAATTTATAAGTTTACGTGCTTGAATATGAGATTTTTTAATCCGAATAGGGGCTTTCATCAAATAAAAAACAACAAACATATCCTTAATATGGAGTTAAAGATGTAATAACGAAATATCTGCTACCTTTAAAAATAATTTTTTTACTTTATTCAACAGAGTTAATCGATTAATTTGTACATATTTGTTTTCGTCCATAATCATAACATTATCAAAAAACACATTTACTGCGTTAAATATTGTTACCATAGCAACTAATGCATCGTAATAACGATGCTGAGCACATAATTCCTGCAATTTCTTTTCTATTGAAATTACCTGAATGGATAAATTCACTTCTTCTGGCATTTTAAACAAATGAAACTTCACATCATCATTGTGAGATATTTGTTTTTTTGATACAATGTTCGATATTCTTTTATAAATTAAATTTAATTTAACATTTTCCTCTTTTTTAGATGTACAAAAATCAGCTACCGCTTCTATTCGAGAAGCAACATCTACTATACTAGAAGTCTCAACGTTTAACACTGCCTTGATAATATCTGATCTATAACCTCTTGCGGAATACCATGAAAACAAACGATTATACATAAAATTATGGATATCGTGAACAACTGTCGTATTAATCAGTTGTTCACGATATAATTCCACTGATTTTTGTATTAAAGATAATAAATTTATCGGTAACTTTTTATATATCAGAATACGTAATATTCCAATAGCAGATCTTTTTAAAGCAAATGGATCTCTATTACCTTTTGGAAATTCTTTAATTCCAAATATACCTGAAATAGTATCTATTTTATCTGCAATAGATACAGCACAAGAAACATAAGTTGTAGGTAATTTATCTTCAGAAAATCGTGGTTGATAATGTTCTTTTTGCGCTACTGCTATTCTTTCTGATTCCCCATCTCGGCGAGCATAATACATACCAATAATGCCTTGAGTTGAAGGAAACTCAAATACCATGTTACTCATAAGATCACACTTACATAGATATCCAGCACGTTTTGTTTGTTGGATATCTGCATCTATTTGATTAGCTATCCAACCAGACAATTCTTCTATACGCCAACTCTTATCACGTAAAGTACCAAGTTTTCTATGAAACAAAACAGAATTTAATTTAGGAACATAATCCTCTAAACGACATTTATTATCATTTCTTAAGAAAAATTCTGCATCCATTAAACGTGGAGTTATTACGTTCTCATGACCAATAATAATTGGTTCATAATTATTTGAAATAATATTTGCTACAAAAATAAAATATGGTAACAACATACCATTAATAAAATTGTATACTGGAAAATATCTTTGATCGTATCTCATAATATGAAGTATTACTTCATGTGGCAAGTCTAAAAATTTTTCATCAAATCGACCAGAAAGAATGATGGGCCATTCTACTAGAGAAGTAACCTCTTCCAACAAACTATTATCCTGAATATCTATAACACCTCCAAGTTTTTCAGCTTCTTTTTCTACCGAAGATCGTACAACATTTTCGCGAACAACATAATCTGCTATTACCCAACCATTTTTAGTCAAAATATCTGGGTAATAATCTGCATGCTCGATAATAATTTTATTATCTTGCATGCATCTATTACCATTCAGTACTCGATCTGTTTTTATGCCAAAAAAACAACCCTGAATAAGATATGTATCTAATAATACGGTCATAGTTCGCACAGGTCTAACAAATGGAATGTCTATATCTCCCCAACGCATCATTGTGTAGTTATTTAATTTTTCTAAAGCAACGCTAATTATTTCACAGAATAAATTTTCATAATTTTTATGTACTATTACATTGTCATCACATTTCAATATTTTTTGATAGTTATTGGTTTGTGTACTATTCTGAATCTTTATCTTACTCGTTGTAAAAATTTTTTGATTACATACATTTTTAATATATCTATTATGTACATCATTATCGTTTATTTGATGAATAGGCATAGTGTTATGATGAAAATCTCCTTTTATTCCTATGCTAGCCTTAACTGCTAAACGACATGCAGATGCAAACCAATTAACCTTATCGCAAACAAAATTATTTTTTTTCAAGCCACTAATAATCTGATGAAAAAAGTCTTTTCCTAATTTTTTTAAAATTTTTGATGGCAACGATTCAGTACCAACCTCTACTAAAAAGGTATACTTTTTCATAATAAATATTATCCTTGTATTACATTATGATTTCTTTATACACGTAGGGAATCCTAATTCTTTACGAAATGTATAATAAGTTTCTGCAATAATTTTTGCTAACTTACGAATACGTAAAATATAATTTTTTCTTTCTGTAATAGAAATTAATTTTCTAGCATCTAATAAATTAAAAATATGTATCGCTTTTAAAATTCGTTCATATGCTGGAATAAGTAATGGTTTCGTCATAGTAATTAAATTTTCTACTTCGTTTTCATACCGACCAAAAATTCTAAACAAAAATTCAATATCTGTATACTCATAATTATAAGCTGATTGTTCTAATTCATTTTGTCGGAATAAATCTCCATACGTAACTAATCCTTGTGCACTAGGTCCCCAAACTAAATCATAAACATTATTTACACCTTGTAGGAATAAAGCTAACCGCTCTAGTCCATAAGTTATTTCTCCTGTAATAGGTTTACATTCTAGTCCACCTATTTTCTGAAAATAAGTAAATTGTGTTATTTCCATGCCATTTAACCAAATTTCCCAACCTAAGCCCCATGCTCCAAGTGTTGGGTTTTCCCAGTTATCTTCAATAAAGCAAATATCGTTTTTAATATGATCTAATCCAATCGATTTTAAAGAATCTAAATATAATTGCAGCATATTTTTGGGAGAAGGTTTCATAATCACTTGAAACTGATAATATTGCTGCAATCTATTTGGATGCTGACCATATCGGCTATCCATAGGACGACGAGATACTTGCACATAAGCAACTGAAGCAGGTTCTGGACCGATAGCACTAAAAAAAGTAATAGGATGTGAAGTTGCTGCTCCAACTTCTATGTCTAATGGTTGAACTATAATACAACCACAATCTCTCCAATAACTTTCTAGTGCTTGTATTAATCCTTGAAAAGTCTTTGAATTGCTACTATAGTACATTTTATCTTATTTATTTAAAAGTTTTTAAATTTCATATAAATAATAATATCAATTATTTCAATATTATTTATGATACAATCATACAATAAAAACATGATATATATTTACTGACAGTAATTATCATTGTGTCACTAAAATCTTTTAAATTAAAAATCAGCATATACTTATGCACATAATAAATTAAAACATATCAACATCTATATTTTTATGTTTATTAAAAACTATGTGCTTTTTGTTGCATATATACCCAATATTTATTAAAAAAGTATAAATAAATTATTTAAAACATACTAATTTTACAATTAACTTTAAAAATATGCTATATGACGACACAAAAAATTCACATACATAAAATTATAAAATCTTTAAGTTACTCTACACCTTGATAAAAAACTATATGTTTCCAATATCTATATATTATTAGGAAATAAACAATGATTTCTCAAGAAACATCAATCATGATCATTTCTTATATAATAATATTTACAGGAATAATGATTATTATACCGTTAGGTTTATTTCCTTGCTTTTTTTCTGGATTTTTAACTTATGAAATTATAGTATCTTCTGCATCTTATTTTGAACGTTTTATTGGAATCAATCGTGCTCGTTGGACTGCTGTAATACTAATAACAATAAGTATCGTTATTGTGATCACTATAGGAATTATTAATTGTACTAATTTTTTTACAGAAGATATTAATAAGATTAGTATTTCTATTGAAATTAACCGAATTTTTTCTGATTTAAAAAAACGACTCCCCGATTTTTTACCCTCTTTCTTACCGAATACTACTGAAGAACTAAAAGATCAAATATTTAATTGGATTGAATCAAACTTAATTCTTATCCGCAATATGGGGCATACTTTTCTACACGGATTTATCACTTTACTAATAGGACTAGTCATTGGTACCCTGGTATCTTGTACTAAATCTACAAAAAACTATACCAATGATACATATTTTACTATCCAACTATCAGAACGTATATATAACCTTTCTCAAGCCTT
This sequence comes from Candidatus Blochmannia vicinus, assembly GCA_030020825.1. NCBI lineage: Bacteria > Pseudomonadati > Pseudomonadota > Gammaproteobacteria > Enterobacterales > Enterobacteriaceae > Candidatus Blochmanniella > Candidatus Blochmannia vicinus (nom. nud.). Next base: position 456,421 of record CP125213.1, read on the forward strand.
TCGTAATATTGTTTTTGCTCAAATTAAAATTTCTTTAGTAAATACATTATTAACATCTGTTATGATTTTTATTTTATTGCCATTAATTGAAAAATCTTTGCCATTAGGAAAAACTTTAATTATTATCACTTTTATTTTAGGTATGTTACCAATTATAGGAAATCTTATTTCCAACATTATGATCACTATTTCTGCTTTATCTATTTCATTAAGCATTGGGATGATAATGTTTATTTATTTAATACTAATTCATAAATTAGAATATTTTCTGAATGCTGAAATTATTGGAAACAGAATTAATGCTAACCCTTGGGAGTTGATACTTTCCATGATTTTTCTAGAAGCAATATTCGGGCTAGAAGGTTTAATAGCAGCTCCAATTTTTTATGCTTATTTGAAAACCGAACTACGTTTAAAAAAACTAATTTAATATTTTAATCCAAAAACATATATAAGTAATTGACGAAAATCATCAAAAATAAAGAAATAAAAATTAAAATCGGGCCCCTAAAAATTTAATTTTTACATAAAAGCCCAATCTTAATTATATACATACAATAATACAACAAAAAATCTAATTACTACTTAATTTCTATGCGTCTTGGTTTTAGTGTATCTGGTAATATTCTTTCCAAATGTATATAAAGAATCCCATATTCCAAATTTGCTCCTGTTATTTGAATATGCTCAGATAATTGAAATTTTCTTTCAAAATTATGTTCAGTAATACCTTGGTACAAATAATTTTTGGAATTCTGATGAGAATCGACATGCATTCCTTTTACTACTAACATATTATCATGCATTGTAATATCCAATTCACTATTTGTAAAACCAGCTACTACAATAGAAATACAATATTTGTGCTCACTAACCAATTCAACGTTATAAGGTGGATAATTTCCATTACTTTGTCCAACTTCCAAAAAATTAACCAGTCTGTCAAATCCAATAACAGAACCATATAACGGAGAAAAATCAAAATTGCGCATTTATAATACTCCTAATAAAGTGCTTGCTAAATTTTATAAATATAAATATATTAAAATTTAATTATTGACATCTGTCATTCTAAAATCACCATCCATCTATATTATAGTACTATAGATACTTATCATATCAACTATATGATTACATTATAGTGAAATTATTTAAACAAGTAATGTAAAAACACATGATTTACTACATTGTAGTATACACAATATTTTTATCTCATATACGTTAATAATCTATATTTGTTGCTTTTAATGCATTTTCTTCAATAAACGCACGTCTTGGTTCAACCAAATCACCCATAAGTGTAGTAAACAAATGATCAGCTTTTATCGCGTCTTTTATTGTAACACGCAACATACATCTATTTTTAGGATTCATCGTTGTTTCCCATAACTGACCTGGATTCATTTCACCTAACCCCTTATAACGTTGCACTATTAATCCTTTTCGAGATTCTTGCATAAGCCACTCTACTGCTTGATCAAAAGAACGTACTTTTTTACGATATAGCCCATATTCTATATATGCATTATCTGAAATAAACAATTCATTCATTCTTATGCCAAAAGATACTAGTTTTCTATATTCACGACTTTTAATAAAATCCATACTTAATACGTAATCTATATTTACCCCATATGTTCGTATACGTAATATTGGCTCAAAATATTTATGCTCATGATTTTTTAAAATAACAAAATCATAACTGTTACCATATTCTTCAAAATGACGCAACGATTTAACTAAAGATGCCATCCATGTTTCAACAATTTCATAATAGTACCATTGCTCTTCGGATAAAACTGAATGATAAATCAATCTATTAAGTAATATCTTCGGAAATTGACGTTCCATACGAATAATGATTTTTCGTATCAAATAATATTCAAAAATTAATTGTTCCAAGATTTTTCCTATTAAAGGAGGTGTATCAGAATTGATATAAAAACGAGCATTAACTACTGCCATTGATATTTGATATCTATTCATCGCTTCTTCATCCTTAAAATATTGTTCTGTATGTCCTTTTTGTACTTTATATAAAGGGGGTTGTGCAATAAATATATGTCCTCTTTCAATAATTTCTGGCATCTGACGATAAAAAAAAGTCAATAACAAAGTACGAATATGAGCTCCATCGACATCTGCATCCGTCATAACTATAATATTATGATATCTTAATTTATCTGGGTTATATTCATTTGGGCCAATTCCACATCCAAGTGCAGTAATTAATGTTACTACTTCTTGAGAAGTCAACATTTTATCAAAACGTGCTTTTTCTACGTTCAATATTTTACCCTTAAGTGGTAAAATTGCTTGGTTTTTACGATTTCTACCTTGCTTTGCAGAACCACCAGCAGAATCTCCTTCTACCAAATATAATTCAGAATAAGTTGGATTTTTTTCTTGACAATCGGCTAATTTACCTGGAAGAGTTGAAAAATCCAATAGTCCTTTACGACGTGTTAAATCCCTAATTTTTCGTGCTGCTTCCCGAGCTCGAGCTGCTCCTATAACTTTATTTATTATATTCTTAGAATCTGCTGGATTTTCTAAAAAAAATTCAATCAATTTTTCATAAATTAACGACTCAACGGCAGTTTTCACTTCTGATGAAACTAATTTATCTTTAGTTTGAGAAGAAAATTTTGGGTCTGGTATTTTAATAGATAATATGGCAACTAATCCTTCTCTAGCGTCATCTCCTATGGTAACAACCTTAGCTTTTCTATTATATCCTTCTTTATCCATATAAAAATGCATTGTCCTTGTAATAGCAGCTTTTAATCCTGCTAAATGAGTTCCACCATCCCTTTGTGGAATATTATTAGTAAAAGAATATATTTTTTCTTGAAAGTTATCATTCCATTGTAACGCAACTTCTATACTAATTTCTCCTTTATTTCCTAAACAATGAAATACATTAGGATGAATTGGTATTTTATTAATACTTAAATATTTTACAAAAGCTTTTATTCCACCTGCACAACAAAAATTTTCTTTTTTATTATTACGGTAATCATTTAAAATAATTGAAATTCCAGAATTCAAAAATGATAATTCTTGAAAACGTCTCGCTAAAATATCATATTGAAATTCTGTTTTGTTTGTAAATATCTTAAGACTTGGCCAAAAACGTACTGTAGTACCACTTTTTTCACTATTTCCTATAATTTCTAAAGGTGATTGTGGCTTTCCTTCATAATACATTTGCTTGTATATTTTAAAATCTCTTTTTATTACTAACTCCAACCGTTCTGATAATGCATTTACTACCGATACCCCAACACCATGCAATCCTCCTGACACTTTATAATTACTATTATCAAATTTCCCTCCGGCATGTAATACAGTCATAATCACTTCAGCTGCGGATATTCCTTCTTCTTCGTGTATACCTGTCGGAATACCACGCCCATCGTCCTGAACTGACACTGAATTATCTTGGTGAATTGTAACAACTATTTTTTGACAATATCCCGAAATAGCTTCATCAATGGCATTATCCACTACTTCAAACACCATGTGATGCAATCCTGTTCCATCATCAGTATCTCCGATATACATTCCGGGACGTTTTCGTACCGCATCTAATCCCTTTAATATCTTAATACTTGAAGAATCATAAGCGCTCAACATGACCTTATTCCTGTATAATGCACATATAATATAAATTAGTAATTATAAATATATATCAAAGATAGTCATCATCGAATTATTGCTGTTTTTGCAAATTATGCTGTATCTAATGTATAAATAACTATTTCCCATATCAACAGCACCCTATTTACATAAGAATAAACATAGATTTACATCTATGCAATTTTTTTAATTTTTAAATATATAATTATATATGCAGATTATTTGTTATGATTGTATTATCAACTATACACTCAGAATTTAACATACATTTAAATATTAAAATACATGTTAGCTTATAATCTGTAAATTGTTTTTATACTCGAATTGGCATAACAATATAAGTTGCATCATAACATTTCTCTATGCTTTCAATTTGAACGCTAGATACCTCATTTGTAAAAAAAAACCTTAAAATCTGTACACCTACCATTACACGAAGCACATCAATCAAATAATCTACATTAAAAGATATTTTTATATCTTCACCTGAATATGAAACATCCAAAATTTCTTCTGAAGCCTCATATTCAAAATTATGTGTAGTTATTTTTAATTGATTAGTGATTAACGTAAATTGAACGATACGAAGTTTTTCATTAGAAAGAATCGCTGCGCGTTTTAAAGCATGTTTTATGATATCACATGATACCTCTAAAATATTTTTTGGTTGTTTTAAAAAAATATCATGACAATTTGGAAATACAGCGTCAATCAATTTAGAAGTAAAAGTATAATTATCCATCTTCATACGAATGCTATTATTATTTGTTTGAATATTTACTAATTTTTTTCCAATATTCAATAAACGTAAAATCTCAACAATTCCTTTACGAGGTATGATAACTGACTGATAAGGTAAAAATGAATCTACAATAGTTTTGCAACTTGCTAAACGATGTCCATCCGTTGCTACAATACGTAAAGTATGTTCCTTGGTTTCAAAAAACATACCATTTAGGTAATAACGTGCATCTTGCTGCCCCATAGAAAATTGAGTTAATTCAATCATTTCTTTTAAAGTAGATTGCGATATAACTAACTTTATTCTATTATTCCATTCTTCTAATTTAGGAAAATCTGATGCAGGAAAAGTGGATAAAGAAAATGTACTATATCCGGAACAAATTATTAGTTTATTATCTTGTAACATAATGGAAATTTTTGATAATCCAGGTAAACTACGACAGATCTCAAAAAACTTACGCCCTGGTGCCGTAATTGATCCAACAGGATATTTATTTCCTAATACCACTTTAGCCGTTATCTCTATTTCCAAATCTGTAGCAGTAATATATAAACAATCATCATTAATTTTTAACAATACATGAGTTAAAACGGGCATCCTTGGTCGTCCGCTAATAATACTTACAACTTTTTGCAAAGGTTGATACAAAGATTCCCTGCTTATTGTAAAATCTATAGTAGATTTATTGGACAGCATTTTAGTTAATTACATAACAATCATTTAAACTGAAAACCCAAGTTTATTACACAATAATTTTGTATAAAATTAAAAATATACACTCATTAACAATAATATTAAAGTACATATCATACATTAAAATAACTACTTACCCTCTATTAATATTATTATAACAAAATCCATTATTTATAAAAACAATAAGATAAATTTTTTAAATGTTTTTGACTTTTTATGTACTATCCTATAACATGAAAATTAATTTCGCATAGGATGACTAAATAAATAATTAAAAATTATCTTTTATTATTAAGTAAACATACAAGAATTTAAATATGAAACGCACCTTTCAGCCTTCCATATTAAAACGCAATAGAACACACGGATTTAGGATAAGAATGTCAACAAGACAAGGTCGTCGAGTATTATCAAGACGCAGGTCTAAGGGACGTGTTCGGTTGGTTGTATCTGTTTAAATATTATATAAACACTATTTAAATGCAACTAAATGAATAGAAATTTTTTACCTAAACGGGCACGATTGTTGACTGTAAATGAATTCTTTTTTGTATTTAAAAACCCAGAACGAATTAAAATAACCGGAATCACTTTGTTTAGTAGATCTAACCAACTAGGATATCCCCGTATTGGATTGGCTATATCTAAAAAATATATTAAACACGCTTATGAACGAAATAGAATTAAAAGATACATGCGCGAAACCTTTCGTATAAACCAACATAATTTATTATCTAAAGACTTCGTGCTAACCATTAATTCAAAAGAAATTATTCATCTTAAAAATAAGACATTAATAAAAGAGCTTAAAAAGTTATGGTGTTACCATTTTTATTAATAGAAAAAATAATAATATGGTTGATATATGGATACCAAATCAGTGTCAGTCCCATACTAGGTCATCATTGTCGTTTTCAAAAAACATGTTCTCAATACGGGATCGAATCAATACGTAAATTTGGAGTACTACAAGGTAGTTGTTTGGCATGTATTCGCATATTACAATGTCATCCTTTAGTTTTAAATAATAATGAAGATTTTATGTCTTCTTCATATTCACATATTCAGGGCATAATCAACATGGACTCGCAACGTAATTTCTTTGTGATAGCTTTTTTAATTATGTCGTTTATACTGTGGCAAACATGGCAAACGGAGTATCACCAAAGAACTAATACTCAAAAAATAGATGATGTACATGAAAGTACATCTCCAATCACTTATTCTGAAAATAATAACAATGCACAATATTATATACACGATAAAAATCGTGTAATTACGGTAAAAACAGATGTACTTCTACTTAAAATAAACACTTATGGAGGAGATATCGAAGAAGCATATCTAACGCATTATTTAAAAAATTTAAATTCTAAAGAACCTTTCCCCTTATTAAGTACTTCACAAGAGTTTACATATAGAACGAATAGCGGGATAATAATTAAAAATACGCCAAAACCTTCATTTAACGACAAGGAACTACTATATACAACTGAAATCGATCAAAATATATTTGTTTTACCAAAAAATAGAAATAAATTAAAATTAACTTTAACACATCATGCTAACGATGGCATCACTTATACTAAGAATTATATTTTCAATAGAAATGATTATTCCATATATGTGCATTATACCATAAAAAATATGAGTAATCATCCATTAACAATTAAATTGTTTGGAAATTTAGTGCAATCTATACATTATCCTAAAACATATGATGATAACAATAACGGAGATAATTTTCCTCTATATTCTTATCGAGGATCAGCATATTCCACCGACAAACAAAAATATCAAAAATATAGCTTCAAAGACATAAAAAATATGAATTTAAATATTTATACTTCCAACGGATGGATAGCAATGTCTCAAAAATATTTTGCTACAGCTTGGATTCCTCTCACTCAGGGGAATAACACATTTTATACCACCTATCATAAAAACAATGATATTTCTACTATAGGTTTTCGGTCTGATTCAATATGCATTCCTATAGGAGGACAAGGAGAATTGAAGTCTATATTATGGATGGGACCAAAAATTCAAGAAAAAATGAAAACAATAGCTCCAAATTTAGATTTAATGATTGATTACGGATGGTTGTGGTTTATTTCTCAACCATTATTTAAATTATTAAGTTTAATTCACAACTATATAGGAAATTGGGGTATATCTATTATCATCATAACATTAATCATACGTCTAACTATGTATCCATTAACTAAGGCACAATATACTTCTATGGCAAAAATACGTATGTTACAACCTAAATTATTTGCGATACAAGAAGAATACAAACATGACAAATATCAATATCATCAAAAAACTATAGCATTATATAAAGAAGAAAAAGTAAACCCATTAGGAGGATGTTTGCCTCTATTAATTCAAATGCCAATATTCCTAGCCTTGTATTATATGTTATCAGGTTCTGTAGAATTAAGACATGCTAAATTTGGCTTCTGGATCCATGACTTATCCGCTCAAGACCCTTATTATATATTACCAATAATAATGGGAATTACTATGTTTTTTATACAGAAAATGTCACCTACCACTATTACTGACACAATGCAAAAAAAAATGATGACTATCATGTTAATAATTTTTACTATATTTTTTTTATGGTTCCCATCTGGTTTAGTGTTATATTATATAGTAAGTAATGTCATTACCATTATTCAACAACAAATAATTTACCAAGGATTAGAAAAAAAAGGATTACATAATCAAAAATATTCTTAAATTAATAAAAGTATCATTTTTAACAAAAATATATTTTCTATCTCAATAGATATGCTATCAAAATAACAAAAAGTTTATGAATTACATAATTGATACAATAGTAGCTATTTCTACGCCTCCAGGATACGGAGGTATTGGAGTTATACGAATATCTGGAAACTCAGTTCCTACAATCATTCCCAAATTATTAGGAAAAATGATTGATCCTAGAAAAGCGGAATATTTGCCATTTTTAGATACAGATGGATTCATATTAGAAAAAGTAATAGCCTTATTTTTTCCTGAACCAAATTCTTTTACAGGAGAAAACATACTAGAAATCCATGGACACGGTGGTCAAATGATTTTAGATATATTATTAGAACGTATTTTAAAAATATCTTCTAATATTCGAATAGCACATCCAGGAGAATTTACCAAACGAGCATTCTTAAATAATAAAATAGATCTCATACAAGCAGAAGCAATTGCTGACATCATTAATGCTTCTTCATACCAAGCTGCAAAATCGGCATCGAATACCCTACAAGGAGCCTTTTCCAGTAAAATACATATAATTTCAAAGAAAATTACTAATTTACGTACACACATAGAAGCATCTATTGACTTTTCAGAAGAAGCAACTAATGTGTTACCATATAATAATGTTAAAAAAAAATTAAAAAACATTATAAATGACATACAACAAATATACGAATCAACCTGTCACGGTGTTTTATTACGTGAAGGAATAAAAATAGTAATTGCTGGTAACCCAAATGCAGGAAAATCTAGTTTATTTAATGCATTAATTGGTATTGATAGAGCTATTGTAAGCACAATATCTGGAACTACACGAGATACGTTACATGAATCTATCCAATTAAATAGAGAAGTAACATGCCATATTACCGATACCGCTGGATTACAAAAAAATAGTGACAATGAAATAGAACAAATTGGAATAACACGTGCATGGAATGAATTAAATAACGCAGATCATATCTTATGGGTAATTGATTCTAACGATGATTCAAATAGAAAATGTAACATTACATTAGAATATGTAGAGGAAATATTATTTTCTAAAAATAAAAAAATTCCTATCACAATTATACGTAATAAATCTGATTTAACTAAGGAAGAAATTGGAATTAGTAAAGTAAATAATTATACGTGTATCACACTGTCAGCTTTGTTTGATAATGGAACAGATTTATTACGTAATCATTTACATAACAATATAAAATATAAAAAACAAAAAAATTATTCTTATAACTTAACTGAAAATCAAGGAAATTACATTGCCCGCAGGCGCCACTTAAACGCTCTTGAAAAAACTTCTAAATACCTTTTATCTGCTCAAAATCAACTATTATCTGTTATGACTATCGATGAACTTTTCGCTGAGGATCTTGTATTAGCACACAATGAACTAAATAAAATTTTTGGAAAATTTACTTCCGAAGATTTATTAGAAAAAATTTTTTCCACGTTTTGTGTTGGAAAATAATTATTCATAAAGTTTATAAAAAATTGAATAATATTTCATATATATAAACCTAAAACCATTACTTTTGTAATTATGTAATACCTTACGAACCAATAAACACGTTATTGCACATTCAAACCAACATATACTTTAACACATAAATATACAATGAAATTAATATAAAAATAAAAAACTACAATAGAATATTTTGTTTAATACATAACCCTCAAATAAAAAATAGAGTTATTTTTTATTTTTTGATCGTTTCCAATGTAAAATAGAAAACTGTCGTATTCTACTAATAATAGTTTCACCGGCCGATACATTTCGAGTTACCGTAGTTCCAGCTCCAATAGTTGCATTTTTTCCAACAATTATTGGAGCTACCAACTGACTATCAGCTCCAATAAAAACACCATCTTCAATAACTGTATGATGTTTTTGAACACCATCATAATTACAAATAATTGTTCCGGCTCCAATATTCACTTGCGCACCAATTTCCGCATCACCTAAATAACTAAAATGTCTAACTTTCGATTGTTTACCCAATTGAGTATTTTTAATCTCAACAAAATTTCCTACATGACTGTTTTCTTTTAATTCAGTTCCTGGTCTTAATCGAGCAAATGGTCCTATATCACTCTGAATACTTATTTTTGCGTGTTCAATTATTGAAAACGGATGTATCACTACATCATCTTCAATTACTGTATCTTTCAATATACAATTTGCCCCTATTCTTACTCTATTCCCTAAAGAAACATCTCCTTCAATAATCACATTTATATCAATATATACATCTTTTCCACACACTATTGTTCCTCTTAAATCAAATCTATCTGGATCAGATATTGTTACCCCTGATGATAATAAACGTTGTGCTTGTCTCTGTTGATATTGTCTGTCTAAAAACACTAAATCTGATTTATTATTTACCCCCATAATTTCAAATGTATCATAAGGATGAACAGTGTGTATAGTATAACCTGATTGATGAGCTATCTGAATTATATCTGTTAAATAAAATTCATTCTTTGATCTATGAATTGTTAATAAATTTAACCAACGCTTTAAATTTTCAGAAATAGCAATAAAAATACCAGTATTCACTTCTTTTATTTTTTTCTGATCATCATTAATAATATCATCATGCTCTATTATATTAACAACGCTACCTTTTTGGTTTCGTACAATACGTCCATATCCATTTGGATTAGATAACGTAGCTGTTAGCATACTTATATCACACTGTGATTTAATAGTATGTAATCGTTGTAATGTTCTATAGGAAACAAAAGGGACATCACTATACAACAAAAGGATTTCCTCTTTATCACCGATAATAGATAATGCTCTTTGCACAGCATTTCCAGTTCCAACAAGCTCATGTTGCAATATCCAATGTACAGGAACTTTATATTGATCTGTATTAATTTTTTCTATTATTGTTTCACCTTTATGGCCATATACTACATATATACACCGAACTCCCGACTGCACTACAGAATCAATTAAATGTTGTAACATAAACTTTCCACCAATCCGATGTAGTGGCTTTGGTATATCAGATAGCATTCTATTACCTTTACCAGCAGCCAGAATAATTGCGCTAAAACTAGCATATGACATAATCTATATATCTCTTTTGTTTTTTTATTTATTAAATAAATTTCTTTAAGTAATCACGATATATCATTACACTTATACACATAAAATTTTTTATATAACATATATTATATTTTAATCATACATTAGATATGTTTATTTCTTTTGGTTAATTCAATCAATCTAAGTTTGGCAATAGCTTTAGATATTTCTGAAGCAATTTTAATGTAATCCATGTCATCATTATAACGTAAGTTTTTAATATGTTTTTCAGCTTCATTTTTAGCTTCTATAGCTTTTTTTTCATCTAATTCTTCAGCACGAATAGCTGTATCTGCCAATATTGTTACCATATTTTTTTGAACTTCAAGAATACCTCCAGATATATATATATATTCTTCATCATCGCATAATTTTACTATACGCAACACTCCTGGCTTGATCGACGTAAGCAAAGGAGCATGACCTGGAAAAATCCCCATTTCACCTTCCGTACCGGCTACTTGAATTTTCTTAACTACACCAGAAAATATCTGGCTTTCAATAGAAACAACAGTCAAATGGTAAGTACCTACGGACATACACATACCTTATACATTTATCAACAAAAAATTTAAAGAGTTTTATTTTTTTCTATAACTTCTGCAATAGTACCTACCATATAAAATGCTTGTTCTGGAATATGATCATATTTTCCTTCTATTATCTCTTTAAATCCTTGGATGGTGTCTTTTAAAGATACATATGCACCAGAAAATCCTGTAAATACTTCAGCAACAAAAAAAGGTTGCGATAAAAACCGTTGAATTTTTCGCGAACGTAACACTATCAATTTATCTTCTTCTGATAATTCATCCATACCTAAAATAGCAATAATATCTTTAAGTTCTTGATAACGTTGTAAAATTGATTTAACATCTTTAGCGACATCATAATGCTCTTGTCCTACAATAAGTGGATTCAATTGTTGACTATTAGAATCTAATGGATCTACCGCAGGATAAATACCAAGAGCAGCAATTTGACGGCTTAAAACTATAGTTGCATCCAAATGGGAAAAAGTAGTAGCAGGAGATGGATCTGTAAGATCATCTGCAGGAACGTACACTGCTTGTACAGAAGTAATTGAACCCAAATTTGTAGAAGTGATGCGTTCTTGTAAAATGCCCATTTCTTCTGATAATGTCGATTGATATCCTACTGCTGATGGAATACGACCTAATAACGCTGATACTTCAGTACCAGCAAGAGTATAGCGATATATATTATCTATAAACAACAATACATCATGTCCTTCATCTCTAAATTTTTCTGCCATAGTAAGACCAGTTAAAGCCACCCGTAATCTGTTTCCGGGTGGCTCATTCATTTGACCATATACTAAAGCAACTTTGTTGATAACATTAGAATTTATCATTTCATGGTAGAAATCGTTACCTTCACGCGTGCGTTCTCCAACACCAACAAACACTGAATAACCGGAATATTCTACAGCAATATTACGAATAAGCTCCATCATATTGACAGTCTTACCAACTCCTGCTCCCCCAAAAAGACCAATTTTACCTCCTTTAGCAAATGGACATATTAAATCAATTACTTTAATACCAGTTACTAAAAGCTCTTGACTAGTAGATAATTCAGAATAAAGCGGAGCAGATCTATGAATAGACCATTTTTCTTTTTCTTTAATCGGTCCTTTCATGTCAATTGGTTCACCCAATACATTTACTACACGACCTAAAGTTTCTTTTCCTACTGGAACTTCAATAAAACGTTTTAAATCAATTACTGTTAATCCACGACGCAATCCATCTGTATTCCCCATAGCTATACAGCGTACTATGCCCCCGCCTAATTGTTGAGCTACTTCTAATATCAATTTTTTTGTAAATCTATCATCAGTACATACTTTAAGGGCATGATATACAGTAGGTACTTCATCTTGATTGAATGCGACATCGACCACCGCTCCAATAACCTGGATTATTTTTCCAGAATTCATATTAATTACACCTCTAACTATCTTATCATTTATATTACAGAAGATCCTGAAACAACTTCTATTAATTCCTCCGTAATTTTAGTTTGTCTAACTTTATTATAAAATAACTTTAGATCATTAATAATAACTTCTCCATTATCTGAAGCAGTCTTCATTGCCATCATCCTAGCAGATTGTTCACTAGCTAAATTTTCTACTACTCCTTGATAAACTTGTGATTCAATATACCGTTGTAATAAATTATTTAATAATATTTTAGAATCTGGTTCATATAAATAATCCCAATGTTCATTTTTTAATACATCTTTATCTTCAGAAACAATCGGTAAAATCTGTAAAATTTGAGGAACCTGAGATAAAGTATTGACAAATTTATTATACGCCAAATACAATCTATCTACTTTATTTTCATTATATAATTGTAACATCACCCTGACTGAACCGATTAAATCTGACATGTGAGGAATATCCCCAATTCCACAAATACAACTCACTATCTTTGTTTGTTTTATACAATGTAAAAAAGAAGCAGCTTTAGACCCAATAATCGCTAATTTAACTGATGTTTCTGAATTATTCCATTTTCTGAAATCACATAATAACATTCTAAATAAATTAATGTTTAACCCGCCTGCTAATCCTCTATCCGTTGAAACTACCCAATAACCAACAGATTGAATGCTTCGTTCTTCAAAATAAGAATGTTTATATTCTAATGTTCCTAAAGCAATATGATTAATAACTTTACGTATAGTTTCTGCATACGGTTGACTTACTAACATACGTTTTTGAGTTTTATGAATTTTAGAGGCAGAAATCATCTCCATAGCTTTAGCAATTTTTTGTATATTTCGAATACTGTCTATCTTTCCACGTATCTCTTTTGTGCTAGACATGTTTTCTCATTCCATAATAATAATGTGTTTTGAATTTACCAAGATTGATTTAATTTAAAGGTTGTAAGAATACTTTTAAATTTTTTTTCAATATTCATATCATATATACCATCATGGTCAATAATTTTCATAAGTTCCTTTTCTTTATAAGTCATATATAATATTAATGCAGATTCAAAATCACTTATCTTTGATACTTCAACATCTTCTAAATAACCATGTATCACTGCAAACAAAACAATAGATTGACATGAAAGGGACATAGGTGCATATTGTTTTTGTTTTAATAATTCAGTAACTTTTTGACCATGTTTCAATTGTTTTTGTGTAATTTCATCTAATTCTGAAGCAAACTGAGAAAAAGCAGCTAATTCTCGATATTGAGCTAAAGCAGTACGAATTCCACCAGATAACATCTTCATAATTTTGGTTTGAGCAGATCCTCCAACTCGAGATACTGAAATTCCTGGATTTACTGCAGGACGAATCCCTGAATTAAATAAATGAGATTCCAAGAAAATTTGGCCATCAGTAATAGAAATAACATTGGTTGGAATAAACGAAGAAACATCTCCAGCTTGAGTTTCAATAATGGGTATTGCAGTCAATGAACCGGTTCTTCCTGTCACTTTCCCGTGAGTACATTGCGTAACATAATCAGAACTAACTCTAGCTGCTCGTTCTAATAAACGAGAATGTAAATAAAATATATCCCCTGGATACGCCTCTCGCCCAGGAGGACGTCGTAATAATAAAGAAATTTGACGATAAGCTATTGCTTGTTTAGAAAGATCGTCATATATAATTAAGGCATCTTCTCCATGATCTCTAAAATACTCTCCCATAGCACATCCAGAATAAGGAGCCAAATATTGTAATACAGCAGACTCAGAGGCAGATGCAAGAATCACAATAGTATTAGCTAATGCATGATGCTGCGCTAATTTTTTTACAACACTAGCTACAGTTGTTGCTTTTTGACCAATAGCAACATAAATACATTTAACTCCGCTATAACGTTGATTAATAATAGTATCGATTGCTAATGCAGATTTTCCAGTTTGTCTATCTCCTATAATTAATTCACGTTGACCACGTCCAATGGGAACCATAGAATCAACAGATTTATACCCAGTTTGAATTGGTTCATCTATCGATTTTCGATCTATTACACTAGGTGCATTAGCTTCTACTGGAAGATAACAAGAACATTTAATAGCTCCTTTATTATCCATAGGCATACCCAATGTATTTACGACTCTTCCTAATAATTCCGTGCCAACAGGTACTCGTAATATTTTTCCTGTGCTCTTTGCCACCATTCCTTCAGATAAATTTAAATATGAACCCATAACCACCGCTCCGACAGAATCACGTTCTAAATTTAATGCTACAGCGAACTGGTTTGATGGAAGAGCAATCATTTCACCTTGCATTATATTTGTTAAACCATGTATATGGATTACCCCATCTCCTACAGCAGTAATAGTACCTTCGTTGCGAGTCTCATACGTTATATCAAATTGAGCAATACGCCGCCTAATTAATTCACTAATTTCATTTGAATTTAATTGCATGATCTTATTTGTACCTAAAGGGATAAAATTAAAATATTAAGATTGTAGTATATAATTTAAGCGTAAAATACGTCCACGTATGCTGCCATCAATGATAGTATCTCCAACACGAATAATTATACCAGCTAGCATGCCTTTGTCTATTTTATGCACTACTTTTACTTTTTTAGATAAACGCTTAGCCATTACATCAGAAATTTTCTCTAATTGTCTACAGTTTAAAGGAGAAGCAGAAAAAACCTCTATTTCTACAGTACCCACATGTATAGCACATAGATTCACAAATTCTTTAAAAACAATTGGCAACAACGGCAATCGATTATTTTCAGCCATAATATAAATCATATTTTTACTAAAAATATCTATTGGTTTTTTTTGATAATCTTCACAAATAGCAAGAAATATATTTGATAATTTTTTTGATTCTAAATATCTAAAAAATAAAGATCGTACTAAACCATGCTGACTTATCTTAGAAAACAAATCAAGAACTGATTCCCACTTTTTTATATTTTTATATGCCATAGCTACATTAAATATAGCCACTGCATATGTATGGGCAATTACAACCATGCTAGCCATTTAATCCTCATATGATAGTGTATTAACGATCTTATTTATAAGATTTATATCAACTAGATCATTTATAGAATGTTCTATAATTTTTTCTGCACCTTCAACTGCAATCTTACTTATTTGCTTTCTTAATTCATCAGTGACACATTTTTTTTCATACAAGATCTGTTCTCGTGCTTCGGACAAAATTCTATTTTGCTCTTTTTCTGCCTCATATTTGGCTTCATTAATTATTTGTATTTTAAATTTATTTGCTTGTTGTATAATATCTTGAGCTTTAACCCGAGCTTGTGTTAAACAAAGCAATGCTTTAGCATGAGCTCGTTCAGACTCAATTTTAGCATTGTTAGCAGAAGTTAAGTTATCAGAAATTTCCTTTTGACGTTTTTCAATAGTAGACATAAATGGATACCATACATATTTCATGCAAAACCAAACAAATAAAACAAACGAAATAGATTGACCTAATATTGTCGCATTAATATTCACAGTACCAATCTCAGCATCTAATAATCAATAGAAAATAATACGTGTATAAATTTCAATTGTTAAACCGCAGAAAACATTACATATAAACCAAGGCCTACCGTAATCATAGGTATCGCATCAACTAATCCCATAACAATAAAAAATTGAGTACGGAGAATAGGAATAAGATCTGGTTGACGCGCGGCGCCTTCTAAAAATTTACTACCTAAAATACCAATACCAATGGCTGCTCCAATTGATGCTAATCCCATCATTATCGCCGCAGCTATGTATAGCATATCAAAATTTAAATGTTCCATAAAACCTCCTATCTACAATATTCTGTACCATAAATAATTATATAGTATCTATTTCAACACGGATCATGAGCTGTAGACAAATAAATTACCGTCAATACCATAAAAATAAAGGCTTGCAATATAATTATTAAAATGTGAAAAATAGCCCAAGGCAAGCTTAATGCCCATTGACCCCACCATGGTAACAAACCAGATATTAAAATAAAAATTAACTCGCCAGAATACATATTGCCAAACAATCTAAGACTAAGCGATACTGGTTTAGATAATAAGCTAACAATTTCAAGAATCAAATTTACAGGAATACATACCGGATGATTAAATGGATGACGTACTAACCCTTTAATAAACCCACGAATGCCATTAGTGTAAATGTTATAATATACAATTAGTATAAACACATTCAAAGCTATTGAAGAAGTTATATTTATATCAGCAGATGGCACAACACGTAAGAACGATAATCCTAATGTAAGTTTCGCTATATAAGGAAACAAATCTATAGGAAACAAATCCATAACATTCATTAGGCAAACCCAAATAAAAATAGTCATAGATAACGGAGCAATTAATTTGTTTTTACCATGAAAAATATCTTTTACATTACTATCAACAAACAATATTATCAGTTCTATAAACATTTGTATTTTTGTAGGAACACCACAAGTTGCTATTTTAGCAACACGACCAACAATAAACAAAAATAACATGGCTAATAGCGTTGAAAAAAATATCGAATCTACATTCAACACCCAAAAAGAGGAAATCTTTTCCGCATCCACCCATAAAAAAGTATTTAAATCAAGCTGTAGATGATACAAATGATGCCCAATATATTCCTGAGAAGTGTTTTTTATTTCCAACATAAACCACCTTTCAAAAACATTATTTACTATATATCAAAAAACTTTATAATTATCTTATCTAGTATTAGTTACATTTTGTGATATACAATCAATTATAATAATATATAAACACACTAAAAATGACCTTAAAAAATATTTACTATTTCAAATAAAATACCTAGATTCAATTTTTATACAGAATTGAACGTCAATAAAAATCACAAACACTGACTATTTGAGTAAATCCATAACCATCACAGCATAGTTAAATCAATTATACACGATATTATTAAATTAATTAATCTTATATAATAGTACACCATATACATGTCAAAAAATAAAAGGATCAAACAAAATAACTTTCATATTAACAAATATAAAAATAAACATATATTTGCTATAGGTTAAAAAACACACGCCTATTATTGCAATAAATAAATCCCAACATAATCTTCTTTCTTTTTAAATATCTAAATATAATCAAATCAACTCAAACCATATATATAAGTATCATCATTCTAAAAATAATTTATAAAATATATATTGCTATTTTTACCTAATCGCCATACGCCAGAAATATTAAATATCTATAATTTATAAGTAGTACTCATATTAATACACGTTGGCATTATTTAACATCACTAAAATACACTATGACCCAACAAACCTTTTTTTTTCAACCAAACTAACAAATTAGAAATAGCTGCAGGAGTTATACCAGAAATTCTAGAAGCCTGTCCAATCGAATAAGGTTTGTAATCATTAAGTTTATCAATTACTTCTTTGGATAATCCAGAAACAATATTAAAATCTATATCAGATGGTAATAATGTATGCTCATTACAAATGTTCCTCTCTATTTCCTCTTGTTGATGACGAATATAACCTTCATATTTTATTTGAATTTCAATCTGCTCAAATACCTTCCTATCCAACATAAACGAACTAAAAACTTCTAATTTAGATAAATTTGCATAATTAATTTCTGGTCTTTTTAATAATTCTTCACCATTAATTTCATATATCAACGGTGTCTTAAGAAAATTGTTCAGCTGTTTAGCATCTGTACTATATGGAAAAATATAAGTATTACGCAATCTTTGACGTTCTTTTTCAATACTTTCTTTTTTTAAACAAAAATTTTTCCAACGTAACTCATTTACCAAACCTAATTGTCTTGCAATTTCAGTTAATCTTAAATCAGCGTTATCCTCCCGCAAAGACAAACGATATTCAGCACGTGACGTAAACATACGATAAGGTTCTTCTGTTCCATGCGTACATAAATCGTCTACAAGTACTCCTAAGTACGCTTGATCTCTTCTAGGATACCATCCTTCTTTATTTTGAGAGAATCTAGCAGCATTTATTCCTGCTAACAGCCCTTGAGCAGCTGCTTCTTCATAACCAGTAGTACCATTAATTTGTCCAGAAAAAAATAAACCAGAAATAAATTTACTTTCTAATGTTAACTTTAAATCACGAGGATCAAAAAAATCATACTCAATTGCATATCCCGGTCTGATTATATGAGCATTTTCTAATCCTTGAATTGATTTAACTATTTGTATTTGCACATAAAATGGCAAACTAGTAGAAATGCCATTAAGATATATTTCAGGCGTTGTTAGCCCTTCAGGTTCCAAAAAAATTTGATGAGCATTACGATCTGAAAAACGTGTTATCTTATCTTCTATAGATGGACAATAACGCGGTGGAATTCCTTCTATTAATCCTGTGTGCATAGGGCTCTGATTTAAATTTGATCTGACTATTTCATGTGTTTTATCGTTAGTATATGTAATATAACAAGGAACTTGTTTAGGATGTTGTTTTTCAGATCCTATAAATGAAAATACAGGGAGAGGATTATCACTATATTGTGCTTGTAAAGCATGAAAGTTTATCCCTTTACTATGTACACGAGGAGAGGTACCTGTTTTTAAACGACCTACTCTTAAAGAGAATTCTTTTAATCGTTTAGATAATAATGAAGAGGACTCTACGTCCCCAGCACGACCACCTCTAAAGTTATTCATTCCAATATGCATTTTACCATTAAGAAACGTCCCTGTTGTCAATACAACGGATGTAGCATTAACTTTCATTCCTATTTTTGGAATAAACACTCCGACAATTTTATTTTTATTAATTATTAAATCTTCTACTGACGCCTGAATAATTAGCAAAAAATCTTGATATTCAATAGTATTACGTATTATTTGACGATACAACATTTTGTCTGCTTGTGCGCGCGTTCCTCTAACAGCAGCCCCTTTGCTTTTATTAAGTATTCTAAATTGAATTCCTGCATTATCTATAGCATATGCCATCGCCCCACCCATTGAGTCAATTTCTTTTACTAAATGTCCTTTTCCTACACCACCAATAGCTGGATTACAAGACATCTGCCCAAGTGTATCGATATTATGCGTAATTAATAAAGTATTGCACTTCATTCTAGCAGCAGCTAGCGCTGCTTCAGTTCCGGCATGCCCTCCTCCAACAACAATAACATCAAAGTGAGTCGAATAAAGCATACATTATACCCTCATCATACAAATAATACTCGTTTCATTGGGACAATTCCTTTCATATTAACAAACATTTTTAAGTTGTACGTAATTATCTAAGCACTCATTCAAGAACGGAACAACAACAAATTACATCTATACTTGCACTCATAAACGCACATATTACAATATAATAATCCTTTGTTTATTTGATGATATCATTATGATAATTGTATTTAAAAAAATTAAAAAATTCAACCACAAAGAATAGATTAATTGTTATTTGCACAGAAACTGAATCGGTAGCATTGTTTAATAATTACACGATAATTATTTCAATTATAGAACATATTGTTACAGATAATTAAAAATTACAATATTAATGATTAGTATTATATATATTTTAAAGATAAAAAAATTGAAAATTACTATTATTTAACGATTTTTTTTGATTAATGCGTAAATATATAGAAATGCTTGGATCAATATTCCTGATTATGCTATTGTAGTGAAAATAGTTTGTACTACATAAACAATCAGTCTATTTTTCACTACACATTATATTAGTAACAGTATACAATTGCAATAATTAAAAAATAAATATACGTATTATATTATTGCAATTAGAGTTATAGAAATGACACAGGTGCAAATGTGCTATATATTACAGGCTTGTAGCTCAGGCGGTTAGAGCGCACCCCTGATAAGGGTGAGGACGGTGGTTCAATTCCACTCAGGCCTATCATTATTAATTTGTTACTTCATCAAAAAATTTGTTTTATTAAAGAAAAATACGTAAATATTCGTTTACTCTAAAAATAGATCTGATAAAATAAATAATGTTGGTTTTTTGTTCCATGTATAATAAGCATTCATTAGTACTAATTCTAATTTTTAATTTAACCATATGAAAAATGGTATCTGCTGACACAAAATCAACTATTCTTAGCTATAGTTTAATATCTGTATTTTATACATATGCGTTAAAAATTTTAATTTTTATCAAAACTTGTTTTATTTTTACGACAAATGATAGAAAAATTTTGGTACGTATATATAGGCGAGAATAATAAACCATAAAAAATTAAATAAATTTTGCGCATATATATCAAAGGTCGTGACACTATGCCAGTTCGGGTATTAGACGAATTGCCTGCGGTAAAATTTTTGCAAAACGAAGATGTTTTTGTTATGCAAAAATCCCAAAATATTTTTAAAGAGCTCCATTCTTTAAAAATA
This sequence comes from Candidatus Blochmannia vicinus, assembly GCA_030020825.1. Lineage (NCBI taxonomy): Bacteria > Pseudomonadati > Pseudomonadota > Gammaproteobacteria > Enterobacterales > Enterobacteriaceae > Candidatus Blochmanniella > Candidatus Blochmannia vicinus (nom. nud.). The sequence goes on from CP125213.1 coordinate 477,767, forward strand.
TTAATTCTTAATTTAATGCCAAAAAAAATTGAAACAGAAACCCAATTCTTACGATTATTATCAAATTCTCCTTTACAAATTGATATCCAACTATTACGCATAGACGACCGAATCCCTAAAAATACACCTGTTGAACATTTAAATAATTTTTATTGTAGTTTTAAAGATATTCAACATCAAAATTTTGATGGATTAATTGTAACTGGAGCTCCTCTAGGATTAATTGATTTTACAGATATAACTTTTTGGCCACAAATCAAGCAATTATTTTTATGGGCAAAAGAGCACATTACTTCAATACTATTTGTTTGTTGGGCAACTCAAGCAGCTTTAAAGATATTATACAATTTTCCTAAATTTGTTCGAAAAAAAAAATTGATAGGAATCTACCAACATAACACTATACATTCTCATGAACTTTTAACAAAAGGATTTGACGAGATGTTTGCAGCTCCTCATTCTCGTTATTCAGATTTTCCAAAAAATTTAATTTATCAAAACACAGATTTAAAAATCTTAGCAGAATCTGATGAAGCAGGTGTATATTTACTTATTAGTCAAGACAAACGTTTAATATTTGTTACGGGCCATCCAGAATATGATGCGTTGACTCTATCTCAAGAATATTATAGAGATATTAAATCAGGGTTAAACCCAACATTACCAGATCATTATTTTCCTCAAAATAACCCTAATTTGATGCCTAAGATAAATTGGAGAAGTCATGCGTATTTATTATTTTCCAATTGGTTAAATCATTACGTATATCATACGTCATAAAATGTTTAATTTTATTTAAATAAAATGAATACATGAATAACAACTCATATTTTAAACTATTTATTTTAAAAGAACTAAGTTTTTAGTTGTTTATCATAATTTATTAATCACAATTAATACGTATATATTATTTATGTATATAGTTTTATTGGTAATAAATATTTTAAAATACATATTTTTTCAAGATAAAAACATGATTCAATTAAATATAAATAAATGTATATAGATTTTATTTAAGAATAAATAATTATTCAATGTATTTTAATCTCCATGAGCATAAATTTTAATTATATTGATATGTATTAAAAACATGATATGATCACTTCTATTATGTTACTCATAACATACTCACTTTAATAGCAATGTTTAACTGAAAGTTGATTTTAGACCTCTATTCTATTTACTTATTTTTAAAATAAACGCGAAATAAATTATGAAAAACATCAATCCTACTCATACACAGGCCTGGAAGCATCTAAAACAACATTTTCATGATATGCAGAATGTATCAATTAGTGATTTATTTAATCAAGATAAATACAGATTTACACATTTCTCTAGAACATTTGATAATAAAATTTTAGTTGATTATTCTAAAAACTTAATTACAAATAAAACCATTATTAAATTGATATCTTTAGCTGTAGAATGTGACCTTATGGGAGCTATCTCAGATATGTTTCACGGTGAAAAAATTAATTATAGTGAAAATCGTTCTGTGTTACATATAGCTTTAAGAAACAGAAAAAATACTCCCATTTTAGTAAATAAATTAGATGTAATGCCACAAGTAAATGAAGTCTTAGAAAAAATGAAAAAATTTTGTAATCGTATTATTCAAGGTAGTTGGACAGGATATACAAATAAAATAATCACAGACATTGTTAATATAGGAATTGGAGGTTCTAATCTTGGCCCTTATATGGTAACTGAAGCATTAAAACCATATAAAAATCATCTAAATCTGCACTTTATTTCTAATATAGATGGAACTCATATTTTTGAAAAATTAAGATATTTGAATCCAGAAAATACGTTATTTATAATAGCATCAAAAACTTTTACCACTCAAGAAACTATGACTAATGCACATAGTGCACGTAGTTGGTTTTGTAAAGCTACTCCTAATGAAAAACATATATCTAGACATTTTATAGCGTTATCTACAAATGCTATTGAGGTTTGTAAATTCGGTATTGATCCGTCGGAAAACATGTTTAAACTGTGGGATTGGGTAGGTGGTCGTTATTCATTATGGTCATCCATCGGATTATCTATAATGCTATCGTTAGGGGTGAATAACTTTGAATTATTATTAACTGGGGCCCATGCTATGGATTTGCATTTTTATCACACACCTCTAGATAAAAACCTACCAGTAATTTTAGCACTGATTGGAATTTGGTACAATAATTTCTTTCAATCAGAAACCGAAGCAATTTTTGCTTATGACCAATATATGCATCGTTTTACGGCATATTTACAACAAGTAAATATGGAATCTAATGGAAAAAGTATAGATCGTAATGGATACCCTGTTACATATCAAACCGGTCCTATTATATGGGGAGAACCTGGAACTAATGGACAACATTCATTTTATCAACTGCTTCATCAAGGAACTAAAATGATTCCATGTGATTTTATAGCACCAGTAATAAGTCATAATCCTATATCTGATCATCATGAAAAGTTAATATCAAATTTTCTTGCTCAAACTCAAGCATTAGCTTTTGGGAACACACACCAAAAAATATTACAAGAATCTAAAAAATCTAACAAAAATTATATATCCCAACAACATTTAGTTCCGTTTAAAATATGTAAAGGAAATAACCCCAGCAATTCCATTTTAGTTAAAAAAATTACTCCCTACACTTTAGGAGCTTTAATCGCTCTATACGAACATAAAATATTTACACAAGGCGTTATCTTCAATATTTACACCTTTGATCAATGGGGAGTAGAATTAGGAAAACAACTAGCTAACAATATTTTATCGGAATTAAAATGTAAAAATATTATTTCTAGCAACCATGATAGCTCGACTCATGGTTTAATCAATTACTACAAATCCTGGTGTAATTAGAATAATTCTTTCGTTATAAAACTACCCATTTATTTACTATTTGCACATATGTAACAAACTAATTATGACAGAAATTATATGTAATTATTGTTAAATAGTTACATACTCTATTTCAACTTTAACCGGTATTTAATTTAGTTTTTTTACATTTATACGCATATCAATTTTTATAATTTTCTTATAAAAAGATAACATATAATACTTTTAGTAGTCTTTTTTCGATATAAAAACCAATAACTAGGAATTATATTAATATTAAAAATATTTTTATTTTTTGAAGTTTCTATGTAAATCCAAGATTCTTTTTTAAAGAGATTATACCGTTCTAACAAAAAAACAACTTCAGGTATAACGTTGTCTTGAAAAGGAGGATCTAAAAAAATTATATCATAAGTATTAATTGACCGTTGGAACCAAGAACGACAATCAGTATATATTACTTCGCTATTGTACGCTAAAAAAGACTGCACAATTGTCATCAATGCTTTAATACAAATATATCTATTATCTAAAAAAGTTACTTTATTAGCTCCTCTAGACAATGATTCCAAACCTAATGCACCAGTTCCAGCAAAACAATCTAAGCAACTAGCACCAGAAATAATAGGATTAAGCCAACTAAATAGCGTTTCACGTATACGATTAGTAGTTGGACGTACATTAGCACACCGAATAATAGGTATTTTACGCCCTTTCCATTTACCTCCAATAATTCTAACTTTCCCAATAGCACTTAATCTCAGTTTATTTTTATACATTTACTGCATCTTTTACACAATAAGATACGTAACTCATAATAATTCTAATCTTCTAATATTAAAAAAGACACCTACCGTTAGAAACAATACTAACTTTTATATTATCTCCGATAAACTCTAACTGTTTATACATGGACTTACATATTCCACACACTATAAACATTATAGATCATATCTATAGTTATACAGTACGATAATTTAATATGTTCATATATCCACCATACTCTTAATTTGTTGTGCTGTTGGCTAATCATATTTGATACTGATCATTGATCAATGATCATTAAATATATTGTATTCTTGTAAAGAACAACATAAAATATTTCATCTATATAAATAATTTATTATTTACAAATTTTCTATAAGACTTAAATATATTTTTGTTGCTTGCATACGTCATCATTGATCAATGATCAGTATCAAATATACAATATAAAACAAAATTAATATTTAATATATTGATAATAACGACAAGGTCAATACACATGAATTATGAACATAATTTATTTAACAGACTAAAACAGAGTTTATTAAATACTCGAAAAAAAATGGGTGATAACATAATAAAATTGATTCGTAACAAAAGTATTGATGTCGATATATTAAATGATATTGAAAATAAATTATTAGTTGCAGATATAAGTACGCAAACTACTCAAAAAATTATTAATAATTTGAAAAATTATATTAGCCTTCACGCTAATTGCAATAAAAAATCTTTCTATGATTCATTGCGTAATGAGATATTAAATATACTTATATCTATCGATAAACCATTACTTATACAAGAAAAAAAACCATTTATCATATTAATGATAGGGGTCAATGGAGTTGGAAAAACTACTACTATTGGGAAATTAGCATATTATTACCGATTAAAAAATAAAACTGTAATGTTAGCGGCAGGAGATACCTATAGAGTAGCAGCAACGGATCAATTAGAAATTATAGGAAAACGTAGTGGTTGTGTTGCAGTAATAAAAAATAATACTACTGCCGATCCTGCCTCAGTAATTTTTGATGCTATTAAAATAGCTAAAATGAAACTTATTGATCTGCTCATTATAGACACTGCGGGTAGATTACAAAATAAAATCCATTCAATGGAAGAATTAAAAAAAATTATTAGAGTTATAAAAAAAATTGATATAGAAGCACCTCATGAAACTATACTAGTTCTTGATGCTAATATCGGACAAAATTCTATCAACCAAGTACGTATGTTCAATGATACAATTGAAGTTACAGGAATAATTATGACCAAATTGGACGGTAGTGCTAAAGGAGGTGCTATTTTGTCTATTGCTGATCAGTGTTCCATTCCAATACGATATATTGGAATGGGACAAAACATCGATGATTTTCAACCATTTGAACCACACAATTTTGTTGAAGCTATTTTTAAAAAGTAGTCCTAATAATACAACACTGTGTCTAAATTAGATGAGGATTTATTTTAAAAATATTTATATTAAATAATAAAGATTTATTTATAAATAACTATTGCAAAATGATATTATTATCATCTATGATACTTTTGTGAGTATTTTTAAACATTATTAAATTTTAAAAAATAAAATATTAGTTTTAGTTAATTTAAATCAAAACTTTACATACACTAATATAATACCTTAATAAAGAAATAAAATTAGAGCTACAAAAATCATTATACTTGCAATAATTGTACAAATGAATCCGCTATAATAAATGTGTATAAAAATTTTACTCGAAATCTAACATACACATTATCAACGACTTTAATTTTTTAAAATATTTATATTTCTTACTACTACTAGCTATAGACCGTATGATATCCTTAAGAAGGATATTTATTTATCAGTAATGATAACAAATAACTTTATGGTACTTTGATTCCATTAAATTAATAGTACAACTAATAATGGTTCCATTATAAATGCGTTGTGCTGTTTCTATCGAGAGAATAGTCCTTTTCAATATAAAAGGACTATTTTATACTTAGTTTCATACATATTCCATACGGACATGATATAATTATCTGAATACATATGATCATTGTAGGAGAATAAATGCCTAAAAATATGCAAAATAGCGTAACTCTAGTTCCCCAAGGAACTTTAGAAGCATATATAAGAGCGGCTAATTCCTATGCTCTTCTTACCTCAGAAGAAGAACAAGCGTTGGCTAAACGATTATATTATCATGGAGATTTAGAATCAGCAAAAAAACTTATTGTATCACATTTAAGATTCGTCATTCATGTTGCTCGAAATTATTCTGGCTATGGACTACCGCAAGCTGATTTAATACAAGAAGGTAATATTGGTTTGATGAAAGCCGTGCGTCGATTTAATCCAGAATTAGACGTTCGTTTAGTATCGTTTGCTGTGCACTGGATTAAATCAGAAATCCATGAATATGTTTTAAAAAACTGGCGTATTGTAAAAATAGCTACTACTAAAGCACAACGTAAACTATTTTTTAATCTAAGAAAAACTAAACAACGATTAGGTTGGTTTAATGCAGGAGAAATAGAAATAGTTGCAAAAGCATTAAACGTAACTAGCAAAGATGTGCGAGAAATGGAATCTCGTATGGCAGCACAAGATATGACTTTTGAGCAATCTTCAGATGAAGATAATCGAGGAATAATAGCGCCTATACTATATTTACAAGATAAAATCATCGCTTCTAATGAAGAAAATGAATGGATTGATCAGGTTAGTGATAAATTGAACACAGCTATAAATACTTTGGATAAACGCAGTCAACATATTATTCGTGCACGATGGCTAAACGTAGATAATAATAAAAGTACATTACAAGAATTAGCTAATCAATATGGTGTTTCTGCTGAACGAGTACGTCAATTAGAAAAAAATGCCATGAAGAAAATGAAATTAATAATACAGAACTGATTAATTTTTTATAAATATCATTTACAAAAACACAAATCATTAAACATATATTTATAAAATTTTAGTTACTTGACTGTATACATAATCATTTGATACCATTCTCACAAATGAAAAGCTTAAAATTATCTGATAATAGATATTATACTTAATAATTAACTGTAAATACTATATGTAATTAGATTTTGGTTTCTTAATATTAATTTAATAGCCATTAGATTAACTGTTGATATCAGCAATAGTTTTTGAAAATATTTTTATTTTTATTCTTGAAACTTACTTTATATAACTAAAGACAGATCATGGAGTAAATTATGACAATTGCCGGTCATACATTAGGATTTCCTCGTATTGGCTTACATAGAGAACTAAAGTACGCTCTAGAAAATTATTGGAACGGAAAAATACAAGAAGATAAATTATTAGAAATAGGTCGCACATTGCGCATGCGTCATTGGAAACAACAGAAAGATTCTGGTATGGATTGGATCCCGGTAGGTGATTTTGCGTGGTATGATCATGTTCTAACTACCAGTTTAATGCTTAATAATATCCCAAATAGACATCACGATTTTCAAGAAAGGCTTACTTTAAATACACTATTTAAAGTAAGCCGGGGTTATTCTTTAAACAAAAAACTGATACCTCCTGCAGAAATGAAAAAATGGTTCAACACAAATTATCACTATATAGTGCCTGAATTTACCCAAACTCAAGAATTTAAATTAAATTGGACTCAATTGTTTGACGAAATAGATGAAGCTTTATCACTAAAATATAAAATAAAACCGATACTACTCGGTCCAATTAGCTATCTTTGGTTAGGAAAAGTAAAGGGGAAAAAATTTAATCGATTATCATTATTACCCGATTTATTATCAGTATATAAAGATATATTGACCATTTTTTCAAAAAAAAACATTGATTGGGTGCAAATTGACGAACCTATATTAGTTTTAGAGCTTCCATCGAAATGGTTAGAAGCATATTTGAATGTTTATGAACAACTTCATGGCAAAATTAAACTATTACTAACTACTTATTTCGACAGTATATATCATCAGCTAAATACCATCAGACAACTTAAAGTAGATGGTCTACATGTAGATTTAGTTTCTAGTCCTGATAATGTGTCTTTGATTCACGAACAACTACCAAAAAATTGGATATTCTCAGCAGGAGTAATTAATGGACGTAATATATGGAAAACTAATTTATATAATTGGTTCAAAAAACTTTCCCCTTTGGTAGGAAAGCGTAAGATTTGGATAGGCTCTTCTTGTTCCTTATTACACAGTCCTATCGATCTAAATATGGAAAAAAAATTAGACAAAAATATCACAGAATGGTTTGCTTTTGCATTACAAAAATGTTCTGAAATAAAAATGTTATGCACTGCTTTAAATTATAAAAATAAAAATGACTCAACATATGAAGAGATACTTAATAAGTATTATATGGCCAATAATCTAAGAGCTCACTCCACTACAGTTCATAATATACAAGTCAAAAAAAGACTTGAACATATTAATAAAATTCCACACTCTCGATACTCTCCATATACAACACGAGTTATATTGCAGAATAAAAGGTTTAATTTACCATTATTTCCAACAACTACTATCGGTTCATTTCCTCAAACTGAAGAAATTCGTAAACTTCGTTCAAACTTTAAAAATAACGAAATTGATCAAAAAGATTATTACGTTGGTATTAAAAATTATATTAAACAAATTATCATGGAACAAGAAAAATTAGATTTAGACGTTTTAGTGCACGGAGAGCCAGAAAGAAATGATATGGTAGAATACTTTGGAGAAAACTTAAATGGATTTATATTTACTCAAAATGGATGGGTACAAAGTTATGGTTCTCGTTGTGTGAAACCTCCAGTAATTATTGGAGATGTTAGTCGTACAAAACCCATTACTACAAAATGGATAAGTTATGCTCAATCGTTAACTAATAAACCAATAAAAGGTATATTAACTGGACCCGTAACTATCATGTCGTGGTCATTCCTACGTGAAGATGTACAACGTAAAACAATAGCATTGCAATTAGCGCTATCAATACGCGATGAAGTAATAGATTTAGAAAAATCTGGAATTCGGATAATACAAATTGACGAACCAGCTTTACGAGAAGGATTACCTTTAAAAAATTCTAATCAAAAACAATATTTAGAATGGGCAATTAATGTATTTAAGATAACTGCATCATCAGTAAAAGATGATACTCAGATTCATACTCATATGTGCTATTCCGAATTTAGTGATATTATTCATGCAATTATAGAATTAGACGCAGATGTTATCAGCATAGAAGCATCTAGGTCAGACGAAAAAATATTAGAAACCATACAACATGCATTAGTAAACTTAAATGAAATTGGCCCGGGTATATATGACATTCATTCTATAAATGAACCCACTCAGAATGATCTTATCGAAAAAATTAATCAATTATTAAAATATATTCCAAAAAACCGTTTATGGATTAATCCTGATTGTGGATTAAAAACAAGAGCATGGCCTGAAACTAAACGATCATTAAATAATATGGTATCTGCAGTAAAAGTATTGCGTAAACAATACTCATAAATTATAACTAATAATTTTTAATGATTTAACCATAAACATCGCAACAAAATCATTAAATCCGTTATTTTATTATAAAGTATATCTATGAACTTTTGTTTAAGAGATAATTATCAAAAAAAAATTTAATTTATGTTATTTGTATTCATAAAATTCAAAAAATTTGAAAAAATCATAATCAATTTTTAACTATATAAAATATATCTGTAATCGTTTTCAACATAATTAAGTAATCATACTATGTCTATAACTAACGTGTTTCATTTAGGTTTAAAAACTAGTGACCTTCAAGGCGCAACTTTAGCTATTCTTCCAGGAGATCCTAACAGAGTTAAAAAAATTGCATCGCTTATGAATAATCCAAAATATATTTCTAGCTCTCGGGAATTTACTACTTGGTCTGCAAGCATTAATGAAAATACAATAATCATTTGTTCCACAGGAATAGGCGGACCATCCACTTCTATTGTAGTAGAAGAATTATCCCAATTAGGAATACGTATATTCCTACGCGTAGGCACTGCGGGTGCTATCCAAAAATATATAAAAATAGGAGATGTATTAATAGTAACTGCCGCTGTCCGTTGTGATGGAGCTAGTCAACATTTCGCTCCGTTAGAATTCCCAGCAACAGCAGACCTATCATGTAGTGTGGCGTTAATTAAAGCTGCTAAAAAAATTGGTATTAAATCACACTATGGTCTGACTGTATCTTCAGATACATTTTATCCCGGACAAGAACGAAAAGATACATATTCTGGCCGAATTATTAAAAAATTACGTGGTTCTATGGAAGAATGGCAAAACATGGGGGTTATGAGTTATGAAATGGAATCCGCAACACTGTTAACTATGTGCTTAACTCAAGGACTACGAGCAGGAGTTATAACAGGTATTATCATAAATCGTACGCAACAAGAAACTCCAAATATTATTGGGATACGTAATGCTGAATATATGGCGATTAAAGTTGCAATAGAAGGCGCTCGTATCCTTCTGAATAAGGACGATAATTGGATATAATTAATTTATTTGATAATATTAACTATCAATTGTTATTATTATTTAAATTTTAAATTTAATTTATTATGACATGATTTAATTGATTTTAATAATTTTTATAAACATACTGTTTTTAAAAATATCTTCATATGACAAAATATTTTAACATTATTATAAATAACACATTTTACAATGTGATATAACATTAGGAAATTCAGATTCTTAAATTTATTTAAACAATCATATACAATGGTTAATAACAACAAGTTATTACTATAATATTTTATGGTTACATTTTATAATAGAGAATATATGACAATTGTCCCGTTTTACTTGTATAATATAATTAGTGTATTAGTGGGCTCTCTAATCACTGGAATATTCTGTAAAATTATAGAAAAAAAACGTTATATCCAAAAATATAAAAATAACTGTACAGCTCACGAGAACGCCTTGTGTATAATTAAACAAAATTTAAAAAATGAATCTGACTTACGACATGATATTGAACAGAAATTAAAAAACGAATTACAAACAGTATATGAACTATATGGGAAATTATCCACCACTGAAGAACGTTTAAAATTATTAGATCATTATCACCAAAAATCTAAAGAACTAAATCACGAATTACATGTACAATTGAATTTAAATCATACTCAAGAATTAAAACTGCAAGAATTAAATATTCGTTTAGAAGAATATAAGCTTGCAGCAGAAGAGAAACAAAAATTATTTGTTGATAGTGAAAATCGATTAGCTATGCAATTCGAAAATTTAGCAAATCGTATTTTTGAACAAAACGGATACAAAATAGATAAACAAAACCGAATAACCCTTGATAGAATGCTATATCCATTGAAAGAACAGTTAGAAGGGTTTAAAAATCAAATTCAAAATAACATTGAAAAAGAAGAACAAGCAAGACATACTCTAACGTATGAAATTCGTAATTTGCATCAATTAAACGCAAAAATCACTCAAGAAACTATTAATTTAACACAAGCATTAAAGGGAAACAATAAAACACAAGGTAGTTGGGGAGAAGTAATTTTAACTCGTGCATTAGAAGCTTCTGGTATGCGTGAAGGTCATGAGTTTCATATACAAGTCAGTATAAAACAAACAAATGGACATAGACTACAACCTGATGTCATTATTCATTTACCCCAAGGTAAAGATGTAATAATTGATTCTAAAATATCTTTAGTAGCCTATGAACGTTATTTCAATAGCAATAATGAAGAAGATCGACAGTTAGCTATTGTTGACCATGTCCACTCATTGCGTGCACATATAAAATCATTAAGTAAAAAAGATTACCAAAAATTATTTGGATTAAATACACTAGATTACATTTTAATGTTTGTTCCTATTGAATCTGCTTTTATGTTGGCTATTGAGAAAGAAGCATCATTATTAACTGATGCTATGCGATATAACATCATGTTGATTAGTCCTACAACATTGTTGATTGCTTTACGTACTATTAACAATCTATGGCGCTATGAATATCAAAATTGTCACTCAAAAAAAATTGCTGATAAAGCAGGGCGCTTATATGATAAACTACGACTGTTTACGGATGACTTAAACAAAATTGGTCTATATCTGAGTAAAGCAGAAGTTATTTATAACGCAGCAAAAAATAAATTTTCTGAAGGAAAAGGTAATATTATAAGTCAAGCGGAAAGTTTTAGAGCACTTGGGGTACAAATAAAACAACCAATCATTACTAATGATATTGCTCCTCAATCTATATTTTTATGTGATACAGAAAATAATTCTTCCAATCCATCCAATCTTGAAGATGACATCACCCAAAATACATGTCATGAATCTTTAATAAATGCTCGATAGAATATATTTAAAATATATAAATTAGTAAAATCAAAATACTTATTTTATTAAATTTTCAATAAATAAAAATATAATAAAAAGTCTTACCACAAAGAATAAATATGAATAATAAACACAAAAAAAATACGACTCATTTTGGTTTTCAAGAAATTCCCAAAAATGAAAAAACATTATTAGTATCTAATATATTCCATACTATAGCATCAAAATACGATTTAATGAACGACTTAATGTCCTTCGGCATACATAGAATATGGAAACAATTCATGATTTATCACAGTTCAGTTCATACCGGACAGAAAGTGTTAGACCTAGCCGGAGGTACTGGAGATTTAAGTGTTAAGTTTTCACGATTAGTTGGTAATTCAGGAATAGTAGTATTAGTAGATATCAACGATTCTATGATAAATCTAGGACAAAAAAAATTACGCAATTTAGGTATATTAAATAATGTGATATATGTACAAGCTGATGCTGAAGCTTTACCTTTCCCTGAAAATACTTTTGATTGTGTCGTTGTTGCTTTTGGTTTACGTAATTTTACAAACAAAGAACAAGCATTATGTTCAATACATAGAGTTCTAAAATATAAAGGTAAATTACTAATTTTAGACTTTGGAGTGCCTATTTTTAAAATATTAAATATAATATATGATTTATATTCATTTCATGTTTTACCCAAAATAGGTGAATTAATAGCTCAAGACGCTCATAGTTATCGCTATCTTGTAGAATCTATTCGTATGCATCCAGATCAAGAAACTTTGAAAAATATGATGACACAAACAGGATTTAATAATGTTAAATATTTTAATATGACTTATGGAATCGCAGTATTACATTGCGCACATAAATATTAAAACAATATATTTATATTAACAAACTGTTAAATCTTTTAAACATTATTCCGTATGAAACTAAAATATCCAATTATTTTTATATTTTAATAAAAAAATAATTGGATATTTTCAGTATTTAAAAAAAAATTATATTGTATAATGCATATATACCGTAATACTTATTATTACTTTTGACAAATATATAATACAGAATATAAAAATGTTTATATTAATAAATAACAGAATCTATAATTAATAGAGTATATTTAATAAAATATTTAGATAATATCTGGTTATATATTATTAATTTTATTCTGTTTATATTAACGATGCCTTATTAAAAAATAGATCATATGATCCAATACTTTTAGATTCCTATTACAAAAATGAATATTATTCATGTTTAAAAATATTGAATTACAATGATGAATAATAAGTAAGCTCTTGTACTGAGAGTACATTAGAATTATTGTAGTTTTCTTAAATACATTATTTAAAACATAACCAAAATATTTATCTGGTTATTTAGATAAATTATAGGACATTTAATGTTTTTTGATGAATTATATCGATTTTTTTACATAATTAAAACAATACTAAATTATGGATTAAGTGATTTTGTTCCCACCCATCGATTAATTTTCCCATTAAGAATAGGCAGTAGATTTTTTTTACGTATTTTAAATAAGCATTATCAACTAACTTTAGGAGAACGATTTCGTTTAGCATTACAAGAATTAGGTCCAATATGGATTAAATTAGGTCAAATACTTTCTACTCGTCGCGATATTTTCTCAGATTCTATTGCAGATCAATTGTCAATGCTGCAAGATCGTGTAGCTCCTTTCGATGGTATCCTTGCTAAAACATATATAGAACGTGCTATTGGCAATTCATTAGAAACATGGTTTAAAGATTTTCAAGAAATACCATTAGCATCCGCATCTATTTCACAAGTACATTCTGCCAGATTTAAAAAAAATAATAAAGATATAGTAATAAAAGTTATTCGCCCAGGTCTCTTACCTATTATTAAAACAGATATACGGTTAATGCATAGATTAGCTAATTGGATTTATAAATTTCTACCGGAAGGACGGAAATTTAAATTTTCAGAAGTTGTTTCAGAATATGAAAAAACCCTTTTTAACGAACTTAATTTATTAAAAGAAGCAGCTAATACTATTCAATTACGAAGAAATTTTAAAAAAAGTCAGATATTATACATACCTAAAGTATATGTAGATTTTTGTAGTGAAAAAGTTATGGTTATGGAGCGTATTTATGGTATACCCGTATATGATATAGTTGCGTTAAAAAAACAAAAAACTAATATGAAATTATTAGCAGAACGCGGAATAGAAGTATTTTTTACTCAAGTATTTAGAGATAGTTTTTTTCACGGAGATATGCATCCTGGTAATATATTCATTAGCCATAAGCATCCAGATAATCCAAAATATATTAGTATCGATTGTGGTATCATCGGATCTTTAAATAAAAAAGATAAATATTATTTAGCAGCAAATTTTATCGCATTTTTTAATCGCGATTATCGTAAGATAGCTGAATTGCATCTTGACTCAGGCTGGATTCCCATAAATACCAACATTGAAGATTTTGAATGTGCAATGAGAACGGTATTTGAGCCAATTTTTGAACAACCACTAGAAAACATTCCTTTTAGTAAAATACTACTATATTTATTTAATACTGCACGATGTTTTAATATGGAAATACAACCTCAATTAATTCTATTACAAAAAACTTTATTATATATTGAAGGAATAGTGAGGCAACTGTATCCTCATTTAAATATTTGGAAATCTGCTAGACCTTTTTTAGAAAAGTGGATGCAAGATCAATTAAAATTTTCAACAACAATATGTGCTTTGACAGACAAAATACCTAATTGGATAGATAAAATACCAGAATTACCTACTTTATTATCTAATGAATTTAAACGTTCTTGTATGCTACAAAAAAAAATAGAAATTTTAATAACAGAGCTAAAAACGCAACGAACTAAACAAAGTCAAGCATTATTTTTGTTCGGTGTTGGAGCAACACTAATTACCAGCAGTATTTTCTTGTGTATACAGGATAAATATTTTAAAAAATTTACCATTTTTTTATTTGTCACTGGAATATTCATTTGGACAATAGGTTGGAAACGTATTATGCAATAATCATTATTATTAATATCACATTTGATTTTATTTCTAATAAAAGATTATTTTAGCAATTCAAAAATACCTTCACATTCGTGCATTCGTGCTGTTCAAATGAAAATATTTTATACTCGATGTAACTATTTAACATAATGATGTTAACTAATATAATTTTAAGTTATATAAATTTATATTAATATAATTAAAATTTAAACTATTTTAAAAAACAACCTATTGATAACAATATATAATATATATTGTATATTGTATATTGTATATTGTATATTGTTATCAATAGCAGTATCAAATTAAAACAATAAATATAACATTAAGCCTATTAAATATAATGAAATACAAAGATTTACGTGATTTTATTAAAATTTTAGAATATAGAGGAGACTTAAAAAGAATTACTCTTCCTATTAATCCTGATTTGGAGATAACAGAAATTGCTGATCGTACCATTAAATCTGGAGGACCAGCGCTCTTTTTTGAAAACCCTAAAGGATACACAATACCTGTTCTTTGTAACTTATTTGGTACCCCTAATAGAATAGCTTTAGGTATGGGAAAAGAAAATATTCTATCATTACGTGATGTTGGAAAATTGCTTGCATTTTTAAAAGAACCTGAGCTCCCAACAGGAATACATGATTTTTTTTCTAAAATACCTCATTTTCGTCATATTTTACATATGCCTATTAAGCGTGTAAGTACAGCTCCATGTCAAGAAAATATTTGGTGTAATAAAGACGTAGATATTACACATATGCCAATAATGCGTTGTTGGCCTAAAGATGTATCTCCTGTAATTACTTGGGGGATCACAATAACTCGTGGACCAAAAAGAAAACGACAAAATCTTGGAATTTATCGCCAACAAGTACTATCTAAAAACAAAATTCTTATAAGATGGCTATCTCATCGTGGTGGAGCATTAGATTTTCAAGAATGGCATAAATATACTTCAGAAAAAAGATTTCCCATTACTGTAGCATTAGGAGCTGATCCAGCTACTTTACTAGGAGCAGTAATCCCTATCCCTGATACTTTATCAGAGTATGCTTTTTCCGGACTATTAAGAGGTTATAAAACTGAAGTAATTAAATGCATTTCATGTGACTTGGATGTTCCAGCTAATTCTGAAATTGTATTAGAAGGATATTTAGAACGAGGCAAAACAGCAACAGAGGGACCTTTTGGAGATCACACAGGGTACTATAATACTACTGCTCAATTTCCAGTATGTACCATTACCCACATTACCCAAAGAAATAATCCAATTTATCATTCTACCTATACTGGACGTCCACCAGATGAACCTGCAGTACTTGGAATGGCAATAAACGAAATATTTATTCCTATAATACAAAAACAATTTCCAGAAATTACAGATTTTTATTTACCTCCGGAAGGTTGCTCATATAGATTAGCTATCGTAACCATAAAAAAACAATATATTGGGCACGCCAAGCGTATAATTTTTGGAATATGGTCTTTTCTAAAACAATTTATGTATACTAAATTTATTATTATATGTGACGACGATATTAACGCACGAGATTGGAATGATGTAATATGGGCAATTACTACACGTATGGATCCTGCTCGAGATACCATAATAATAGAAAATACTCCAATTGATTACCTTGATTTTTCTAGTCCAATTTCTGGATTAGGCGCAAAAATAGGTATAGATGCTACAAACAAATGGCCTGGAGAAACTGAAAGAGAATGGGGTATCCCAATTAAAATGCACAATACAGTACGACATTATATTGATAGTATTTGGGATAAATTAAACATCTTTCATAAAGATAAACAGCGACAATAAAATCATTCTTCAAAACAGAAATCATCATATTTTTTTTTGATAAAAAAATCACTTTATATTCTGTTATTTAATTAAAAACAGTATTTATATATAAAATATAAATTATTCACTACTTAAATACATATCTTTCTATTGTAGAAATGACAATACTTTTATAGTTAATAACTAATACTACCTTAAAAACTCTTACTACATTTATCCTATTAAAACTATTTATATAAATATTAAAATAATCTCAATTTTTAAATTTCTTATATCAAAGATAAGAACATATTAGTAATATTAAGTCATTATTGTAAAAAATATTTTTTTATTTATTATTACATTTAATCAATACAATAATTATAAAATCTATTAATTTATAATAAACACACAAATTCTTATGCACATCAAATAATATTAGTATAATAATTTTAATTATCACATCGAGAAACTAAATAGAATATTATTAATTCAAATAAAAATATTATTTTTATTTGAATTAATAAT
This sequence comes from Candidatus Blochmannia vicinus, assembly GCA_030020825.1. Taxonomy (NCBI): domain Bacteria; kingdom Pseudomonadati; phylum Pseudomonadota; class Gammaproteobacteria; order Enterobacterales; family Enterobacteriaceae; genus Candidatus Blochmanniella; species Candidatus Blochmannia vicinus (nom. nud.). Next base: position 495,083 of record CP125213.1, read on the forward strand.
AATACCTATATTTTAGTAATCAATGTTTGTAGGATTATTAGGAGGTTGTATGAAAAAATTACATCTTATTTTAATAATACTTTCTTTAATATTTTCATGCAAAAGCATTTCTTCTGCAATTATAGAAGGGAAACAATACATTCGATTAAATAAACCTATTCATAATGCTCCCAAACTATTAGAATTTTTTTCTTTTTATTGCCCACATTGTTATCAGTTCGAACAAATTTATCATATTTCTAACAATATAAAAAAAACATTACCCAAAAACATAAATTTTTATAAATACCATGTAAATTTTTTAGGTAATTTAGGACAACAATTAACACACGCTTGGGCTGTGGCAATAGCATTAGGAATAGAAAATAAAATTAGTCCCATATTATTTATAGCGATACAAAAACAACAATCTATCCATACCATAGAAGATATTCGTGCAATATTTATTAAATCTGGCGTTAATGCAGAAGCATTTGATACTGCTTGGGATAGTATTTTAGTAAAATCCTTAGTTTCAGATCAAGAACAGGCAGCAATAAATTTTCATCTAAGAGGAGTTCCATCAATATTTATCAATGGTAAATATATGATAAAAAACGACAAATTGGATATATCATCAGTAAATGCTTATATTCGACAATTTTGTGAATTATTAAATTTACTCATAAATAAAACATAAAATTTATATATTTATATAATTATTATACTCTATATATAATAACCTGGTTATATGACATAAACTCCATTTGATTTTTATTATTTTATAATTTATGATAAGACTATTGTCTAATGCAATTTATTAAATAAGTATCCAACATCCTTTAATCTTTTCTATAAGATAAAATCTATATATAAAATATCATTATGATTACAACTATAAATAATCCGATAATTTTAGTGGATGGTTCTTTTTATATACACCGCGCATATCATGCATTACCATCATTAAAAACTAGCAATGGAGAACCAGTATGGGTAATATATGGGGTAATCAATATGATCAAAAGTTTGTTAGTACGATATCAACCTGTTCATATGGTAATTGTTTTTGATACGATTGGAAAAACATTTCGTAATAACTTATTCGAAAAATATAAGGCTAATCGCATCAAAACCCCTAAGGATCTGTATATTCAAATAAATCCATTATACAAGATAATACAAGCCATGGGATTACCAATACTTCAGGTACCTAATGTAGAAGCAGACGATGTAATAGGCACGCTAGCCATATTTTACGCACAATCAGGAATTCCTGTATTAATTAGTACAGGAGATAAAGATATGGCTCAAATAGTATCACCTAAGATAACTCTTATTAACACTATGTCAAATATTATATTTACCCCTAAAGAAGTAGAAAGAAAATTTGGAATACCGCCAACGTTAATAGCTGATTATTTAGCATTAATAGGGGATCGTTCTGATAATATTCCTGGAGTTCCTGGAGTAGGAAAAAAGACTGCACAAATATTGTTAAAAAACATAGGCAATTTAAAAACATTATATGACAATTTAGATAAAATTGATATATTGGGGCTACGGGGCGCTAGGACAATACAAAATATATTACAGAGTAATAAGGAAATAGCATTTCTTTCTTACAAATTAACAAATATCAAAACAGATGTGTCTTTAGACACATCTGTTTATCAACTATCAATGCAACAGGTAAATATTAATACTTTATTGTCATTATTTAAACGATATGAATTCAAAAATTGGTTAATAGATTTAAAATCGAAAAAATGGTTACATAAATATCAATACTTAAATAAGCTACCATCAAACCAATGCTTAGAAAATACGTTTTTACATCAAAAAAACAATTTACCATTAGATTATGTCAAAGAAAAAAAAATTATTAAAATAATACATGATATTAAAATGCTTTATTATTGGATTGAAAAAATTAAAATATCCAAATTCTTTTTATTTAACATACATACAGATATATTTAATGCTGCTACAGCTAATATTATAAGCATATGTTTATCTATAAGTCCTAATGAAAGCGCGTATATTCCTATAAAAACTAATTCAATTAATAATCATCAAGATTTTTTATATCTTGAAGAAATACTATCAATACTACAGCCAATTTTAGAAAATTCCGAAATAAAAAAAGTTGGGCAACATCTAAAGTTTAGTCATGCTATATTAAAACGTTACAATATAAATTTAGTTGGTATGGCATTTGATGTTATGTTAGAATTGTATATATTATACGGTACTTCTAATTATCAAGACATAAAAAGTTTTTTAGATAAGGACACATTCAAAGCTGTTATAGATTTTAAAAATAATTACCATAAAAATGGTATTATCTCAGACATACATAATATACAATCACAATCTCTACATGCCGCTAAATTTATTAAATCTCTATTTAATTTACATCATATTTTGTGGCCAAAAATACACACAAATGACAAACTAAAGAAAATATTTGAAGAAATAGAAATGCCTTTAGTATCTATATTATCTCGTATCGAAAGTTATGGCGTATTAATAGATAAAAAATTACTTAATGCTCATTCAGTGGAATTAGATTATCGACTTAATGAATTAAAACTGGAAGCGTATCAATTAGTAAATACTTCTTTTAATCTTTCTTCAACCAAGCAATTACAAGAAATATTATATAATAAGCAAAAATTGCCAATTTTAAAAAAGACACCTACTGGCATTCCTTCAACTAATGAAGAAGTATTAAAAAAATTAGCGAAAAAATACACAATGCCAAAGATCATTTTACAGTATCGTAGTTTAGCTAAATTAAAATCCACTTATACTAATAAATTAATCGCTATGATTAACGAAACATCGAATCGAGTACATACCTCATATAATCAAACTAGAACTTCTACGGGACGTCTTTCTTCTACTAACCCAAATTTACAAAATATTCCAAATAGAAATTTGGACGGTAGAAAAATACGTCAAGCTTTTATTGCTCCAACAAATTTTTTAATTGTAGCAGCAGATTATTCACAAATAGAACTAAGAATAATGGCGCACTTATCTCAAGATATCAAGTTAATCAATGATTTTCTTTCTGAAAAAGATATTCACACTGCAACAGCTTCCGAAATATTTGTAACTGCACTGAATTTAGTGACCAATGAACAAAGACATCAAGCTAAAACTATCAATTTTGGATTAATTTATGGAATGAGTGCATTTGGATTAGCTCGTCAATTATCAGTAACATGTAAAGAAGCGCAAAAATATGTAGATCGTTATTTTAAACGGTATCCTGGAGTCATGAGATATATGAAACACATTCGAGAACATGCCAACAAATATGGCTATGTATCTACATTAGATGGACGAAAATTATATTTGCCAAATATTTTTTCTTCTAATATTTCTCAGAAAAAAAGTGCTGAAAGAGCAGCAATCAATGCTCCTATGCAGGGAAGTGCTGCTGACATTATTAAAAAAGCAATGATATCTGTTGATAATTGGTTGCAAAAGGATGAAATTCCAGCACGTATAATTATGCAAGTGCACGATGAATTAGTATTTGAGGTACACCATGATATCGTAGATCCAGCTGTGAAAAAAATCAAAAAGTTAATGGAAAATTGTTTTGTTATTGATGTACCACTAAAAGTAGATATTGGTATCGGAAAAAATTGGGAACAAGCTCATTAATACTATTTACTATTAATTTAGTACATATGCTATACGAAATAATATACATACAAATATTAAATACCAATTCAAATAGTTTATTCACATATAAATTTATATAGTTTATATAAACATAGAAGAACTATTGTGATGAATTTATAAACATGTGTGATTTTATTACTTTAATATTTAAGCCAATTATTAAGAGTGATTTTCAACAATTCTATTCCACTTTTTTTAACAGCAGAAAAAGGCGAAACTTGTATGCACGTTGTAAATTTTATCTTCATGTCCTGCATCACTTTTTGAGTTATAACTTTTAAAATATTTCTAGAAACTTTATCTGATTTGTTTAATAAAGCAAAAACTGGAATTTTCATTGACAATGCTCTGTCAATTATTTTTTGATCTAAATTTTTTATAGGATGTCTAATATCCATGATTAATATCAATCCTTTTAAATTTTCTCTTTTCTCCAAGTATTCACATGCTACATCATTCCAATAATTTTTACTTATGTTTATATCTTTAACATAACCATAACCAGGGAAATCAATAAGACGAATGCCTGGTTTTATTTCGAATAAATTAATGAGTTTCGTACATCCTGGTGTTTTACTAACTTTAGTAAGTTTTTTTTGATAAGTTAAAGCATTAATAGCACTAGATTTTCCACTGTTAGAATAACCAACAAAAGCTACCTCCATGCCTGTCTTTCCATTAGGCAATTTACAAATTTCAGGCACACTTACTAAAAAATAAGTAATATGATAATTATATTTCATACATATATATTATATATAGCATAATAAAATGAAAATGAACTACCTATTTATATATATTTAATTATTATTTAAATATATATAAATATTAAACATCATTTAATTGATTAACATAATTCGTGTAGAATTATTTTGTTATAGTTACTAACTATATGACAGCTATCTTATAAATCATAGAAAATTTTAAACACTATAATATAAATCAAACTCCACAGGATGCGGAGTAATATGTACTAATCTGCTTTCTTCTTGACATAATAAAATATAGGTGTTAATACAATCTTCACTAAAAACATTTCCTCGCGTTAAAAATTCATGATCTTCTGTCAAAGAATTTAATGCCTCATCAAAAGATGAGGCCATACGCGGTATAGATAATGATTCTTTTCTAGGAATAGTATATAAATTTTTATCTATAGGTTCTCCAGGATGGATTTTATTAAAAATTCCATCTAATCCAGCCATAAGCAACGCAGAAAAAGCTAAATAAGGATTAGCAGCTGGATCAGGAAAACGAACTTCAATACGACATGATGCACTATTTTTTGATTTATTAATAATCGATGGAATCCGGATAGCGCTGGAACGGTTACCGGCAGAATAAGTTAACATTACTGGAGCTTCATAATTTGGAACTAAACGTTTATATGAATTAGTAGTCGGATTAGTTATAGCATTTAATGCTTTAGCATGACGCAAAATTCCTCCAATATAAAACAAAGCTACATCAGAAAGATGTCCATATTGGTCACCTGAAAATAAGTTAGTATCTTTTTTATGTAAAGATATATGACAATGCATACCTGATCCGTTGTCATTTATAATGGGTTTTGGCATAAACGTTGCAGTTTTACCAGAACTATGAGCAACATTATGTACTACATATTTATATATTTGTATTTCATCAGCTTTTTTAGTAAGAGTATTAAATCGAGTTGCTATTTCATTTTGTCCAGATGTTGCTACTTCATGATGATGAGCCTCTACAATTAACCCCATTTTTTCCATTATTAAAGACATAGTAGAGCGCAAATTTTGTGAAGAATCTATTGGAGGGACTGGAGCATATCCACTTTTTACTCTAGGACGATGGCCTTTGTTTCCATCTTTATATATTTTACCACTATTCCATGCAGACTCTCGATCATCAACGATCACATAAGATCCTGATCTTGTCGTTTCAAAACGAATGTCATCAAATAAGAAAAATTCTGGTTCAGGCCCAAACATTACAATATCAGCAATACCAGAGTTATATAAGAACATTTCCGCGCGTTTAGCTATAGACCGAGGATCCCTATCATAATTTTTCATAGTATTAGGATCAAGTACGTCACAACGAATAATTATTGTAGCATTTTCATAAAACGGATCTATTACAAAGCTAGTGGTATCAGGCATTAAAATCATATCTGACTCATTAATATTTTTCCAACCTTTAATAGAAGATCCGTCAAAAATCTTACCATTATTAAATAAATGAGCATCAACTTGTATTTTAGGAATAGTAATATGTTGTTCTTTCCCCTTTGTATCGGTAAAACGTAAATCAACAAATTTTATTTGATTTTCGTTAAGAATAGAAAAAATTTTTTCAATATCTGTCATATTTATTCTCTCAGCCATTATAAATTCCATGATAGAAAAATTGTAAATAGCACTTTAAAATTACCACTTATAAAAATTATTGCTATCAATACAATATTTTTCTAAAAATTTATTTAATTTGAATATATCCATGTTGAAATGATCATTGATACTATTAGTATTTGATGTATTTAGCAAGTTCTATTGATATGTACCTAAATTTAAGATTTTTAATCTAAAATTATAATATCACTCGCTGTAACATCACGATAATATAATTTAACAAAGAAAATATTTATACACAATTATTTTTTAATTACTTACAAGTTGATACCGTATTCTATTGCTATAAACAATACGCACTATAAATTACAACAATTAGTATATAATTTTTTATATCAACACAATGTAATCATTGCCAATGATGACATTGTCAATCTAAAAATATAAACATTGCAATATATTATTTCAACATCAAAATTTACATGATAAAAAAATAAATAATTTTATTTCAACTATTGTCATATTCATTTTGCGCATGAACTCCGACTTGTAAAGATAATTTTCAAATTAAACAATATAAATTTTTTATTATATGCAAATATTAAAATTTACTTAGTAATCAAATCTTCTTCTATTTCTCTAAGAGCAAGCACAGTATATTTGTCATTATTATTTTTTTTAACTAATGTTTCTTTTCCACCAATTTGCATTTGCCGTGCACGTCGCGCAGCAACTAATATTAAATCAAATCTATTACCAATTCTTTCTACAGCATCCTGTACAGTAATACGTGCCATTTTATTTTACCATGTGTATAATATAGGATTTTTATCCTTTTTAATTTTTAAATTACTACCATATTAAAGCATTATTATGTAAATCTCATATTATTACTACATATTTGGTAACAACAAGTTATTTATTAATGTTGTATAACGTATTTTTTGATATGCTACACGCAATTGTTCAGATAAAATAATTGATCGTAAATGTGTTAAAGCAATATTAAAGTCGTCATTTACCACGACATAATCATATTCTTTAAAATGACTAATTTCATCCATTGCATGTTTCATACGTTCAGAAATAATTTTTTTTGCATCTTGTCCTCTAAAATGTAACCGACGCAATAATTCTTTCTTTGATGGAGGTAAAATAAAAATAGTATAAATATTGTTTGGTATTTTATTTCGAATTTGTTGCGCTCCTTTCCAATCAATATTTAGCACAACATGTATGCCAGTATTTAACATAGTTTTGATATCATTTTTTAAAGTACCATAATAATGATTAAAAACTTTTGCATATTCAAAAAACTTATTCTTATTAATCATATATTTAAATTTTTTTTTTGAAATAAAATAATAATCTTTTCCATGAATTTCCCCAGATCTCTTAATACGTGTAGTATAGGAGATAGATAATTTAATTTTATAAACGAAACAATTACATTGTATTAAAGTTTGAATTAACGTAGATTTCCCCGTACCACTTGGAGCAGATATAATACATAATGTCCCTAAATTCTTCATCATAAAAACATACAATTTTTGATTATATAAATATAAGTAGATTTGTAAAAATATATTTTTATTTATATGCAATTAAACCATGATATACAACCTGCAATTAATTTCCAATCGGTACTAAAAAATTGCCATCTACATGGCACATTTAGTTATTAATAGTTTCCTGACAGAAGATCCTCAGTAAAACACGTTTTATAAATTTAGCATATAAAATATATGATCGCTTATCAAATTAGCTAATAACTATCAAGTTTTACCGAGGATCTTCTATTTAGGTTACCAAATACCCATTATTATGCAATGACAATACATCACATTAGTTTAATATATTATTTTTCTGTCGTATTTCAAGTAAATTACATACTTCTCTAAAATTTTTAAGTTGTATATCAGATAAAGGAGAAAACATACGATCCAAAATAATATTATGTGTATCTTTAGCAATACGTAATTTATCACGTCCTTTTTCTGTAATATGAACATATTTAACTCTGCGATCTGTCATGCTTTGTTGTCGATGTAACATTTCATCTTTTTCTAATGCATCAAGCACTGTCACCACAGTTCTTGAAGAAAATCCCATATAATTCTTAATGTCTGTTGCACTAGTTTTACCGGTAGTAATAAGATGTAATATTTTCATTTTAGACATTGAAAGTCCTTCATTAATTAATTGACCGTTTATTTCTTTGCGTAAACGATGATAAATACGGGATAAAGATTCTACCATATTTGAAATATCTGTTAATCTATTCATAATTATGTGTCTCTATATTAAATCAATAACGATAATAGGACTGTATTTGACAGTGTCAATTAATAGCAGGCTAAATTAGGAAATAAATCATCTGAGGTATTTTGGTTAAAAATAATAACCTGCAGATAATTATTTAAACCTGACAATTAACAATACTTATTTAATCAATTATTTCAGTTTATGCCTCCTAAATTATTGTAATTCCACTAAATTAATATTTTCAGTTATATTGAAATAATCAGACATTATTACTCCAAAAAACATATATTCTGATGTTTATATTCTTATATTGTTTACTGTTTTTATTTTATCGGAGTTTTTTTAAATTTGAAATATTACTGTAGGAAAAAGAAAATTTCTGATAGATTTATAGAAAAATAATTTTTTTATCTTTTATGATTTATTTTTAATTTAAAGTTATATATCTACAATTAAATGAGTATAAATTGCAATTATTAAATAATATTCTTATAAAAAAATAAAATAATTTTTTATTTTTTTATAAGAATATTATTTAAATTTATATTTAATAATAAATAATATTTTTATATAATAATACATTGTACATTTAAGTACATATAAATTCATAAAAATAATGATATTCAAAGGATATATATCATTTAATGTTACTTTAATAAAAAATTTAATTTTTTAAAAATATATAATTTATCTCATATATATCATAACTATATATGATAACAGTATATATATAAGTAATATCAAATATATTATATTTTGATTAAAAAGTTACTACACTGATAATATATTTATAATAATGATGTAATATAATTGAAGATGGTAAATAACAATTTATACATAAATAACATGTATAATTCTAATATTAAAATATTAGTTCTAAACATAACTAATTAAAACATCTTTTAATTTTAAAAATTATCAAAATCAACTACTATTAACAATAAATATAGATACAAACAGATAATCTAACTTAAATTAAGTATAAAATTATTTATCTTATTACTGCATTTTATTCAATATTTTGAGTTTGTTCTCGCACTTGTTCAATGAAAATTTTTAAAGAAATTGCTGATTGAGTCATATAAGAATTTATAGATTTTGAAGTTAATGTATTAGCTTCTCTATACAGTTCTTGTATTATAAAGTCCAATCGTCTACCAATAGATCCTTTTTGATCAAGAACACGATGCATTTCTTGGATATGACCCGTTAAACGATCTACTTCTTCTGAAATATCAATTTTTTGAGCCACTATTAATAACTCCTGCTCCAATCGTACTGGATCAGTATAAACACAAACATCTTTCATTTGCTCCAAAAGTTTTGTTCGCTTCCATTCTAATACTTTAGGAATATATTGACGTATTGCATTAACTTCCTTATACATCAAATGTAAACGTTCAATAATTTTGTTTTTTAAAAAAATACCTTCTTTTTCCTTATTTTGTACTAAATTATTTAATGCTTCTTTAAAAGATATTAATAATTCAGTACTAACATTATTCATGTTATTTTGTTCATATGTTATTACCCCTGGCCAGGATAAAATATCCATTAGATTAATATCACCTTCATTAATTAGTGTTTTTACCCATTTTATGTGCGAAATAAGATAATGAACTAACTTTTCGTTGATAATAAGCATATTTATATTATTACTATGACAATCAGTATTTATTTTAACTCGTAAAGAACATGCTATTTTCCCTCTAATAAGAGAATTTTCAATTTGTTTACGAACCATCCACGATAAATCAAAAAGATATTTGGGTAAATCAATATGAATATCCAAATAACGTTGATTTAAAGAACAAATTTCCCAAGTAACATTGCCCCATGTATATTTCACGTCATGTCTTGAAAAAGCAGTCATACTATAAACCATAACAGCACCTAAATTTTATTAAAAATAAAAAAAAATAAACCTTAAAATTTAAAAAGTAAAATAATTTAATTCCATCATTCATATAAAAATCATAACTTTAATCATGCACTGAATATATAAATATAATTTATTAAAAAATTTTTGGGTTAATGTAGTATTTATAAAATTTATATTACTTAATTCAGTCATGAAAACATACTAATACGATAACTGATAATAATTTATAAAACTTTTATTTATTCTAAATATAATATTCCAAATTTTAAAATTAAATTATGCGTATGTAAACACCGCTGCAATAGTATTATTTATATATAAATCATATAAAATCTATTAAAAATTAAATATATTAAAAATAATATATTTAATATATGTCGTTACAAAAAAAAATAAAATCAATTAATAAATACAAATATATAAAACAAAATGTTTATTATTAAAACTTGTTTAATATCATTAAATATATAACATTACACTATATACATATATATGTATATTGTAGTAAATAATTTTTCTGTTCTAACATTAATATAAAAATCAATATAGATATGTCGTTACTAATGACAAAAATAATTTCTCTATATAGAGACTAATCACAATATTTATATATTATTTATAAATATAACAACTTATTAAACATATCATTATATTTAAATATTTTATTTCAAAAAATTAGTAATATATTTTGTTTACATAATTATTTAAAAATAATGACACTACTACCTTAATAAATACAATGTAATGTTTATCATACTCACTGATAATATTTTACATCGAATGCCCAAAACCGTTAGACCCACGTTCGGTAGGAATAAATGATTTAACTACAGAAAACTTAACTTGAATTATTGGTATAAAAACCAACTGTGCTACCCTTTTTCCAGGACGTACAACATATTTTTTTGATCCACGATTCCATAAAGATACTATCAATTCTCCTTGATAATCTGAATCTATAAGTCCCACTAAATTCCCTAAAACAATTCCGTATTTATGCCCCAACCCTGAACGAGGCAAAATAACACCTGCTATTCTTGCATCGGAAATATGTATTGCAATACCAGTATAAATTAAATGAGTTTCTCCAGGATAAATAGTCAAAGGTTTATTTAGGCAAGCTGGCAAATCTAATCCAGCAGACCCTACTGTAGCATATCTCGGACAACAAAAATAATTACGTACACGATTGTCAATGATTTTAATATTAATTGTTTTCATTATAACGCTTAATAATTTCATTAATAAGTTGTTGTGCCAATAAATTTTTTCTTCTTAAGGGCAATATAACGCTACCTTTATTCCAAAACAGATATAAAGCATTATTATCACTATTGAATCCTTGATTCACATGAGAAATATTATTAGCACAAATTAAATCTAAATGTTTACTAATACGTTTATCTTGAGCATATTTTTCTATATTTTTAGTTTCAGCAGCAAATCCAACAACATAAGGACGTTTATCAATTAATGACCCTACTTCCGATACAATATCAGGATTTTTGATCATAATTATTTTTAAAGTATTTTTATCCTTTTTAATTTTCTCAGGAGACGAGTGATAAATACGATAATCTGATACCGCCGCACAACCAATAAAAATATGCTGATTTTTAATATCTTGCATTACCGCCTCTTTCATATCTAACGCAGAAATAACATTAATACGTCTCACTCGAGTAGGAGTATGCAAATGTACTGGTCCTGCAATTAATGTAACTTTTGCTCCTTTATCTGCAGCAGCTTGTGCAATAGCAAATCCCATTTTTCCTGAGCTATAATTAGTAAAAAACCGAATAGGATCTAAAGCTTCATGAGTAGGACCAGCAGTAATCATAATATTAAGATTGCTTAAAGAACTATCATGAGAAAAATAATGCTCTATATACTCAGCGAGTATTTTTGGATCCGTCATACGTCCATAACCAATATCATTACAAGCTTGATACCCATAATCTGGACCCCACACTAATATCCCTCTTTTTCGCAGAATATCTAAATTAGATTGAGTTACAATGGCTTTATACATTTGTTGATTCATAGATGGTGCAACAGCAATAGGAGCTGTTGTAGCTAAACATAAACTACATAATAAATCATTAGATAATCCTACAGATAATCTAGCTAATAAATTAGCTGTAGCCGGAGCAAGTAAAACTAAATCAGCCCATTTAGCTAATTTTATATGAGGCATTGTCATCTCTATGTGAGGGGAAAAAAAATTATCTAAAACTGGATGACAAGATATTGTTTGTAAACTTAAAGGAGTAACGAATTTTTTTGCAGATTTTGTCATAATCACTCTAACTTCTGAACCTCTTTCTTTTAGACACCGTACTAAGTCTATAGTTTTATATGCAGCAATACCACCACTTACTCCTAATATGATACGTTTATCAATTAATCCCGTCATATTACATTCACATAATTTTAATGATTATTTGTTTTATGTGTTATATCACAAAAATTAATAGTTTTTATTAATATAGATAAAATTAATAAATTTTTATTAATTGAACATTTTAATAAAATAATAATCTTGCGCACAACGTACAAATTCCTATACAATATGGTTCGATAACTTTATGAAAACATGAATATTTGTGTGTATATGTGTGCGCAGATAATAACACAACCAAAATTATGATTTTCAATCTATTGTATTTAGATATATCTATATAAATTTTTAAAAAATTATTTATTAATTATATTTAAAAATAATAAATGAAGAATATAAATAAATAATCATAATATAATATACATATCTTATGTTAAATGTTTAACTGAAGACTGAATAAAAAATACTCACAAATTTATAGAAAACATAAATAAAATAGTTTTGTGATTATTATTTTTTAAATGACTGACTATTTAATAATAACAATTAGGAGAATAATTGTGACACGAGTATGCCAAATTACTGGAAAGCGTCCTATGAATGGAAATAAACGTTCTCACGCAATGAATGCAACCAAACGTTGGTTTATACCTAACATTCATTCTCATCGTTTTTGGATTGAAAGTAAAAAACGCTACTTCACGATACGGACATCTACAAAAGGTATGCGCCTTATTGATAAATTAGGAATCGAATACTTTTTATCTAATTTATATTCCAAAAATAAATAATATTAAAAAAAGGAATTATACAATGGCTAAGGAAATAAGAGAAACTATTCGTTTATTTTCCTCTTCTAATAATGGGCATTATTACAGTACTACTAAAAACAAACGCACTAACCCTGAAAAAATAAAATTGAAAAAATTTGATCCTTTTGTACAAAAACATGTAATATACACAGAAGGAAAAAGCAGTTAAATAAATAGATAAAGAGATAAATATAAATGCCCCTCTCTTATAAATTTATTAAAACAATCCAAAGAGATTTAACGTTGGTTATAGTTCATGCCATAACATGCACTATATTTTTAAACCATGTATTTAATTTCAATTTTGATTACACTAAAGATCGTATTAAATTTTCTGATAATTCACTCATTACTAATAAAGAAAAACTACATACAATGTTACTTATATAACAAAATAAGTAACATTGTATGTAGTTTTTCAATAATCACAAGAACTTTATGTATCTTTTGAAGTATTTCTTAATTTTTCTATAACTTTTTCAGCAATAAAATTAGGCATAAATTGATCTATTTTTCCTCCATATTGAGCAATCTCCTTAACTAATTTAGAAGAAAGATATGCCCAAATTCCCGTAGACATCATAAATATCGTTTCTATTTCTTTTTCAAAATAATTATTAATTTTAGCAAGTTGTATTTCATATTCAAAATCTGATCTAGTTCTTAAACCACGAATTAAAACATTTACATGTTTTTTTTTCATAACATTTATCGTTAAATCATTAAACCCAAATACTGTTACATTAGATAATTTTGCAGTTGCTTGTTCCGCAAACACTACACGCTCCTTAAGACTAAACATAGGATTTTTTTGTGGATTTTCAGCTACTGCTAAAAATATTTCATCAAAAATTTTGTGGGCTCTAATAATTATATCCAAATGTCCATAAGTTAATGGATCAAAAGTTCCCGGATAAATTGCATGAGTTATCATCATATATTATACTTTTCAGAAATTAAAACAAACCTTACAAAATACATTTATCTATATAAATAGATTAAAAATTTTTTATTTATATATAAAATATAGCCTACATTTAAAAAATTTAATACTTAGTAGAAACATAAATATGTATCAAAAGATCAAGATCAGATAACAACTATTAAACATGTTTTAGAAAAAATAACTTTAGTTCTTATACTTCCACATATTTAAACTATTCGTATTAAAATTTAACAAACATTTATCAAAAATAAAAACAATAACTCTTATACTACAACCTTAATTAAGTATCATTATTATCTAAAACATATATATATTTTAAAAAATATTATTAAAATTTCTAAAATTTAATTATTTATATTATATAAACTTACATTTAATTATAAACTCCAACATAAATAACGTTAGTATTATACGTATATCTATATCACAATTATACATAAATTTATAAAAATTAAAACAAAACCCTTCTATCTACATAAAATACATGAAGTTATTTATTTATAATTACAGTCTATTGGTAATGAGCACAAATACATCAAATTATATACTTATGATATTTTAATTACTGTGTTTTCTAATTTAATTCTATATTTTAATTACATTATATAAAAATAATTTCAATGTCTAATATTAGACATAGGTATATCTATATTTTTAAATAATAACAAAATAATGAGAACGTTTAAATTCTACATAGTTAAGTCAATAATTAATAATTTTATATGAAAATTATCTTCTAATTAATAAATAATTATCTAATAAATATAATAATTGTTGCAACGCTCCTCGATTATGTTTTAAGACTTTAATAGCTCTATAACCGTAATTTAAACGACGCTGTTTATTTGTGAGTAACATAGAAATAGTATTTATTAAAGATTTAGTGTCAGTTACAGTAATTAATCCATCTGATTCATATAATTTAATACAAATATCATGAAAATTGAAAGTATATGGACCCATAATCAACGGAATAGAGTGTGCTGCTGGCTCTAACGGATTATGCCCTCCATGTTTTACTAAACTTCCTCCAATAAAAGCTATATCTGAGACACCATACAGTAACATCAACTCTCCTATCGTATCATTAATAATTACTTGTGTTTCTTGAGATGGTGCAACTCCACCACTTCTCATGATATAGGAAAATCCAGCTTGTTCAGTAATACTTTTAACATTAATAAAACGTTCTGGATGGCGCGGAGCTAAAATCATCAGTAAATTAGGAAATATTGTCAAAAGATGTTTATGTGCTTGTAGCAATAATTTTTCCTCTCCTTCATGAGTGCTACTAGCGATCCATACCTGTCGTTCTTTAATCCAAGTTTTTTTTAAACATGAAATTTTATTTAACAAATCCTGAGACATCTCAATATCAAACTTTAAATTACCTGTAATAAATAACTGATTTTTTTTTAATCCTAATTTAAGAAATCGAATGGCATCTCCTTTATTTTGAGCAGCGATAAAAGTAATACGTTCCATAATTAATGAAATAAAACAGATAAACCTCTTATACCCAATAAAAGAACGAAATGAGAGACGAGCATTAACAATAACAAAAGGGATATTTCGTTGATATAATATATTAATAAGATTCGGCCATAATTCAGTTTCCATAGCAATAACCAATCTGGGTCTAACTTGATCAATAAATCGTTTCATAGAACCAGGTAAATCATATGGTAAGTAACTACAATGTGTATTGCCATGAAACCTAGACTGCGCCAATTCTATTCCTGTTGGAGTCATCGCAGTTAATGTAATAGTTATTTGCGGATAACGTTTCTGTAAAGCACGTATTAGAGGAATAGCTGCTAATGTTTCCCCAAGAGACACAGCATGCAAAATAATACCATCAGATTTAACAGGTTTATGATAGAACCCATAACGCTCTAACCAACGTTTACGGTATGATGGCGATTTCCTACTACGCCATAATAACCGTATCCATATTATAGGTTGAGCAATATACATAATAATACTATATATTCCAATATATAGTACAAACATATGATATCTCAAAATAATCAGTTAATATATTTATAACTACCACTTTAAGGAGTGTATGTAAAATTTAATCATATATCAATATTGAAATGTCTCACAAGACATAATCTTAATAATCCATTCCTACAAAAATTAAAAATAAATTACTAAAATATATATAAATTTAATAAAAGATCAATAATAAAAACAACACTATCTATTTTATTTTAGTATTTTCATACTAATAAAAAATGATTAAATTTACTAATTTTATTGCATATTTATATATGAAAAAATCATTATTTACTTAAAATTAGTATTTGTTATTACATAAATTTTTTGATTTTACTCAAATAGTATTAAATAATTCCAACGATCGGATATACATAAATTAATAATGCTTAAAATAAAAAATATTCTATAATTAGAATATAGCTTTATACAATCACTATCATTTTGTAGATACAGGAGGGAAAGCTCTGAAATATTCAACACACTCTAATAATTTTTATTAAAAATAAATATCTATAATGTATATACTAGATTTGCTAATTATAAATAATTAGTACCGAATATCATATGATTTTAATTACTCTAAAATAATAATATTTTATTATATAGAACATAATACATTCTAAACGTCGATTATTTCCAAAAAATAACTCTAAATTATTAGAAATACATAAACGTCAAAACTATAACTAATAGTAATATTTTTATACTTAAAATAAGCTATACTCAAAGCAATAACGTTATTATGCAATTACAATAAATAAGTTTAAAAAATATTCTTAAGTAGATGTTAAATTTAAAACCTTTTGGAATATTTCCCAAACATACATAGGACTCAAGTGTTCCATTTTTTTAGTTGAAGAATATAAAATAATTTGATTTTGTCCATATGTTCCAATTAATTTAGGATTAGTTGGTCCATATAATGTTAAATTAGGACAACCAAGTGCTGCTGCTAAATGACTAAGTCCGGTATCAACGGATATTATCGCTGTTGCTCCAGATATTTGCATAGCAATCTCTTGTAATGTTAATCTTGGTAAAACTATTATTTGATTATAAGACAATTTTACTAACCGATTAATACGTAATTCTTCATTCCTTGTCCAAAAAGGTAATTTAATATGATAACCTGCATTAATAGCACACCGTACAATGACACTCCAGTTAAATTCTGGCCAATGTTTTTTTACTTTAGTGGTAGAATGAAAAAATATCAAATAAGGAACGTTATTTTTCTGAGGTGGAAATAAATGATCAATATTATATTTTCCTGCACAATCCGGTACGGGATATTTTAGACTAAACGAAAAAAGCTGACGAATACGTTCTACAGCATGTTGGATTTTATTTACATAATGCCGTTTATGATAAAACAAAGCACTAATGGGTTCCCGTGTACTTATATAATCCATTCCATGTTTTTCACCACGTGAAAAACATGTTATTAACAACGATGTCTTCAATAAACCCTGAGCATCAATAATTATATCATATTCTTTTTTTTTTAATTCTTGAATACATTCATAATACTTCTTCCATGAAGAAGTGTCATACCAATTTTTTATCCAAAATCTAAGATTTATAGGAATAATTTGATGTATTGCTGGATGCCACCTAAGAATCTCAGAAAAAGTTTCTTCTACAACCCAGTTAAACGATATATTTGGTATAGAAACTGATGCATCAGTAATCGCAGGCAAAGTATGTATAATATCTCCCATAGAAGAAACTTTTATAATCAAAACCTTCATGAAAACATTTATTAATTAATTTAATAACTTCTTTAACGCCTTTAAAACTTGATCTGGAGTAATGTTTATTAAACTACTATGATAACCATTATGTAAAGTTCTATCTTTTCGCATAGTATAACATCCTTTAATACAACGGATCACAATAGATTGACGAAATAAAGGAGGAGTAAAATTAGGATCACTAAGGTCACCATACAATCCTACTACGGGACATTTCAATGCACAAGCTATGTGCATTAAACCAGAATCATTACTAACAATTCCCTTACACGCCGCTATAATTGCAATAGCTTCACTTAAAGATGTAATCCCTATAAGATTGTCATAATGTTGTTTCAAATTTTTAAGAATACTGTATTCAATACATGTATCAATTAATTGATCTTTAGATGATCCCAATATCACCACATGATATCCGCAATAAATTAATTGTATAGCTAATGCTACATAATGATAATGAGGCCAACTTTTAGATAATCCAAATCCTGAACCTGGGCATAATCCAATCAATAGTTTCTTATGATTATCTAAATTAAATTTACATAATACATCTTCAATTTCTTTTTTATTTATATTTAAATGAGGCCATAGTAACGGAGAAGGTAAATCACAAAAATTTTTTATAATATTGCTATCATATGCTAAAGCAGCATAACGTTGTACCATTAATGGAAACGATTCAAATTTAAGTATCCTTAAATCATTTATTACACCATACCTCATCTCTCCGCGCCATCCAGTACGGATCGGAACATCTGCAAAAAATGGTATTAAAGCTGATTTAAACGAATTAGGTAATATTATTGCCTGTTGATATTTTTCATTTTTTAAAACTTTTCCCAGACGAAAACATTTTGCAAGTTCTAATACTCCATGTCTGTAAGGAATAAATAACGTACGATTAACTTCGGGCATATAATTAAAAAGATCTTTACACCATGTTGAGGTAATAACATCAATTTGAACACTAGAACAATACTTATTAATAAGCAAACGATACATACTATGTGACATCACAGTATCACCAATCCATGAAGGACTGACCACTAACATTTTCATAACTACAACACTACACTTTACCTTTTATATGAGTAACGATTAATATCGTTACATGACAACCATTTTAAATACTGATATATACCTTGATTAATATCAATAAATTTCTTATTGTATCCTGCTTTTCTTAACTGATAAATATTTGCTTGGGTAAAAAACTGATAATGATCACGGATGTTATTTGGCATAGAAATATATTTAATAGTAATATGTTTATGAAAAAAACTTAATATAGTATTAGCAATTACCTCAAATGATACAGCTTTACCAATACCACAATCAAAAATTCCAGAAATATTATTACTCCAAGCCCAAAGATTTATATCAACAATATCTTCAACATATATAAAATCTCGTTTTAACTCTCTACTTCTAACAAATAATGTTGGGCGTTTCTTACTTTTAATTTGTCTATATAATTGAAATATTATACTTGCCATATTCCCTTTATGTTCTTCATAAGGTCCATAAACATTAAAATACCTTAATCCACAAACTTGAGATGTAACCTTTGGCAATATAGCATGTACATATTGATCAAACAAAAATTTAGAATAGCTATATATATTAACAGGTTGTTCATATTTCTGAGGATTAGCAAATATACTAGTATCTTTCCCATATACCGATGCTGAAGAAGCATATATAAAAGGAATACTATTCCTAATACAATACAATAATAAATCTTTAGAGTATTGATAATTATTCTCCATCATATATTTACCGTCCCATTCAGTAGTGGAAGAGCAAGCCCCTTCATGAAACACTACATCTATATTTTTAATATAAGAGCCAACAGGACTATCCACTATATTTTTAATAAAACGACTTTTATCCATGTAGTCTGAAATATATACGTTTATTAAATTTTTGTATTTCATTCCATTCTTTAAATTATCTACCACCAAAATATTTTTATATGAAATATTATTTAATGCTTTAATAATATTGCAACCTATAAATCCTGCTCCACCAGTAACTATAATCATACATTACTCACGTAATTACATACATGTTAGGTATTAATAAATGCAACAACTTAAATTCTTTTTTAATACCTCTATATAAAAAAATATAATCATGTATATTGTTTATATAACTATATTTTTATATTATTTTTTGTGTTGTTACAGCCAACAAATATAAATATAGAATAATCATCAATTATGATTTGATTAGTAACACTGAAAATCAAAATATATCATGAATGATATCCATATATTAATATATTCATAATAGAATATGCCAAATTTTTTAAAACACAAAATATATTATACACGTATGTATAATATATTTATGCATGAGGATTGATTAAATATTATTTAAATTCATTTATACAAATATTATTTAAACCAAAACGTATATTTATAAAATTTTATTATGATTATTAATAATACTATTGATTTAATCAAAACTATATTATACTTCTTCACAAGCATAAATATATTTAATAATATGATATTGTTTTAAATAAGGTTTATAACCCATGTATATGCAGGAAATAACAATATTTTTACAACAACATACGATACTAAGTATTGTATGGGTACTCTTATTACTCGCAACTTTATATACTACAATTAGCAGTTTTTTATTCAAATCTTCCGAAATATTACGTGATCAAGCAATTTTATTAATAAACAAAAAAAAAGCAATAGTAATAGATATTCGTAATCAAGATGATTATTGCGCAGGTCACATAACGAACAGCATTAATGTTTCAATAAAAGACATTAAAAATAACGATATTTGTAAATTAAAAAGATTTAAAAAATCTCCATTAATTGTAGTCCATGATAATAATTCAATAGCTCACTCAATTAAACAACATTTGTATAAATTAAAATTCGAAGAAGTGTATGTGCTTCATGGCGGTATAGTTGGTTGGAAATCTGATAATTTTCCTCTACTACTAACAAACAAAATATTAAAATAATGAGAATGGAAATGGCCTATATTGAAATTTACACAAAAAAGAACTGTCCTTATTGTGATCGCGCTAAAGCATTATTAATAAAAAAATCATTAGATTTTAAAGAAATTCCTATAGATCATAATAATTCATTAAATAGTATGTACATAGAAATGCAACAACGATCTAATGGTTGCACTACAGTACCACAGATTTTTATAGATGGTTTACATATTGGAGGATCAGATGATTTGGTGTTATTAGATAACCAGGGACAATTGAGTTTAATTTTAACTAAAAAAAAATTGAAAAAGAAGAATTGATTATTAACATCGAAAGTAGCAAGGTGTTGATATGCTAGAAAATAATAAAAATAATGTGTTATTTCACATAAAAAGAATATATACAAAAGATATTTCGTTTGAAGCTCCAAACACTCCTGAAGTTTTTCAAATAACCTGGAATCCAAAAATTACGGTAGATTTAAATAGCAATTCAGCTAATATTTATGCTAACGCATATGAAGTAGTATTATTCATCACTGTCACTGCAAGAATTGGTGAAAATACGGCTTTTTTATGTCAAGTAAAACAAGCTGGAATTTTCAGTATTTCAGGACTAAACCAAACACAAATGATACACTGTCTCAGTGCATATTGTCCAGGTATTTTGTTTCCTTACGCTAGTGAATGCATAAGTAGCCAAGTATCTAGAGGAACTTTCCCTCAATTCAATTTAGATCCAATTAACTTCGATATTTTATTTATTAAGTCTTTAAAAAAATATGATAATACACCTTAAAAATTAGTACTCTGAAATAATTGAGTTTCATAACTATGTCTACTATTATACATCCTACTATTACAATAATTGGAGCTGGATCTTACGGTACAGCCATGGCTATTGCGTTATCTAAACATGGTCATGCAGTATTACTATGGGGGCATAATGCTACTCATATTCAAACACTTAAAACTCATCGATGTAATCAAGCCTATTTACCAAATATACCTTTTCCACCATCGTTATATTTAGAAAAATCTCTATCAGCAACCTTAGCTACTTGCCTAAATTTATTGATTGCAGTACCAAGTCATGTATTTAGTCATGTTTTGATGCAAATAAAACCAAACTTAAAAAACAATACTCGTATTATTATAGCATCTAAAGGTTTAGAGCCTAAAACTGGTCGTTTTTTAAAAGACGTGACACGTGATATTTTAGGAAATGATGTGCCTATTGCAATTATTTCTGGCCCAACTTTCGCTAAAGAGCTCGCTATAGGATTGCCTACTGCAATAACATTAGCTTCCACCGATGCTACATTAAATTATGATTTACAAAATATACTACATTGCAATAAAAATTTTAGAATATACAGTAATACTGACACTATTGGGATCCAAATAGCAGGGGCAGTAAAGAATATTATTGCTATTGGAGCAGGTATTTCTGATGGAATAGGGTTTGGATCAAACGCACGAACAGCGCTAATTACACGAGGTTTAGCAGAGATGTCACGACTCGGAATAGCAATTGGCGCAGTGCCAGAAACTTTCATGGGATTAGCTGGATTAGGAGATTTAGTATTAACTTGCACTGATGATCAATCACGTAATCGTCGTTTTGGAATATTATTAGGGCAAGGTTTCAATACACATCATGCCCAAAAAAATATTGGGCAAATAATAGAAGGATTCTTAAACATAAAAGAAGTATATATGTTATCTATTAAATACAAAATAGATATGCCCATTACTGAACAAATATATCAGATATTATATCAACATAAAAATGTTCATGATGCTGCTTATTCTTTATTACAACGCACACAAAAAAAAGAAAAAATTTAATAATTAGAATAATTAATAGTATAACTATTTAGTTATTATTAATATAAATGAAACAAGGTAAACTTATGCCTTTAAATATATTAGAAATAGTTTGGAATAATATTAAGGTTGAATCGAGGTTATTAACCGAATCTGAACCCATATTAACTAATTTTATATACATGACTATATTAAAACATAAAAATTTTAAGAATGCATTAATTCATATACTATCTAAAAAATTAAATAATGTAGATATGCCTATAACTGATATAATCAAAATATTAGAAAATATATACAATTCTGATGAAAGTATAATTACTGCTGCAGCACGAGACATTTATGCAATATATTTAAACGATCCATCTGTAACTAAGTATTTTACTCCTTTTTTATACTTTAAAGGATTTCATGCATTACAAGCACATCGTATTTCTCATTGGCTATGGAATAATAATCGTCAAGAATTGTCTATGTATTTTTATAACCATATCTCTGCTGCTTTTAATGTAGATATTCATCCTGCTGCAAGTATCGGATGCGGTGTTATGATAGATCATGCTACTGGAGTAGTAATAGGAGAAACATCAGTTATAGAAAATAATGTATCTATAATGCAATCTGTCACGTTAGGAGGAACTGGTAAAATAAATGGCGATCGGCATCCTAAAATTAGGCAAAAAGTGATGATTGGGGCCAGTGCCATCATTCTAGGTAATATTGAAATAGGATACGGAGCAAAAATTGGAGCAGGATCTGTTGTACTACATGCCGTACCACCTTATGCTACAGTAGCAGGAAAACCTGCCAAACTTGTGAAAAAAATTAATAAATTACAATAATTTACTAAATTAAAATGATAACATATACATATGATTTTGAATAGGTATTCACAACGTGATATAACCAAAATACTGTTATGCTGAGTTTATTTGTGAATTAATATTCATTAGTATAAATATATTCAATATACAAAAAAATTTCATATTTTGACAAATAAAATTAGTAATATATACTATGAATAAAGATATAGTGTAATCTACACATAATTTAATTAAATACAATATACACAATAAAGTTTAACACTTTCTTTATCAGAAAA
Source organism: Candidatus Blochmannia vicinus (assembly GCA_030020825.1). Taxonomy (NCBI): domain Bacteria; kingdom Pseudomonadati; phylum Pseudomonadota; class Gammaproteobacteria; order Enterobacterales; family Enterobacteriaceae; genus Candidatus Blochmanniella; species Candidatus Blochmannia vicinus (nom. nud.). Next base: position 519,000 of record CP125213.1, read on the forward strand.
TTAAAATAATTGTATATCTAAAGACTAAATATATAAGAAGAAACATATTGCTTCTTATATATTTAGTCTTAAAAAATTTCAATTATATTAATATAATTAAATATTAGGAATATATTAAACTAATCTACTTCATTACAAGTAGATACAATATAATTAATATATTTATATATAAATATAAACCAAAATAAATAAAAAATAATATTTCAGTATTCAATTTCTAAAAATACTATTACCCAAATATTTTGATAATTTAATTAAACATTTAGTAAATTAAAAGATTGCTATAATTTTAAATATAATTATATATATTTAATATAGTATTTTATTTTTATATATTTCACATAAGAATTATATTCTATTTAATTATATAGATTCAATAAAAATACGGTTATGATCTGATCTGCTAATAAACAACATAATAGAGTTATGTATATATGATAAAAAAAATAGGAGTACTAACAAGCGGTGGTGATTCTCCAGGAATGAATGCAGCTATTCGAGGTGTAGTACGAGCAGGTCTTTCTGAAGGATTAGAAATTTATGGAGTATATGATGGTTATTTAGGGTTATTTCAAAACCGAATGATACAACTGAGTCATCGTAGCGTTTCAGAGATAATAAACCGAGGGGGTACTTTTCTTGGTTCTGCACGTTTTCCTGAATTTAAAAAAGATACTATTAGAACAATAACTATTAATAATATACATAAACGCAAACTGGATGCCCTTATAATAATTGGAGGAGATGGATCTTATTTAGGAGCTAAAAGATTAAGTGATATAGGATTCCCTTGTATAGGGCTACCTGGTACTATCGATAACGATGTTGCTGGAACAGATTATACTATTGGTTATTTCACAGCTCTAGAAACAATTGTTGATGCAATTGATAGATTACGTGACACATCCTCTTCCCATCAACGTATTTCTATTGTAGAAGTAATGGGTCGGTGTTGTGGCGATTTAACTATGGCAGCAGCAATAGCTGGAGGTTGCGAGTTTATTGTAGTCCCTGAAATAGAATTTAATGCACAAGATTTAGTAAACGAAATTAAATCTGGTATTTCTAAAGGAAAAAAACATGCAATAGTAACTATTACCGAACGTATTTGTAATATATTTCACTTGGCACAATACATTGAAGAAAAAACTGGTAAAGAAACTCGTGCTACCGTTTTAGGATATATTCAACGCGGAGGAAAACCAGTGGCTTACGACCGCATTCTAGCATCCAGAATGGGAGCATATTCTATTGAGCTATTATTACAAGGTTATAAAGGACGTTGCATCGGAGTACAAAACGAAAAATTAGTACACCATGACATCAATGATGCAATACAGAATATGCAACGTCCATTTCGTCAAGATTTACTAAAAACAGCTAAAAAGCTATTTTAGCTTTAAGTAACCACTATTATTCAACAATATTATATTATAATTACAATATAATATATTTCGATTTTATACGCTATATATATTATTTATCATTTAACCATGATATGACTTATCATGGTCTTCGGCTGCTTGCACAATCATAGAAAAACTATCTGCATTTAAAGAAGCAGATCCTACCAATACACCATCAATGTCTTTTTGATTAAAAAATTGAGTAACATTTTCTGGTGTCACAGACCCTCCATATTGAATAACTATTTCATTGGCTATAGACATATTGTAATTTGCAATATAATTCCGAATGAACTGATGAATTATTTGTACTCTTTCTGGAGATGCACTCATGCCGCTGCCTATAGCCCATGTAGGCTCATACGCAATAACTGCATTGTTAAAAGCTTCTACACCAAGTAATTTAATGACTGGCTTAATTTGATTAAGACATACCATTTGAGTATGTCCGGAATCAAATTCTTTTTTATTTTCTCCTATACATAAAATAGGAATTAATCCGATCTTTTTTAAAATAAAAAATTTTTTAGCAATATATGTATCGTTTTCTTTATGATGTATTCTTCTTTCAGAATGACCGATAAGAACATATCGCGTATTCAGATCTTGTAACATTGCTGCAGAAACATCTCCAGTAAACGCTCCAGATACATGAACATCAACATTTTGCGCACATAACCAAATATTACTATTTATTAAATAACGCATAACTAAATCTAAATACATCACAGGAGGAGCTACAGCCACTCTGCATTTAGAAATATTAGCACATGTCTCAACTAATTTAATAATTAGATCAGTTATGGTATTTTTGTTACCATTTAATTTCCAGTTTCCTATTACCAACAGGCGTCGCATATTGTCTCTCCTATCAAAATCACCCTATATATGCATTGATCATCGTACGTTAATATTAACGACATAAATAAAAAATAGATCAAATATAAATATTGCCCGACGATGATCAATGCATATATATAAAAATATAACGAAATATAAATTACAGTATGCTTAAACTAAAAATTTCGATGGTTTTAATAATCAATTCAAAATACATTATAAATTACAATACATAATATTCATTATATAATAATGCTAATATTATTATTACCAATAACGTTCTTGAGTAATTTGTCCTGGATTGCGTCGTACATGATCTTTCATTCCATATTTTTTTTTCAATATTTCTTTAGTATCAGATATCATCTGTGGATTACCACACAACATTACATGACTATTACTAATATCTAATTGCAGTTCTACTTTTTTTTCTAAAGCATTATTTTCTATTAAAGTAGGTATACGCCCAAAAAGCGAATTAGAAGACTCTTCTTGACTTGTAATCGTTTGTATGTGCAATTTAGTAGAATAAATATTCTTCAATTTTTTCATTTGAGATAAATAATTTAAATTTTTATAAAACCGTACTGCATGTACTAACACAATATTGGAAAATTGATCCAATTTTTCATTATGATCCTCGAGTATTGATAGATATGGACCAATTCCTGTCCCACTAGCAAACATCCATAAATTTGTACAACTTGGAATTTCGTCAAGTATAAAACGTCCATATGCTTCTTTAGTAAGCATAATATTATCACCAGAACATAAAGTACGCAATAACGGGGTAAACTTCCCTGTTAACACAGTAGCTATATAAAATTCTAGATTGGGATTGTTAGGAGCATTAAGATATGAATAAGCACGTTGCACAATTATGCTATTTACGTATATCCCTATTCTAGTAAATTGTCCAGCAACAAATGTATTTATTGGTGCTCGTACAATAAGAGTAAATAACTGATCTGTCCAGTATTTCACTTCAACAATTTTTCCAACAACCCATGTAGACATAAAGTTGACCTATATTTAACTATATTTAAATTATTTAATTTCATTTCAATTACCTCTGTGAAATAATCAAGATGAATATTAAATTTAGAGCATACATATATTGCTATTTTATTCCTATAAGATCTATCATATAATGTAGATATATAAAATTTTTTCTAAAATTAACATAATATTTTAAAAATTATTTTCACTTCAACAACCATTTATTATACTAAAATTATATATCCGAACAATTATTTAACGTTGCTACGTTTATATAAATACCCTACATATACAAGATTTCTTATTTATAAAACCATACATAATTCAATATATGAATTATATATATGTTATTTATTCATACTGATATTCCTAATCATATATACACAAATTCATGAATTAATCTACAGTATCAATTAGATGATTAAATTAAAGTTATTATAATGATTAATATTATTATGAAAACATATTTAGTAATAACTTAAATTTAGGTATTCAATTATAATTTTTTATAAATTTTGTTACTACAACAGGTCTTATATTACTATTTTACCTAATTAAATTTTAACATAAATAAAATATATGCTTTATCCATACTAAATCATAATTGTATTCATATTCTATATATTTAATAAACTAAATTACAAATAATCTATTTAATTTCCATCAATAACAACTATAATATGAATACAATTATGTTCTAATTTATATATTAATTTTTATATCTCTAATAAAATATTTACATGAATAATTATCTGTTGAAAACTACTATTTTTAGTACAACTAAAAATTCAATATAATTACTGTTTATTAGTTCTTACAGTTATATTATGGAATATAACATATTCTGATTTGGACATATACCTAATATTAATGAGTCATGTATAGACATAAATATTACGTAGTAATAGCACATGTGTTAACTAAATTAATGTTAGTATACGATATTGAATAAAAATAAGCTCTATATTTAGTTAAACATAAATATAATTATGTTTAATCAAAACAACAATCATTCTTAACTAAGAGTATATTATAAATTAATTTGTTTCTATTTCAGTACAATCCAATTTTTGTATCATATGATGATATCCCTAAAATTTGGATATATTGCGTTTAAAAACATATAAATTTTTATAAAAATGTTATTTAAAAATAATATTTATTGATAATAGATATTTAAAAATTATTAATTTACTACATCTCTATCTTTAGACGGTATATACATATATAATTAATAGAATGAATTTTTTGATATATATATGATTATATGTTAACATTTAATTTATTAAATTACAGAACATAGTATTTATGATTTATCGTTTTTTACAATGTTCTATCAACTATTAGAAATACAGTATTAATTAATATGAGAATGTGTCATGAAGAAAAATATTCACCCAAAATATAGTAAAATCTCTGCATATTGTTCATGTGGAAATATTGTTAATACTAAATCAACTTTAAATCGAGACTTAAATTTAGACGTTTGTAATCTATGTCATCCGTTTTATACAGGAACACAACGTATTGTAGATACACGTGGCCGTGTAAATCTTTTTAATAAACGCTTTAATATTGCTATTAACGATAATTTTTTACCTATTAATAAAAAATTGAAGAAACAATAAATGTATACGTCCTTACATCTGTATTTATACGAATTATAGCGCGTGACATAACAAAATATACTACAGCGCGTAAACGTAAATCTTTAAATTTCATTACTATTACTACTACACATCATTAATATCAAAATACATCTACTATTTAATTATTATAAATGATAAATGTATAAAAATATTACTAGATATATAAATAATATTAGTACATTAATGATATTAATGGTATACATAAATGATATAGATGACCAAATTAATTATTTATTATGAATATTAAAAAATCTACAATCAGTGTTAGAAGTGGATTAAATATTGATGAACAACATGGATGTGTTGTTCCTCCTATCACTCTTTCAACTACTTATAACTTTTTTGGATTAAATCAACCACGCCTCTATGATTACTCACGGCGCAAAAACCCTACTCGAGATGTAGCTCAACAAACTTTATCAGATTTAGAATATGGAAAAAATGCAATTATGACAAGTAGCGGTATGTCTGCTATTTATTTAATATGCTCTGCTTTGCTTGAACCAAATGATTTATTAATAGCACCTTATGATTGCTACGGAGGAACTTACCGACTATTAGATGCATTACACAAAAAAGGCGTATGTAAAGTATTATTTATTGACCAAAATAATACTCAAATATTACTGGAATCATTAACACATAAACCTAAATTAATTTTTATAGAAACTCCAAGTAATCCTATGCTCCGAATAGTAGATATTTACAATATTTGTAATTTTCAAAAAAATATATTATATGTAGTAGATAATACATTCATGACTCCAGTTTTTCAAAATCCATTAATCTTAGGAGCGGACTTAGTAGTACATTCTTGCAGTAAATATCTAAATGGACATTCAGATTTAATAGCAGGAGTAGTAATATCTAAAGATCAATATATTTCCGATAAATTAGCTTGGTGGGGCAACACACTTGGGATTACCGGTAGCGCTTTTGATAGCTACCAATTATTACGCGGTATGCGTACTTTAATGCCTAGAATTTACCAACAACAAAATAATACTAAAAAAATTGTTGCTTTCTGTCAAAAACTATCTCAAATCAATACATTATACTATCCAGGGTTATCCACTCATCCTGGGCATAATATTGCTTGTAAACAACAAAGTGGATTTGGATCGATATTTAGTTTTGAGCTAAAAGGAACTAAAAATATATTACTACAATTTTTACAATCATTGAAATTATTTACATTAGCAGAATCTTTTGGAGGAGTAGAAAGTCTAATTGCCCATCCAGCTACTATGACACACGCTGCTATGCCAGAAAACGCCCGAAAACGTGCTGGAATTAGTGATATGTTACTTCGTGTTTCAGTAGGACTGGAAGATAGTGACGATCTTATTGCTGACTTAGAGCAAGCATTTGCGTCAATACAATAAAAATTCCAATATTAATACTAATATCATGTTTATATGTATACCCATTAATAAAATAAGATTTTTAATAAACATACAGATACACTATTATAAATTTTAGTTACTAACTAAATAATCTATAACTTAAAAAATAATACGCTTAATATATAATCATGGTGTATGATATACATCGCTAATTATTTATTAATGCACATTTAATTATGTATATCCCTAACTATCAGATGATCTCTATAAATACAAAACTCATAACAATAATAATATTGTTTTAACTTATTAATTTAAATTAGTGCTGATTATAATAGCAGAAATCATGCTTTCATATAACTTAAATACAAAAAATTCTTTATGAAAATGAAACTATTAAACAAAATATACAACAATACTTATTCATAATATAGCACATACGACAGATTATGCATATTATTTTATAAATCCACGAGAGGAAAATATGAGTATGTTCCATGCTGCTCAACAAGAAATATTAAATCAATATTTAGCAGAATTACAAGGCAATATTAATGTATCATTTGAATTCTTCCCTCCACGTACCAATGAAATGAAAAAAATATTATCGAAAACTATAAAAAAATTAAGTAAACTAAATCCTATTTTTGTTTCTGTAACATATAGTGCTAATTCTGGAACACGAGACTATACCGACAAAACAATTAACGATATAAAAAAACATACTAGATTAATAGTAGCCCCACATTTAACATGTATTAATGAAACTCCTCAAGCATTACAAATCATTGCTCAAGAATACTGGAATAATGGCATTCATAATATTGTTGCATTAAGAGGCGATCAAATCAACAAAAATCATCAATCATCTATGCATGCTGCAGATTTGGTATATTTACTAAAAAAAGTTGGAAATTTTGATATTTCCGTAGCTGCTTATCCAGAAGTACATCCAGAAGCAAAGAATGCACAATCAGATTTAATTAATTTGAAAAAAAAAATAGACGCTGGTGCTAATCGCGCAATCACTCAATTTTTTTTTGATGTAGAACAATATTTAAGATTTAGAGATCTTTGTGTATCTGTTGGAATCGATATAGAAATTATTCCCGGAATATTACCTATTTTCAATTTTCGTCAAGTACAAAATTTTATTACTTTTACTAAAGTTAAAATACCTCATTGGATATACGTAATTTTTCATGGATTAGATCACGACTTAAAAACACAAAAAATGCTTGGAACATTTGTAGCAATAGACATGATTAGAATTCTTATTAAAGAAGGAGTAAGAAATATTCACTTTTATACTCTTAACAGATCAGATTTAACATATGCAATATGTCATAGTTTAGGAATAAAAAATAAAAATTAACATAATATGTCTTATATATAAATAATAATTTTTATATAAATCTATTTTCTATATATACTTAAAACATATATTTTATAATTCAGTTTCTACATAAAAATACTTATTATGCTAACAAAAATTATTTATCAGAAGACAAAAATATTTATATTTATCTATATATTATATGCATAATATATAGATAAATATACACTAAAATATTTAACCAAATACAAATAAAACCAAAAAACGTATAATTTTAATAAAACCAACATTACTATGGATATATCATTCAATATGATATCTTTGATCAAAAGATAGAAACTTTTTAATAAAAGGTTAACGCTCTATTATAGATAAAATTATAAACAAAATCGTAAATTAGATATACACCCAATTATACCGATTTATATATATGACCATATCAAGCAAATATTTAATAAAAAATGACATATTTTTGTAAAAATATATACAAACATAAACAACCAACAATCTTAATATTGGATTCTGGGGTAGGTGGTTTGTCTATTTACACCGCAATACACAAATTATTACCATACGTATGGTATTTATATTTCTTTGATAATCAAGCCTTTCCTTATGGCGAACGTTCAGAAATATTTATCACAAATCGTGTAACCTCTATAATCAAAGCTGTTCAAAAGCAACATCGATTAGATCTTGTAATTATTGCTTGTAATACTGCCAGTGTAGTTTCATTAAAAATATTAAAAAATCACTTTTTATTTCCTATTATCGGAGCGATACCTGCGATCAAATTAGCATCTAAATTAACCAGAAATGGCATCATTGGAGTATTAGCAACACATCGTACTGTAAATCATAACTATACTCAGAGTCTTGTAAAACGTTTTGCAAATAAATATAAAGTCATGTTATTAGGCACACCTGAGTTAGTAAACTTAGCTGAATCCAAAATATATGGCGAAAAAATATCTTTATCAATACTTCGTAATATTCTCGCCCCCTGGTTAAAAATGAAACAACCTCCTGATACTATAGTACTAGGATGCACTCATTTTTCCTTACTAAAAAAAGAATTAATCGCAACGTTATCTTCAAATAGCTATTTAATAGATTCTAGACGCGCAATCGCTAAATATAGTTTACGTTTACTGCGACATAAAACCCCAACTGAAGGATCTATAAACAATTTTCATTCTGTCAGACCAAACAAAATCTATTGTTCTATGGACACTATAGCAGCTATTAAACTAAAATCTATTTTATTGACTCATTATAATTTTTTTTCTTTAGAAATATTATCAATATAAATTATAAAAAATTTGAAATTTTTTGTTATAAAATATATATATTTATTGATATATATCACATATATAGATATGTACTTATTATGCTTAACAAATATAAATATATATTCAAACACGTAATAATTATTTTTTTAATTATAAAATTAAGCATCAAATTTTGTCTGTAAATACAAATATTTCGTATACTCAAAACATCAAAACATTCGAATTTTTTATAAAAATCTATCAACTTTAAAGTAATACTGCTAAATTATTAAATTAATTTATATCAAACTACAACAAACTTTTATAAGAAATAATTATTAACTTCATTACACTAATTTTAAATTATTAATTAGTTTTAACATTAATACAATTAAAAAATTAAAAATCATTATTTTAAAAATTATCTTCATTCAGTAAAATTAAAATTTTATAATTATATTATTTTAATTTGCATCTTTATTTTAAACTTGTTACACAGTATACTTGATAGATATGGGGCTATAGCTCAACTGGGAGAGCATCTGTTTTGCACGCAGAAGGTTAGCGGTTCGATTCCGCTTAGCTCCACAATTAAGTATATAGGATGGTTTTATGTTAAATATATTTTTAACTTCAAACTATAAGGGTAATATATCTAGTAGAACAAAAAAATTTTTGCAAAATTTTTAAATAAATATTATGTATGTTTATTTAAACGTTGGTTATGGTTATAATAGTCATTTAATTAATATCGGTGCGGTAGTTCAGATGGTTAGAACATCGGCCTGTCACGCCGGGGGTCACGGGTTCAAGTCCCGTCCGCACCGCTCCGTATTGATTATTAATAATATAAGGGGTGTAGTTCAAATAGGTAGAACGTCGGTCTCCAAAACCGAGTGCTAGGAGTTCAAGTCTCTTCACCCCTGTAATCCATACACATTTTTAAAATAAATAATATAAAGTTTAGTTTTTGTGTAATGTATATCACACATATTACATATGTGTGATAATCTCGTATTTTTACGTTTTTTATTATTGATATTTGTTAGAAACCATAACTATCATCCTATATACTTATGAAGATATACGCGCTGTAAATATAAAAAATAGTTATGTAAACTGAAATCTATAAATATTTAAAAAATTAAAGTATAGTTAAAATATAAATGTCATATATTGTCCTTCTTAAAAAGGAATAAGTGCTATTAATTAAAATTGTTGATAAATATGGACGATTATATAACTGTTATTCATAAAAAAATCATTAAGATATATACAATCTTATAATAATAAACTGAGATAAAAACTATATACTGATGATTGTTAAAAAATAATACCTATTTACACAAAACATCACTTTTAAAAAACCGTATCTATAGCATATAAAATGCACTATATAATCAAATATGTGTTATGCCTTATTGAAAATATCCACTAAAACGAAAATATTAAAACAAAACAGAATTTACTATTATTAACATTAAGCACATCAAATTCTTTTGTTTATTCATATAACGATAATATTTATCTATTATAAAAAATTTTTATATTTAAGAAACATGGAAATTACTGTTTTAAAAATTATTGCTAGTTTTTAACAAAACATATTATAGAATATAATATTCTTAATAATTAAATATCAACGCTAATATAATAAAATTAATTTTCTATATAATTATTTTTATTTAAATTTAAAAAATAAATTTTATTTATAAACAACAGTATTGCACTTTAAGCCAACAATACTATTATATTTTATAATTGCGTCGATACATAACATAAACTTATATTGATATCTCAGATGTAAATGTTATGAAGATTTCCTAAAATAAAAGATATCTTTAATATATATACACAATATTTATAAATATTTCAAATCTATTTAAATCTAATACAATATATAATTTCCGTATAGTTTACAATTAATTTAAAAAATAGATCACTTATTTATGAATAACACAATTTGATTGTTATTTAATTCATACAAATCACACGAGGAAATAAATATGAACGGAGCTCAGTGGATAATAAAAGCACTGAGAAACAAAGGTGTAGATATTATTTTCGGTTACCCAGGCGGGGCTATCATGCCCATATATGACGCATTATTTGATTCTGAAGTACAACATTTATTATGTAGACATGAACAAGGAGCGATTATAGCTGCTATAGGATATGCTAGGGCTACTGGGAAAGTTGGTGTATGCTTTGCAACTTCTGGTCCAGGCGCTACTAATCTTATCACTGGACTAGCTGATGCATTATTAGACTCTATCCCTATAGTAGCGATTACTGGACAGGTAGGATTAGAATTTATTGGTACTGACGCGTTTCAAGAAGTAGATGTATTAGGATTATCTTTAGCTTGCACTAAACATAGCTTTTTAGTACATTCATTAAATATGATACCTGGTATTATTGATGAAGCATTTTTTATTGCTTCTAACGGAAGACCAGGCCCAGTATTAATAGATATACCAAAAGACATTCAGCTATCTAACGAAAAAATAATACCTAAATACTATGTTAATAATAAAAAATATATTTGTGACATCAAGGGTGATATAGAAAAAGCTCGCGTATTAATGCTTCAATCATACCGACCAATACTTTATATAGGCGGGGGAGTAGGCATGGCCCAAGCAGTAACGTCGCTACGTACATTCATTTCCAAAACAAAAATACCTACTGTAGTAACATTAAAAGGAATTGGTGCACCAGATTATACAGAAGATTGTTATTTAGGAATGTTAGGGATGCATGGTAATCAAGCAGCTAATTTATCAGTACAAAAATGTGATTTACTAATTGCAATTGGAGCTCGTTTCGATGATCGAGTAACTGGACAATTACATACTTTTGCTCCACAAGCAAAAGTAATTCATTTAGATATTGATCCTGCAGAATTCGGTAAGCTACGTTTAGCTCATGTTTCTTTATCGGGAAATTTAAACGATTTACTATTTGCATTAACACAATCCTTATCTATTGACGAATGGAGAATAAAAGTAAAATCTTTAAAACTAAAGTACCGTTGGTCTTATCAATCTACTGATGACAAAATTTACGCGCCAGCCTTATTACGAGCAATTAGTGAAAATGCTCCTTGCGATACTATCGTAACTACAGATGTTGGACAACATCAAATGTGGGCTGCCCAACATATGCAATTCAATCGTCCAGAAAATTTTATTACTTCTGGAGGGCTTGGAACTATGGGATTTGGCACGCCAGCAGCTATTGGTGCTCAAATTGGCCGACCCAACCATATGGTAATATGTATTTCTGGTGATGGATCATTTATGATGAATATACAAGAACTTGCCACTATTAAACGAAAAAGCCTACCTATTAAAATTGTTTTATTAGATAATCAACGTTTAGGAATGGTTCGCCAGTGGCAACAATTATTTTTTAATAAACGTTATAGTGAAACTACATTAACAGATAATCCTAACTTTCTTGTTTTAGCTAAAGCATTTGACATTCATGGATTACGTATTACTCATCAATCTCAAATATCAAATGCAATCAATTTATTATTTATGCACACAGAAGCTTTTTTATTACATGTACTAATCGATGAATACGAAAACGTTTGGCCACTAGTTCCACCTGGTTCTTCAAATGACGCTATGTTGGAGCAGTAATATGATATGTTATTCTTTGTGTATTAAAGCTAGATTTTGCCCAGAAGTACTGGAACGTATTCTTCGGGTTATACGTCATCGTGGTTTTAAATTACATACATTAAATATGTCGTCACATAACAAATTTGATAACAAAAAAATAAATATTTTTTTGACTGTTTCCAGTAATAGAGCAATCTGCTTACTATCTGCTCAATTAAATAAACTAACGGATATATATCATATTGAAATTCAATAAATTTAATCATTGTTAAATTAACATTATATTTGATTATATCACCGAGGAAGAAATCAAATGAATACAGCAAATTTTATTTGGTTTAATGGAGATATCATACCATGGAAAGAAGCTAAAATACATGTAATGTCTCACTCTCTGCACTACGGATCATCAGTATTTGAAGGTATGAGATGTTATGATTCATATAAAGGGGCTGTTATATTTCGTCATCACGAACACATACAAAGATTGCATGACTCCGCAAAAATTTATCGTATGCCCATGTCTTGGAGTATCAACGATTTAATGCAAGCATGTAGAGTTATTATTCGTGAAAATAATTTAATTAATGCATATATTCGTCCTATAGTATTCATTGGAGACGTAGGAATGAAAATTAATCCAGATCCTGAATATACTACAGACGTTGCTATAGCAGCTTTCTCTTGGTCATCTTATTTGGGAGAAGATTCGTTAACACAAGGGATTGATGTGATGGTATCTTCTTGGAACAGAGTACCAGCAAATACTCTTCCAAGTTCAGCTAAAGCTGGTGGAAATTACTTATCATCCATGCTAATTAGTAATGAAGCTTGCAGAAATGGTTATCACGAAGGAATTGGGTTAGATATATACGGTTATATTTCAGAAGGAGCTGGTGAAAATTTATTCGAAGTTAAAAATAATATTATCTTAACACCACCACGTGCTTCTTCTATATTACCTGGAATTACACGAGATTCTATTATTAAATTGGCAGTAAATATTGGTTTAGAAGTACAAGAACAAGTGTTATCTCGTGAATCCTTGTACACAGCTGATGAAATATTTATGTCGGGAACTGCTGCAGAAATAATCCCAGTACGTAGCATAGATGGAATTCAAGTAGGTACTGGTAGATGTGGACCCATTACTAAAAAATTACAAGATTTATTTTTTAACTTATTTACTGGAGTAACTGAAGATCTATGGGACTGGTTAGATCCAGTTAATTAACAATTGAACACTCAACATTTATAGAATACTGGAGTTTAAATATATATGCCTCAATATCGCTCTACTACTACTACACATGGTCGCAATATGGCTGGTGCTCGAGCATTATGGCGCGCTACAGGCATGACCACCGAAGATTTTGACAAAATGATTATTGCTGTAGTTAATTCATTTACTCAATTTGTCCCTGGTCACGTGCATTTACGAAATGTAGGAACATTAGTTTCTGAACAAATTAACATTAACGGAGGGGTTGCAAAAGAGTTTAATACTATTGCAATAGATGATGGAATTGCCATGGGGCATAGTGGCATGCTATATTCCTTACCATCTAGAGATCTTATTGCTGATTCAGTAGAATATATGATCAATGCCCATTGTGTTGATGCTATGGTGTGTATTTCTAATTGCGACAAAATAACACCTGGAATGTTAATGGCAGCATTGCGCTTAAATATTCCAGCTATCTTTATATCAGGTGGCCCAATGGAATCTGGTACAATAACTCTATCTAATAATAAAGATATTAAACTTAATTTAATCGATGCAATAACTTATGCAGCAAATCCTAATATTTCTAATATTGATCAACAAAACATAGAAGAAAAAGCATGTCCTACATGTGGATCTTGTTCAGGAATGTTCACTGCAAATTCTATGAATTGTTTAACAGAAGCGTTAGGATTAGCTCAACCAGGCAATGGATCATTATTAGCTACCCATTCTGATCGAAAAAAATTATTTTTAAATGCTGGTAAATATATTGTTCACTTAGCCAAATCCTATTATGAAGAAAATAATTATTCTGTTTTACCTCGTAATATAGCTAATAAATCTTCTTTTGAAAATGCAATGATGTTAGATATTGCAATGGGGGGGTCTACCAATACTGTGTTGCACTTACTTGCAGCCGCACAAGAAGGAGAAATAGATTTTACTATGGCAGATATTGATAGATTATCTCGCAAAGTACCACATTTGTGTACAGTAGCTCCAAATACTAAACAATATCATATGGAAGATTTTCATCGAGCTGGAGGAGTAATGGGTATACTTGGTGAATTAAATCGTTGTGGTCTATTACACAAAAACACACGAAATATATTAAATGAATCTTTATCAGAAACATTATTAAAATATGACATTGTTTCCTGCAGTAATATTGACTCAAAAAGTATGTACGCTGCAGCACCAGGAGGAGTACGTACTACACAAGCATTTACTCAAACAAACAGATGGGCTTCATTAGATATAAATCGTTTCTCTGGTTGTATTCGTTCTCGCGAGAATGCTTATAGCCAAGATGGCGGTTTAGCAGTATTATATGGAAATCTTGCTATAGATGGTTGTCTTGTAAAAACAGCTGGAGTTCATATAAACCTTCAAAAATTCTATGGCCCAGCTAAAGTCTATGAAAGTCAAGAAGAAGCCGTTCAAGCAATTCTAACAGGAAATGTGCATCCTGGAGATATAATTGTAATTCGATATGAAGGCCCAAAAGGAGGGCCGGGTATGCAAGAAATGCTATATCCAACGTCTTTTCTTAAATCTATGAGTTTGGATTTATGTTGTGCGTTAATTACAGATGGTAGATTTTCAGGCGGAACATCCGGTTTGTCTATCGGACATATATCTCCAGAAGCAGCTAATAAAGGATTAATCGGCTTAGTGCATGACGGAGATATGATTAGTATTGATATCAGTGCACGTAGTATCATCTTAGAAGTTTCCGAATATATACTAAAAACAAGATATGAATTAGAAATTGCTCGAGGAACTAAAGCATGGACCCCAATCAACAGAAATAGAAATATATCTACTTCTTTAAAAGCATACGCCCATCTAGTAACAAGTGCGGATAAAGGCGCTATTCGTGATAAATCTAAGTTATTAGGATAAGATTATAAATGAAAAAAATTAATTATTTCCCTAATACGCCCTGCCCAGCAGAATATCTACGAGCTGCTTTACGTTCTCATGTATATGAAGTAGCTCAAATAACACCATTACAAATTATGAGCAAATTATCCCAACGTTTCGAAAATATAGTATTAGTAAAACGTGAGGATAGACAACCAGTACATAGCTTTAAACTACGTGGCGCTTATGCTATGCTTTCAAGCCTCAATGAAGCACAAAAATCTTCTGGAGTTGTTACCGCATCAGCAGGTAATCATGCTCAGGGAGTAGCTTTTTCTGCTACTCATCTTGGTATAACATCTTTAATTGTAATGCCTACAAACACTGCAGATATAAAAATAGACGCAGTACGTAATTTTGGTGGAAAACCATTATTATGTGGGGCTAATTTTGATGAAGCTAAAATTAAAGCTATATCTTTAGCTGATAAACATCAATTAACCTTCATTCCTCCATTTGACCACCCAACGGTTATAGCAGGTCAAGGAACATTGGCAATGGAATTATTACAACAAGATGCTCATTTAGATCGTATTTTTGTTCCAGTAGGAGGAGGTGGGTTAGCTGCAGGTATTTCTGTTTTAATTAAACATCTTATGCCCCAGATAAAAGTTATAGGAGTTGAATCAGCAGAATCAGCTTCTTTATGCGCTGCATTATCCGCTGGAATGCCAGTATGGCTACACAAAGTAGGTTTATTTGCAGAAGGAGTAGCTGTACGATGCGTTGGAAACGAAACATTTCGTTTATGTAAGAAATATTTAGATGATGTAATTACAGTAGATAATGACGCAATTTGTGCTGCAATAAAAGATTTATTTGAAGACGTACGCGCTATAGCTGAACCTTCAGGCGCTTTAGCATTAGCTGGAATGAAGAAATATATTCAACAATATGCAATAAGAGGCGAAAGATTAGCTCATGTTCTTTCAGGTGCTAATATAAATTTTCACGAATTACGTTACATTTCAGAACGCTGTGAACTAGGAGAACAACGAGAAGCATTAATGGCCATTACTATTCCAGAAAAAAAAGGCAGTTTTTTAGAATTCTATAAAATATTAGGAAACAGATCAGTAACAGAATTTAATTATCGTTATAATGGATCTAAAAAAGTTTGTATCTTTATTGGTATACGTTTGAAAAATGGACATTCTGAAAGAAAAATAATAATACAAGAAATACTCGCTAATGGTTTTCACGTCGTAGATTTATCTGATGACGAAATGGCAAAATTACATGTTAGATATATGGTAGGAGCGCGTTTATTCCAATCTTTACAAGAACGAATTTTCAGTTTTGAATTTCCAGAAGCTCCAGGAGCATTATTAAAATTTCTTTATACTTTAGGCGCTAATTGGAATATTTCTCTGTTTCATTATAGAAACCATGGCACTGACTACGGGCGTGTCCTGGCTGGATTCGAATTATCTAACCAAAAAGAAGAAGAAAAATTTGAAAAATACCTATCTAAATTAGGATACGAATGGCATGACGTCACAACCAATCCAGTGTTTGGAGTATTTTTAAATTAAAAATTATTTTTACACGAAAATTATTAAATTATTTTAACATTACTTAAAAAGGTATTTTATGGCTAATTATTTTAATACATTAACTTTTATACAAAAATTAAAACACTTAAAAAAATGCCGATTTATGAGTCATAATGAATTTTCTGGTGGAATTAAAGCCTTATTATCTAAAAAAATAGCTATAATAGGTTGTGGATCTCAAGGATTAAATCAAGGTTTAAATATGAGAGACTCAGGTGTAAACATTTCATACGCTTTGCGTCGAGAATCTATTATTAACAAAAAAGAATCTTGGTCAAGAGCGACCCAGCACGGATTTGCTGTAGGAACTTATGAAGAAATTATTCCAACATCAGATATTATTATTAACTTAACTCCAGATAAAAACCACACAGCAGTAGTAAAAAAAATAGAGCCTTTAATGAAACATAGATCTGTATTAGGCTATTCACATGGATTTCATATTGTAGAGGTTGGAGAAAAAATTCGTCAAGATATCACTGTCATAATGGTTGCTCCAAAATGTCCTGGTACAGAGGTTCGTCAAGAGTATCAACGAGGATTTGGAGTACCTACCTTAATTGCCGTACATAAAGAAAACAATGCCTATAATATAGGTATGGAATTGGCAAAATCTTGGGCATTCGCACTTGGTAGCCATCGTGCTGGAGTATTAGAATCTTCATTTGTAGCAGAAGTTAAATCAGATCTTATGGGAGAACAAACTATTTTATGTGGAATGTTGCAAGCAGGATCAATTCTTTGTTTTGACTATATGATTAATAACGGTATTGATGCTGGGTACTCAGGAAAATTTATTCAATATGGTTGGGAAGTTATAACCGAAGCATTAAAGCAAGGAGGCATCACATTAATGATGGACCGATTATCTAATATTGCTAAAATACGTGCTTTTATATTATCTGAAAAATTAAAAAATATATTAAAACCAATTTTTGAAAAACATATGGAAAATATACTTAATGGAGTATTTTCTGAAGAAATGATGTCGGATTGGAAGAATAATGATTCTAAATTACTTGTTTGGAGAAAAGAAACCAGTAAACTTCCGTTAGAACAAGCACCAAACTATCAACAAGAGATTTTAGATCAAACATATTTTGATCATGGAATTTTAATGGTAGCCATAATAAAAGCAGGAGTAGAGCTATCTTTCGATACAATGATAAAAGCTGGTATAGCTCCAGAATCAGCATACTACGAATCATTACATGAATTACCTTTAATTGCAAATACTATAGCTCGAAAAAAATTATATGAAATGAACACAGTAATTTCCGACACTGCAGAATATGGTAATTATTTGTTTTGTAATGCAGTAGTACCTTTATTAAAGAAAACTATAATACCTAATTTAAAAAAAGGAGATTTAGGATCAGCGCCTGAAGAAATTAAAATAGATAATATTATTTTACGTAATACTAACGCAATGATTAGAAATCATGCAATAGAAAAAGTTGGAATTAAATTAAGAAGTCACATGAAAAACATAAAAAATTTACCATTTATTAATAACTAAAAAATCTAAACTGTAATCATATGTTGATTTCAAGTTATCTTATTATCAAAAAGGATCATTTAGCCGATCATCCAAATAAAATAAATACTTTTAAATAAAAATCACAGAAGTTAATATTACATAACTAATTATGTAAATAATAGTAAATACTAATTAATTTAAGATATTATATACTAAAACAAATAATTATTTTATATACGTATATTCTAATTAATAGAAACAAGTTATAAGGAGAATAAATGAATCATATAGTAAATTTGACAGATTCTAATTTTAAAGAAAAGGTATTAAACTCTATCAATCAAGAAAGTAAACCATTCTTGATTGATTTTTGGGCTGAATGGTGCAATCCCTGTAAAGCAATGATACCTATCCTAGAAGACATAGCTATGGAATTTCATGATAAACTAAAAATAGCAAAATTAAATATAGACAACAATCCAATCACTACTAAAAACTATGGTATTAGAAGCATTCCAACGTTATTGTTAATTCGCCATGGAACAGTATTATCCAGTAAAATAGGATTATTGTCTAAACAAAAATTACAAGAATTTTTAAAAAAATATATATAAACTTCACACTTATTATTTAATACTTGTAATTTTTAAAATTTATCTTATATGTTAGTAGACGTTTATTTAAGATTATAGTAGAATGAAGACCTGTTGTTCCGTAATTAATCATAAATATATGATTTTTTAGTAAAAATTAAACGCACAATCGTCATTGTAATAGTAATAATAGCGATTGTATAATGTAAATAAGATAGATTAAAATGTAGACATATTTTCTGGTATAGTCATGAAATTACTGGCGAATTTTTATAAACTTATTTCTCTATGAGAATCCGATAATAAGAGAAGTAGTATTTGATGGTTATATGCCTGTTTTTTGATGGTCTTTAATCTGGGTATATAATCACCAGCGCCATAATACTATAAAAGTAACAATTTTTATATTGTATTACACAATAAACCATTTCTCTTTAATACCAACGGTATTGTATACCTCCAATTTAAGAATCCATAATTATGAATCTTACAAAATTAAAAAACATACCAGTTTCTGAGTTAGTACACCTTGGGGAAAGTATGGGTCTAGAAAATTTAGCACGCATGCGTAAGCAAGATATTATTTTTGCTATTTTTAAACAACATGCTAAAACTGGAGAAGATATTTTTGGGGATGGCGTATTAGAGATCTTACAAGATGGTTTTGGGTTTCTTAGGTCTAGTGATAGCTCCTATCTTGCAGGTCCAGATGATATTTATGTATCTCCTAGCCAAATTCGTCGCTTTAACTTACGTACTGGAGATACTATTTCTGGGAAAATTAGACCTCCAAAAGAAGGTGAACGTTATTTTGCATTACTTAAAGTAAGCGATGTAAATTACGATAAACCTGAAAATGCGCGTAATAAAATTTTATTTGAAAATCTCACCCCATTACATGCCAATTCACGATTACGTATGGAGCGAGGGAACGGTTCTACGGAAGATCTAACCGCAAGAGTATTAGATTTAGCATCACCGATTGGACGTGGTCAACGAGGTTTAATCGTAGCACCCCCTAAAGCCGGAAAAACCATACTCTTACAAAATATTGCGCAAAGTATTAGTCACAACTATCCAGACTGTGTACTGATAGTACTTTTAATAGATGAACGCCCAGAAGAAGTTACTGAAATGCAACGCTTAGTTCACGGAGAAGTAATTGCATCTACTTTTGATGAACCAGCTTCTCGTCATGTACAAGTGTCCGAAATGGTAATTGAAAAAGCTAAGCGATTAGTAGAACACAAAAAAGATGTAATTATTTTATTAGATTCCATCACACGATTAGCTAGAGCCTATAATACTATTGTACCTTCATCTGGAAAAGTTTTAACAGGAGGAGTCGATGCCAACGCCTTGCATCGCCCAAAGCGTTTTTTTGGAGCTGCTCGTAATATGGAAGAAGGAGGAAGTTTAACTATTATAGCTACTGCTTTAATTGATACCGGGTCAAAAATGGATGAAGTAATTTATGAAGAATTTAAAGGAACTGGAAATATGGAGCTACATTTATCAAGAAAAATAGCTGAAAAACGTGTTTTCCCAGCAATTGATTATAATCGATCTGGAACTAGAAAAGAAGAATTGTTAACTACTCAAGATGAACTGCAAAAAATATGGATTTTACGTAAAATTATTCATCCAATGAGTGAAATTGACGCAATGGAATTTATGATGAATAAACTATCTATGACAAAAACTAATGATGAATTTTTTGATATGATGAAACGATGTTAATTTATTATAATAATTATGATTTATATATTAGAACGAGTTTTGAGAAATAAATTACCTACAATATTTTTATGTTAATCTATTTAACTAAATTTTACTACAAAACTTATTTAAGAGCTGTTGGAGCTTTTTATATTGTACATTATACTATGTAATATAATTCATGCATATATACAATCACTTATTTTAAAAAATATTAAAGTAACATAAAATAATATAAATTAAATTTTAAACATGTATTTATATATAAATAGTAATTTAATTAATTTTATCCTAATATAGGATATGGACATTTTATATTCTTTACTTTATCTTATTAAAATTCTTAAATAATATATAATTGTATTGCATAAATAATTTTTTAAAGAAACATATAAAACCTATAAAGTAAACTTTTTATTTTTATAGAATATTTATCTTTATGTCATTTTAATTAATAACATTCAATTAGATATTTTACATAAAATGACTACATGCGATTAATTAAATATATCTTTTTCGACATAAAGATAAATTAAACATATACGATACGCTGAATCAATGCGTCCGTAACTCAATTGGATAGAGTATTGTCCTCCGAAGACAAAGGTTTCAGGTTCAAATCCTGTCGGACGCATTGATTTATTAAAAATTTTATGAAAAAATTGAGATTGATCTGTGGTGATTGTAGCTCAGTCGGTAGAGCTCTGGATTGTGGTTCCAGCAGTCGTGGGTTCGAATCCCATCAATCACCCACATCACACATTTAATTAAAAGCAAAATAAAACCCGACACTAAACTAAGCGAAGGTGGCGGAATTGGCAGACGCACTAGCTTCAGGAGTTAGTGTCTTTATAAAGACGTGAGGGTTCAAACCCCTTCCTTCGCAAAAATGATTCTCATTATTTATGCATAATAAATCAGTTAATTATCAAACTCAGATATTAATAAATAGAAATACAAAATGCACAAAACCTACACAAAAATTTTATAAATTCTCGGCGAGTGGCGCAGCTTGGTAGCGCTCCTGGTTTGGGACCAGGAAGTCGGAGGTTCAAATCCTCTCTCGCCGATTCTCATAAACTACATAAGAATTTTAAAATATTTCTACTATTGTATTTCCTGAAATTCATATATTTTTAACTAAAACTAATTATTTTAATCTGAATCTAATATCCAGACCATAATATTAAGAGTTGTTAATTAAAACATGGACTAGTACATCATTGTTTGCCGAACATGCTATAATGATATCTGTCCAACCCAAACCTTTAGCTAATTTAGCTAAACGCAAACTTACCACTATAAGCCTACATCGTATTAGCCAAGATGTACGGTAAAATTTAGGAATTAAATAATACAACTGTTTTAGTATCTCTTCAGAAGTAACTACTACCGTTTTAATATTTAATTCTAATAACTTAGATGATTGCTCTTCTCCATTATACTTTAACAATTGTCTACGATAACATTCACAAGATAATACTAATGCACCTCTTTTCTGAAGAGTATCGTCCAAAACAGTACGTCCATTATTACCTCTCAAAATAAGAACACGTTTTCCATAACTATAAATTAATTCAGGTAGTTGCAATAAATTTTCACTTGTTTCTTTATCTTTAGGATATTTTGAAGTAATTCCTGATAATTTATACATCTTTATGCTAGTTGCACGACCAATGGAATAATATACTAATTTAGTAGGCCAAGATATTCCTATACTAAGTAACTGGTTATGAGCATACTTAATTGCATTCTGCGATACAATACATAGTAAATCTCCTTCAGAAAGTAGACTTAATCGTTGTTCCAGAAAGGACAACATTTCTCCTGCAGAAAAATAAATTAATGGTAAATGATGCGCGCATTTACCAACAGAAAGTAATTTACTTACTAGTTTCTCTCCATATGGAGATGGTCGAGTAATTAAAATGCTCATAATTAATTATATTAAATTTTATTGATATATATTTATCGCAAAATATGTTTGTTACTTTGTAAATTGGATCAATAAATCTTTAGCAAGAACATATCCCAGTTTTTCTGCTTGATCTAAAGGTGCTCGTCCTTCAGTACGAATAATTTTACTGCCATCAGGCAATCCAATAAGTGCACGCAACCATATTTTATCTTCTTCAATTTCAGCATAACTAGCAATTGGTAATTGACAATAACTTTCTAAATAAGTAGTAACGGCACGTTCTGCCTTAATACGTAATGAAGTTTCCCGATGATATAAAGGCGATAACAACGATAAAATATCGGTATCACCCAAACGACATTCTATAGCTATAGTACCCTGTCCCATAGCTGGTAATAGATCAGATGGATCGATGTAAGCACGAATATATTCACTTAATTTTAATCGATTCAGTCCAGCTACAGCTAAAATGATTGCATCATATTGATCATTCTGTAATTTTTTTAATCTAGTATCTATATTACCTCGTAAGTTATTTATTATTAAATCTGGACGTTGAGCACGTATTTGACATTGTCTACGTAAACTTGATGTGCCTATTGTACTACCAACAGGTAACGTATCTATATTAGAGTATTTTAAACTAACAAAAGCATCACGAGGATCATTTCGTTCACATAGAATTGGAAGCATTAACTCATCTGGTAAAGGTACTGTAATATCTTTCATAGAATGAACAGCAATATCAGCACGAAAATCTACCAATGCACATTCTAATTCTTTAATAAATGCACCTTTTTTAATTTTATTTTTTGGAACAGAATTTAAGAATTTATCTCCTGTTGTTACAATAGGTATTAACTTTATTTGTATAGTTGGATGATAACGCTTTAATGCATCACAAACATATTGAGATTGACAAATAGCCAGTCGACTTTTTCGAGTAGCAATTCTTAAAATTCTAGTATTCATCATTATAATTATGCTAAAAATGAAACATATAATGCTTTAATTAATTAATATATTTGCAATTATTTTAAAAATTAAATAGAAAAAATAACATACTGACCTTAAATTTTAATTCTATGTAACTTTAACATTTTAATATAGATTAATTAAAAGTATTAAATATAATTAATTATATAAAACAGATTCTTTCTTCATATTACTATCTGAAATATTTTAATATTACTACATTTACATTCAAAATTTTATATTCATATCTCTTTTTATCAATATTTATCGTAAAAAGCATATCATGACATTATTAAATATTATTTAGTACAAAACTAATTTACTTACTTGTATTGTAATACCTTAATTATTAATTAAGAATTAAAATAATATTTAAAATTTCTAAACATATTAATTATTAATATAAATATGACGCTACTATTGCCATTAATTTAAAAATTAATTCTATTTTTAAATTACTTAAAATATTATTAAATCTTATTTTACAAACTTAAAAAGACGCTCTATTTTAAATAACCATTATATTTTTATAAATTAATTTTAACATTTTTAATAAACGTATATTTTTATTAATTATTAAGATACAATCATGTTATTTTAAGTTTCATTAAATGAGAATTAAATTAATTTATAAAATTAGCGATATATATCAATCTTTATTTGTTGATATTATATGAGGTAAGTATGAGATTTTCAAAAATGCATGGATTAGGTAATGATTTTGTCATTGTAGATGCTATAACACAAAATATACATCTTACTTCTAAAAGCATAAAATATCTATCGAATCGATATTGTGGAATTGGATTTGACCAGTTGCTAATAGTAGAACCCCCTTATGATCCAAAAATAGACTTTCATTGCAGAATTTATAATGCAGATGGAACAGAAGTCAATCAATGCGGAAATGGTATTCGTTGTTTTGCGCAATTTGTTTACTTAAAAAAATTAACTAAAAAACGAAATATTCATATCAGCACTCGTACTCATCATGTAGTTCTATCTATAATGGATGACAATCGTATATCTGTCAATATGGGTTCGCCGATATTTGATCCAAAACTTATCCCATTTTATGCCGCACAATATCAAAAAACTTATATTTTATTTTTACCTACAGAAACAATATTATGTGGTATAGTATCTATGGGTAATCCTCATTGTGTCATTTTAGTTGAAAAAATAGAAACTGCCCAAGTTAACTCATTAGGATCAACATTAAAAAATCATCATTGCTTTCCAGAACAAGCCAATGTAAGTTTCATGCAGATTATTGATCGTAATAACATCCGATTACGAGTGTATGAGCGAGGTGTAGGAGAAACTCAAGCCTGTGGAACTGCCGCCTGTGCAGCTGTAGCTATAGGTATTCAGCAAGAATTGTTATATGAAACAGTAGAAGTAATATTACCTGGAGGTACTTTGTCTATAAATTGGAAAGGCATAGGAAATCCATTATATATGACTGGAGCAACATCATACGTATATGATGGTTATATCAATTTATAAATTCAGAATGCTATATAGCATAATATTGTTTTTAAAAAATATTTTAAAAATTTCATTTATCTAAGATATACAAAAATTTTTAGTACTTAAATTTTACTTAACATTTTATTTTAAATATATATACTTATTAATTGATAAAAATATAAATACTTCATCAATCAATACTGTAATTTATATTAAAGGTATAATTTATGCATTTTTATCGTATGTTACGCCCTATTCATGCTATAACTTTAGATTTAGATAATACATTGTACAGTAATTATTCGGTTATGAATCAAGCTGAAGAAAAAGCAGTATTATTTTTACAACAATATCATCCCGCGTTATCTAAAATACAAAAAACTGACTATTGCCGAGCACGTAAAATACTCAAAATTGTAGAACCAAACATTTACCATGACGTAAATTATTGGCGTTGGAAATCTTTAAAGATAACTTTGCTTCAGGCAGGATTAAATAAAAATGAGGCACAAGCAGGTGCTGATTTTGCTATGGAAATCATTATATATTGGCGCAATAAGATCGATATACCTATTAGTACTCATAACACATTATCCGCATTAAACGATAAGTGGCCATTAATTGCAATTACTAATGGCAATGCAAATCCTATTACCTGTGGGCTACAACCATATTTCCAATATATACTACGTGCTGGGATTAATGGGCGCGCTAAACCATACACAGATATGTATTATTTAGCTTCAAAACATTTTGGATTACCTTGTAAAAATATTTTACATGTAGGAGATGACTGGAAAACAGATGTGAAAGGAGCGATATACTCTGGAATGCAAGCTTGTTGGATAAATCAATACAATACAGATAAAGCAGACCAATTTTACTCAATAAATACAAAATTTTTTCCACATTTGAAAATTTCAAAGTTAATATCATTAACACACTTACTATAACATTAATAGTTATATTAATAACATACTTTATAGTAATTATTATAAACATATATTTCAATATTTTATGAATATTTCTAATATTCTTAGTCAACTCAATGATAAACAAAAAGAAGCAGTAACTTCTAATGACAAAAATATATTAGTATTATCTGGGGCCGGAAGCGGAAAAACTCGAGTATTAGTAAATCGTATTGCTTGGCTGCAATTAGTAAAAAAATATACACCATGGTCAATAATGGCGGTCACTTTTACAAATAAATCTGCTTTAATAATGCGTAATCGTGTTCAATCTATAATTGGTGTTCAAAACAAAAGTAATATATGGATTAGTACTTTTCATGGGTTAGCAAATCATTTGTTACGCACTCATTATATAAATGCAAATTTGCCAAAAGATTTTCAAATTATTGATAAGAATGATCAAATTCGACTTTTAAAACAACTAATACGTTCACTCAATTTAAATGAAAACAAATACAGTGTGCAGCAGGCTATGCACTATATTAATACAGAAAAAAATAAAATTTCAGATACTCAAAATACTAATATTGATAATAATTCAATAAAAATGACATGGATACAACTTTATCAAAAGTATCATGATATATGTCATCGTTCTGGATTAGTAGATTTTAATGAATTATTAAAACGCGCATATATGGTATGCCTAAATTATCCAAATATTTTGCATTATTATCAAAAACGATTTATTAATATTTTAGTAGATGAATTTCAAGATACTAATAAAATACAATATGATTGGTTATGCCTATTATCAGGAAAAAACAATAATTTAATGATTGTTGGAGATGATGATCAATCTATTTATGGTTGGAGAGGAGCGCAAATAAAAAATTTTCAAAGATTTTTAGAAGATTTTAAACATGTACGAATTATTACACTAGAACAAAATTATCGTTCTACTAACAATATTTTAAGAGCTGCTAACGCTCTTATTTGTAAAAATAATACACGTCTAAAAAAAAATCTGTGGACACGTGAAAATAAAGGAGATGCAATTTCTGTGTATTGCGCTCTTAATGAAACAGATGAAGCTTTATTTGTGGCAAACAATCTGATAAATTGGAAAAAAAAACATGGTTTACTCAACGAGTGCGCTATATTATATCGAAATAATTTTCAATCTCGTTTACTGGAAGAAATTCTATTAAAAAAAAACGTGCCTTATAAAATATATGGAGGAATAAAGTTTTTTGAACGTAAAGAAATTAAAGACATCATAGCTTATTTAAAATTTATTACTAATCAAAATAATAATATTGCTTATGTGCGAATAATTAATACACCTAATAGAGGGATTGGGCCGCGTACTTTAGAAATTATAAATAAATACGCTGCTTTAAATCATTTAAGTCTATGGGAAAGTAGCTTATTTATTTCAAACAAAAAGATTATTAAAGGAAAACCTGCTATTGCTCTAAACAAATTTATTATATTGATAGATTCATTAAAAAAACAGATTGTAACCACATTACCTTTGCACGAACAAATCGATTATATTATTAGAAAAATTGGATTATGGAATATATATGAAAAAAACACATCGATACCAACATATCATGAACATATACATAATATTCAAGAGTTGATTACAATGAGTAAACAATATAATATTCTATCAGAATCAACAACAAATGTGTCTCCGTTACAACAATTTTTGTCATATATTTCTTTAGAATTTGAAGAAAATCTCTCTGATTCATATGCAGATGCAGTTCAATTGATGACGCTACATGCTTCAAAAGGATTAGAATTTTCTCAAGTATTTATTGTAGGATTGGAAGAAGGAATATGTCCAAATTATATTGCTTTAACTAATAAAGAACTATTAGAAGAAGAACGTAGATTAATTTATGTTGGCATCACACGCGCTATGCATAAATTAACAATTAGTTATTCAGAAACTCGTCATGTCTATGGAAAAGAGATAATAATTCAATCACCGTCTAGATTTGTTAATGAATTGCCAATAGATTGTTTAGAAGTATCTTAATATTTCTTATCTAAAATACGTGCTACTATTTTTACAAATTTATATTTCTGTTGTATTAAATTTTCTGAAAGTTAACATCTTAATTCTATTAGATTATTATATAATGCAAATGTACCTATATTATTTTTATTTTCATTAAAAACTAAAAATATTGGCAGTCTTGTATACTTAGAAATAATCATACACACATCTAATCTATGTGAATTAGATTTATAATACTTTCACAATAAAAAATATTTACTTAATATTTAATTAACTATCATAATAATAATATTTATAATCAAATAAATAAGTTCCTACAAATTATTTAAATCATTATAAATATTTGATACTTATTAATACCCAACAACAGTTTTTGTAATTATTCTATTATAAAATATGTAATTACAAAAAATTATATAGAGGGAAATAACTATTTATTATCTAATTTTAATTATTATGATCTAATGTATTCTTGTTTTGTATCCGTTAAGGAAAAAATGATATATGTTTAACATATTTCAATTAAAAAATAATCATTTACTCCGTGTTAATGAAAAAGAAGAAATATCATTTTTAAACAACATTATTTGGGTGGATATAATAAATCCAAATAACGATGAATACGATTATATACAAAATATATTGCTTCACCAAAAAATAAACTTTTTTAAACTAAAAGATATCAACAAAACTATACGTTTTTTTAAAGACAAAAATGGGCTACATATCCGTTCTTTTTTCTTCTCATATAATGAAAAAGAACAAATAAATAACTCTATTGTGTCCTTTACCATATATAATGGATGCCTATTCACTTCACGAAAAGAAGAATTTCCAGCATTTTATACATATCAACAATATTTGCATAATCATTTGTTAATAGATGGAAATGCTTATGAATTATTATTAAATTTATTTGAAGTAAAAATTGAAGATCTAGCAAATAAAATAGAGAATATTTACTCCACTTTAGAAACGTTGAGTTTTGTTATTATGAATGGGCAACAAATTGATGAATATGAACATGCGCTTTCTGATTTAGCTGCATTAGAAAACATAGGCTGGAAGATTCGTGTTAATTTATTAGATTCTGAAAGAGCGATAAAATTTTTGATACGTAAAGTAAAACTGCCCGTATCACAACAACAATATGCCAATGAAATTTTAAGCGATATTACATTATTATTACCCCACAACGAATATGTATTTCATCAGATCAGTTCTTTAACCCAATCAGCAATGGGATTTATTAATATCGAGCAAAATAGAATCATAAAAATTTTTTCAGTGGTTTTTTTACCTCCAACTTTAATAGCATCTAGCTATGGAATGAATTTTGAATTTATGCCAGAATTGCAGTGGTCATTTGGTTACCCTAGCGCCATCATTTTGATGATTTTAGCAGGATTAGCTCCGTATATCTATTTTAAATATAAAAATTGGTTATAAATAATTAAAAACTACAGTAATACTATTTATAGAATTTTACAAATAAATACTAATCCAATAAACTTAAATATTTTTAAAATACATCTTCACAATATAACATTGTATTAAAAATAATTATAATGTTATTGAAAATTCATATAATAAATCAATATTTAAAATAATATCCATAATATATCGAATTTTTATTGATATCATATTGTAATTATTGGTGTATAATTATTGTTATTATACAAATTTTAATAAAACAATAAAGAGAGGTATAAATGTTTCGCATCGTTGCGTCTGATTTAGACGGCACCCTGCTAACACCAAATCACCGATTAACACCTTTCGCTAAAAAGATTCTGAAACTATTAACTGATCAGAAAATTCATTTTATTTTTGCTACCGGCCGACTTCACACAAATGTCATAGAAATCCGTAATAATTTAAAAATTAATTCTTACATGATTACTTCTAACGGAGCTAGAATACATAATGCTGATGGAAAATTAATTTCCTCTTATAATTTAGAGACAACAATTGTCTCTGACTTGCTAAATGTAGCACATTATGATACTGAAATTATTACTAATGTTTTCCAAAACGATCAGTGGTTAATCAATCGATTGATACCAAATCAAAATTATTTAATTAACGGATATGAATCTAATTATTATGTTTACAAAAAAAACACGCTATCTTTAGATAAGATTTGTAAAGTATATTTTACTAGTAATAATTATCAACGGTTATTATCTTTAGAAAAAGAATTAAAAACACGATGGAATCATCACGTTAACATTAGCTTTTCACTTCCGACATGCCTTGAAGTAATGCCAGGTGGGGTTTCTAAAGGCCATGCTTTAGCTCAAGTTGTTAAATCATTAGGATATCATCTTAAAGATTGCATTTCATTTGGTGATGGCATGAATGACCAAGAAATGTTATCAATGACAGGAAAAGGATGTATAATGAGTAATGCACAACAGCGACTAAAGGATACTCTTCCATTATTAGAAATTATTGGAAGTAACAAAGATGATGCAGTTCCCCACTATTTAAAACGTATTTATTTCGATAAGTTACCTAACATTTCCCTAATAAAATAGTTATTTTTAATAAATATTTTATGAAAACCTACAAATTTACATATTTAATATTATTATAAAAATACTAGTTTTATTAAGTTTATATCAAATCCAAACGATCTTATTTATGTCCATATTAATAAATACTCACTATTTTCTCTCGTTGAAAATAGTATCCTACATTAAAATTATAATTATGATTTAATCAATTAATAAAATTATATAAATATTTTAATAAAAATATTTATATAAAACGACCAGCCATTATTTATATAATACGGGTATATTGTACATTACAATAACACTTTTTATTAAAAAATCTATTTAATATGTAAAACCGAAAATTTACATACAACTATTATTTTATATAGTTCACCCTAATAAAAGATAACTTATCATATACAGTATACAAAATAAATATTTTATAACCGTAATAAATTAGATTTATAAACCTTTATCTTACTTAATTTCTAAAAATGTTTATTATCAATCAATTTTAAATAATCTATAAAAATCAAACCAGTGCCAAAACAAAGAACATTGCAATCTGCTTATATAGTACATATATACAATAATTTTAACGATCACGTACATAAATAACTATGTATTCCATCAAGTAACATTTGAGTAGAAATCATTACTAACAACAAGCCCATTAATCTCTCCAAAGCACTAATACCTTTATTTCCTAATAAACGAGAAAATATGTTAGATAACATCAAAATTAACATGGATAACCCCCAGGCAATAATCAATGACAAAATTAACAAATCAATTTGCTGAGGATATTGGTGGGACAATAATAATAACGTTGCTAAAACTGAAGGACCCGCAACCAAAGGAATAGCAAGTGGAACTAAAAATGGTTCCTCTCCCTCTGAAACACCAGTACTATTTCCTTCTTCTGAAGGAAATATCATTTTTATGGCAATTAAAAATAACACAATACCTCCAGAGATAGAAACTGTTTCTGTGTGCAAATTAAGAAAAATTAAAATATGTTCTCCAACAAATAAAAATCCTAACATTAACAATAAAGCGATCACCATCTCTCGAATTATTATAATTTGACGCCGTTTTGGTTCTAAATCTTTTAATATCGACATAAAAATTGGTAAGTTTCCAATAGGATCCATAATTAAAAATAACAAAACTGTGGCTGATATCATTTCATTCATTATTATTTTCCTAACAGTTATTTATATTTTATATACATCATGCTTTTTATAAAGTAAATTACAAATATTATCATACACATGTCATCATACCGTATCGGTTATGACGTATGCGTGCTACACACTATGCATAAATAATTTTTTATATAATATACAGCATATTCTTAGTAAATGTTTAATATCTTACAATACTCATAATACATATGTTTTGATGACAGCACTTAATAATAATTGAGAGACTAATAATGAAAAATATTGGGTTTATTGGTTGGAGAGGAATGGTAGGTTCAGTATTAATGAATCGTATGCAAGAAGAACGTGATTTTAGCTATTTTCATTCAACGTTCCTTTCTACGTCCCAAATAGGAAAACATGCTCCAAACATTCAAGGAAAACAGGAACTATTTCTACAAGATGCTTATAATATAGAGCTTCTTCACTCCTTAGATATTATCATTACATGTCAGGGTAGCGCATATAGTAATATTATTTATCAAAAATTAAGAAAAACTGGATGGAAGGGATATTGGATTGATAGCGCTTCGTCGTTAAGAATGAATGATGATGCAATTATTATCTTAGATCCTGTTAATCAACTATTCATAGAACAAAGTATAAATAATGGCATTAAAACATTTATAGGCGGAAATTGTACTGTAAGTTTAATGTTAATGTCTTTAGGTGGATTATTTTCTCAAAATTTAATCGAATGGGTTTTTGTATCCACTTATCAAGCAGCTTCTGGATACGGAGCACGCGCCATGCGTGAACTATTAATACAAATGGGTCAAGTATATAATACAGTAACTGATTTACTAACATCTTCTACTAATACGATTATAGATATTGAACATACAATTACTAAATTTAGCAAAACTGATTCTTTATTAGTAGATTGTTTTAAAGTTCCTTTAGTAGGAAACGTTATTCCATGGATTGGTGATTATATGTGCGCCGGTCAAACTCAAGAAGAATGGAAAGGTCAAGCAGAAACTAATAAAATTCTCAATACTTCTGAAACTATAACAGTGGACAGTTTATGTGTACGTGTTGGATCATTACGTTGTCATAGTCAATCATTTGTCTTAAAACTTAAGAAAAATATACGCCTTACAGAAATAGAAGAACTAATTCAATCCCATAATGAATGGGTAGAAGTTATTCCAAATGATATGAAACAATCACTAGAAAATTTAACTCCTATCATGGTATCTGGAACGCTCAAAATACCAATTGGTCGATTACGAAAATTAAATGCAAGCAACAAACATATTTCAGCTTTCAGCGTGGGTGATCAATTGCTTTGGGGAGCGGCTGAACCATTAAGAAGAATGTTACGTCAACTACTATAAGTTTTCTTTCAAAAATCGTGCTATTATATAATTAGAACAGACAATGTCAAAGATGAATGTAAAAACATACTACAGGTATTAAAAAATTCCTAAATGGACTAAAATGATACATTTCCAATATCACAACTACTGTGGTGGTTAAATCTTTTTAAATTAAACGATAAAATGTTTATGTTTAATAATAAGAATGTACGTCATGTTTATGTTGAGTAATATCTATCACTCCTTTTAATTCTGGAAATAGGTTTTTTAGAGTGGTTTCTATTCCTTCCTTTATAGTATAACTAGCCATTGCGCATCCATTACATCCACCATAAAATTTAATAACAGCTAATAGATCCTTAGTAATATGTACTAAAGATACGCTACCACCATGCATTTCTAACTGCGGATTAATCCTAAATTGTAATACATTTCTTACTTTATCTTCTAATGAATCACTATTCATACTTTCTTCTGTATTATATTTTTTAGTAACGTTAGGAGCCTTAATAGTAAGCTGATGACCTAATTCATTAACTATAATGTCAATTCGTGCATCTTTAAGGAAAGAAATATACAACCGATCTACATGTATAGAAAATAATTCAAATTCAATGATAACATCACTGGATTTAAATTCTTCTGGTGAACAAAAACAAATAGCACATTCTGCGTGCACAGTTCCTGGATCAACCACAGATACTCGTATCTGAGTACCAGGTTTTTTGTTCGCTAAAATTTTAATAAAATGCTCTTGTGCGCCAGAAGTTACATTAATCATTTTATGATATACACCGAAATTACTAAATGGTACAAACAATACTAAAATCTTTATTTTTTATACTAAATCACTTAGATCAAGTGTATATGTATTCACATATATTTTCAATATATATTGTTGTTTTTATAATTGATAATTAGACAATATTTATCTGCATAATATACAATGAATATACCCTATATATTTAATACAATTAAAAATTTTAAACTATATAAATAAATTTTTTTAGATTATTCCAATAAATTTACTCAAAAACATCGCATAATCTAAAGACAATCAATATATATATATAAATTTTAAATAATTAAATATATATTTATATGTTTGATATTCAAAATAATTTACTATCCACTAAAACAGACAACACAAAATAAAATATAATTATATTTTTTCACTATCCAATTACTAATTAACCTAAAAAATAAACAATAACAGTTAAAATATTTATATATCATTAAGTTTATTAATACAAAATTTATAATATTCATTCTTTGGCTATAAACAACAATTTTTACTAATATAAAATACTATACAGATACCACCATATTATAAATGTCTTTTTAAACAAACTCAATTAATTCCAAATAAATATTAATTTGTATCTCAATACAATAATCAATAAAAATTAAAAAATATATTTAAATGTTAAATTTTAACGATTAAAGATTTGGCGACATCTTATCTCATTCTTCTCAAGTAAAGTATTCTTACTGCAAGTAAGAATACTTTACTTGCAATGTTTAAAAATTATCTATAATTACTAGAACGATATATTTTAAGATGCTAAATACACTAAATCAGCGCAAAATATATAACATATAAATAATTTTTTATATATTTAATTAAACAAATACATACGCCTTTAGCTTACAGCTGTAAAAACGAAAACTAATAATGAATATTAATTTTCATATTTTTATAAAATCAAATAGAATATTAATATATCACATATAATAATTACTAATTTGAATAAAAGTCATCTTTATACGAAATTAACATAATATTATATATATATTCATAAAAACAAACATAAATGGCATTTATTTTTTAATATGTAAGCACTGTCGACATGCAACTACACTCAATAAATATATTTATATTTGATATACATCCATATATTGATCATTAATCTTTATCATCTTACTATAATAAGAAATAAGTTTCTAAATTGTATCCGAATAAAGATTTGTATTACAATGATAGCGTGTTATTATATTAAACAATTAATAACATTATTATATTAGGTACATTATTATATATCAAACTTATTTTTATAAAACACAATATAAAGTACTGCGTATTTTATATTGTGTACTTCTAGATCAATTAGATCTTCATACAAAGCGATGAAATATATACGATGAAGAAGTTATTTTCATATAGTAACAATATATTAAAAAAACATAATATTTTTTTAATTGGACCTATGGGAGCTGGGAAAAGTACCATTGGCCGTCAATTAGCAAATAAATTAAATATGGAATTCTTTGATTCTGATCAAGAAATCGAAACTCGTACTGGTGCAAATATTAGTTGGGTTTTTGATGTGGAGGGAGAAGTTAGATTTCGTGATCGTGAAGAAAAGATTATTAATGAACTAACAAAAAAACAGGGAATTATATTAGCTACTGGAGGTGGCTCTATTAAATCTAGCATGACACGAAATAATCTTTCTACTCGTGGGTTAGTAGTATACTTAGCAACAACTATTGAAAAACAATTAATTCGAACACAACATGATAAAGGACGCCCATTACTAAGATCATCATCAACATCAGGAAATATTCGCGAGTCATTAGAAATTTTAGCTAAAGAACGAAATCCACTATACGAAGAAGTTGCAGACATAAGAATATCCACTGATGAACAAAATATTAGAATCGTCGTTAATAAAATTATTATTTTTCGTAACCAGAGTACTATGTAGCACTTAAATCATATATTAGTTATTCATTATTAAAAGTTATCATAATTTTACTATGGAAAAAATTATCATAAAATTACATAAACGAAGCTATCCAATTATCATTTCAGACAAGTTATTTAACCATTTTTCATCCTTTTGGTCACTGAATTCTGGCGACAAAGTAGTACTAATCACTAATGATCGAGTAGCACCAATTTACTTAAATATACTATGTGATTTACTAACTCATGCAGGTATTGTCACTGATCAACTAATTTTACCGGATGGGGAACAGAATAAAACTTTAATAACATTGAATAAAATATTCACTAAATTATTAACACAAAATTATGATCGTAATACAATACTTATCGCACTTGGTGGTGGTGTTATTGGAGATATCACTGGATTTGCTGCTGCTACATATCAACGTGGAATACGTTTTATTCAAATCCCAACAACGTTGCTTGCACAAGTAGACGCATCTATTGGCGGTAAAACTGGAGTCAACCATGTGCTTGGGAAAAATATGATTGGGGCCTTTCACCAACCTGATGCTGTTATTATCAATTTAGATGTCTTAAACACATTAACTGTAAAGGAGTTTTCTTCTGGATTAGCTGAAATAATTAAATATGCTGTTGCTCTTGATTCTGATTTTTTTAATTGGTTGGAATCTAATTTAGACGATTTATTAACTTTAAATGTATCATCTCTAATGTATTGTATTCGTCGTTGTTGTGAATTAAAAGCATCCATAGTTTCAATTGATGAATACGATCAAGGTATTAGAGGTTCACTTAATCTTGGACATACTTACGGTCACGCCATTGAATCATATTTAAATTATACACAATGGTCCCATGGTGAAGCTGTGGCTGCAGGTATTATGATAGCAACAAATACTGCTATACGTTTAAGACAACTTAGTTACAACGCCGCAGCACGTATAAAACAACTATTAATTCGCGCTGGATTACCTATACACGGTCCAAAAGAAATGACACCAATAAATTACCTGGAATATATGACACGCGACAAAAAATCAATATCAGGACAACTTAATTTAGTTCTACCTGTCTCCATCGGGCGTGTAAAAACTATTTTTAATGTAAAACATGAATTAGTATCTCTATCTATCGAAGACACTTATAGATAAAACTACACCTGAAAAACAGTAAAACATATAATAAATAAAAACCATATATTTTACTGTTTTTATTAAATTATTTCCAATTATCATAAATACGAATTATAATATACATCTAATGTTAACACTACAACTAAACCAATCTAACACTATAAATTAAATAATATATCCAATCCTATTAAAACAAAATTTTTATTTTTCTTTACACAGTACATAAATATATGTAAAGAAACTGTTGGCATAAAAATAATAATATCACTTCAATCAGAAATGGATTATTATTTAGTTTATTTAAAATAAAATTAATAAATATATAAATTTCTTTATTTAAATTAATTGAGATTTGTAGCATTACAATTTTTAATTGGAAATTTCAATGAAACGCTTCTTAATAGCTCCATCGATTTTATCAGCCAATTTTGCTAAATTAGGAGAAGATGTAACTAAGGTCGTGTCCGCTGGTGCAGATCTATTACATTTTGATGTTATGGATAATCATTATGTTCCTAATTTAAGCATAGGATCCATGGTATTACAATCATTACGTAGTTATGGAATCAATATCCCTATTGACGTCCATCTAATGGCAAATCCAATAGATCAATTAATATCCGATTTTGCTTCTGTTGGAGCAACATATATCAGTTTTCATCCAGAAACAACAAAACATATGGACCGATCATTACAATTAATTAAAGAACATGGGTGCAAAGTAGGATTAGTTTTTAACCCTAGCACTACCCTCAATTGTTTAGAATATGTAATGCATAAAATTGATATGATTATATTAATGTCAGTAAACCCTGGATTTAGTGGACAATCATTTATTCCTACGGTTTTAAAAAAAATAAGTCAAACACGCAAATTAATAGACAATGCCAACCATAATATTGATTTAGCAGTAGATGGGGGAATTAATATAAAAAATATACGTTCTATTTTAGAAGCTGGCGCAAACACATTCATTATGGGATCAGCTATCTTTAGATCTCCAAATTACTATGAAACTATAAATAATGTTCGCTCTATTCTATCGAATCAATAATAACAACACTAATTATATTATTTATTACACAAAAAATAAAAATAGATATCATATTTATTAAATGGTTACTCTATTTAAGGTTAACATTATTTAATACTATGATGTTAATAAAACAATCTTATTTTAAGATCATACCTTTCATATGATTGCAAACTTATATTAATCCTAATATATCCTATATATTAGGATTAATATAATAACATATTATTTATTTCATTTTAAAAACTATGAAAAATAATCATATAAATAAACCAATTGTATTTAGTGGGGCTCAACCATCAGGTCAACTTACTATTGGAAACTATATCGGTGCGATACGTCAATGGGTCAAAATGCAGCATGATTATCAATGCATATTTTGCATAGTAGATTTACATGCAGCTACAAACTTCAATAATTTACATCAGTTAAATAAGGCCTCGTTAGATACACTAGCTTTATATTTAGCATGTGGTATTGATCCGAATAATAGTACTATATTTATTCAGTCCCATGTTCCAGAACATAGTCAATTAAACTGGTTATTGAATTGTTATACATATTTTGGAGAACTAAATCGTATGAATCAATTCAAAGAAAAATTAGCACAACAAAAAGAAAATATTAATATCGGATTATTTAACTATCCAGTACTAATGGCATCAGACATTCTATTGTATCAAACCAATTTAGTTCCAGTAGGATCAGATCAAAAACAACATTTAGAATTAACACGTAATATCGCTAAACGTTTTAATTATAAATACGGTACAATTTTTGTAATTCCGGAAATATTTATTCCTACATATGGTTCTCGTATCATGTCTTTATTAGAACCAAATAAAAAAATGTCTAAATCAGATTATAATGCTAATAATATTATTACTCTTTTAGACGATATTAATACAGTATCAAAAAAAATTAAACGTGCTGTTACTGATACTGATAACCCTCCGGTAATTAAATATGATCCCATTAACAAACCTGGTATTTCTAATTTACTAGAGATTCTTTCTGGAATAAATGAACAACCAATAAAGTATTTAGAAGAATTATTTAAAAAGAAAACATATTTTGATTTAAAAAATAAAATTATTCAATCAATATCATCGATGTTGATAAAACTGCAAAATCGTTATTACACTGAACGTACTAATGAAGATAAATTACGTTATATACTATATATGGGAGCAAAAAAAGCTCAAAAACAGGCAAATATTATCTTAAAAAAAGTACACAAAGCAATGGGGTTTACTCAATATTAATTATTAAATAATTCATCCTGCTATTTATTAGAATCATTATTTTTATAATAAAAGTTTTTATTTAGATTTATAATTAAAAACGCACAATAATACTAATATCACATTAATTATAAAATATAAACATAATAAAAAATTATTATGTATAATTAATTCCAAATTAAACATCATGATAAATTAATAATGAATAAAATTCTTATTATTGATAATTACGATTCCTTCACTTGGAATCTTTATCAATATTTTCAAGAAATGGGTGGTATAGTAGACGTTAGAAGACACGATACTTTAAGTATCATGGATATTGAACAGCTATCCCCCGAACGTTTAGTAATTTCTCCTGGGCCTGGTACTCCAAATGATGCTGGTATTTCTTTAGAGGCAATATATTATTTTCATAATAGATTGCCCATTCTTGGAGTATGTCTTGGTCATCAAGCTATAGCCCAATTTTTTGGAGCTAAGTTAAAATATGCACAAAAAATAATGCATGGTAAAACTTCTTTAATTCATCATAACGAAAGTGGGATATTTACTAAAGTAACACAACCTTTAAATGTAGTACGGTATCATTCATTAGTAATTGATTCAAACACTATTCCAAATTGCTTAGAAATAACCGCATGGAGTAATAACACATACAACACCAATCATCATCATAATCAATATAGTGAAATTATGGGAATACGCCATCGTAGATTAGCTATAGAAGGGGTTCAGTTTCATCCAGAAAGTATACTAAGTGAACAAGGACATCGTATTCTAGCTAACTTCATGAAGTATTAAATAAAAATTAAGTAAATTTATTAAAAACTAGAACTTAAAAGCGATCGTTTTTATTTCTTAAAATAAATACAAACTATTATATTTCTAATATAATTAGATGATTTATTTTCTTTCTCAGTTAATCTGCATAAAACAATTAATTACCAATCATTACAAATCAGTATGCAATTTTATATGTAATTATATATTAGAAATTTTTAAAAAAATTACATTTATATAAAATGATCAAGATAACCCTAATACTAAGACACTACATAATATATTTTAACGAATATAATTTATATATATTAATTTAAAGTGTATAAACTAAAATTCATTTTTAATAAATTAAATATACTAAAAAAATTAATAAACATGCAATATATTGCCATCATATTAAAATTAAAACTGTCTTTAAAAAGGTAAAAAATTATGAAATCGTTATTTATCAAATTTATTTTATTTATCTCGATTGTTTCTATTGCTCTTACCGGTATTATCTGCTAACCTACCGAGAAGATGAAGTTTATGCAATAAGTAGTGCACTTCAAATTATATATGTGCCTGTATATTAAATATAAATTGCCTTACTTTCCGTTTCATATAATAAGATAAAAATTAATAAACCTGAAATTTACTAAATATACCAATTGCTAACTATATGACAAACACAATAGCTCTATAGATAAAAAATAATAAAACAACTCAATATCTTTTATCTTAGATAAAAATAGTTAGTTTTAAAAATAAAATAATGTTGAAATAAAATATGATACTGTTCTATTCTATGTAATTAAACAACTTTATTATTTTCTATGGATATTAACATTTTCTATTCCACTTATTGCAACCAATAAAAATCATTATACGTTAATCTCTCAACAGTTAAATTTAAAAATAAATGTGTTATTATATAGTTTAATATTTGAATAATTCTATATTCAGATATTAAACTAAGTGAATAATCATAGCAGATGTGATATGATACCACCTGGCTGAGTACCTTTAAAATAACACTTCCTACACTGTTATTTACGTTTGAATAATATTTAAGTTGCATATATTTAAAATAATTTAAATCATAAAAATATTGGAGATTATGATAATGACAACAGTTAATCAACTTGTTCGTAACGCACGAACTGCAAAAACTTTTAAAAGTAACGTGCCAGCATTAGAATCTTGTCCGCAAAAAAGAGGGGTATGTATGCGCGTATACACTACTACCCCAAAAAAACCAAATTCTGCATTACGAAAAGTATGCCGTGTTCGATTAACTAATGGATTAGAAGTAACTTCTTATATTGGAGGAGAAGGTCATAATTTACAGGAACATGCTTCAATTTTAATTCGAGGTGGGCGTGTCAAAGATTTACCAGGTGTCCGATATCATGTCATCCGTGGTGCTCTTGATTGCGCAGGAGTTAACACCCGTAAGCAAGGTCGTTCAAAATATG
Organism: Candidatus Blochmannia vicinus; assembly: GCA_030020825.1. Lineage (NCBI taxonomy): Bacteria > Pseudomonadati > Pseudomonadota > Gammaproteobacteria > Enterobacterales > Enterobacteriaceae > Candidatus Blochmanniella > Candidatus Blochmannia vicinus (nom. nud.). The sequence goes on from CP125213.1 coordinate 560,669, forward strand.
GAACAAAAAAACCAAAATAATAATATACCAAAAGATATAATGATTCTCTTTTTTATTTTTTGATTTAAGTGAAAGTTCAAACATAAGGTACAATTAGTTACCCGTAATTATAATACTATTACAATTAATTTTTATATTTAAATATAATATCAATGAATTAAAGAGGAATTATAATTTATGCCACGCCGTCGCATTATTATAAAACGAAATATTCTCCCAGATCCAAAATTTGGATCCAACCTATTAGCAAAATTTATTAATCTGTTGATGTTAAACGGTAAAAAATCTATTGCAGAAACAATAGTATATTCTGCGTTAGATATTCTATTCAAACGATCTAGTAAAGATTGTCTAGAAACATTCGAAGAAGCTATAAATAATGTACGTCCAATTGTAGAAGTAAAATCTAGACGTGTTGGAGGTTCTACCTATCAAGTGCCAGTAGAAGTACGTCTTATCCGTAGAAATACTCTAGCAATGAGATGGATTATTGAAGCTGCTCGTAAAAGAAATGATCAATCTATGGAGTTACGTTTAGCAAATGAATTCTTGGATGCCATAGAAGGCAAAGGACATGCTGTTAAAAAACGTGAAGAAATACATCGTATCGCAGAATCTAATAAAGCTTTTGCTCATTATCGTTGGTAATTACATCTCAATCATACCAACATACATAAAATATGGTATCATTTAACTTTTAAAAACTCTTAACAATTATTCAACTATTAAGTCTTATTTATCTTTAAATATACTTAAGATCACTTAGAAACAGTATTTTTAGATATATAATAGACATTATTGTTAAAATAACAACAAATATATTATTGAGGATATTAATGACTCGTGTAACACCGATTGTACGGTATCGTAATATTGGAATAAGTGCGCATATTGATGCTGGAAAAACTACTACAACTGAACGCATTTTGTTCTATACAGGTGTAAATCATAAAATTGGAGAAGTACATACTGGTTCTGCAACTATGGACTGGATGGAACAAGAACAAGAACGAGGAATAACAATTACTTCTGCAGCTACCACATGTTTTTGGTCAGGCATGGCTAATCAATTCGACTCACACCGTATTAATATAATAGATACTCCTGGACATGTTGATTTTACCATCGAAGTAGAACGCTCTATGCGTATACTTGACGGCGCAGTAATGATTTATTGTGCCGTAGGCGGAGTGCAACCTCAATCTGAAACTGTATGGCGTCAAGCAAATAAATATAAAGTACCACGTATTGCATTTATAAATAAAATGGATCGAGTAGGCGCAGATTATCTACGAGTTGTAGAACAATTAAAAACTAGATTGTTTGCTAATCCTGTACCTATTCAATTAGCTGTAGGTTCAGAAGATAAATTTACTGGAATTATCGATTTAATCAAAATGAAAGCAATTCATTGGAATGAATCTGATCAAGGCGTCACTTTTGTTTACAGCAAAATACCCGAAAATTTAATAGAACTATCAGATATATGGCATAAACATTTAATAGAATCTGCTGTTGAAGAATCTGAAGAATTAATGGATAAATATTTGTCTAACAGACATCAATTAACAGAACAAGAAATTAAACAAGCATTACGTCGAAGAGTATTAAATAATGAAATTATACTAGTAACATGTGGATCTGCGTTTAAAAATAAAGGGGTTCAAGCAATGTTAGATGCTGTTGTAGAATATTTACCATCTCCAAGCGATGTAACATCTATTACAGGTGTATTACAAGACGGATCTACTCAAATTAAACGTCATGCTAATGACAACGAACCATTTTCAGCTTTAGCATTTAAAATAGCTACTGATCCATTTGTAGGAAACTTAACTTTTTTTAGAGTATATTCAGGCGTCGTACGTTCCGGAGATAATATCTTAAACCCTATAAAAGAAAAACGCGAACGATTTGGCCGCATTGTACAAATGCATGCAAATAAAAGAGAAGAAATTAAGGCCGTTCATGCAGGAGATATTGCTGCAGCTATTGGTCTAAAAGATGTTGATACTGGAGATACCTTATGTGACCCATCTGCACCAATTATCCTTGAACGTATGGAATTTCCAGAGCCAGTTATTTCTGTAATGGTCGAAGCTAAAACTAAAGCAGATCAAGATAAAATGAGTTTAGCTTTAAATCGTTTAGCTCAAGAAGATCCATCATTTCGTGTATGGATCGATAAAGACTCTGGTCAAACTATTATAGCCGGGATGGGTGAATTACATTTAGAAATTCTAGTAGAACGTATGAGAAGAGAATTTAATGTTGAAGCTAACGTAGGAAAACCTCAAGTTGCATACCGTGAAACCATTCGTACTAGCGTAACACAAGAAGGAAAATTTATTCGTCAATCAGGAGGTAGAGGTCAATTCGGCCATGTTTGGTTACGTATCGAACCTATGCATCCAAAAGAAGAAGAAAGTTATAAATTTTTAAACAAAATTGTAGGAGGTGCTGTCCCTAAAGAATATATACCTGCTGTAGATAAAGGCGTACAAGAACAAATAAGCAATGGAATTCTTGCAGGATATCCGATTGTAGATATTTGTGTAACTATTTTTGATGGTTCTTATCACGAAGTTGATTCTTCAGAAATAGCATTTAAAATAGCAGGATCTATAGCATTTAAAGAAGGATTTATGAAAGCCAATCCTGTATTGTTAGAACCTATTATGCATGTAGAAATTGAAACACCCGAAGATTATATGGGAGATGTTATTGCAGATTTAAATCGTCGCCGAGGTATAATTAGTGGTTTAGAAAACTCTACAATTGGCGGGAAGATAATTTGTGCCCAAGTTCCTTTGTCAGACATGTTTGGTTATGCTACTAGTTTACGTTCACAAACTCAAGGACGTGCTTGTTATTCTATGGAATTTTTAAAATATAATGAAGTACCTAACAATATAGCTCAAATTATTATAAATTCTCGTCAAACTAAGTAATAATAAATGAAATTTAGATTCAATCGTTTTTAAAAGAAACTATAAAAGATCTAAGGAGTTTAGAGGTGTCCAAAGAAAAATTTAAACGCGTGAAACCACATATTAATGTAGGAACCATTGGTCATGTAGACCACGGGAAAACTACTCTAACTGCTGCTATAACTACTATTTTGTCCAAACATTATGGAGGTTGTGCACGTGCTTTCGATCAAATTGACAATGCTCCGGAAGAAAAAGCACGAGGAATTACTATAAATACTTCTCATGTTGAATATGATACTGCACGTCGACATTACGCACATGTTGACTGCCCCGGACATGCTGATTACGTAAAAAATATGATTACTGGAGCTGCACAAATGGATGGGGCAATATTAGTAGTAGCTGCCACTGATGGGCCTATGCCCCAAACCCGTGAGCATATTTTATTAGCCAGGCAAGTAGGAGTTCCTCATATAATTGTATTTATGAATAAATGCGATATGGTTAATGATGAAGAATTATTAGAATTAGTTGAAATGGAGATGAGAGAATTACTATCCCAGTATGATTTCCCAGGAGACAATACACCAATTATTCGTGGATCTGCTTTAAAAGCGTTAGAAGGAGAAGAAATATGGGCTAATAAAATTTTAGAACTATCAGATATATTAGACAATTATATTCCAGAGCCCAAACGGTCTGTAGACCAACCATTCTTATTACCTATTGAAGATGTGTTTTCTATTTCTGGCCGAGGCACGGTCGTAACAGGCCGTATTGAACGTGGTATTATAAAAGTAGGAGAAGAAATGGAGATTGTCGGTATAAAAAATACGATAAAAACCACATGTACTGGAGTAGAAATGTTTAGAAAGTTATTAGACGAAGGACGTGCTGGAGAAAATGTTGGTATTTTGTTACGTGGCACTAAACGAGATGAGGTAGAACGTGGTCAGGTATTATCTAAACCTGGATATATAAAACCTCACTCTCATTTTGAATCAGAAGTATATATTCTTAATAAAGATGAAGGAGGAAGACATACGCCATTTTTTAAAGGTTATCGTCCTCAATTTTATTTTCGTACTACAGATGTTACTGGCACTATTGAATTACCAGAAGGAATAGAGATGGTAATGCCTGGAGATAACATTAAAATGATTGTTAATTTAATTTCTCCAATAGCTATGAACGACGGCCTTCGATTCGCTATTAGAGAGGGTGGCCGTACCATAGGAGCTGGCATTGTGTCTAAAATTATATCTTAATTACGCAATTTAATAAATACAGTTGTTATATGGTTATATTTATAAAATATAGTAATATGTTGGTATGCATATAGAAAATAAAAATAAAAAAAAAATATATATATTAGAGCTAACTAAATGGATTAGCATTATAGTATTAGTATTAACGTCTATCATTGGAAACTACTTATATCGTGATTATAATGCTTTCGCAAGAGGTGTGGTAATCTTTATTATCGTTACTACTATTATATACATCGCCTCAACCACTAGAATAGGAAAATTAATAATTATATTTGGGAATGATTCGCGCACTGAATTACGAAAAGTAGTATGGCCCAATTACCGAGATGGATTCAATACTACTTTAATTGTAATAGGAGTAACTATAGTGATATCATTATTATTATGGGGATTAGATACTATTTTAGTTTATCTGATATCATTTAGTCTGAGGTTATAATATGACTGATACTTTAAAAAAACATTGGTATGTTATTCAAGCATTTTCTGGATTTGAAAATCGTGTAGCTCATTCTTTACGTGAGTATATTAAACTACACAATATGGATACAATGTTTGGTGAAATCATGATCCCAACAGAAGAGGTAGTAGAAATGCGAGCTGGACAACGTAGAAAAAGCGAACGTAAATTTTTTCCTGGTTACGTATTAGTACAAATGATAATGAATGATTCTAGTTGGCATTTAGTAAAAAGTGTTCCGCGGGTTATGGGTTTCGTTGGAGGAACATGCGATAAACCTGCTCCTATTGGAGATAAAGAAGTTAATGATATCATTCATCGACTACAGCAAATTGGAGATAAACCCCGCCCTAAAACATTATTTGAACCTGGAGAACTTATCCGAGTCAGCAATGGTCCGTTTTCTGATTTTAATGCTGTAGTAGAAGAAGTAGATTATGAAAAAAATCGTTTAAAAGTATCAGTTTCTATCTTTGGACGAGCCACTCCAGTAGAATTGGATTTTTCTCAAGTTGAAAAATCTTGATTGCACAAAATCATATATTAAAATACTTATAAATTTAAGTATATACTATAAAATAGTTATCCTTTTGTGTTTATGTTTAAATAATAAACGAATATAAATAAAAATAAAATATTGTTAATTTTACTACTAGGACAATTAATATGGTTAAAAAAGTACAAGCCTATATTAAACTACAAATTTCTGCTGGCGCTGCTAACCCTAGTCCTCCTGTTGGACCTGCTTTAGGCCAACAAGGCGTTAATATCATGGAATTTTGTAAGGAATTTAACGCAAAAACTGAAAAACTTGAAACAGGACTACCGATTCCAGTTATCATTACTGTTTATACCGATCGTTCTTTTTCATTTATTACTAAAACCCCTCCTGCTTCAATATTATTAAAAAAAGCTGCAAATATTCAATCTGGATCTGAAAAACCAAATATAATTAATATTGGTAAAGTATCACACACTCAAATTTATGAAATTGCAAAAATTAAGGCTGTTGATATGACAGGTTCTAATATTGAATCTATATCGCGTTCTATTATAGGTACAGCTCATTCTATGGGACTAAAAGTGGAAGATTAATAAAATATGGGTAAATTCAGCAAAAGAATGCATATAACACAAAATTATGCGGATACATCTATACAATATTCTGCGATAGATGGATTACAATTATTAAAAAAAACTACAAAAGTTAAATTTATTGAAAGTGTTGATGTCGCCATTAATTTAGGAATTGATGCACGTAAATCTGACCAAAACGTACGCAGTAATGTAATTTTGCCACATGGTATTGGTCGTGATGTTCGCGTTGCCGTTTTTACACAAGGAGATAATATCTTGTTAGCTAAAAATGCTGGAGCTGATTTAGTTGGGTTAGATGATTTATCTGACGCAATAAAAACAGGAAAACACCGACTAGATGTAGTTATTGCATCTCCTGATGTAATGCATATAGTAAGCAAATTGGGTCCCATTTTAGGACCAAAAGGTTTAATGCCAAATCTTAAAATGGGCACTATATCTAATAATATAGAAGAATCAGTTAAAAATGTTAAATTGGGACAGATACGTTATAAAAATGACAAAAATGGCATTATTCACTCTAGCATTGGTAGAATTAATTTTGATACCATAAAACTCAAGGAAAATTTAGAAGCATTAATAGCATCTTTAAAACAAGCTAAACCAGTAATATTTAAAGGAACATACATTAAAAAGATAACTCTTTCTACCACTATGGGTAGATCTATATCTATAGATCAAAATTCTCTGTTTATTACACATTAACTATAATATTAATATGTTTTTATGAATAGCTTCTTTACATGATTTACAAATTAGTCTACACTCTGTTAGGTTAATATGTTTATAATTGCAGTTTTAAATATGTGAACTTAATTCAAGTTATATAATTTCATTTAAAATAATTTAATGAAAATTAAACATACAATATAATATATGTAACTTAGTTATCATTACAATGAATTGGTAGTAATACGCTTTCTTACTACTTCATCTTATAAAGAAGGTAATTTCTTATAAAATATTTCATTTAAAATTTTAGTACTGAAATCTTTAACATATATATCTTTATATATATGTTTTAAGTTCATATTCTAATACATAATAAATACATATTAAATTAAATCAAGGTATTGTTTTATGGTATTAAACCTACAAAAAAAAGAAGAAATTGTTTGTAAGATACACAAAACAGCTAAAAAATCTTTGTCAGCAGTAATAGCTTCTCTAGATGGTATTACTGTAAACGAAATGACCAGGTTACGAAAAGAAGCACGTGATCTTGAAGTTGACGTACATGTTGTTCGCAATACGTTAATGCGTAAAATAGTAGAACATACACCTTTATCATGTTTACAGGATATTTTAATAGGACAAAACATTATCGCATTTTCTATGCATCAACCTCGTGATTCTGCACGTGTTTTCGTAAAATTTAATAAAAGTCACAAACATTTTAAAATAAAAGGCGCAGCTTTTGAGGGTAAATTTATTCCTGCATCAAAAATTAATCTATTATCTGATTTACCCAATCATGAAGAAGCTATTTCCAGATTGATGACAATTATGAAAACAAGTAGTATTAAAAATTTAATACGAGTCTTATACGTGTTATCTAATCAAAAAACTAAATTATAATTTAGTAAAAATATTATAAATATTTTTGACAAATAGTCATTTGATTATGTAATCCTTTTTAATATTTTATATTTTTGGAAATTTTTATGTCTCTCACAAAAGAACAAATTTTAGATGCTATTTCCAATATGTCTATTATGGAAATAGTTAAATTAACTTCTATGATGGAAGAAAAATTTGGTGTATCTGCTGCTTCGTTAGCCACTGTTGAACAACCTGATGTATCAGAACCAGTCGTAAAAGAACAAACCGAATTTAACGTATTTTTAACTGCCATTGGCAATAACAAAATTCCTGTAATTAAAACTGTACGCAGTATTACTGGACTAGGGTTAAAAGAAGCAAAAGAATTAGTTGAATCTGCACCCGTAATTTTAAAAGAATCAATAAATAAAGATGATGCTGAAACCTTAAAAAAAACTTTAGAAACAGCGGGTGCAACTGTTGAAATTAAATAAAAAATAAAATAAATCATAATAATTTATTAATTGGTTACTAGCTATATAGGACCTTATGTCATTAATATCAAAACGACGTTTATTTTTAAAAAACATAAAATCATGATATTTAAATATTTTATGTCTTTCAACTGTAAAGACACACAAGTATTATATATATATGAATCTGCGGCTAAAATAATATATACAGTAAATTTTATTACTATATGCTATTTATATAGTAGCCAACTTATTTCTTGAAAAAACAATCATCCATATTAATTAATCGAGGAACTTTATGGTGTATTCCTATACTGAAAAGAAACGTATTCGTAAAGATTTTGGAAAACGTCCTCAAGTTTTAGATATTCCATATCTTCTTTCTATTCAGCTTGATTCCTTTAAAAAATTTATTAGGCATGACCCAGAAAGGCAATGTGGGTTAGAAGCGGCTTTTCGATCCGTTTTCCCCATTAAAAGCTATAACGGTAATGCTGAGCTAAGATACATGAAATATCGATTAGGAGAACCCACGTTCGACGTAAAAGAATGTCAAACACGTGGTATCACTTTTTCTGCTCCGTTACGCGTACGTTTATGTTTAATTATTTATGAGCGTGATGGATTAAATAATGTAATAAAAAATACCAAGGAGCAAGAAGTATATATGGGTGAAATTCCACTTATGACCAATAATGGTACTTTTATTATTAATGGCATTGAACGAGTCATTGTATCTCAATTACACAGAAGCCCCGGTGTATTTTTTGATAGTGATAAAGGTAAAACACATTCATCCGGAAAAGTATTATATAATGCACGTATTATCCCATACCGAGGGTCTTGGTTAGATTTTGAGTTTGACCTGAAAGATAATTTATTTGTACGAATTGATAGACGACGTAAATTACCAGTAACAGTGATACTGCGTGCTTTAAATTATACTACTGATCAAATTTTAAATATGTTCTTTAATAAAGTAATATATGAAATTCAAAATAATACATTATATATGCATCTAATACCTGAAAGATTACGCGGAGAAACAGCATCTTTTGACATTGTTGTCAATGACATTACATATGTAAAAAAAGGACGTCGTATTGCAGCTAAACATATTCATCAATTAAAAAAAGACAATATTTCAAAAATTGAAATACCCATAGATTATATAATTGGTAAAGTTGTTATAAAAGATTATATTGATAAAAACACGAATACACTTATTGTTTCAGCTAATACAGAAATATCCACTGATATATTACATAACTTAATTCAATCAGGATATAAGTCCATAGAAACATTATTTAGCAATGATCTAGATTATGGTAATTATATTTCTGAAACCTTGCGTATTGATACAACCACCAATAAATTTGATGCATTAATAGAAATTTATCGTGTAATGCGTCCGGGAGAACCACCAACTAAAGAAGCTGCTGAATATTTATTTGAAAACTTATTTTTCTCAGAAGAACGTTATGACTTGTCTGCTGTAGGCAGAATGAAGTTTAATCGTTCATTACAACGAATACAAATAGAAGATTTAGGAATATTAAAAAAAGAAGACATTGTCGATGTAATTAAAAAATTAATTGATATTAGAAATGGTAAAGGAGATGTAGATGATATTGATCATTTAGGCAATCGACGTATTCGGTCTGTAGGAGAAATGGCAGAAAATCAATTTAGAATCGGATTAGTTAGAGTAGAACGTGCAGTAAAAGAACGATTATCTTTAGGTGATTTAGATACGTTAACCCCTCAAGATTTGATTAATGCTAAACCAATTTCAGCTGCAGTAAGAGAATTTTTTACTTCCAGTCAATTATCTCAATTTATGGATCAAAATAATCCATTATCAGAAATTACTCATAAACGTCGTATATCTGCCTTAGGGCCAGGAGGTTTAACTAGAGAGCGTGCAGGATTTGAAGTACGTGATGTCCACCCCACACATTATGGTCGAGTCTGTCCAATAGAAACCCCAGAAGGACCAAATATAGGTTTAATTAATTCATTGTCTGTATACGCTCGAGCTAATGAATACGGATTTTTAGAAACTCCATATCGTAAAGTTCAAAATGGTATCGTTAGTAATGATATTTATTATTTATCTGCAATCGAAGAAAGTAATTTTGTTATCGCTCAAGCAAATACAAACCTAAACTCAATAGGAGAATTTATTAACGATTTAGTAACCTGTAGAAATAAAGGTGAATCTGGTCTTTTTAAAAAAGATCAAGTTGATTACATGGATGTCTCTACGCAACAAATAGTATCAGTAGCTGCCTCATTAATTCCTTTTTTAGAGCACGATGATGCTAATCGCGCTCTAATGGGTGCAAATATGCAACGTCAAGCTGTCCCTGTCTTATGTAGTGAAAAACCATTAGTAGGAACTGGAATGGAACGTGCAGTAGCCATAGATTCCGGTGTCACAGCAATAGCTAAACGTGGTGGTATCGTTAAATATGTAGATGCATCACGTATTGTAATACATGTTAACAAAAATGAAACACATGATGAAGAATCAGGAATTGATATCTATCATTTAATAAAATATATTCGATCAAATCAAAATACCTGTATCAATCAACGACCTTGTGTGTCTTTAGAAGAATCAGTAGAACGTGGAGATGTGATAGCAGACGGTCCATCTACTGATTTAGGAGAATTAGCCTTAGGACAAAATATGCGAATTGCCTTTATGCCTTGGAATGGATACAATTTTGAAGACTCAATGTTAGTTTCAGAACGTGTAGTACAAGAAGATAGATTTACAAGTATACATATCCAAGAATTAACTTGTATATCTCGTGATACTAAATTAGGACCCGAAGAAATAACAGCTGATATTCCAAACGTAGGAGAAACAGCGTTATCTAAACTAGATGAATCTGGGATTATTTACATCGGAGCAGAAGTAATAGGAGGAGACATTCTTGTTGGAAAAGTTACACCTAAAGGAGAAACTCAATTAACACCGGAAGAAAAACTACTTCGTGCTATTTTTGGTGAAAAAGCCTCTGATGTAAAGGATTCATCCTTACGAGTTCCTAATGGAGTATGCGGTACTGTAATTGATGTACAAATATTTACTAGAGATGGTGTTAACAAGGACAACCGATCACTAACGATTGAATCTGCTAAATTAAAACAAGTAAAAAAAGATTTAAATGAAGAATTCCAAATTTTTGAATCAGCTTTATTCAGTCGAGTTTATGATATATTAATTACGAGTGGAATTGAAAAAGAAGAATTGATTAAAATCAATCGTAATTCTTGGTTAAATCTAATACTATCAGATACTAAAAAACAATATCAATTATCTCAATTAACTAAACAATATTTTAATTTAAAACGTATGTTTGAAAAAAAAATAGAAATTCAGCATCATAAAATTACTCAGGGAGATGAGTTAGCTCCTGGTATATTAAAAATAGTTAAGGTATATCTAGCCGTAAAACGTCAGATACAACCTGGGGATAAAATGGCAGGACGACATGGCAATAAAGGTGTAATTTCAAAAATTAACCCTATCGAAGATATGCCGTATGATCAAAATGGAATACCAATAGATATCGTACTTAATCCTCTTGGAGTACCATCTCGGATGAATATTGGACAAATCTTAGAAACTCATCTTGGTATGGCCGCTAAAGGTATTGGAGACAAAATAAACGTCATGTTACAAAAATATAAAGAAATAAATCAATTAAGAAAATTTATTCAAAAAGCGTATGATTTAGGAGAAGGATCTCGGCAACACATTGATCTTAATAAATTTTCAGATGAAGAAATATTGCAATTAGCTAAGAATTTAAAAGAAGGAATACCTATTGCTACTCCAGTATTTGACGGAGCCACAGAAAAAGAAATTAAAGATCTTTTACAATTATCTGGATTACCAACTTCCGGTCAAATTACATTATTCGATGGATGCACAGGGGAAGTATTTGAAAGAAAAGTTACTGTAGGTTATATGTACATGTTGAAATTAAATCATTTAGTAGACGATAAAATGCATGCACGTTCTACCGGTTCCTATAGTTTAGTAACGCAACAACCATTAGGAGGAAAGGCTCAGTTTGGTGGTCAACGTTTCGGTGAAATGGAAGTATGGGCATTGGAAGCTTATGGCGCATCATACACTCTTCAAGAAATGTTAACGGTAAAATCAGATGATGTAAATGGACGTACTAAAATGTATAAAAATATTGTCGATGGAAATCATATAATGGACCCCGGTATGCCTGAATCTTTCAACGTTTTATTAAAAGAAATTCGTTCTTTAGCAATTAACATTGAACTAGAAGATTAATATTTAAATTTAAAATCTGTTTAATAACTTTACTATTATATATTCATATAATATTTATGCATTAAAAAATATAACTCTAATAAAGGCTCTCTGTGAAAGATTTACTCAAATTTTTTAAGATGCAACATACTCAAGTAGAAGAATTTAATGCAATTAAAATTGCACTTGCTTCTCCAGATATGATTAGATCTTGGTCTTTTGGTGAAGTAAAAAAACCAGAAACTATTAATTACCGCACTTTCAAACCCGAGCGAGACGGTTTATTTTGCGCACGTATTTTTGGTCCTATTAAAGATTACGAATGTCTATGTGGTAAATATAAACGTCTAAAACATCGTGGAGTAGTCTGCGAAAAATGCGGAGTAGAAGTGACACAAAGCAAAGTACGACGAGAACGTATGGGACATATTGAACTAGCTTCTCCTACTGCCCATATTTGGTTCCTAAAATCATTACCATCACGTATTGGTTTATTATTAGATATGCCGTTACGCGATATTGAACGTGTTCTATATTTTGAATCCTATGTAGTAATCGAAAATGGCATGACCAGTCTCGAATGTCGCCAAATATTAACTGAAGAGGAATATTTAGACGCATTAGAAGAATTTGGAGATGAATTCGAAGCAAAAATGGGAGCTGAAGCCATTCAAATTTTATTGAAAAATAAAAATTTAAAAAACGAATGCGAATTTCTGAGAGAAATGTTAGAAGACAGTAATTCTGAAACCAAACGTAAAAAAATAACAAAACGTATAAAATTAATTGAAGCATTTATATATTCTGAAAATAAACCTGAATGGATGATTCTAAATGTATTGCCAGTACTCCCTCCAGATTTAAGACCATTAGTTCCATTAGATGGAGGACGTTTTGCCACTTCTGATTTAAATGATTTATATCGTCGTGTTATTAACAGAAACAACAGATTAAAACGATTATTAGATTTAGCCGCTCCAGAAATTATAGTACGTAATGAAAAAAGAATGCTTCAAGAAGCTGTAGATGCATTACTGGATAATGGACGTAGAGGCCGAGCAATTACTGGTTCCAATAAACGTCCTTTGAAATCTTTAGCTGATATGATTAAAGGTAAACAAGGTAGATTTCGCCAGAATCTTTTAGGAAAACGTGTTGATTATTCTGGTCGTTCAGTAATTACTGTTGGTCCTTATTTAAAATTACATCAATGTGGGCTACCAAAAAAAATGGCTTTAGAATTGTTTAAACCATTTATTTATGGAAAATTAGAGTTACAGGGCTTTGCTAGTACTATCAAAGCTGCTAAAAAAATGGTAGACAGAGAAGAAGCTATAGTATGGGATATTCTTGACAATGTGATTCGTGAACATCCAGTAATGTTAAATCGTGCCCCTACATTACATAGATTAGGTATTCAAGCTTTTGAGCCAGTTTTAGTAGAAGGAAAAGCCATTCAATTGCATCCATTAGTCTGTGCCGCATATAATGCTGATTTTGACGGAGATCAAATGGCAGTACATGTGCCGCTGACACTAGAAGCTCAATTAGAAGCTAGAGCTTTAATGATGTCTACTAACAATATATTATCCCCTGCTAATGGAGAGCCCATTATTGTTCCATCTCAAGACGTGGTATTAGGTTTATACTATATGACGCGCGAGCGTGCAAATTCTAAAGGCGAAGGCATGGTATTAACTGGACCAAAAGAAGCAGAATACCTCTATCGTCTAGGTTTAGCTGAACTACATGCTCGCATTAAGATACGTATTACTGAATATGAATACGAAAAAAATGGAGAATGGTTAGAAAAAACAAATATTGTTAATAGTACAATAGGACGTGCTATTTTTTGGATGATTATACCCAAAGGACTGCCATTCATATTAGTCAATCAAGTATTAGGAAAAAAAGCTATATCTACAATGCTAAATAGTTGCTATCGTTTACTCGGATTGAAAGCTACTGTTATATTAGCTGATCAAATTATGTATACTGGATTCGCATACGCTGCTCGTTCTGGAGCTTCAGTCGGTATTGATGATATGATTATTCCTTTAAAAAAAGCTGATATAATTGATGAAGCAGAATCTGAAGTAGCCGAAATACAAGAACAATTTCAGACTGGACTAGTTACAGCAGGTGAGCGCTACAATAAAGTGATTGATATATGGGCTGCAGCCAATGAGCGAGTGGCACAAGCAATGATGGATAATTTAGCCACTGAAACTGTAATAAATCGGAATGGACAAGTAGAAATACAGCCATCATTCAATAATATTTTTATGATGGCAGACTCTGGAGCGCGTGGATCAGCAGCACAAATACGCCAACTTGCTGGTATGCGAGGTTTAATGGCAAAACCAGATGGATCAATTATTGAAACACCTATTACAGCAAATTTCCGGGAAGGACTGAATGTATTACAATATTTTATTTCTACACATGGAGCCCGAAAAGGATTAGCTGATACTGCTTTAAAAACAGCTAACTCTGGCTATTTAACACGACGTCTAGTTGATGTAGCTCAAGATTTAGTAATTACACAAGATGACTGTAATACGTTTGCCGGTATCATAATGAGTCCTGTCATTGAAGGAGGTGATGTAAAAGAACCTTTACGAGAACGTGTATTAGGACGAGTTTTAGCAGAAAACGTTTTAGAATCTAATAATGAAGATACTAAAGTATTGATTAAACGTAATACTTTGTTAGACGAATATTGGTGTGATATTTTAGATGAACATTCAATTGATACCGTTAAAGTGCGATCTGTTGTGACATGTGATACTGATTTTGGTGTATGTGCAAAATGTTATGGCCGGGATTTAGCTAGAGGTCAACTTGTAAATAAAGGAGAAGCAATTGGCGTTATTGCAGCACAATCTATAGGCGAACCAGGTACTCAATTAACAATGCGTACCTTTCATATCGGTGGAGCTGCCTCTAGATCTGCTTTAGAGTCAAGCATTCAAATCAAAAATAAGGGCGCTGTTCACTTAAAAAATATTAAATCTGTAATAAATGGAGAAGGAAAATTAGTAATTACATCTCGTAACACCGAACTTAAAATTATCGATCAATTTTCTCGTACTAAAGAAAGCTATAAGGTACCTTATGGCGCTATAATAACAAAAAAAAATGGAGAAGAAGTAACACATGGAGAAATAGTCGCTTATTGGGATCCACATACTATGCCAGTAATTGCAGAAGTAAGCGGATTTATCCAATTTGTTGATATGGTAGATGGACAAAGCATTGTTAAACAAACTGATGAGTTAACAGGATTAACCTCTATCGTAGTATTGGATACCTCTGAACGTGTAAGTGGGGCTAAAGATTTAAGACCAACATTAAAAATAGTAGATGTTAATGGTTACGACATTTTTATTCCAGGTACAGACGTTCCAGCACAATATTTTTTGCCTGGTAGAAGTGTGATCCAGTTAGTTAATGGATCAAGAATTATTTGTGGAGATACATTAGCAAGATTACCACATGAAAGCGGTGGTACTAAAGATATTACTGGCGGGTTACCACGTGTTGCAGACTTATTCGAAGCGCGTCGGCCAAAAGAATCAGCAATTTTAGCAGAAATTAGCGGAACAATTTCTTTTGGAAAAGAAACAAAGGGAAAACGGCGTTTGATGATTTCTCCCATAAACGATGATGGAGATATTTATGAAGAAATGATTCCAAAATGGCGTCATCTTAATGTTTTCGAAGGTGAATATGTAGATCGCGGAGATATTATTTCTGATGGACCAGAATCTCCACACGACATTTTAAGATTACGTGGGGTGCATGCAGTAACTCGCTATATTGTCAATGAAGTACAAGATGTTTATCGTTTACAAGGAGTAAAAATTAACGATAAACATATAGAGGTCATTGTGAGACAAATGCTACGTAAAGCTACTGTCATTCGATCAGGAAATTCCGATTTATTAGTAGGTGAACAAGTAGAATATTCACGTATTAAAATTGCTAACCGAAAATTAGAAAATGAAGGAAAAGTAAAAATAAGCTTTATGCGTAATTTACTAGGAATCACTAAGGCATCATTAGCTACAGAATCATTTATTTCTGCAGCATCTTTTCAAGAAACAACACGTGTATTAACTGAATCATCTGTAGCTGGGAAAAGAGATGAACTGCGCGGTCTTAAAGAAAATGTTATTGTTGGCAGATTAATTCCAGCTGGAACTGGCTACTCTTACCATCAAGAACGCATGCATCACCGTCGTCATTCAAGTAATAAAAATGAAATAGAAAAATCCAAAACAACAACAAATATTTCTTCTCAAATTACAGCAGATGAAGCATCAGCAAACTTAACTGAATTATTAAACGCTACATAAACCTTATATTTTTTAATTATGAAAAAACGATTATACTAATATATAATAGTGTTATAGACTGAAAATACTAAGTTAGAGTAAACAATTAGTAATATAGATACAACATATAAAAAATATAATTTAATATAATTTTAAAATTTAAATATTAATAATATAATTGTTCTATATTATTAATATATATTCTTTAGTTTTATACCAAAATCAGCACATAATGCACCTTATATTTATTAATTTCTATAAAACATAAATAAAAATAAATATTATTACTAGATTTTATATACCATCTATACATAATCGAGAGCATTACAACTAGTGTTTTATATAAACAATATAAATTCTATCAAAACCGTATTTTAAGGAATCAATGCCTAAAATGACGGATACGTGTGAAAATCATCGAGATACCATATTTATTGGCAGTTTTAATAATTTCCTGATCTCGAATAGATCCTCCTGGTTGGATGATACAACTAATACCTACTTCAGCCGCAATACGTATTACATCAGGAAAAGGGAAAAAAGCATCAGAAGCCATCACTGATCCTTGGATATTCTTCAACGTACCCTGTTCTTTAAAAGAAACAGCTATTTTTACCGCATGCACTCGATTCATTTGACCACTACCAATTCCGGTTGTTTGATAATTTTTGCCACAAACAATTGCATTAGATTTAACAAACTTAACTATTTTCCAACAGAACAATGCATCCTTCATTTCCTCATCTGTTGGCTGGCGTATAGTAACTATTGCTAAAGATTGTAAATCTGTTATAAGATCATAATCTTGTATTAATAATCCTCCATTAACACGTTTAAAATCTATATCTGATTTTCTCACAGTCCACACACCGCATTCCAACACTCGTATATGTTTTTTACTAGATAAAATACTAAGACAATCTCGATCAATACTTGGCGCTACGATTGCTTCTACAAATTGTCTCTTAACGATAGTTTGAACCGTGTTTTTATCTAAAGACCTATTAAAAGCAATAATTCCTCCAAATGCAGAAACAGGATCCGATTGATAAGCTTTAAGATATGCCGAACTAATTGTATTAGAAGTAGCAACACCACATGGATTAGCGTGTTTAACAATTACACAAGTTGGTTCATCAAACATTTTTACACATTCCAAAGCCGTATCCATATCTAAAATATTATTATAAGATAATGGCTTTCCATGCAATTGATGAGCAGTAGCAATAGATCCCATTTGTTTCGCACAAGTATCTATATAAAATGCTGCTCGTTGATGTGGATTTTCTCCATAACGCATATCCTGTTTTTTTGTAAATTTAAGATTCATAAAAGTTAAATGTTTGGGAAAACAATGATAGGATGCATCGCAATTGTCCTCATCAGCCATAGCAGCACAACAATTACTTTTCAGCTGATCATTAAAATAATCAGAAATTGAATTATCATATTCAGCAACATACTTAAATGCTTTTACAGCTAAATAAAAACGGGTTTCTAAGCTGAGTAATCCATTACAGTGATTAATTTCATCTAAAATTTTTTCATAACTATTACTATTGACCACAGTAGCAACATTCCTATAATTTTTTGCTGCTGCTCTTACCATACTTGGACCACTAATATCAATATGATCTAACATTTCTTCTTCAGAATGTATTTTATTTTTCATTAACAAAGAGTTAAACGAATAGAAATTAATCACTACCATATCAATTGGTTGAATATTATATTGATGCATAACAGCATCATCTAATCCTCGTCTACCAAGAATCCCAGCATATATCTTATAATGTAACGTTTTGATACGTCCATTCATTATTTCAGGTAACTTAATATAATCAGAAATTTTAAATACCGGTAACCCAGCTTCAGCTAATACTTGAGCTGTACCTCCAGTCGATAATAATTGAATGCCACGTTCAATTAATGATTGAGCAAATTCTAAAATATTAGATTTATCAAACACACTAATTAACACACGACGAATAAACAATGATGATTGCGTCATAGTATCCTCATAACAGTAAGTTAAACTACAAAATTAATTGCAATCTTACAAACATTACACGCAATAACATAATTACAATATTATTATATATCATTTCCTAAAATATTAAATTATTCAAATAATTTTAAAATAATTATAAAGGACTAATTTAATACTTTAAATAATAACTATTGAATTATAGAAATAATCTTAAATACTATTGACATTAACTAAAATCAATGCTAATGATATATTTGTTTTGTTTTAGAAATAACATGAAGCATATGTAATTGGAAGTATAGTTCTTTAACAATTGAATTTTAGATAATTTATGTGGGCACTTACGCGAATATGAAAGATAGTATTTTACTATTTATAAAATATAAAAAGTTCACTAATTAATGGTTATGCATAAAATATTGGTGCGCTTATTGATTATAAATGGGAACTGATTTAAATTGAAGAGTTTGATCATGGCTCAGATTGAACGCTGACGGTAAGCTTAACACATGCAAGTCGAGCGGCAGCAGGAGCAACGATTTCGTTGTTCTGATTGGCAAGCGGCGAACGGGTGAGTAAAGTCTGGGGATCTGCCCGATAGAGGGGGATAACTATTGGAAACGATAGCTAATACCGCATAAAGTCATAAAGACCAAAGTAGGGGACTTTATGTTTTGTTCGTAATAAATAAAGCCTTATGCTATCGGATGAACCCAGATAGGATTAGCTAGTAGGCGGGGTAATAGCCCACCTAGGCCACGATCCTTAGCTGGTCTGAGAGGACGATCAGCCACACTGGAACTGAGACACGGTCCAGACTCTTACGGGAGGCAGCAGTGGGGAATATTGCACAATGGGGGAAACCCTGATGCAGCTATACCGTGTGTGTGAAGAAGGCCTTCGGGTTGTAAAGCACTTTCAATGGGGAAGAATTTAATTTTGATAATACCAATTTTAATTGACGTTACCCATACAAGAAGCACCGGCTAACTCCGTGCCAGCAGCCGCGGTAATACGGAGGGTGCAAGCGTTAATCGGAATTACTGGGCGTAAAGCGTACGTAGGTGGTTCGTTAAGTCAGATGTGAAATCCCTAAGCTCAACTTAGGAACTGCATTTGAAACTGGCAAGCTAGAGTTTCGTAGAGGGGGGTAGAATTCCAGGTGTAGCGGTGAAATGCGTAGAGATCTGGAGGAATACCAGTGGCGAAGGCGGCCCCCTAGACTAAAACTGACACTCAAGTACGAAAGCATGGGGAGCAAACAGGATTAGATACCCTGGTAGTCCATGCCGTAAACGATGTCGATTTGAAGGTTGCAGACTTGATCTGTGGCTTTCGAAGCTAACGCGTTAAATCGACCGCCTGGGGAGTACGACCGCAAGGTTAAAACTCAAATGAATTGACGGGGGCCCGCACAAGCGGTGGAGCATGTGGTTTAATTCGATGCAACACGAAGAACCTTACCTACTCTTGACATCCAAAGAATCACATAGAAATATGAGAGTGCCTTCGGGAACTTTGAGACAGGTGCTGCATGGCTGTCGTCAGCTCGTGTTGTGAAATGTTGGGTTAAGTCCCGCAACGAGCGCAACCCTTATCCTTTGTTGCCAACGAGTAAAGTCGGGAACTCAAAGGAGACTGCCGGTGATAAACCGGAGGAAGGTGAGGATGACGTCAAGTCATCATGGCCCTTATGAGTAGGGCTACAAACGTGCTACAATGGCGTATACAAAGAGAAGCAATCTCGTAAGAGCAAGCAAACCTCATAAAGTACGTCTTAGTCCGGATTGGAGTCTGCAACTCGACTCCATGAAGTCGGAATCGCTAGTAATCGTGGATCAGAATGTCACGGTGAATACGTTCCCGGGCCTTGTACACACCGCCCGTCACACCATGGAAGTGGGTTGCAAAAGAAGTAAGCAGTTTAACCTTAGGGAGGACACTTACCACTTTGTGATTCATGACTGGGGTGAAGTCGTAACAAGGTAACCGTAGGGGAACCTGCGGTTGGATCACCTCCTTACTTATCAAAAGTAATATAAGCGAAGCGCCCACATAAATTATCTAATGTTTTTTATAAAGATAAAACTAAAAATATGAAGTAAATAAAAAATTTTTATTTTGTTGCAACTAGAGCTCAGGTCCCCTTCGTCTAGAGGTCTAGGACACTGCCCTTTCACGGCGGCAACAGGGGTTCAAAGCCCCTAGGGGACATATTTATTTTCATAAATAAAAATTTTGTATTTTATAGTTCTTTAACAATTAGGACAAAACTTAAATCTTAAACTTTTAAAATACTAGAAGTAAATGATATTATATTTAAGTTTATTAGAATATAAACACATATTAAAATGAATGTGTTTATATAGTAAATAAAATATAATTCATCTAATTAAATTATAGAGATCTGAGGATTGCGAAGTTAAGTAATTTAAGCGTACACGGTGAATGCCTTGGCAGTCAAAGGCGATGAAGGACGTGCTGATCTGCGAAAAGCATCGGTAAGCTGATGTGAAGCGTTTTAACCGGTGATTTCCGAATGGGGAAACCTAATGCAAGATAAATTGTGCATTATCATTTAGTAAATTCATAGCTAAATGAAGCAAACCAGAGGAACTGAAACATCTTAGTACTCTGAGGAACAGAAATCAATTTGAGATTCCCTTAGTAGTGGCGAGCGAACAGGGAACAGCCCAGAGTTATATGATACCACTTATGTATTAAGAGAATAATTTGGAAAAATTAGCAATATAGAGTGATAGCCTCGTATCTGAAAATATATTAGTTATCGTAACTCAACGAGTAGGACGAAACACGTGATATTTTGTCTGAAGATGGGGGGACCATCCTCCAAGGCTAAATACTCTTGACTGACCGATAGTGAACCAGTACCGTGAGGGAAAGGCGAAAAGAACCCCGGCGAGGGGAGTGAAATAGAACCTGAAACCGTGTACGTACAAGCAGTAGGAGCACGAATGATCGTTTATTTGTGTGACTGCGTACCTTTTGTATAATGGGTCAGCGACTTATATTCTGTAGCAAGGTTAACTAAATAAGGGAGCCATAGGGAAACCGAGTCTTAACTGGGCGTTAAGTTGCAGGATATAGACCCGAAACCCGGTGATCTAACCATGAACAGGTTGAAAATTAGGTAACACTGATTGAAGGACCGAACCGACTAATGTTGAAAAATTAGCGGATGATTTGTGGTTAGGGGTGAAAGGCCAATCAAACCGGGAGATAGCTGGTTCTCCCCGAAAGCTATTTAGGTAGCGCCTCGTAAATTCATCTTTGGGGGTAGAGCACTGTTTCGACTAGGGGTCTTCCCAGACTACCAACTCGTTGCAAACTACGAATACCAAAGAATGCTATTACGGGAGACACACGGCGGGTGCTAACATTCGTCGTGGAGAGGGAAACAACCCAGATCGCCAGCTAAGGTCCCTAAGTTATGATTAAGTGGGAAACGATGTGAGAAGGCTTAGACAGCCAGGATGTTGGCTTAGAAGCAGCCATCATTTAAAGAAAGCGTAATAGCTCACTGGTCGAGTCGGCTTGCGCGGAAGATGTAACGGGGCTAAATCATGCACCGAAGCTGCGACAATACATATTTTATAATTTAATATTTTGCATTTATAATTATATCAAATATAAAATTTTTATTGGGTAGGGGAGCGTTCTGTAAGCCTGAGAAGGTGTGTTGTAAAACATGCTGGAGGTATCAGAAGTGCGAATGCTGACATAAGTAACGATAAAGCGGGTGAAAAACCCGCTCGCCGAAAAACTAAGGGTTCCTGTCCAACGTTAATCGGGGCAGGGTAAGTCGACCCCTAAGGTGAGGCCAACAGGCGTAGCTGATGGGAAACAGGTTAATATTCCTGTACTAGATATAACTGCGATGGGGTGACGAAGAAAGCTAGGTTCTCCGAGGATCGGTAGTCTCGGTTTAAACGTGTAAGCGGAAAGATTCAGGAAAATCCATTCTTTCCAACGCTGAGGCGCTATGACGAGCCATCAAGATGGCGAAGGAATTAATGCTATACTTCCAGGAAAATCCTCTAAGCTTCAGGTTATATCTAATCGTACCATAAACCGACACAGGTGGTTAGGTAGAGAATACTCAGGCGCTTGAGAGAACTCGGGTGAAGGAACTAGGCAAAATAGTGCCGTAACTTCGGGAGAAGGCACGCTGGAATGTAAGTGTAAGAACAATAAATATATTGCTTCTGAAGCTGAACCCAGTCGAAGATACCAGCTGGCTGCAACTGTTTATTAAAAACACAGCACTGTGCAAACACGAAAGTGGACGTATACGGTGTGACGCCTGCCCGGTGCCGGAAGGTTAATTGAGAGGGTTATCTTTTATTACAAATAAAAGAAAAGCTCTTGATCGAAGCCTCGGTAAACGGCGGCCGTAACTATAACGGTCCTAAGGTAGCGAAATTCCTTGTCGGGTAAGTTCCGACCTGCACGAATGGCGTAATGATGGCCAGACTGTCTCCACCCGAGACTCAGTGAAATTGAATTCGCCGTGAAGATGCGGCGTACCCGCGGCAAGACGGAAAGACCCCGTGAACCTTTACTATAGCTTGATACTGGATATTAAATATTGATGTGTAGGATAGGTGGGAGACCATGAAGTAAAAGCGCTAGCTTTTATGGAGTCATCCTTGAAATACCACCCTTTAACATTTGATATTCTAACTTAGGTCCGTGATCCGGACCAAGGACAGTGTCTGGTGGGTAGTTTGACTGGGGCGGTCTCCTCCCAAAGAGTAACGGAGGAGCACAAAGGTTAGCTAATCACGGTTGGACATCGTGAGGTTAGTGCAAAGGCATAAGCTAGCTTAACTGCGAGAGTGACGATTCGAGCAGATGCGAAAGCAGGTCTTAGTGATCCGGTGGTTCTGAATGGAAAGGCCATCGCTCAACGGATAAAAGGTACTCCGGGGATAACAGGCTAATACCGCCCAAGAGTTCATATCGACGGCGGTGTTTGGCACCTCGATGTCGGCTCATCACATCCTGGGGCTGCAGTAGGTCCCAAGGGTATGGCTGTTCGCCATTTAAAGTGGTACGCGAGCTGGGTTTAGAACGTCGTGAGACAGTTCGGTCCCTATCTGCCGTGGGCGTTGGAAGATTGAGAGGGGCTGCTCCTAGTACGAGAGGACCGGAGTGGACGCACCACTGGTGTTCGGGTTGTCATGCCAATGGCATTGCCCGGTAGCTACGTGCGGAAAAGATAACCGCTGAAAGCATATAAGCGGGAAACTTGCCTCAAGATGAGTCTTCCCCGAGGATATAAAATCCTCCTAAAGGGACGTTAAAGACGATGACGTTGATAGGTCGGGTGTATAAGCACTGCGAAGTGTTAAGCTAACCGATACTAATGACCCGTGAGAACTTAACTTCGCAATACCTGAGATCTCTATATTTCTATATAAAACAAAAGAGAAAATAAGAAAAGAATAAACAAAAAATAAAATTTTTATAAAATACGACTAATTAATCGATCAAACCTAAGTTTGCGAATTTTATGAAGAAGCTGTCTTACCTTTACAGGATAATTGGATATGTGCTGCAATGACGTATAATGCATAACTGAACTAGTGTGCACACGAATAGTCTTCAATTCTTTATCATTTTGATTCAATAACATTTTACATGGATCATGTATAAGTAAAGCATTTTCCAAATCAAACCTTAAAGATCTAGGATTTAGATTATTTCCAGTAAGTAACTGCCACTCATCATCCACCCAAATTCCTTTAACATGATACCCATTATTACCTTCTCTCCACATTCGCACCGTTAATTGTTTATTATCAACATAGCTTTGCAATTTTTTTAAAAAATAACGCAGATTTAATTCATACAAATACGGTAAAACACTAATTAATGTAAATGGTTTATTAGAAGGAATATAAAAATCATTAGCAATTTTATCTCCTACAATAATTTCTATATTTCTTCCTTTATGTAACAAATAAATTAAAGTGTTTATTAAAAAATTAGGCATATTAAAATATGGCGTGCATAATATTATTTTACTCTTTGATGAACAAATTAAATGATAAATCGCTTGATTAAGTTCACTATTTTTACCTAAACCAACTAACGGAGCTATCGCTAATTCATTAAATGTCGCATTACCCTGATAACAATAACAACCCCTTCGTAAACTACGACGCAATAAACGAATATCATTTTTTCTATGCCTATTCAATTTACTTAAAGAACTTTCGCATCCTAATTTACTAATTACCCTTGAAGACAATAATTCTTTATTAATATAATCTAACATAATATTTGATAATTGACGATTCCGTATTATATGGTATCGATCGTATCGATACTTAGTACTCACATGCAAATACTCATCACTCAAACTAGCTCCACTATACAATATTTGATCATCAATAATAAATCCCTTCAAATGAAGCACCCCTAATACTTCACTTATATTAATTGGTATTCCATATATTGCAATCTCAGTATTAGGATACTTATTTATAAGATCTATATACCAATCAACATTTGTACATTTTTTGGTAGAACCAATACGACTTCTCTTAGCACGATGCCAATCCACCAAAATTATAATTTTAATTTTTGGACGAATTTGTTTAACTCGAAATAAAGCATCAAAAATCCTTTTACCACCTTGATCACCTTCTAAATAAAGAGTAACCAAACAAATATGATGACATGCTCGAGAAATAGCATACAACAATTCATTACTGAACTCTTTAGGACTATACAAAATCTTAAAATAATCCATTCTCTGAACAATTTTAGGTAACTCTACAAGAAATTTTTTATGATCATCAAACTTATTTAAAATATTGAATTTCATCTTTTTATCATAATAAATACAAACAATTTTATTTTATCTCAATAGAGATAATCAATATTCAAAAAATTATTAACAATAATTTTAAACTTATATATAATAAATAATCCACAAGAAATAAATTTTTTGCCTACTACACTACACACATATACATATAAATTTACACAATGTTATCATCCCTCTAAAACAAAATATTTAAAAAATTTTAAATTATAATAAAAGTTGTATCACTATAAATTTCAGTAAATTACAATAAATATCAATAAAAAATCTATTTAAAATAAATTAAACACACTTTAATGGTAATAAAATATTAGCTCAAATAAACATAAACTACTTCAATCATACAAAATATATATATATATATAAATATAATTTTAGCAATAAATTTTAAATTATTTCTATAAAACATTTTTATATACAATTAATGCTTTACTGTTCTAGAAAATACATTAATTAATACGACACCAATAATAATAAAAGTAATACCAATAATAGCTAAACCATCTAACTTTTGATCATAAAATAAATATCCTACTACAGTAATAAATATAATCCCAAGACCAGCCCAACAAGAATATGCAATACCCATCGGTATTGTTTGTAACACCAAAGATAACAATATAAAAGAAAGTAAATAACCAATCACTACCACAATAGAAGGATACAATTTACTAAACCCTTCAGACGCTTTTAAAGAAGCAGTAGCAACAACTTCTGAAAGAATAGCAACAAATAAATATAAATAATCCATATAATTTTCTTAAAAATTTCTTAATTTAATTTTTAAACAATAGATATTCTTGTTGTCAAATAATGAAATATTAAACAAGAAAACAAACATTATCTTGTTAGATAAAATTTTGAATGGTACAATAAGAAAGCAATTCTATACATTTTTAATAAATAAGTAGATGCAGAAAACAACTCTAAAATTTAAACATCACTTTATTACACCACTTTTACCTCAAACTAATCTTAGTGTAGCACACAAATCCAACCGATTATCTGAAAAAATAAAAAACAAAGTAATATTATATACTTACCTATTATAAAAAATTCTCTTTAACCACTTGATTATTTAATTGGATTTATTCGCTATTTTGAATTTTAAATCTTCAGTGGAGCTGGCGGGATTTGAACCCGCGTCCAGAAATTCTTAACTATTCTCAGTCACCTACATGCTTAGGTCTCAAATTGTATTTAATCGATTTAGATATATCAAGACCAATCACTAAATCCACTAGCTTTTATAACACTTAACGTCAAGCCAAAAGCAAGCATTCACGCGCACTCTTATTATATATGACCTCTCATTTAACTTTCTTTTTAATATTCAAGAGTAAATATTAAATGTAAGAGGGAATCTTCAGGGTATTAATCTGATTTTAAGCTGCCAAAGCAACAGATTCACTACGTGTACTATTATTTGCAGTTATTTTTTTAGGCTTTTTTACGAGGCCTGCCTCACCTCGGCATGCACTTTAAATATAAGATATCCCGTCGAATCCAAAATCAGCCCCGCTATCTTTTCTAAATAAGGATGATTATAACATAAAACGATGTATATACAAAACATTATTTATTTTACATACTTTAAAATATGTACTTTTTCTTTCTTCCATTTATGCGCATCTATTATATTTCTTTTATCATATTTTTTCTTACCTTTGGCAATCCCGATGCTTATTTTAATCCAAGAATCCCGCCAATACAAATCTAACACAACTATGGTATAACCTCTTTGTTTAACCGTTTCCATCAAAAATAGTAATTCATTTTTTTTTAATAATAACTTACGTATGCGAGCTGAATTATATACTTCATTATAAAATTGAGTTATATTTGTCTGGAATATAGAATTATAAATATATGCTTCTTTATTATCAAAAGATATATAACTATTATTAATAGTTACCATATTAGAACGTGCAGATTTTACTTCCCACCCTAATAATACAATTCCAGCTTCAATTTTTTTTTCAATAAAATATTCATAATATGCACGTTTATTTTGAGTAATTTTTTTTAAAACTAACTGCGTCATAATTTAATTTTCATAAAATATTGATTTTAATTTTTTTTATTATTTAAAAATAAACACATCACTAATATAATGTATCATATATATGAAAACATAATAAACAAATAAAATAAATATGCATCATGTCAAATATTTTACCTCAGTTCCTTATAGCGTAGAACAAATGTTTCATTTAGTAAACGATATTAATTCTTATACTCAATTTATCCCTGGATGTAACGTAAGTAAAATTTTAGAGAAAAAGGATAACGAATTAATTGCTGAAATGAATTTAGTTACAAATGGAATGATTAAATCATTAGTGACTCATAATTTTTTTATAAAAAATAAAAGTATCATAATACTCTTAGTAAGAGGCCCATTTAAATCATTTTATGGTTACTGGAAATTTGTTCCTATTACTTCTGATATCAGTAGAATTGAATATGTTTCTTATTATGAATTTAAATCAATATTTATTGAAAAATTTTTTAATCACATTTTAAAAAAAAAATATAAAAGTATAATTAAATCATTCATTTCCAGAGCTAATCAAATGTACGGTACATAATATATTTTATCACATCAAATACAAAGATATGCATATCTGTATTTATTAATTTAAATACATATTTTGATATTAGAAATAGTAAAATTTCACTAAAACATTAATAATTTTATTATTAATGTTTTAATAACTATTACTTCTTATTAATAGTTATTAAAACATCATTAGTATCAAATTTTAATGTCAAAATTTGATACTTTACTATTTTGTTGCCAATACAATGATAAAAAATGTAATACCATATATTCGGTTCTAACAAACCTTGCAATGTCGGAACCCCAATACTAGAAGATATATCTAATTTTGTCATACCAAGGCAAATTTTGTTGATGTCACATTCAGACAAATAATTACCTTGCTTTACATCAAAATATTTAGGAGTATACTGCAGCATTGTGCAACTTATGATACACACCATCATTGCTACAGCGACGATCGTGTGTATCACGATATGAAATACCTTCAAACACATAATTTTCTATTCAATTTATTCTAAGTTAAGATTATTAAATACAAAAAAAATAAATATTCCATATAATTATTACCTAATTATATTGCTACTACTTTTCTGTTTCAGAAATATTTTTTGACCAACCAAGCTTAATATTTAATGTTTTAAAATAGTTATAATTACTGGGATGAATTAAATCAAGATAATAATTACTACGTTGAATAAAAATTTCTTCTTCTTTACATATAAAAGTAGGAATTTGATTATCACAACCAATTTTCAATTCAGACGTAACTTTAGAAAATTTTAAACAAATAATACTTTTACTATTAATCACAACTGGCCGAGACGATAAGGTATGAGGACATATTGGCACCAATATAATAGCATCTACCATTGGGCTAAGAATCGGTCCTCCAGCAGATAAGGAATATGCGGTCGATCCAGTTGGAGTAGAAACAATTAGCCCATCAGATCTCTGAGAAAAAACAAAATTATTATCAATATATAATTCAAACTCAATCATACGTCTGATTGTATTTGTATGTAAAATAACTTCATTAATAGCACTGCCTAACCTAGTTATATTACTGCAGCGTTGTACTGTCACATCTAATAAAAACCGCTTTTCATTAATAAAATGGCCAGATAAAACATCAGATAATTCCATTAATGCTGAATTAGGATCTAAATCAGTAAGAAATCCAAGAGTTCCACGATTAATACCAATAACTTTAATATCATACTGTGCCAAAATATTTGCAGCTCTTAGCATATTTCCATCTCCGCCTATAACTATAGCTAAATCTGCATAATTACCTATATCATTCAAATCACCTACAACTGATTTTTGTATATTTAATAAACTAGCTGCATGATGTTCAATGATTACTGTAATTCCTTTATTATACAGCCAACGATATAAAATATCATATGTATGTATAGCTTGCGGATAACGAGAGTATCCTATAATACCAATGGTACTAAAAATAGAAGAAGTCATGTTATTATGAATCCTTTCTGTTTTTGTTGTAATTTTTTATTCATCACAAATGATGTCTTGAATACCTGCTATTCGTCCTTATAATAACTGAATTATAAAATATGTAATTAATAAACAGAGGATAAAATTCATGATAGACAACAATATAAAAAACAATACTAATGAACATATATCACAGGATAAAAAAGTAGAAAAAGAAGAACTATTAGAATCTAATTCTACAGCAGATAATATTATTGATCCAAAAAATGATCAAATTGTTAAACTAAAAATAAAATTAGCTCAACTTAAAGAACACGAACGTAATACTGTACTACGTCTAACAGCTGAAATAGAAAATATTCGTCGACGTAATGCCCAAGAAATAGAAAAAATACATAAATTTGGATTAGAACGGTTCATATTTGAATTACTACCAGTCATTGATAACTTAGAACGCACATTGAATATTTCAGATCATTCCAATACTTCATTGTCTGCTATAATAGAAGGAATTGAACTAACATTAAAATCATTTTTAGATACTGTACACAAATTTGGATTAGAATCCATACACGAAATTCATGTCCCATTCAATCCTGAAATACATCAAGCAATATCTGTGATAGAATCCGAAGATCAAAAACCCAATCAAGTATTAACAATTATTCAAAAAGGATATATTCTTAATGGTAGACTAATTCGGCCTGCTATGGTTACAGTCTCAAGAACTAAATGTTAAATATTATGTATGCGTGCAGAAAATTTAATAAACCAGAGCAATTACATGTCTTCTAAATGCTGTTATTAAATAATAATTATGCAATAATTAATACTCTAACTGAAAATTGCCGTATTACATAAATAATTTTCATAAAAATTAATATAATTGTAATAACTATTGTATTCAATTAACGATAAAATATCGGTTTTAGATTATTCATATTACATAATCTTTCACGATATATAGTCGATTATTACTTTAAAAATTATTTATTAAATAAAACAAACAAGAAGATATCTGAAAACATAAAATAAAAAATAATTAAAACCACATAATAACACCAAACAACTATGTTATCTAAATACGCTTTAAAATATTTTTAATTTTTTATTAAAATTCAGTCAACTATTTTAGGCTGCCAATCAATCATCTGTTTATCTTGTTGCATTAAAAACATATTAGCTCTAGAAAAATGCCGGCATCCCAAAAACCCATATTGAGCTGATATAGGCGAAGGATGCGATGCGATTAAAATATGATGTTTTTTTTGACTAATAATATTTCCTTTTTTTTGAGCATACCGCCCCCATAACATAAATATAATTTTTTCTTTATAAATATTAAGTATACGTATTACTTTATCTGTAAATAATTCCCATCCAATATTAGCGTGAGAATTACTTTTTCCTGCTTCAACAGTCAAAATACTATTCAGTAGCAATACCCCTTCCTTTGCCCAGCTTTTCAAACAACCATGACTTGGTATAACAAAATTTGGTATATCAGATACGAGTTCTTTATAAATATTCCTTAAAGAAGGAGGTATCAAAACACCAGGTAACACAGAAAAAGCAAGCCCATGTGCTTGATTTGGTCCATGATAAGGATCTTGTCCTATAATAACAACTTTGACAGATTCAAAACTAGTAAAACGAAATGCATTAAAAATATCTTTTTGTTTTGGATAACAAACAATTCCTTTTCTTTTCTGTTCTTCTAAAGAAGATAATATATTCTTAAAATAAGATAATTTTTTTTCTTCTGATAAAAAATATCGCCAGGTCAATTCCTTCATTACATTATGCTACTATTCGGATAATTTTTGTTTAAAATCTCAACATTATTTATTAACAAAATTTACAATATTAAATAAATATATATTTCACATATAATAAGTGTATTTCCAATATTATAAAACTTTAATAAATAACGATAATATTGTAGGTCACACGTAATTTTAACGTAACCAAACTATTGATGTCTAAACATATAATTCAATTAATACTATGTACTCAGATTATAAATCATTTGCTAATATACTTCTCAAAAATCATCGATTTGTTCTATAATTATTTCATATCTATTCAAAACATCTTATTGTACACTAATTAATTCTAATTAAATACCAATTAAATTTAGGTTTACACACAACTGATAATAATCATGATAAAATACATACGTAATTTTTCTATTATTGCACACATTGATCATGGAAAATCAACATTATCTGATCGATTTATTCAAACTTGTGGAGGATTAAGCGCACGTGAAATGACACCTCAAGTATTAGATTCTATGGAATTAGAACGAGAACGTGGCATTACTATAAAATCACAAAACGTAACACTAAATTACACGTCTAAATTTGGCCAATCTTATCAATTAAATCTTATCGATACTCCAGGACACGTCGATTTTTCTTATGAAGTATCTCGATCCCTAGCAGCATGCGAAGGCGCTTTATTAGTAGTAGATGCTACGCAAGGGGTTGAAGCACAAACTGTAGCTAATTATCAAATTGCTACAGAAATGAATTTAAAAGTCATTATAGCATTAAATAAAATCGATTTATCAACAGCTGATCCTATCCGAGTATCTCAAGAAATTAAAAACATTATCGGAATTAATGCAGATAATGCAATAAAATGTTCAGCTAAAACTGGCTATGGCATATCAGAATTACTAGAACATTTAATTTATGATATTCCACATCCTCAAGGAAACTCACATGCTCCTCTGCAAGCACTAATTATTGATTCCTGGTTTAATAAATATTTAGGCATTGTATCGTTAGTATGCATTAAAAACGGAAAATTAAACAAGGGCGATATATTACAATCTATGAATACGGGACAAAAATACACTGTTGATCAAATGGGTATTTTTACTCCAAAACAAGTAAAACGTGAAATATTAAATTGTGGAGAAGTAGGTTGGTTAGTTTGCGTCAACAAAAACATTATGCGCACTCCTGTAGGAGATACATTAACTCTATCAACTCGCCCAGCAAACAATGCATGTCATAGTTTCAAAAAACTGCAACCTTACGTTTATGCAGGATTATTCCCTACAGGCTCTAAAAATCAAAAAATTTTTCATGATGCTTTATTTAAACTTAGTTTAAATGATGCTTCTTTATTTTATGAACCAGAAAGATCAGAAATTTTAGGTCTAGGTTTTCGATGTGGATTCCTTGGATTATTACACATGGAAATTATACAAGAAAGATTAAAACGTGAATATTCGCTTAATCTAATTGTTACAGCTCCAATGGTAATTTACGAAATATTAACTATTGATAATCAAATAATATATATAGATAGTCCATCGAAACTACTTGCTTTAACAAAAATTAAAGAAATACGTGAACCTATTGTTTTATGTAATATATTACTTCCAAAAAAATATGTTGGAGAAATTATTTCCCTATGTACTAAAAAAAGAGGCACTCAAATTTCCATGAAATATCATGATAATCAGATCATGATCACTTACGAATTACCTATGTCTGAAATAATATTAGATTTTTTTAATCAAATAAAATCTGTATCACGTGGATATGCCTCATTTGAATATAAATTCAGTCATTTCCAAATATCAAGTATAGTATGTATAGAAATATTAGTTAATAAAAAACGTATTGACGCGTTATCAGTAATCACTCATCAAAAAAAATCTATGTATCATGGACATATTTTAGTTAAAAAATTACAAAAATTAATACCAAGACAACAATTTGAAATTGTCATTCAAGCAACTATTGGTAAACGAATAATATCTCGCAACACTGTCAAGCAATTACGAAAAAATGTTTTAAAAAAATGTCATGGAGGTGATGTAACTCGAAAGAAAAAATTATTGTATAATCAAAAAGAAGGAAAAAAACGCATGAAAAAAATAGGTAATATTAATGTACCACATACCGTGTTTCTAGAAATTTTTGATGTCAATAACAATAAAAAAAATAACTGAAGGATTTTATTTATATGATTAGCACATTTTCTTTAGTCTTAGTAATTATTACAGGAATATCAGGTATTTTCTGGGGAATAAAACAACTATATACAATGATATATAATCATTATCAGCATAAAAAAATATTTTTTCAAAAATCAAATAATATTTATCAACAATCAAAAAACACTTATTCATTAATAATTTCATACTTTTCAAAAATCTCTGAATTTATATCCTCACTTTTTCCAATATTATTATTAGTGTTTATAATACGATCATTTATTTTTGAGCCATTCCGGATACCTTCTGGATCCATGATGCCAACTTTATTAATAGGAGATTTTATTTTAGTAAAAAAATTTATATATGGTATTAAAAATCCTCTGACTCAAAAAACATTAATTAATACTGGACACCCAAAACGTGGAGACGTAATAGTATTTAAGTATCCTAAAAATACTACGCTAAACTATATTAAACGGGTAATTGGAGAACCAGGAGACAAAGTAATTTATAATATCATTACTAAGCAATTAACAATATATCCTAATTATATCAATGATATTCAGTACATACAACCATTACCAATTATTTACAATAACATTGCCCCCAGTAATTTTATTCAAATATTTAACAGTGACGTAAATGGAAAGGTCAATTCTTCTTTTATTAAAACAAAATCCCAGAAAAAAAATTTAAATGGCATTCGGTTAATCCAGGCTACAGAATCATTCAATGGAATAGAACATAATATTTTAACAATGATACCTCCTGGTGATCAAAACCTAATAAAAATGTATAACCAACATACAAAACACTTAATATCTGAATGGTTAGTACCCACAAATGAATATTTTGTAATGGGAGATAATAGAGATAACAGCGCAGATAGTCGTTACTGGGGATTTGTACCTGAGCGTAACATAGTAGGAAAAGCAACAATAATTTGGATGAATTTAAAAAAACAAGAAGAAGGAATATGGCCAATTAGCATACAAATAAATAGA
The DNA here is from genome assembly GCA_030020825.1 of Candidatus Blochmannia vicinus. Taxonomy (NCBI): domain Bacteria; kingdom Pseudomonadati; phylum Pseudomonadota; class Gammaproteobacteria; order Enterobacterales; family Enterobacteriaceae; genus Candidatus Blochmanniella; species Candidatus Blochmannia vicinus (nom. nud.). The sequence goes on from CP125213.1 coordinate 594,924, forward strand.
ATAGGAAAGATACAATAAGATTAATATATCTTCTTCTAATAATAAATAAATTAGATATTTCTCCTATTAGAAAGGTAACAAAATAAATAAAAGTTTTTATAATTAACTTTTATTATATTATATATATAACATGTAATATGTAACCTATAAACATTATGTCAGTTAATTCGCTTCAAAAAAAACTTGGTTATATTTTTACTCAATATAATTTATTATTACAAGCACTAACCCATAGAAGTTCTAGTAATCAACATAACGAAAGATTAGAGTTTTTAGGGGACGCTATATTAAATTATATCATCACCAACATATTATATCATAAATTTCCTCATATTAGCGAAGGAGATATGAGTAGAATGCGTGCGAATTTAGTACGTGAAAATACTCTAGCAACTTTAGCACGAGAATTCAACCTAGGAGATTATTTGCAATTAGGTCAAGGTGAGCTAAAAAATGGCGGATATCATCGTGAATCTATTCTAGCTAATACAGTTGAAGCAATAATAGGTAGTATATTTTTGGACAGTAATATTCAAACTATTGAAGTATTAATTACTAATTGGTATCAAGTTCGTTTAAATCAAATGAATCCTTGTGATAAACAAAAAGATCCAAAAACTCGTCTGCAAGAATATATGCAACATCGTCGTTTACCGTTACCTGTATATTGGGTTAATCAAATAGTCGGAGAGGCACATAATCAAATTTTTACCATAAATTGTCAAATTAACGAATTAACACAACCAGTCATCGGATCCGGTTCTAGCCGACGTAGAGCTGAACAAGATGCAGCAAAAAAAACTCTAGAGATATTAGAATATGATGTAAATAAATACACTAAATAAGACTACTAGAATATATTTAGATACAAAATATCTTCATACTAATAAATTTAGCCAATAAACAAATGAAATCTATTCAAAAGAAATATATTATAAGCTTTAAAAATATTTGTACGAATCATTACATACATAATTACCACTCTTTTTATTGTATTATCATGCACACATACACAATAGTATTAAATACTACTTAATTTATAAACCTATTAAAATTTGAATATTATATGATTATAGCAATAAACTGTTAACAATAATATCATTCATATGTACGAATGAATTACTAAATTATTATTATCTTTAATAACACCACATTGTTTCATCTTTAACAAAGAAGAATACCTGTCTAAATTATGCGGCACTATAATATTTATGGTATTATGTAGATGTATTTTACATTAATAAATTTTGGAAAAATTAACATTCATTATTGCAAAGTAATAGTAAATCCTAAAAAATCGTTTAAAAATTAATCACTCAATATAAAAATTTACAAATCTTGAAAAATAATAATTATTATATATTATATTTGTACTCAAATGGATCAATTTATAAACACATTGTATTCTTATCCAGTATGAACATGAATGTTCATACTGGATAAGAATACAAATACTAAACTTAAGAGTGTATACATAATGTCTAATTTATTATTAGGAGTAAATATTGATCATATTGCAACACTACGCAATGCAAGAAATACTGCATATCCCGATCCTATACATGCTGCATTTATTGCAGAACAATCAGGAGCAGACAGTATTACTGTACATTTAAGAGAAGATCGTCGCCACATCACAGATCGAGATGTCGAAATGTTACGTAAAACTATACAAACAGCTATGAACTTAGAAATAGCAGCAACAAATGAAATGATTAATATAGCATGTAAGTTAAAACCACATTATTGTTGCTTAGTGCCTGAAAGACGTCAAGAACTGACAACTGAAGGTGGTTTAAATATAATTAATAAATCAAATAAATTACAGGATATAATATTTAAGCTTATTGATTCTGGAATTAGAGTTTCACTATTCATCGATCCAGATGAACAACAAATTAATGCTGCATATAATATAGGAGTACCCTACATAGAAATACATACTGGTATGTATTCTGATGCTAGAGATCAAACAACTAAAAATATAGAATATAAACGTATTAAAAAAAGCGTACAATTTGCTGTAGATAATGGTTTAAAAGTCAATGCTGGGCATGGTCTTGGTTATCACAATGTACAGCCTATTGCAATGTTGCCAGGAATACAAGAATTAAATATAGGACATTCTATCATTAGCCGATCAATTTTCTGTGGATTATCTAAAGCCATTAAAGATATGAAAACATTATTACAAAAATCAAGAAGAGGTTAATAGTGATTCACGGAATTGGCATAGATATCGTCGATATTATCAAAATTAAAAAAATAATAACACATAGCGGAGACAAATTAGCTAAACGCATACTTAGCCAATCAGAATGGAAAATATATCAAAACAAAAAACATCCTGTACGTTTCTTAGCGAAACGTTTTGCTGCAAAAGAAGCGGTAGCTAAGGCATTTGGAACTGGAATCAATCAAGGAGTAACATTTAGTCAAATTGAAATATTTAACGATAAATTAGGAAAACCAATGTTGCATTTGTTTTCATATGCAGCACTGTTAGCTAATAAATTATCATTAAAAAAAATGCATATTACCTTATCTGATACCAATTTATATGCATGCGCGCTCGTAGTATTTGAGCGATAAATTAAGTACTAATAAATAAACTATACATATAATTATTACCATCACATTCTTTATACTAATAAAACCTAAAAATTTTTAATTAAATATAAATAATATGGACATCAACGATTTCTGTAATTAAAAATTATTTTTTATTTTATTAAAATAAAATATTAATATCTAAATATAGATAACAAATTACTCCACAATTACGCATTATAAAATTCTTGTTATGCGTGAATAAAAATATATGTATGAAATAGAAGATATGGATACTATATGGATGCGTCATGCTATTACATTAGCTGCCTATGCTGAAATTATTGGAGAAATATCAGTAGGAGCGGTTTTAATTCAAAATGGGCAACTTATAAGTTGTGGCTGGAATTCTTCTATTATTTGTCACGATCCCAGTGCTCATGCAGAAATTATAGCATTACGCATAGGAGGAAAAATTTTAGGTAATTATCGCTTATTAGGTACTACCCTTTATGTTACTTTAGAACCATGCATGATGTGCATTGGAGCAATAATTCACGCTCGTATTCATCGATTAGTTTGTGGCGCAAAAAACAAAAAATCTAGAGGAACCCCCTGGTTAAAAAATATACTCCATCATCCAATGGTTAATCATCATATATCTCTAACCACTGGAATATTGGAAAAAGAATGTGCTTCGCAATTAAATAAATTTTTTAAACATCGACGCCGCACTTCAATCCCATCATGAAAATAATTCAAAAAATTAAAAAACTAATCGATCTATATGGATAGACATAACCTATTTATTATTAGTTAATCATGTATATGATATAACAACAAATTACTTTAATATAACAGTATATTATAACGTAATCATATATCCAAGAACTCAAATAAACATATAAGCATAATATGCTTATATGTTTAAATAAAACAAAAATAGTTTTTGATATTATCAAAAACAAATATTTAATGGAATTGTATATATAAAACTCTAAATACAAGTACTAACAAAAATGTCTATTTATTAAAACATTATTTAATATTTAATAATACTTTATAAAAATAAATTTAGGAATGATTTAATCTTAAAAAGAATTAATAATTTACAATTATTTACTTAATTAAAAAATTTTTAAAATATTACTTTATAGTATAAAGTTACTATTTTCATACAAAATATAGGCGATTATTATGTCAGTATATACAAATTATGATATTGAATTATGGGAAATAATGAAACAAGAAATCTCTCGACAAGAAGAACATATTGAATTAATTGCATCTGAAAATTATGTCAGCCCACAAGTCATGAAAATACAAGGTTCCCAGCTTACCAATAAATATGCTGAAGGATATCCAAGTAAACGTTACTATGGCGGATGCAAATATATTGATATGATCGAACAATTGGGCATTGATCGTGCAAAAAAATTATTTTCTGCAGACTATGCAAATATACAACCGCACTCTGGATCTCAAGCTAATTTCTCTGTTTACAACGCCTTATTACATCCTGGAGATACTATTTTAGGTATGCACTTAAACCACGGAGGACATTTAACACATGGTTCATCAGTAAACTTTTCAGGAAAATTATATAAATCTATATTTTATGGTGTCGATGAAACTGGGTGCATTAATTACGAAGAATTATATAATTTAGCTACGATACATAAGCCAAAAATGATTATAGGAGGATTTTCTGCATACTCCGGTATTATAAATTGGTCTAAAATGCGGCAAATTGCCGATGCTGTTCAAGCATATCTATTTATTGATATGGCCCATATTGCAGGATTAGTTGCAGCAGGTATATATCCAAATCCACTACCCCATGCACATGTAGTAACTGCTACTACTCATAAAACATTAGCAGGACCAAGAGGCGGTTTAATTTTGGCTAGTGGAAGTGATGCAGAATTTTATAAAAAACTAGATGCGTCAGTTTTTCCTGGTTCTCAAGGAGGTCCATTAATGCATGTTATTGCAGCTAAAGCGATTGCCTTAAAAGAAGCAATGGATCCATCCTTTAAGTTATATCAACAAAAAGTTGTTGACCACGCTAAAATAATGGTTAAAGAATTCTTACTACGCAAATTTGAAGTAGTTTCTGGTATAACTCATAATCATCTATTTTTGTTAGATTTAAGAAACAAGAATATCACCGGAAAAGATGCTAGCACAGTCTTAGAACGTGCCAACATTATTGTTAACAAAAACAGCATACCTAATGATTATAGAAATCCTTTCATTACATCTGGCATACGTATTGGTACACCGGCAATAACCAGACGTGGTTTAAATGAAAACGACGTAAAAAAATTATCTCAGTGGATTTGTGATATACTAGACCATATTGATGATGCTGGAGTTATTTCGTCTATAAAAAATAAAGTCTCACTCATTTGTTCTCAGCATCCTATATATAGTTAACATTATAAAAATTAACTAAATAAAATCACCCTAACTGACATTCTTTTATATTGTATAAAAGTTATTTTTGACATCAATAAATATTTTT